>CANQWM010000016.1 GCA_947627535.1 uncultured Acetatifactor sp.
GACTATACGGTTTTGTCCGTTCCGACGCCGCATATCCACAATGGGGATGATGAAAAATCCTGTGCTGCCGCTCGCCGGATCAATGAATCCACTGCAAAGCTGTGTGCGGAGCATCCGGAAAAATTTGCGTTTGCCGCTGTCCTCCCGCTACCCTGTGTGGACGGCGCCATAGAGGAAACAACCTACGCAATAGACACGCTCGGCGCTGTCGGCGTCAAGGTGGTGACAAACAGTAATGGGGTATATTTAGGCGATCCTTCCTTTGATCCGCTGATGGAAGAACTGGACCGCAGAAACGCGCTGGTCATCATTCACCCCTGCCGCGCAAGGCAGCGCCCGGAAAATGTCATTACCGGCAAGGTAGCGGCTCTCTATGAATATCCGACTGATACCACAAGAGCAGTCTTAAATATGATCGCGCACCGCATTATGACAAGGTTTCCGAACATTCGGTTTGTGGTGCCGCATACCGGTTCTTTCCTGCCTTATATGCTTCAGCGGTTTACGGGTGTTTCCGGCATCCTTGCATCTATGGGCATGATGGAAACGGTGGATGCGAAGGAAGAATTTAAGCATCTTTATTTCGATATCGCAGGAGATCCCGAACCTGTAGCACTCGATATGCTGCGGATGGTGGCGGATGACAGACACATCGTTTACGGGAGTGATTTTCCACATTCGCCCGCAAAAGTGATCATAGCGAAGAAAAAGCATTTTGAAAGTAATGAGAAGTATGCCGGACTGGTCAATCAAATTTATAGTGCGAATGCAGCCGGGCTTTTATAGGACTGATCATTTGATGTCTGCTTACTGTTTCATACGAAGAAAAGGATTCTAAATAAAATGAAAGGACTGTAGAGGTATATTACAATGACACAGGAAAACAAAACAATGCCCAAAATCGCAATGGGCGCATGGGCCTGGGGCAACGACGGAACCTTTGGAGGAGCTCTTGGCGCAGACGAGCTTCGTCCGATCTTTGACGCTGCAATGAACGCAGGACTGAATCTCTGGGATACGGCGTTTGTCTATGGCATGGGCACGTCGGAGAAAACGCTGGGCGGGTTTTTACGCACTGTGCCGAGAGAGAGCTACTATATCTCGGCGAAGTTTACCCCTCAATGTGCGAATCCGAAAGCGGAAAATGCAGTTGTGGAAATGTTCAACACCAGCGCGGAATTGCTTGGGACTGATTATATGGATTTCTATTGGATCCACAATCCGGTAGGCGCTCCGAAGTGGGTAACAGAACTGATTCCCCTTGCAAAGAGCGGAAAGATAGGAAAAATAGGACTGTCCAATCATAATCTCGCAGAGATCAAGGAGGCAGCGGAGATTTTGGCAAAGGAAGGACTGAAGATTTCAGCGATACAGAATCATTTTAGTATTTTGAACCGTTCCTCTGAGGACTCAGGCATTCTGGATTACTGTAGGGAAAATGATATTACGTTCTTTGCCTATATGGTATTGGAGCAGGGAGCATTGTCCGGCAAATATGATACGGCTCATCCGCTTCCGGCAGATTCCGAAAGAGGAAGAACCTATAATCCTCTCCTGCCGCAGATTGAAAAAATCGTAGCTGTTATGAAAGACATTGCTGATTCTCATGGCGTAAAGGTTGCACAGATCCCTGTGGCATGGGCAATCGCAAAAGGCACGCTTCCGATCATCGGCGTGACGAAGGTCGCGCAGGTCGAGGATGCGGCGAAAGCGGCGGCTGTGGAGCTGACTGCCGATGAGATTGGGACGCTTGAGTCTGTCGCTGATGAGATGAAACTGAATGTGATCCGTGGCTGGGAGAAAGAAATGAAGTAGAAGGAAGGACAAATTATGGCGGACTATTTTGGAAAAGAAACACCGAAGCTGGGCTTCGGACTGATGCGGCTGCCGCAGAAAATGCTCGGCACCGACATTGAGCAGGTCAAAAAGATGGTGGATCTGTTCATGGAGGCGGGATTTACATACTTTGACACCGCTTTCGTTTACGGCTCCTCCGAGCAGGACATCAAAAAAGCGCTGGTTGACCGCTATTCGAGGGAATCTTACACCCTTGCCACGAAGCTTAACGCTTTTATGATGGCTCCCAATGAGAAAGCGGCACAGGGACAGTTTTATAAAAGCCTGGAACGTACAGGGGCAGGATATTTTGACTATTATCTGCTGCATGCGCTCATGGAGAACAATTATAAAAAGTACGATCAATACCATATCTGGGACTTTGTAAGGAAAAGGAAAGAGGAAGGACTGATCCGGCACTTCGGTTTTTCTTTCCATGCCGGTCCGCAGCTTCTCGACCGTCTGCTTACCGAACATCCGGAGGTTGACTTTGTTCAACTGCAGATCAACTATGCCGACTGGAACGATCCGAATGTATCGTCCCGTGCAAACTATGAGGTTGCGAGGAAACACGGAAAATCCATTACCGTTATGGAACCGGTGAAAGGCGGCAAGCTTGCGAACCCTCCGGCGGCGGTCAAAAAGCTGTTTCAGGAGTACGCTCCCAACATGTCGCCGGCTTCGTGGGCGATCCGGTTTGTGGCAAGTCTGGACGGGATTATTACTGTGCTTTCGGGAATGTCCAGTGTGGCACAGATGGAAGATAACCTTTCCTATATGAAGAATTTTCAGCCGTTGAATGAAGAAGAACAGAAGATCATCCGGCAGGCGCAGAAGATTCTCGGCAGCTCGGCGGAAATTCCGTGTACGGCGTGTCACTATTGCACGGACGGATGCCCGAAACAGATCCAGATCCCCGATATTTTTGCAGCGGCAAATTTACAGATTGGAAACGGGCAGACAGCGCAGGCGAAAGAGCGTTACGCCAGCATACCGGAGGGACACCGTGCCATAGACTGCATCGGATGTAAACAGTGCGAACGTGCCTGCCCGCAGCACCTGAAGATTACGGATTATCTGAAACAGTGCAGTGACATATTTGGCGCATAGAGTGAAAAAGAAAAATATGAAAAAATAAAATGAAAACAGGAGGAAACAGACATGAGTAAAACATTGGTAGCTTATTTTTCGGCAAGCGGGACGACCGCAAAGGCAGCAAAGAATCTTGCAGAGGCAGCAGGCGCGGATCTGTATGAGATTAAGCCCGCCGTGCCTTACACCCAGGCGGACTTAAACTGGATGGATAAGAAGTCACGCAGTTCTGTGGAGATGAATGACAAATCCAGCCGTCCGGCGCTGGCGGACCAGGACGCCGACATCAGCGCTTATAATACGATCCTGCTGGGGTTCCCCATCTGGTGGTATGTGGCGCCGACGATCATCAACAGTTTTCTGGAAAGCTATGATTTTTCCGGAAAGAAGATCGTATTGTTCGCCACCTCCGGCGGCAGCGGGTTTGGAAAAGCAGTGGACGGATTAAAAGGCTCGGTAGCGGCAGATACGTTAATCACGGAGGGCAAGATATTGAACGGTAATCCTTCTACAGACGAATTGAAAGCGTGGGTGAATACATTATGAAGATTGTAATATTAGAAGGCAGTCCCAACAAAAACGGGTCTTCCAATATGCTGGCGGGGCAATTCCGCAAAGGAGCGGAGGAAGCGGGACACAGCGTACAGGTGATCGATGCCGCCCATGCCGATATCCACCCATGCATCGGCTGTATCCATTGTGGGTATGAGGGACCATGCGTGCAAAAAGACGATGTAAATGAGATCAGGCAAAAAATACTGGACGCGGACATGATGGTGTTTGTGACGCCGCTTTATTATTACGGAATGAGCGCCCAGCTTAAAACACTGGTCGACCGGTTCTGTGCTTTTAACAGCAGCATCCAGAGAAAGCATATGAAGTCGGCGCTTCTGGCTGTGGCATGGAATAACGACACATGGACGTTTGAGGCGCTGGAATCGCATTATGACACGCTGGTGCGGTATCTGAACCTGAAAGATAAGGGAAGGGTATTGGGAAAAGGCTGCGGCACGCCGGAAATGACAGGACGCTCTATCTATTTACAGGCGGCATATAATCTTGGAAGGAATTTAAAGAATTGATTTTTCTGCTAAAAACCATTGAGCTGGTAGCGAAGTATCTGCCCCGCGCCGTTGCGGACGGAGACAACAGGGAAGTCCGCGAGATGATGGCATAGGCGAATACATTTGCCGAATACTACATGATGTGTACCTCCGCCCATACCATGGAACACATGATGGGAAACTTTCACGACAATCTGGTACATGGAGCCGGACTGATGAAATTGCCCATGCTTACTACGGTTTCTTCGCTGGCCGCAAGGCTGCTGAGGAGCCGGGTGATTTTTTTACCGTCAGCTTCTATCCTGAACAGTACCGTCAGGCATTGGTACTGTTAGGTTCGGTTTCCGGCAGGAATTGGGATAAGGTAAAAATGGCGGGATTGACGCCAAAATCATTAAATGGTGCAATCACTTTTTGTGAAGCAAAAGTAACTTTGCTCTGTAAAAAGATTTACAGACAGGATATGGATATCCCTGCCATTTCTATTTACGTTTCAGTTGGAATATGGAATATATCAGAGATAAATAGCTTATGGCCTTTTTTCCTTAAAATTTTTGAAAGCATTTCAGTCAGTTCTTTCTGCCCTGTCCATGATATGTTATAATACTTGGCAATGACAACACCGCATAAAGCATGACAACAACATTAGCGGTGTGGCGGTAATTAGAAATCCAAAATGTAAGACCAAATGCCCGTTTCCGGCGGCTGGAATGTGTCAGCTGTATCGAAGACGGGCACTTTATTTTGACCGGCTTATGCGGGAGCGTTTGTTCCTGCAATCGTACTGAACATAAACTGCTATACTACAATTCACGTTATCGCTGAGTGATAAATCACTGGGGCGTTTTCTATTCAATATGGACGGAGATTTAAGGAGTAACATTCGATCAGCCGTCTTAACGGACAGTAGATTTCTTCACATTTGGGTAGTATAATGTTGATTGTCGAGTGGGCTGCTGTTTGACAAATCAGTATTGATGGTGGTACACATTATGGTAAGAACGATTGTTTCCATCGTCATTATGCTTATTTCGGCTTTGGTGGGGATTTTTGTAGGGTCGGCAATGAACGGAGCGGAGATATTTGGCATTATCTTTTCTATGATCGCAGGGTTTTCCTGTACGATCCATGCCATTGAGAGCAAAAAGGATAAATGACAAATTCTCTTTTTCTCGAAATGAAGCAATATTTGCGGTATAATCAAAAAAATTTGGGAGGAGCTGCGATGAAGTACACTGAATCGGTCGAAAAATGGGGTGTGTTTGAATTTTGCTGCGAGGGGCTTACGGCGGGGAATCCTTATACGGATTATCATATTACCGCCACATTTGAGGGCGCGCATGAGTGTAAAACCGTTGCGGGTTTTTACGACGGCGGGGTTTATAAAGTGCGGTTTATGCCGTCGTATGAGGGAGTTTACCGCTTTACGGTATCAGGAAATTTTTCCGATGAAAGTTTTTCCGGACAGTTTTCTGTAACTGCTCCCGGCCCCGGAAATCATGGTCCTGTCAGGGTTTGCAACACGTTTCACTTCGCTTACGCCGACGGCACGCCATACTACCCGGTCGGCACGACCTGTTATGTCTGGGAACTGCAAAGCGATGCGCTGGTTGCCCAGACACTCGACACGCTGGGCCGTATGCCATTCAATAAAATCCGTTTCTGCGTGTTTCCCAAAAGCTACTGTTACAATGCCCGCGAGCCCCGGTCATACCCCTATGAAGGAACCCCGGTCGACGGAAAGTTAGTGCATGAGGATAATATCTGGGACTTCGGCCCCGATTCCGAGGGCAACCATTGGGATTTTTCGCGCTTTTGTCCGGAGCATTTCCGGCAGATCGAAAAGTGCATTTTAGAGCTTCAGCGGCTGGGAATAGAAGCGGATCTCATCCTTTTCCACCCCTACGACCGCTGGGGATTTTCGACAATGACCGCCGAACAGAACGAGCTTTATCTGCGGTATGCTGCGGCAAGATTTTCAGCTTACCGCAACGTATGGTGGTCTTTTGCGAACGAGTATGACTTTATAAAGGGCAGGACAGTTGACGATTGGGAGCGCTTTGCCAAGATCATCCTGGAGGGCGACCCATATGGTCACCTTCGCTCGATTCACAACGGCGTACAGTTTTACGACCACTCTCGGCCCTGGATCACGCACTGCAGCGTCCAGCGTACGCCGGAGGGAACCGCGGATTGGCGAAAAACCTATCAGAAACCTGTGGTCATCGACGAGATGCAGTACGAGGGCAATATTTCGTTCGCGTGGGGCAACATTTCCGCGCAGGAGCTTACAAGGCGGTTCTGGGAGGCGCTTTGCCGCGGCGGCTACGGCGGACATGGCGAGACTTATATCGGCGATAATCTCTGGTGGGCGCATGGTGGAGAGCTGAAGGGCGAAAGTCCCGCAAGAATCGCGTTTCTGCGCAGGATTTTGGAGGACGCCCCGGCGGGAGGTTTTAAGCCCAAGGCCATGGAATGGGACGAGATCTGCGTTGTGTCGGAGGATGAAAAGCTGGAAAAGGAGACGGGCTATCACCTGTTTTACTATGGAATCAACCGTCCGGCTTTTCGGTGGTATCACATAGATGACGAGAATATTTATTGCGTTGAAGTGATCGATACCTGGAACATGACCGTCACAAAAGCCGGTGAGTTTAAGGGCAGGTTCCGGGTGGACCTGCCGGGGAGGGAATATATGGCGGTGAGGATCCGGCGCGTGGAGTGAGCCGAGAGCAGCGTTTGCGGAGTGGACATTCACAGCGGAAGGTAATGGAAGAAAATCTAGCCGATTTTTGAGATTTGTTTGCTGTAAGCCGGATCGGAACAGCCTTTTGAAGGAGACAATTTACATGAAAATTCCAAAAATGATATTATTTGATTATGGCCAGACATTGATCGCAGAACAGAAATTTGACGGGGTAAAGGGAACGGAGGCTGTCTTATCGTACGCTGTAAAGAATAAATATCATTTGTCGGCAGAGCAGGTGCAGGCCAGGGCAAATGAGATCAAACAGGAGTTAGGAAGGTTTGATCCTGAAAAAAGGCATTTGTTTCAGATCGAGATACCGAACACAATGTTCACGCCGTATCTTTATGAATCTCTGGGAATTGAAGTTGCATTGAGCAATTCTGAAATTGATACCGTATTCTGGAACGCCGCCGCTCCGGGAACGCCGACAGAGGGAATAGAACACTTTCTCGAAATGGTAGGAAACAAGGGCATCCGCACAGGCGTTATCAGCAATATTTCCTATGCGCCTTCTGTAGTTGCGGAGCGTATCAATCGACTGCTTCCGACGAATACTTTTGAATTTATCATTACATCAAGTAATTTCATGTTTCGCAAGCCAAACAGAAGAATCTTTGACCTGGCATTGGAAAAAGCCGAATTGCAGGCGGATGAAGTCTGGTATATCGGAGATCAGTACGAATGCGATGTGAAAGGTTCCTTAAATGCCGGACTGTTTCCGGTCTGGTATATCGGGGCGATAGATCTGCCATACACAGAAGATAAAAGCATTCTGACAGCAAAAACATGGAGTGAGATAGAGCGGTATCTGTGATGTGAAAAAGGGTTGACAATCCCATCGGAATGGTTATGCTGAAAGGAAGGAGCAACGGCCCACAAGGTGGGTTGACCGGATGTGATAGAAATTCCACCCCATTGCCGATCAAAGTTTAGGGGTGGTTTTTCTATGTAGGGCTACTTACAAAAAGAAAAAATTTTTCACCCTGACAATTACTGACAGAATAAAAAATATCGAAAAATTAAAATAGAGTAAAACGCTTGCGTTCCGGGTTCTGGCATGAGAGAATATGGAACAAACGAGTCAGATCTTCGATAACTGTAAGGGAAAGAAAACCTGCATTGGAAATGATTTAGGCAGGAGAAGTGTGAAAATATGATTTATATTGCAGATAACATATTCAATTATCTGATATATCTATTTATAATTCATTATGGGTTTAGGATCAATCCCAGAAAAAACAGACTTTTTGTTGGTGCTTCTGTAATAATTGTACTGTCTGCAGGCGCTTTCAACGCATACTATGACGTGAATTCTCCGATTGTCTACATTCTTTGGAGTGTGCTTTCTGTTATTTTGTTTTTTGAGGATCGTTTCGTCCATTTAATGATAGTAAGCGTTTCTCTCATGTATTTTACCGGGATTATAGATACATTCAGCGTTATGCTGATACAGGTTGTGATGATAGGCGGAGGGATTACCGGCACAGATATTATGTGGTGGATGGAGCCTGCCTATCTTCTCTCATTTTTCATATATCTTTTAGTTTATTGGCAGATTTTAAAAAAACATGAAGTTTATTTGTGTGATATAGAGCTAAAATACAAGTTCGTGCTTTTGATTCAGGGCAGTATCTTTCAAATGTTTTACAATTTTGTCTTTGTTTTCTTTAACGAAAATCATGCTATGTATGGCTGGGATGCTTATGCAGTGTTTTTTATCAGTATAACAGGAGTAATCTATTCTGTTTTTCTCACGCTCAGCCTGGCCGTGAAAAATGTATTGTCGGACAGGCAGAACAGGGAACTCCAATCTTTTATGGATATGCAAAAACAGCAGTACGACTATCAGTTGCAGCAATCCGTGGCTGTACGGCGTTTTAAACATGATCTGGTCAATCATATTGGCGTTCTGAGGGAGCTGTTAAATGAGAAAAAGACAAAAGAAGCCAAAGAATATATCGATACGATCTGGAGTGTTCAGAATGAGTTTGATCTGAAGATTCATACGGGAGACAGTTTTCTTGATATCATTGTAAATTATTATTCCTATTTGGCTGGAAAGGAAAAGGTAGAATTTACAGTCTCAGGCAGGCTGACCGAAAAACTTCCTCTCGAGATGTTTGATCTCACCACATTGGTTGGAAATATACTGCAAAATGCTTTTGAGGCGGCATTAAAAGCGGATGTGCCCAAAATACATGTCGAGCTCATAGAACATACGAAAGAAATATTTATAGTCGTCGTCAACAGTACAGACAGGGCGGTAAAGAATAAAAAATTTTTTGTGACTTCAAAAAAGGACAAAAGAAACCACGGGTTTGGTCTGGAAAATATTGCTGCAACAGTTCAAAAATATCATGGCGAATACTATATGGAGTCCGTGGCGGAAAACGGAGAAGCATGGTTTAAAATCAGCATTGCCATACCCAGGGAGGAAAAGACGTGAAAATCGGTATTGTAGAGGATGAAGCGGTATGGAGGGATAAGATACAGAATATTATTGAAAAATATTGCAGGGATAAAAATATTCCATTTCAGATCAATTCTTATGACAATGGAGTGAATTTTATGAAAAATTCAGATGCAGACCTGCTGTTTCTGGATATTGAACTAGCAGAGGGGGAAGATGGTTTTCAAATCGCAGAACAACTGATGCATGATGGAAAGAAATGTAAGGTATGTTTTTTGACTTCCCATACGGAGCTTGCAAGATCAGGATATAGGGTGAATGCTTTCCGGTATATAGACAAAAGGCATTTGGAAGAAGTGGGTGAGGCACTGGATTCTTTTCTGAAAACAAAGATTCAGGATCGGATGATTTCCTGTCATGATACCGCGGGGGGACAAATCAGGATAAATCTGAATAAACTTCTTCTTGTTGAAACGTATGGAAGAAAATTAAGATACCTTATGCTTGATGGGAGGGAATATTTTTGTGAAGGGAAAATATCGGAAGCCGCACGAAACTTATCTCCATTTGGTTTTTCCCAGACACATCGGTCGTATATTGTCAATCTGAAATATATTGAAAAGGTACACAGCCATGAGGTTACGCTTTGCAATGGATTAAAGGTAATGATCGGGAGAGCTCATAGTGATGAGTTCAAGAAGGAATTTTTTAAGTGGAGAATGCGGTTTGACAACTGATTGGATATAAGGGCGGTTGGTGTGATCTGACACCTGTTGTTTTGTGTCGTTTGCGCAAAAAAGATGTCGTTTGTGCAGACAGTATTTTACTTTTTTTTTCGTTGTGATATAAATAAAGCACTAAAAAATTAATTTATATCACGAGGGAACTATTATGATGAAAAAAATTTTTTTGCTAAGTTTGCTATGTTTCGTTTTGCTGTCTGCCTGTTCTATAAATAAGGATTCAGGATATGCGAATGTTACTCCTGATCAAATTGAAAATACTGGTAACAATCATAACCTGTCTGAAGAAAGTACCTCTGATATACGTCAGACATCTCCAACTGATATGCATGAACCTGAGCAATCCACAGCCATAGTGGAAATGCCAGAAACTGAATCTCAGGCAGAAACGACCCAAATCCGAGAAATTTATGAAGGTGAATATACGGGTAATACTATAAGTGACCCTGATTATGACGGTCTGGAGATTCAAAAAAATGAGGATGATACTTATGCAATACAGGTTAAAATCCCGTTTCTAACCAAGTTGTATGAATGCACAGGCTATCAGTCAGAAAATATAATTCTGTTTTCCACATCTGAATGGGGTGCAGACAAAAAGGTGGAGGGAAGCATCTCTTTTGATGGTGATTCTGCCACAGTGACATTTACTGCTGGATGGTATCAGACAGCCACTACGGAAAGCTCCTATCAATACTATAAAACATCAGATATTCCTAATCTGGGGAATGGCCCTGATGCGCGCCCCGACTACCGTTCTTTTACAGGAGAATACTGCGATGACAACGGTGATCCAAGTCTTGAAATCCAGCAAAATGAGGATGGCTCTTATCTCATACAGATTAGCATTTTCCGTGAAATAGGATATGATGCGTGTATTGGCAGTCTAGAGGAAGGAAAAATGTCTTTCACATCCGATGAAAGAGGCAGTGTAAGCGGTTGCATAATTCTTGATAATGACCTTGCGGTTGTCCAGTTTGAACAGATTGGTTATTTTGAAAATTCTAAAGTAACAACCTATTTGTTTCATAAGACATCCGACAATCCAAATACAAAAGGAAATATTAATTATCAAGAACTGGGAATTCAAAAACAGGAATATCCCGCAGTATTTTCCATGGGGGAAAATTTAAAAACTGCCATTACGCAATTAGCGCTCAGCTATGATCATTTTGGCCAGGATTCTGTCAGCAGCGAGAGTTGGAAAGAAATTTTCATTGCCCGGTTTATTCAAAATTCAAGGGCATCGTTTGATTATTTGGATCGAATCTCGAATGAAAATGACGGGAAGATCAGTGTGGACCAGCTAAATTATATTCAATATTCGCTTACGAATACAGAAGTGGACTTTTCGTCTGAGACAGGTGATTCCCTCAATAGATATGATGCTGCCAGTTCGTTGAATTATGGCTGGATTTCCGGATATAGTTACGAGGAGACAAAGGACGGAGTAATCGTCACAGCTGATTTTGAAGTAGGGTATGATGGAACGGACTCCACGCAAAAGCGCCAAATAACGGTTGAACTGATCAAGAACCCGTATAGCTGTTTTGATGGATATAGTGTGATTACGATTTCATCTGAGACAGGAAATTCTGATCCTGAACAACAGAATTAGCTGAATTCGTAAGGCAAAATAACGGAAAGGATTTTAAGATTACATTCTAATGAAGCAGAAAGGCAGAAATTCGAGAGAGTCCCTGCTTTTTGTGTGCAAAAAATAAGCGTATCTTCTATTTATATAAAGAACGGATATTTTGGTATCGTGCCGTTTTTGGTCAAAATTGTCCTGCAATATGCGGTTGAAATTTGAAGTCGACAATATAATAATAAAAGCGTTAAGCACCAACAATTTAGGAATGGGTCTTGAAGAAGAGATCATTTGTTGATAAAATAGCATTACCAAAATCCGTGCAATGCACGAAAATAAGGAGTGGCGTTATGGAGATCAGGAGAGATGCGTACCTTGAACAGTTAAAAATAAGGAAAGATAATGGCATGATCAAGGTCATCACGGGAATCAGAAGATGTGGCAAGTCATTTCTGTTATTTGTGCTGTTTAAGAAGTATTTATTGGAGAACGGCGTGGATAGGGAACACATCATTGAGATTGCATTGGATGGCATTGAAAATGAGGAACTGCGAGATCCAAAGAAGTGTTATCAGTATATCAAAGACGCCATGAAAGATGATCAAAAGTATTATCTGCTCTTAGATGAAGTACAGTTTATGCCACGATTCGAGGAAGTGCTGAACAGTCTGCTTCGCATAAGCAACATTGATGTATATGTGACTGGCAGCAATTCTAAGTTTTTATCAAGTGATATTGTAACCGAATTTAGAGGCAGAGGAGATGAGATCAGAATTTATCCGCTGTCCTTTGCGGAGTTCTACGCGGCTTTTGCTGGAGATTATGACGATGCCTGGGAGGAATATATGACATACGGCGGACTGCCGCAGGCAGTACAGTTTACCGAAGAGCGTCAAAAGGCGGAATATCTTAAAAATATGTTTACCAATGTTTATATAAAGGATGTGGTAGAGCGGAACCGGATTCAGAATGATAATGAAATTGGAACTTTGGCAGATATTCTTGCATCTGCCATAGGCTCACCGACCAATCCGACTAAAATATCAAATACCTTTAAGAGTGAGCAGGGAATCAATTATAGCAATAAAACCATATCCAATCATATAGATTACTTAGAAGAGGCATTTTTGATTTCTAAGGCGGAGCGGTATGACATTAAAGGCAGAAAATATGTGGGAGCAAACCTGAAATATTATTTTACGGATATCGGTCTTAGAAATGCCAGATTGAACTTCAGGCAGCAGGAACCTACGCATATTATAGAGAATATTGTTTATAATGAGCTGCTTGTGCGGGGCTGCAATGTGGATGTCGGTATTGTGGATGTATTCGAGAAGAATAGTGAAGGGAAAAGGGTTCATAAACAGTTAGAAGTTGACTTTGTAGTCAATCGGGGCAGTCAGAGGTATTATATTCAGGTAGCTTATGACATGACTTCCGAGGAAAAACAGGCCCAGGAGTTTCATTCGTTTAGAAATATCCCGGATTCATTTAAGAAGATTTTGATAGTAAATAGAAGTCAAAAACCTTGGAGAAATGATGAAGGATTTGTGATTATGGGTATGAAATATTTTCTGCTCAATGCGGACAGTTTGGAATTTTAGGGCGGAAAACGACCCGGCGTGTTCCCGGGGAACAGGTTTATTTATAAATAAGTATGAGGTTGCAATCGGTCGTTGAAACAGATATAGTAATTGTAAATCAAAGCGGAAGGAGCGGACATTTTATGAGGAAAAAATATATTATGGCTCAGTAGTCTGAGCTTAAAATAAAACGAAGGGTTAAGCTCGGATGAATCTTCCATGAAAAAGGAGGATCCTATGAGTTATGACAGAGCAGAGGAAATTCTGCCAGAAGATCTGATCAGGGCGATCCAGCAGTATGTAAGCGGGAAAAGCATATACATACCCAGCAGAGAGAAAAAGAGCTGGGGAAGCCAGACAAAGACCCGGCAGTATTATCAGAAGAGAAATGAAGAAATACGCCGGAAATATGCCGGCGGAATTGCGGTAAAATCCCTTGCGGAGGAATATTCGCTCTCTGAGAAAAGCATTCAGAGGATTGTAAGGGCCGGTGCGCTGCCGATAAAGAATATGCATTCTGACAGAAGTGGACGGGAAGGCGTCGGAAGGGAGAGGGACATGAAAACACAGGAAGAGTATTTACAGGGACTCCGGCAATGGCTTCGGGATACGGAGGATGAGCCTCTGGAGGAAATGGCGTCGTTTTTTGAGAAGCGGCTGGACGACTATGAGGAACGTATGTCCGTCTGGGAAAAATCCTACCGGCTTGTTGCCCAGTCGATACCGGGCGAGTGCCGGAAAATTCTGGACCTGGGATGCGGCACCGGCCTGGAACTGGACCAGATATGGAAAAGGAATCCGGATATTGAGGTGACGGGCGTGGATCTGAGCCGGGACATGCTGGACAAACTGCTGGCAAAACACCCGGACAAGCGTTTTACCGCCGTATGCCAGGATTATTTTCAATACGATCCCGGACGTGAACAATGGGACGCTGTGATTTCCTTTGAAAGCCTGCATCATTTCCTGCCGGAGCGAAAAAAGGAACTGTATCGGAAAATTTACCGCAGCGTAAAGGTCGGCGGTGTTTTTATCCTGGGAGATTATATCGCCTGCTGCGACGAGGAAGAAGCGCTTTTACGGGACGTCTATCTGAGACGGAGAAAGCAGTCCGCGATTCCGGAGGATCAGTTTGTCCATTTTGATATCCCGCTAACCATGGAGCATGAAACAGGTCTGTTGCGAGACGCCGGATTCCAGATCGAGAATGTTATGGATGAGGATGCGGCGGTCATTGTATGTCGGAGGAAGGAAGCTGACTGACGGATGATACCGGGACGGCCTGTTCCCATCGCCGCGGGCAGAAAGAATAAACGAAAGGGAAGGAAGTCCCTGTATGATTACGGATGCTTTTGATACACTCTCTCCGGCAATTATCAATCCGGAGAAAAGGGAAGATGCTCCCGCAGTGGATGCCTGCATTGTTACTTTTTCCCATGAAATTGAGAAACATGTGGCTGAAAATTATGCTGCGGGAGAGATCGCTTCCCTCTGGTGCGCCACAGGGCGGACTCCTGTGTATCTGATTGAAAGGAACGACAAGCGGTTTGCGTTTTACAAGACTTATATCGGCGCTCCCGTTACGGTGGCGTTGCTGGAAGACGCCGCGGCGCAGTTACAGTGTGAAAAATTTATTTTGTTCGGCGGAGCGGGGTGTCTGAACAGGGAGATTGCGCATGGGAAGGTGATGATTCCCACAGAAGCGTATCGGGACGAAGGCACATCCTATCATTACGCACCTGCTGCGGACTTTTGTCAAATCAGAAATTCGGCTGTCGTGGCAAAATGTATGGAGACAAACGGTATTCCCTGCGTGCTTGGGAAAACCTGGACCACCGATTCCTTCTATCGGGAGACGAGAAACAATTTTGAAAAGCGGAAGGCCGACGGCTGCATTTCTGTGGAAATGGAGTGCGCCGGCGTACAGGCCATGTGTGATTTCAGGGGGTTGGAATTATATCCCTTTTTCACAAGCGGTGACCTGCTCGACGCGCCGGAATGGGACGAACGGGGCAAAGCGTATCGTCATGGCGGTCAGCATGATGTGGGACATTTTGACATTGCCCTGGCGCTGGCGGAATTTGTCTCATAATAGCATGTATCGCCACAGGGCGGATTCAGCGTTTTTGTTTTTCTATAGGACCGGTAAAAGGTTTGTGCCTGGCTGCGCAGCAAGATAGATATTCCGTCAGATTGATACTGGGATAGAAATGAAAAGAGTCAATAGGATTATATAGAAAAATCAGAAAAAACATGTAAAAACGGCAAGACTCTATTTACAAAGACAGCATGATATGATATACTGCCTCCATAGAACTACAAAGGAGGATATGTTATGGCACTCATGATGGCTTTTTCTTATGATTCCAGACCGATTCAGACTCTTGTAAATCAGATCAGAAACATGAACAAACATGACGGGATCGATCTTCAGCCAAGTTTCCAGCGGGGATTTATATGGAGCTCTGATTTTAAGGATAAACTACTGTACAGTATTATCAAGGGATATCCTATCGGTAACGTGAGCCTGCGGATTCGGACAGAAAAAAATGACAAAGGGGCTATGCGTGAGGTTGTGGACGGGCAGCAGAGACTGACCACGATTTACCGGTTTGTCAATGGAGAGTATGCGATTCAGAGTGAGATATCAAGAAATATCATTGCGTATATTGCTGAATATATGCAGGATGACCCTGATGAAAAACTGATGAGATTAAAAAAACGGCTGCTGAACAGAGGCAAAATTGCTATTACATACAAACAGCTGCCGCAGGTGATGCAGGACAATATTCTTGCTTATAATATCTCTATCACCAACATAACCAATGCCACTGATGAGGAGGTTACCGAATATTTCCGGTATCTTCAGAATCAGGAAAGACTCAGAGCCGGCGAGATACTGAACTCGGTTCCGGATACGGATCTTGAAAAGTATTTGAATATGTTGGAGAATAAGGATGCGCTGTTAGTAAAACTGTCTTTTCAGAATAGAAGAAAGCAGTTTGACAGGGTGTTTTACAGCATATTGGGGCTGGTGGATGGACAGATCGGATTTGGCGTTACAGACAAGGAGGTCATGAAATTTGTAGTGGGGTGCAAAACCCTGAATGATGATACTGTGAAAAAAACCTGCAGACTTGTAGACACGTTGAACGATATTTCTTCTGACTGTACGATTCCTGCAAATTATATGACCTGCAATGCGCGGGCGATGAAATTCTTTATTCTGCTGATCATGTTGAATCTGGTGGATTTTAACGTGGACCGCAAGAAAAAAATGAAAGCACTTGACGAGATCAATATGAAATTGTCAGCGTTCAGTTCCGCCAAGGCGGACAGCGTGATCAGTGCTTTTTCCGGTTATTCCGAAGAGGTGATAGAAGAGTATAGGCTGCTGGCGCTGATTTCCAAGGGCGGACATTCCTATAAGAGAGTGGAGAACCGGATGAAGATACTTGCGTATTATATCAATCATTTTGACAACAGAACGGAGGCGTCCAAAATTGTGCCAGTGTAAAAATCCACCCCGCCTTTCCCGCTCTTTCTTTACCCGGGACGGCATTACGCTGGCGCGGGAGCTTCTGGGGAAGATTCTGGTGCATGAGACCCCGCTTGGGCCGGTCCGCGGTGTCATTACGGAGACGGAAAGCTATATGGGCGAGACGGATAAGGCTTCCCACGCATACGGCGGAAAGCGCACGGAACGGACGGAGCCCATGTACCACATCGGCGGGACTTCCTATGTCTATCTCATCTACGGCATGTACAGCTGCATGAACATTGCCGCCATGGGAGAAGGAACGCCCCAGGCGGTGCTTTTGCGGAGCGTCGTTCCTGCGGACGAAGAGTCGGGGGAGCGTATGCTGCGGCTGCGACTGGATGTGCTGAACCGAAAACAGATCAATAGGGGACTTGCGCCGTATACCCCCGGGCAATGCCCTTCCGGGCTAAAAAAGCATCTGGCGGACGGACCGGGAAAGCTCTGTGCCGCCATGGGGATTACGAGAACGGACAACGGCGTGGATATGGCGGAAAGCGGGAGTTTTTACGTGACAGAGGGAATCCTGGTGGCGCCGGAAAAGATCAGGGCAGGGAAACGCGTAGGCATTGACTATGCGGAGGAAGCGGCGGATTATCTGTGGCGGTTTTATGTGGAACCGTCGGAATTGATGGCACGGAATTGACGGCATTATGCCGGATGTATGCCGCGTCCGGGAGCATACTGCGCCTGTGGCTGCGCAGCACTTGGAGAGGCGTGACCGGATCCCGGCAGAAAGAGACAGGAGAGAGAATAAAGATGAGCCTGCAGTTTTATTTCGGTCCTTCCGGCTCGGGGAAGAGCCGGAAATTATACGAGGAGATCACAAGACGGGCCGGGGAGGAGCCGGGACGGAATTTCCTGATTATCGTTCCTGACCAGTTTACCATGCAGACCCAGAAGGACCTTGTTCTGATGAACGGCCGGGGCGGAATCATGAATATCGACGTGCTCAGCTTTGGACGACTCAGCCATCGTATTCTGGAGGAGGTAGGCGGCGGGGACACGCCGGTGCTGGACGATACGGGAAAGAGTCTGGTACTCCAGAAGGTGGCGGCGGGCATGAAGGAGGAGCTGCCCGTCCTGGGAAGCTTTTTGCACAGGCAGGGCTATATCCATGAGGTAAAGAGCGCAATCTCTGAGTTCATGCAGTACGGGGTGGGGACGAAAGACATCGCAAGGCTGATCGAGTGGGCGCAGGGCCGGGGAGCGCTGGTCCAGAAGCTGAAGGACCTGGAAAAGCTTTACAGGGGGTTTACGGACTATATCAACGGCCGTTTTATCACCACGGAGGAGACGCTGGACGTGCTGCGCCGCAGTCTGGAAAAGTCGGAGCTTCTGCCGGGAAGCGTGGTGGTCTTTGACGGGTTTACAGGCTTTACCCCTATCCAGAACCGGGTCATACAGGAACTGATGCGGCTTTGCGGCGAGGTGATCGTTACGGTGACCCTGGGGGAAGGGGAGGATCCGTATCATCCTGACGGGGAGCAGAAGCTTTTCCACCTGAGCAAGAAGACGGTAGCGGATCTGAGCCGTCTGGCAAGGGAGGTGAAGGTGGAGAGGGGGAAAGACATCTTTCTGGCGGGCGGCCGCAGATTTCAGGATGCTCCCGCTTTAAGACATCTGGAGAAATATCTCTTTCGTTATGTGACGGTGCCCTATGAGGATTCTCAGGAGGAAATCAGGATTTTCGAGACGACTACGCCGCGGGATGAAGTCCACCAGACGGGGCTTGAGATTCGGCGGCTGCTTCGGGAGGAGGGAATGGCATACCGCGACATCGCGGTAATTGTGGGGGATCTTGGCAGTTATGCTCCTTATGTGGAGACGGAGTTCGCCCAGATGGATATCCCCGTATACCTGGACCGGACCCGCGGGATTGTGCTGAACCCTCTGACGGAGTTTATCAAAAGCGCGCTGGAGCTGTACCTGAAAGATTTTTCCTACGAGGCTGTGTTTCATTATCTGCGCAGCGGTCTGGCGGACATGACGCCGGAAGAGACCGACCGGCTGGAAAATTATGTGCTGTGCACAGGAATCCGGGGAGCCCGCAGCTACAGTCGGCTTTTTACCCGGAAGACGCCCGATATGGGACAGGACGAGGAAGCGCTTGCGCAGATAAACGGTCTGCGGCAGAGGCTCCTGGACCAGACGGATATGCTCTGTATGAAAGGGCAGGAGCAGGTGAAGAGTTATATCGAAAAGCTCTATGATTTTCTTGTGCGGAATCAGGCACAGTCGAAGCTTGCCTCCTGGCAGGCCGGGTTTGAGGCACAGGGGCAGGCGGTGCGGGCCAGGGAGTACGCGCAGATTTATCGGCTTGTGATGGAACTGCTGGATCAGATCTACCGGCTTCTCGGAGAAGAGACGGTCTCTCTTCAGGAGTTTGCGGATATTCTGGAAGCCGGATTCGGAGAAATTCAGGTGGGAACAATCCCGCAGAACGTGGACAGAGTGGTGGTGGGTGACATGGAACGCACCCGCCTGAAACAGGTGAGGGCACTGTTTTTCCTTGGGGTAAACGATGGCAACATCCCGAAAAGCGTTTCCCGGGGCGGGATCATCTCTGATATGGACAGAGAATTTTTACGGGAGTCCGAGATCGAACTTGCGCCAAGCCCCAGGCAGCAGATGTATATTCAGCGGCTGTATCTGTATCTGAATATGACAAAGCCCTCTGAAAGATTGTATCTGGCTTATTCCAAGATGGACAGTGCCGGAAAGTCACTGCGCCCGGCGTATCTGATAGACACGGTTAGAAAAATGTTTCCGTCTGTCGCAGTGGAGTATCCCCAACTGCGCAGTCCTCTGGAGCAGATCGTCACAAGGCAGGAGGGAGCCCGGTATCTGGCGGAGGGACTGCGGGAGTATGCGGCGGGAACCATGCCGCCGGAACGGGAGACGGCCTTTTTCACCGTCTATCGTGTCTATGGGGAGGAAGCTCTTGCAAAGAAGCGTGCCGCCCTGACGGACGCGGCTTTTCAGCGGTATCAGGACAGCGGCCTTTCGGCGGCGGTGGCAGGAGCGCTGTACGGCCGACATCTGGAAAACAGTGTTACGAGACTGGAGACCTATGCCGCCTGCGCCTATCGTCATTTTCTGCAGTACGGGCTTTCTCTGAAGGAGCGTCAGGAGTTTTCGTTTGGAAGCGTAGATCTGGGAAATGTGTACCATGAAGTCCTGCAGGCCTTTGCGGGAAAGCTGGAGGAACATCAGTATACCTGGTTTGATTTTCCGGAGGAATTTGCCGGCCGCACGGTGCGGGAGGCTTTGGAGGAATGCGCGGCGGTTTATGGGAATACGGTGCTGTACAGCAGCGCCAGAAACGAATATGCCGTCACGAGAATGGGACGGATCCTGACCAGGACGGTGCTGACGCTCCAGAGACAGCTTAGGAAGGGAAGCTTTCATCCGGACGCCTATGAGCTTTCCTTCCGGTCCGCAGACGATCTTGCCAGCGTCAATGTGGCGCTCTCCGAAGAGGAGCGTATGCATCTGCAAGGGCGAATTGACAGGATCGATGTGGACGAGGATGAAGGGCATGTCTATGTGAAGGTCATTGACTATAAATCCGGCGGCCGGAAATTTGACCTGGCGGCGCTCTATTACGGTCTGCAGCTGCAGCTGGTGGTGTATATGAACGCCGGTATGGAGCTGGAGGCAAAGAAACATCCCGACAAGGAGATTGTGCCTGCCGCGCTTCTGTATTATCACATCGACGATCCTGCCGTGGAATCGGCAGTGGAACTGACGCCGGAGGAAATCGACGGGCAGATTGCAAAGCTGCTTCGGATGAACGGGGTTGTAAACGCCGAGCCGGATATCATCAGACGGCTGGATGCGGGCCTGACGGACAGATCCGACGTGATCCCGGTGGAGAGAAAGAGGGATGGCGGATTTTCCGCCCGGTCCTGTGTGATGACAGAAGAGGAATTGCGGACCGTGTCGGGGTATGTGAGCCGGAAGATCGCGAAGATCGGCAGGGAGATCCTGGACGGAAGGATCACGCTGGATCCTTATGAAAAGGGAGATGAGGAAGCCTGTACCTACTGTCCGTACAGGAAGGTATGTGGATTTGAGCCTGCCATCCCCGGGTGCGCGAAGAGAAAGCTGGAGGATCTGGACCGGGAGACGGCGCTGAAAAAGATGCAGGAGCAACAGGAAGGTTGAGAATATGGGCATGACATTTACCTCTGAACAACGGGAAGCCATAGAACTGCGCGGCTGTAATATCCTGGTGTCCGCCGCGGCGGGCAGCGGCAAGACAGCGGTGCTGGCGGAGCGCATTACGTCCATGGTGTGCGACGGGGACAATCCTGTAGATATCGACCGCCTTCTGGTGGTAACCTTTACCAATGCAGCCGCGGCGGAGATGCGGGAGAGGATCGCGGTGGGAATTGCGGCAAGGCTGGCGGCCGATCCGGAATCGGAGCATATCCAGCGCCAGAGCGCACTGCTGCACAACGCGCAGATCACCACGATCGACAGCTTTTGTCTGTTCCTTTTGCGGAATCATTTTAACGAGATCGGTCTTGACCCTGCCTTCCGCATTGCGGACGAGGGAGAGATGAAGCTGATGGAGCAGGAGGTTCTGGCGGAGCTGATGGAGGAATCTTACGCCCAGGGAGGCGAAGATTTCCGGTTCTGTGTGGAATTTTTCTGCCCGGGCGGCAGGGAGAGCGTACTTGAAAAATATATTTTGGATCTGTACCGGTACGCCTGCGCATTCCCCTGGCCGGAGGAATGGCTCGAAAGGTGCGGGGAGGAGTATCGGGAGGAGACGGCTGCCGGGTTCGGAAAGGAGCCGTGGGGAGAGTATCTGCTTCAGCATCTGATCCGGATGGTGCGGGACTGCGCGGAGAAGATGCGCCGGGTTCAGGCGGTCTGCCAGGAGCCGGGCGGTCCATATATGTTCGGGGAGATGGTGGATGGGGAACTGGAACAGCTGGAGGCGCTGGCACACTGCGCCACGCTGGAGGAGTACGGCGCAAAGCTTCCCGCGGTGGCTTTCGGCCGTCTGTCCTCGAAAAAGGACGAAACGGTGCTGCAGGCGAAGCGGGAACTGGCCCGGGACCTGCGGGCGGAGGTGAAGGACAGCGTCCAGGAAATGGGCGATAAATATTTCAGGACGCCGCTGGATCTGGCCGCCGCCCAGGAGTCGGCCTGCAGGAGGCCGGTGTGTACCCTGGTGAATCTGGCGCTGGATTTCTACAGACGTATAGGGGAAAAAAAGCGGGAGAGGAAGGTCATTGATTTTTCCGATATGGAGCATTTCGCCCTTGACATCCTGCTGAACCGGGACGGAGACGGGATCCGCCCCAGCCGCGTAGCGCTGGAGTACAGGCAGCACTTTGCTCAGGTGCTGGCCGATGAATACCAGGACAGCAACCTGGTGCAGGAGTATCTTCTGAGGGCTGTCTCCGGGGAGGAGGACGGAAATTTCAACCGGTTTATGGTGGGGGATGTAAAGCAGAGCATCTATAAATTCCGTCTGGCAAGGCCGGAACTGTTCCTGGAAAAATATAGGAATTATACATCCGGCGCAGGCCCCTGCAGAAGGATCGATCTCACCAGGAATTTCCGGAGCCGGGGTCAGGTGGTGGACACGGTGAATGCAGTGTTTTCCCGGCTTATGGGAAAAGACACCGGCGGGATCGTCTATGACGGAAAAGCGGCGCTGTATCAGGGGGCCTCTTACCCCGAAAACGAAGGGTGCGGCACGGAGGTTCTGCTGGTGCAAAAGCCGCGGCCCGACTCCGATCTGAATGCGAAACAGACAGAAGCCCGCGTCATTGCTGCAAGAATCCGAAAGCTCCGGGAGGAATTTCAGGTGACGGACCGGGAGAGCGGAGCGCTCAGGCCGGTTCGGTTTTCGGATATGGTGATCCTGCTTCGGTCCGGCGCCGGATGGGACGAGGAACTGAAAGAAGTGCTGGAGGAAGAAGGAATCCCCGTCTATATTACCTCCAGAACGGGATATTTCGGGGCCTCAGAGGTGCAGGAGCTGCTGCAGTTTCTGCGGGTGCTGGACAATCCCGCCCAGGACATTCCCCTGTTTGGGGTGATGAGATCTGTTTTCGGCGGCTTCACGGAAGAGGAAACGGCAATGATCCGAAGCGGACGGAAGGGGGAAAGCCTTTATGAGGCCGTGAAGGCAGCGGCATTGGAGGGGAAGGAGACAGAAAACAATAAGCTGGCGGGGAAATGCCAGGCTTTTCTGGAGATGTTGAACGCCTATCGGAGCTGTACGGTGTACCTTCCCATCCGGGATCTGCTTACAAAGATTGTGACGGACTTCGACTATCTGAATTATGTGACGGCCCTGCCCGCAGGCGGTAAGCGCAGGGCTAATGTGGAGATGCTGTTTACAAAGGCTTCCGATTTTGAGAAGACCAGCTACTTCGGCTTGTTTCACTTTGTGCGGTACATGGAGCAGCTTGAGAAGTACGATGTGGATTATGGAGAAGCGGGGCTTTTGGACGAAAATGCGGACGCGGTGCGGATCATGACCATTCACAAGAGCAAGGGGCTGGAATTTCCTGTCGCCTTTGTTGCGGGGCTTGGCAGGCGGTTCAATATGCAGGATGTGAACCGGCCTCTGCTGACGGACATGGATCTCGGGATCGCCGCTGACTACACGGACCCGGAGCGAAGACTGAAGAACAGGACTCTGCACAGGCTTGCCCTGTCCGCAAAGCTGAGGGAAGAGAGCCTTTCGGAGGAACTCAGAGTCCTCTATGTAGCCATGACAAGGGCCCGGGAGAAGCTGATCCTGACGGCATCTCTGGATGACGCAGATAAGCGGTGGGAGCGGTACAGGGAAAACGGAGAGGATCATCTTTCCTATCTGGAATTTATGGAGGCGGGAAGCTTTCTGGATATGCTGCTGCCTGTTCTGGGACGGACCGGCCTTTCCGTCACCGTGGTGAAAGAGGAAGATCTTCAGGCCGAGGGCCTGAGGGAACAGATGGATCTGTATGACCGGCGGGAAGTGCTGAGAGGACTGGAAAAACAAGATCGGCAGGCGCAGCCGGCGCGGAAGGACGGGGCGGAGGACGCTGCGCTGGAGGCCCTGCGGGATCAGCTGAACACGCCTTACCGGTTCGCGGGACTTGCCGGACTCTACACCAAAACGACTGTGTCGGAGCTCAAGATCGCGGCCATGGCGGACAGGGATGAGGAAGCCTATCATACCTTTGAAGAGAAGGAGCTTCAGCCTTACATACCGGCCTTCCGAAGGGGAGAAGAAAAGATAAGCGGCGCCGTCCGCGGCAGCGCATATCACAGAGTCATGGAGCTCTTGGATCTGGAACGGCTGTTGGGGGCTGCCGCCGGGGATTCGGAACCCCCGGGGGCTGCAGGCTCCGGTTCTGGAACGGATCAGGGGCTCTCCCGGGAAAAGCTGAAAGCCCAGCTGGAAAATTGTCTGGAAGAGCTGACTGCCTGCGGGCGTTTATCGAAGGAATACAGGGAGGCAGTGCAGGAGGGGCGCATTCTGGATTTCCTGGAAAGTCCTCTGGCCCGGCGGATGCGGCAGGCCCAGAGACAGGGAAAGCTCTACAGGGAGCAGCCCTTCGTCATTGGGATCGAGGCCAGCCGGCTGAACAGAGAACTGCCCGGGAAGGAGACCGTACTGATCCAGGGGATCATAGACGTTTTCTTTGCCGAGGAGGACGGAATGATCCTGCTGGATTACAAGACGGACGCCGTAAATACCGTGGAGGAGCTCTGGAACCGGTATGAGACACAGATGGATTACTATCAGGAAGCCCTGGGGAAGCTTACGGGGCTTCCTGTAAAGGAACGGATTCTGTACTCGTTCCATCTGGGACAGGCGAGCTCGAGGTAAGCCGGGGGGACACATTGGGAGGAACCTTCTTCTCTACCTCCTTGGTGCGGAGGTGCTTTACCTGATAAAGCTGCTCGTCAGCTGTGGAAAGCGCTTCCGCAAGGGACATCCCGTTGGCGGAATCCACCAGGCAGCAGCCGGCGGAAACGGTTATATTATAGCTTTTGGAGCTGGTCTGGTTAAAAGCGTCAAATGCGCTATAGATTTTGTCCAAAAGATCCCTGCCGCCGCTTTTGCCCTGATACGTCACTGCGCAGGCAAACTCGTCTCCGCCGATCCTTCCTGCGATGCCGTCCAGTTCTTTCATGACGCCGGACAGGATCTCGGCGATCAGATGCAGGGAAAAATCGCCCTCCTCATGGCCGTAGCGGTCGTTGATGATCTTCAGATTATTCATGTCCACATAGACCACCAGCGTGTCTTTGCCGGAGCTTTTGTTCAGCGCCAGCCGATTCCCGGCGCTGTCCTCGAATCCGCGTCTGTTCAGGATTCCTGTCAGGCCGTCGGATCTTGACAGGGCGTTTAAGACGATGTTGTTTTCCCGAAGGGTGACAAGGTTGTCCTCCAGCTGCTGCTGGATCAGCTCGTCGTTCAGAAGAAGCTGGATCATCTTTGCGGCGGAACCCATCTGATTGATGATAAACTCACCGTTTTCATATATGGGATCCACAAGATCACAGAGCAGCAGACCGTAGAGCATTTCGCTGGAAAACAGCGGAAGCAGAACCAGACGGTACTCTGTGTCCGGATCCATAAAGCTGTTGCGGTACAGGTCCTTAAGCGGAACCGCCTGCTTTGTGGACGGGACCATGGAAACCGTGCCGTTCTGAGAGACAGCCTTCAGATACAGGCGGTCGGGCGGAACAAAATGATCCCCGTTCAGATGCAGAATGGGCTTTTCAAAAGTATACAAAAAGGCATTGTTGATATGCATCCAGCTCAGATGCCAGAGCAGATGGGAATAACTCTGGTCGTTTCCCTTTTCAAACGTGAGGATGTCGTGGGTGAACAGCCTTATAAAATAGTTTTCCGAGCGGGTTTCTATAACCAGATCGTCCACGTGGGAATGAATGGCCCGGATGATCGTCCGGTGCATGGTAAAGAAGAGTTCCTCCAGCTCCTTCTTCTTTTCGGGAGTTGACTGGCGTTCCGCCAGCAGCCGGTATCCCTGTTCCAGCACGGTCAGGAGACTGTCGATGTCCGCATACCGCAAAGCGCCTGTGTCCACACAGGAATCCAGGTGCGCCAGGATCTCGCGGCCAGCATCCGGAGCCGCCTTTTCATTCAGAAAATGCCGCATGAGACTGTCCACCAGCGCGCCGCAGGCATCTTTGATGGGAGCCATCACGCCGCGGTAAACGTCGCGGTCGTAGCGGTAAAAGATCTCGTCGTAAATTCTGTCCGGCGTCAGGGTGGGGACACAGCGCGTGTCACTTTCCTCTTTCATCTTTGGGGCGCTGCAGAAGGAGTGGCGTCTGATAAATTTTGTGGGGAGCAGGATGCTTTCCACCGCTTCCCCCTTCAAGAGCCGCATCACCGACAAAAGGGCCTGCTGTCCCAATGTGGCGGGACTTGCGGAAACGGAGGAAAGAGGCGGGTCGATCTTTGTCGTAATCTTGGAATCGTCAAAGCCCAGAACCGAAATATCCCTGCCTGGCATGATCCCCCTTTTCCGGAGCGCTTCATAGAGACCAAGCGCCGTATCGTCATTGACGCAGACCACCGCTTCCAGATCAGGGCATCGGTCAAGAAAATCCGCAAGCTGTTCCTGGGAACATCCGGTGAGTTCACCCTGGATATAGGCTTTTGGGGAAAAGGCGATGCCGTGTTCCGCAAGCACCTGCAAAAAGACCTGCTTTCTCTCGGCGGCGTCGTAGTTGTCGTCGGGGCCTCCGAGCATACCGAAACGGCGGCATCCGAGAACGTTGATCAGGTATTCCATCCCGTCCCGGATCCCGGCGCCGTTTTCGTAAGAGATATTCGGATAGCCATCCAGCCTGGAAGCGATGAGAACGGTGGGAATCCCGCGGTAGGATTCCATCAGCCGGCAGAGCCTGTCCCGGGTGGTGAGACAGCCGATGCAGTCCGCTGCCACCAGAAGGGCGTCTACGTTTTCCGGCCTTGCGTAGGAAAAGAGGGTGTTGTACTGATACTCGTACGCGATACCGGGATTTCCTGCCACATCCCTGTCCAGGTACTTTCCGGGTATTACCACAACGGTCAGGTCCAGGGTCTGGGCGGCCGTCATCACGCCCTGGCAGAGCTGTTTTGTGAAGTCGTCGAGTATTCCGCTTACCAGCACGCCGATAACCGGTTTTCTGCGTTCTTCCGTCATTAGAACCTCCTTTTTGGGAATCTATCAGACTGTTTGGTCATGCTTATTTGTACTTTACTTTCATTATAATGGATTTAGAGAAAAAAGAAAGGGGAGAAAAAGGAATTATCTCTATTTTTTTATGGCACAGGCGGAAATTTGATTGTATAATGGACACATCTTAACTTTAGAAGGAGGAATCTGATATGGTAAAAATGACTCCGCCCATGGGGTGGAATTCCTGGAACACGTTTGGCCCCAACATCAATGAGCAGCTGATCTTTGAGATGGCGGACATTATGGTGGAAAAAGGGTTCCCGGCGAAAGGATATGAGTACCTTGTCATAGACGACTGCTGGTCCCTGAAGGAAAGGGACGCCGGAGGGCGTCTTGTGGCGGACCCGGAAAAATTCCCCCACGGCATGAAGGCGGTGGCGGATTATGTGCACTCCAAAGGATTGAAGTTCGGCATGTATTCCTGCGCCGGAAACCTTACCTGCGCCGGTTATCCCGGCAGCTTTGAGCATGAGTTCATTGACGCGGCGACTTTTGCGGAATGGGGCGTGGATTTCCTGAAATACGATTACTGCTACCACAGTCCCATCATACATGGAAAGTATCTCTACAAGCGGATGGGGCTCGCCCTGGAAAACTGCGGCAGGGACATTCTGTTCAGCGCCTGCTCCTGGGGGGCGGATGAGACCCACGAATGGATCAAGACCACGGGGGCTTCCATGTGGAGATCCACGGGAGATATTTTTGACACCTGGGAATCCATCAAGAGTCTGGCAAAGCAGCAGGAGAAGCTGCATCCGTACAACGGTGCGGGGTGCTTTAACGATATGGATATGCTGGTGGTTGGAATGTACGGCAAGGGGAACGTGGGACTTAAAGGCTGCAGCGATGTTCAGTACAAGACACACTTTTCCCTGTGGGCGTTTCTGGGCTCGCCGTTAATGATCGGCTGTGATCTGCGGAATATGAGCCAGACTTCCTATGATATTCTCACCAATGAGGAGCTGATCCGAATCAATCAGGATCCCGCCTGCCGTCAGCCCGATAAGCTGATCGGAATCTGGAATGGCGATGACATTCTGATTTATGAAAAGCATCTGGCAGGCGGAGATATTGCGCTGGGACTGTTTAACTTAAGAGAGGAAAGGGCCGGCGTAAAGGTAAATCTGGACGAAATGGGACTGCCGGCCAGCACGGGGAAGACGCTGGAGATGACCGAAGTCTGGACGGGTGAAAAGTATGTGGTGAAGAACGCCAATATCATGATTGATCTGGATGCGTATGACTGCGCCGTGTACCGTGCAAAGGTGGTCGATCTGTAATGAGCGAGTGTATGCAGTGCAAAAAGGAGCTGACATACAATGAGATCGGCGCCCACAAAAAGTTTATTAACAGAGGAAGCACAAGCTTCCTCTGTAAAACCTGTCTTGCCCGGACGCTGGGCGTGACCGTGGGGGATATTGACGAAAAGATCGAACAGTTCATCCAGCAGGGGTGTACGCTGTTTACGGCGCAGCGGGAATTTTAATATTGACAAACCAGGGGAGGAAGCGTATTTTAGTTTTGTACTGAGGGTAGAATCATGCAGAAAAACAAGAGGAAAAAGAGAAACATTGCGATTGCCGCAGTTGTATTTTCTGCGGGTCTGGTCTTTGCAGGCTGGTTCTATGTTGACAGTCTTGCCTATCGGGTATGTCGTGTGGAAGCGGGCGGGAACGTAACGCCGGCTGATTTTTTGAAAAAGCCGGATCCTTCGGCGGTTTTTGTGGAGGGTACTCAATTTGACACTTCTGTTCCCGGAGACTATCAGGTCAAGGTAAAAAGCGGGTGGTTTGTCCATCGCTGCCGCCTGATCGTGGCGGATACGGTGCCGCCCTCTGCCGTCTCTGTTCCCGGAAAGATCATGCTGGGAGAGACCTGCGCGCCGTCCGATCTGATTTCGGAGCTGTCGGACGCGACAGCAGTGACCTGTGAGTGGAAGACGGCGCCGGATTTTGAACGTCCGGGCTCCCAGACGGTGACCGTGGCGCTGACGGATCTGGGAGGAAACGTTACGGAGCTGAGCGCTGAGCTGTTCATCTCCCGGGTGGTGGAAGAGATAGTTATGGAAGCGGGAGGAGAGATTCCCGCCGCGTCTGACTTTGTGCTGACGAATGAGGAAGCGTCTTTTGAGACAGATATCCGGGATCTGGATGTTACGCAGGTGGGAGAATACGCTGTCCGTCTGAAGGTCGCGGGAGTATCCTGCGACTCGCTGTTAAAGGTGGAAGACACCGTGCCGCCGCAGCTTGCGGTGCACGACATGGAAGGGTTTTGCCTGACGCCGCAAAGCGCGATGGAGTTCGTGGACAGTGTGGAGGATGTGACGCCCGTTACGGTTGTCTACGACCAGGAGCCGGACTGGACTCTGGAGGGGCAGCAGGAGGTGCGGATAGCAGCCTGCGACGCCGGGGGCAACCGGACGGTGGAAACGGTGATGCTGACGCTGCAGGCGGATACGGAAGCGCCGGTCATAGGAGGCGCCGTCGACAGGAAGATCTATCTGGGCGACAGTATTTCTTATCGGAAAAACATTACCGTGACGGACAACAGCCAGACGGAGCCTACGCTCACGGTGGATGCGTCCGGGGTAAACCTGCAGGAACCCGGCGTATACCCGGTGGTCTATACCGCGACGGACAGCGCGGGCAACACCGCCAGCGTCACGGTTCATGTCACGGTGGCGGCCAGAGAATATTCTCAGGAAGAGGTGGATGCGCTGGCCGATGAAGTTCTGTCAAAGATCATAACGGAGGAAATGACCCTGAGGGAGAAGGCGGAAGCCATTTTTGAGTGGGTCACCACACATGTGGCGTATATCAGCCATTCCGATGGGGATGACTGGGTCAAATCCGCCTATGAAGGGCTTGCGCTGCGAAAGGGCGACTGCAGGGTGTATGCTTTTACTTCCAAGGAACTGCTGACCAGAGCGGGCATCCCCAATATGGATATTCAGAAGATACCTGCAAAGACCATGCATTTCTGGAATCTTGTGGATGTGGGAGACGGATGGCTGCACTTTGATACCTGCCCGAGAGCGGGCGGCCCCAGGGGGTTCTTCCTGTGGACGGACGCGGAGCTGAAGGAGTATTCCGACGCTCATCACGGTTCCCATAATTATGACCGCGACGCCTATCCGCAGATCAACTGACAGATCAGACTTTTGCGCTACAGGCGCGGAACGGAGTACAATGTGAAAAAGCTGGGTGTGATCGGCGGTCTCGGTCCCATGGCCACGGCGTATTTTCTCCAGCTGCTGGTTCAGATGAGCGACGCAAAGACGGACCAGGAGCATATAGAGGTACTGCTGCACAGCATGCCCCAGATACCGGACCGGACGGGATATATACTGGACAGAAGCCGGGAGAACCCGCTGCCGGCTATGATCGGAGTGGGGCAGGGGCTGGCCGCACAGGGGGCGGAGGTCATTGCGATTCCCTGTATCACGGCCCATTACTTTGAACGGCAGCTGGAAGAGGGAATAGGGATTCCCCTTATAAACGGGATTGAGGAAGCGGTGCTGTTTTTAAAGGATGCGGGCATAGAACGCGCCGGGCTGATGGCCACGGACGGAACGGTACAAAGCCGGCTGTTTCAGGACGCTTTAGAGAAGGCGGGCATAAGCTGTGTTCTGCCTGGGCAGGAGGGACAGCGCCGGGTCATGCATCTGATCTATGACGATGTGAAGGCCGGGAAACCCGCGGAAATGTCCCTGTTTCAGGATACGGCCCGGGGGCTGTTCCGGGAGGGAGCCCAGGTGATCCTGCTGGGATGCACCGAGCTTTCCCTGATCAAGCGGGACTGCCGGCTGGAACCGGGATTTCTGGACGTGATGGAAGTGCTTTCCAGAAAAGCGGTGCTTACCTGCGGCCGGCTGAAGAAAGAGTATGATCGATTGATAACGGAGTAGCGACATGCAGAACAATGTGCTGGATTATCTGAACAATATCGTCCGTGTAAAACCGGACAAGACGGCCTTCGCGGACGTAAGGCGCGAGATGACTTTTTCCGAGGTTTACGAACAGAGCAGGGCCGTGGCGACTTTTCTTTACAGAAAAGGGATTGAAAAGCAGCCGGTGGTGGTATTTATGAGAAAATCCCCGGAGGAGATTACGACTTTCTTTGGCGTGATAGCGGCCGGGGATTTCTATGTTCCCATCGACGAGGAGATGCCCTCCGTGCGAATCGGGCTGATCCTGGAGAATGTAAAGGCCGGGATTTTGATCTGCGACGCTTCCACCGAGCAGGCGGCAGGGAAGCTGCCGTTTCACGGAGAGATCGTGCGCTATGAGGATATCTGCGGCACGGAGGTGGAGGAAGAGGCGCTGCGGAAGATTTACGACAGAGCCATTGACACGGATCCCATTTATATTGTGTTTACTTCCGGCTCCACCGGTGTTCCCAAAGGGGTGGCCGCCTGCCACCGCTCTGTGATCGATTATATCGAACAGCTCTCCGAGGTGCTGGCGTTTGACGAAGACACCGTGTTCGGCAGCCAGACGCCCCTGTATTTTGACGCCTGTCTGAAGGAGCTGTATCCCACTCTGAAATTCGGAGCCACTACCTGGCTGATCCCCCGGGAGCTGTTCTCCCTGCCGGTAAAGCTGGTAGAGTTTCTCAACGAGCATAAGATCAACACGATCTGCTGGGTGGTGTCGGCGCTGACCATGGTTTCCGCGTTTGATACCTTTCGGACCGTCACGCCAAAATATCTTTCCAATATCGCGTTCGGAAGCGAGGTATTTCCCATAAAGCAGTTCAGGAAATGGCGGGAGGCGCTTCCCAATGCCAGGTTCACCAACCTCTACGGGCCCACGGAGGGCACGGGGATGTGCTGCTATTATAAGGTGGAGCGGGAGCTTCAGGACGGGGAGGTTATCCCCATCGGAAGACCCTTCCGGAATACGGAGATTCTGCTTCTGAACGAGCGGGACGAGCGGGCCGGGGAAGGCGAAGAGGGAGAGATTTGTATCCGGGGCACTTCTCTGACGCTGGGTTATTACAACGATTTTGAGCGGACGAGGGAAGCCTTTGTACAGAATCCGCTGAATACGGCGTATCCCGAGCTGATCTACCGGACGGGGGACATCGGCCGGTTCAACGAGCGGGGGGAGCTGGTGTTCGTATCCCGGAAGGACTATCAGATTAAGCATATGGGCCACCGCATCGAGCTGGGAGAGATCGAGGCTAACGTAAACATGCTGGAGCCCGTGAAGATCGCGGGCTGCGTTTATGACGATACCAGGGGAAGGATACTGCTGTATTATGTGGGGGAGCTTTCCGAGAAGGAACTGGCAGAAGCCCTTAAGGACAAGCTGCCGCGCTACATGCTTCCCAACCGCATCGTGCGGCTGGAAAAGATGCCCTTTACGGCAAACGGCAAGATCGACAGGGTGGCGCTTCGGGCGGGCAGCTGTCAGGAAATGAGAAAGGCGGGAAACAAAGATGGAAACTGAGATGGAAGAATTGCTGGAAATTTTGGAGGATCTGCATCCGGAGGTGGATTTTGAGACCTGCGAAAGGCTGATTGACGACAAGATACTGGATTCCTTTGACATTGTGTCCGTCATCGCGGAGATCAACGAAAGATTTGATGTGGCGATCACGGCGGAAAAGATCACGCCGGAGAATTTCAACTCGGCAAAAGCCCTGTATGCGCTGATCCGGAAGCTGGAAGACGGAGAGTGACCCAATGCTTTTTACATCTTACGGCTTTATCGGCTTTACGGCCATTCTGATTCTCCTTTATTATCTCGTCCCGAAGAAATGTCAGTGGATGCTGCTGCTGGCGGCCAGCTACCTGTTTTACTTTTTCGCGGGTCCGGAATATCTTCTGTACATATCGGCCACTACCGTCACCGTCTGGCTCGCCGCCTGTGCCATACAGCGCCGGGGGGACAGGACGGCGGCTTATGTCAGGGAAAACAAAGAGACCCTGACCAGAGAGGAAAAGAAAGTCTGGAAGGAGAAGGGAAAGCGGGCGCAGCGCCGTCTGCTTGTCCTGTGTCTGCTTCTGAATCTGGGGATTCTCGCGGTGGTGAAGTACGCCGCGTTTGCGGTCGCCAATGTAAACGCTCTGTTCGGGGCGGCGGGGCTGGAACGGCGGTTTTCCATCCCTGATTTTGTACTGCCCCTGGGGATTTCCTTTTACACCTTTCAGGCGCTGGGATACCTGATCGACGTTTACCGGGGGACGGTTCCCGCCGAGAAAAATCTTTTCCGGCTGGGACTGTTCGTGTCCTTTTTCCCTCAGCTGGTCCAGGGCCCTATCAGCCGGTTCGGCGACCTTGGGAAAAGCCTTTATGAGGAACATCCCTTCCGGGCCGAAACGGTGGCGTTTGGGCTGCAGCGGATCCTGTGGGGATATTTTAAAAAGCTTGTGATCGCGGACCGGATTCTGACGGCGGTGAACGCTGTCATCCGGGCGCCAGAGACCCATGGCGGCGCATGGGTGTTGGTGGGGATGCTGTTTTACGCGCTGGAGCTGTATGCGGACTTTACCGGCGGAATCGATATTACCATCGGAATCGGCCAGACGCTTGGAATTACAGTAAAAGAGAACTTCATACGCCCTTATTTCTCGAAATCTATCAAGGAATACTGGAGAAGATGGCATATTTCCATGGGGACATGGTTCACGGATTATATCTTTTATCCCATTTCGGTGAGCAAGCCCATGCTGAAGCTTTCCAGGTGGTCCAGAGCGCATCTGGGGGAGGTTGTGGGAAAACGGATCCCGGTTTATCTTTCCTCCTTTGCCGTCTGGGCCGCGACCGGCGTCTGGCACGGGGCCAGCTGGAATTTTATTGTGTGGGGACTGGGAAACTGGGTGGTGATCATGGTCTCTCAGGAACTGGAACCGCTGTACGGCATGTTTCACAGAAGATTTCCAAAGGCGGAAGGAAACTTCTGGTTCAGGGCGTTTCAGGTGGTACGGACGGTGCTTCTGATGAGCTGTCTGAGGATGTTTGACTGCTACCGGGACGTCCCCCTGACGTTTCGGATGTTCGGGACTCTGTTCACGGAATTTAACTGGAAAATTTTCTGGGACGGCTCTCTGTTGAAGCTGGGACTTTCCGCGGTGGATTACGGAGTGCTGCTGGCAGGTCTGGCGGCGCTGTTTGCGGTGAGCATGGCGCAGAGAAAGGGCAGCGTCCGGAAACGGATCGCAGCCTGGCCTTATCCCGCCAGAGCGGCATTGTGGTACGGGCTTTTCCTGGCAGTGCTGCTGGCGGGGGCCTATGGGATCGGCTATGACGCCAGCCAGTTTATCTATAACCAGTTCTGAGGGATGCGGGCGGTCCGGGAGGAAGAAAGTGAAAAAGCGGAAGCGGTTGAAGATTGCGGGCACGGTTCTTGCGGTGGCGGTTTCCCTGATCCTGCTGCAGGAGCTTCTGATGCCGAAATATATATACGATATTACGGAAGGGGCCATGATCCGGGAATACTATGGGGAGGCGAAGGATCACGACGTGGTCTTTATCGGGGACTGCGAGGTCTATGAGAACTTCTCCCCGGCGGTACTGTGGCAGGAATACGGGATCAACAGCTATATCCGGGGAAGCGCCCAGCAGCTGATCTGGCAGTCTTATTATCTGCTGGAGGACACGCTGCGCTATGAGACGCCGAAGGTGGTGGTATTCAACGTGCTGGCGCTGCAGTATGACAGGCCCCAGAGCGAAGCGTATAACCGCATGACTCTGGAGGGAATGCGCTGGTCGGCTTCCAAGGTGAAATCCATTCTCGCCTCCATGACGGAGGAGGAAAGCTTTCTGGATTATGTGTTTCCCCTGCTGCGATACCATTCCCGCTGGAGCGAGCTGAAGGCGGAGGACTTCAGGGGAATGTTTCGCAGGGAGCGCGTTACCCACAACGGCTATTATATGCGGGTGGATGTGAGACCGGCGGAGAATGTGCCGGAGGGAAGGATCCTGGCGGATTACCGTTTCGGGGACAACGCCTGGGCCTATCTGGACAGGATCGCGGATCTGTGCCAGGAGAAGGGAATTTTGCTGGTGCTTGTGAAAGCGCCCAGCCTGTACCCTTACTGGTATCCCCAGTGGGAAGAGCAGGTGGAAGCCTACGCGCTGGAACGGGGACTGCCCTATCTCAATTTCCTGGAACTGACGGAGGAAACCGGGCTGGATTTCTCCCAGGACACTTACGATGCGGGGCTGCACCTGAACCTGTCGGGGGCGGAGAAGATCACGCGCTATCTGGGAGCGTATCTCAGAGAGGATATCGGGCTTGCGGACCGGCGGGGAGAGAAGGCGCTGGCGGACCTTTGGCGGGACAAGCTGGCCGCCTATGAGCAGGACAGGGACGCCCAGTATGAGAAGTACGGTATGACGCCGCCGGACAGATAAGGCCGGAGGTTGTGCCATACAGCGGCATGGCAGCCGCGCGGGAGCGGTGAGGAACCCGTCTCTTTGGCGCGCTGCCTGCGGAAATAAAAACGGACAGAGAGGAAGGAAACAAGGATGAAAAAGAAGGGTCTGGGACATTTTCTGGCGCTCGCGGCAGTGTGCGGCGTATTGCTGGCAGGCTGCGGAAACAGCGAGCATGTAATATCGGGAGAGACGCAGGAAGGCGGCGCAGCGGAGAGTGCGTCCGATCAGGGCAGTGCCCCGCAGGAAGCCGAAAACACGGACAGCGCGGGGGGTTATGTGTTTGTGTACGGGGATGTGACGATTTCCATGGACGAGGACGCTTCGCCCATCACGGAAGCGCTGGGGGAGCCTGTTTCCTATTATGAAGCGGCGAGCTGCGCGTTTGAGGGCCTGGACAAGATCTATACCTACAGCGGCTTTGAACTGCAGACCTATCCCACAGACGGGAAGGATTTTGTGTCCCTTGTGGTCTTAAAGGATGATTCCGTGGCTACGCCGGAGGGCGTGGCCCTTGGAGATACAAAAGCGAAGGTGGAGGAGAAGTACGGAACAGATTATCAGGAAGACGGCGCACTGCTTGCCTATGAGAAGGGCGGCATGAAGCTGTGTTTTATCCTGGACGGTGACCAGGTCATTTCCATTGAATACCGGTCCGGTGTGCTGGAAGGAGGCGACGCATGAACCTCAGGACAGCTTACGAGCCTTATTTTAAAATCGGGGCGGCCATTTCCCGCTGGGATCTTTATACGCCCGCCCGCATGGCGCTTCTGAAGGAGCAGTTTAACAGCTTTACCTGCGAAAATGACATGAAGCCCATGTATTTTCTGGACCGCAGGGAAAACAGGCTGCACCCCCAGGAGCATAATCTCTCTCCGGCCCTGACCTTTCGGACGGCGGCCCCGTATCTGGAGTTTGCAAAAGAGAGCGGCATTCCCATGCGGGGCCACACGCTTGTCTGGCATAACCAGACGCCGAAGTGGTTCTTTTATGAGAATTACGACGAGACCGGAAGGCTGGCGGGCCGGGAGACGATGCTCGCCAGGCTGGAAAATTATATTCACGGCGTTCTCTCCTTTGTGCAGGAAAACTACCCCGGCGTGATCTATGCCTGGGACGTGGTAAACGAAGCGGTGAATGACGGAGACTTCCGCGATTCTCTCTGGTTAAAGACTGTGGGGAGGGACTTTGTGATAAAGGCCTTCGAGTACGCCAGAAAGTATGCGGATCCCGGTGTGGCGCTGTTCTACAACGATTATGAAACCTCTCAGGAGTGGAAGAGAGATCTGATCATCAGCGAAATTCTGATCCCGCTGCGGGAAAGGGGCCTGGTAGACGGTATGGGGATGCAGTCCCATCTGCTGATGGAATATCCGGATCCCGGCCAGTATGAGAAGGCTCTGCACATGTTCGGCGCGCTGGGGCTGCAGATTCAGATCACGGAGCTTGACATCCACAATCCGGACCCCTCGGAGGAATCCATGCACCGGCTGGCGCTGCGCTACCGGAAGTTCTTTGAGATCCTTCTGGAGGCAAAGAGGACGGGCAGGGCGAATGTGACGGCTGTCACCTTCTGGAACCTTCTGGACGAGACCAGCTGGCTGACCGGATTCCGGCGGGAGCCAAGCTATCCGCTGCTGTTTCACGGAAAATGCGAGGCGAAGGAAGCTTATTACGCCGTGCTGAAGGCGGCGGTGGCGGAAGAAGAGATCGACGTCTGGCATCTGGAGGCGGAGGAAAAGGATTTTGAGACGGCGGAAATGCCGGAAGAAGGAAGGGAGAGAAACGGTATGCAGGAGGTTTATGATTTCCTGAAGGAGTGCGGGGTGTACTATCTGGCGACGGTGGACGGGGACCAGCCGCGGGTCAGACCCTTTGGCACAGTGGATCTTTTTGAGGGCAGGCTTTATATCCAGACGGGAAAGAGCAAGGAGGTCGCCAGACAGCTTAAGGCCAACCCCAGGGCGGAGATCTGTGCGTTTACGGACGGAACCTGGCTGCGCGTGGCGGGCAGGCTTATTCCCGACGAACGGGTGGAGGCAAAGGCGCACATGCTGGATGCCTATCCCCACTTAAAGGATATGTACTCCGCAGAGGATGACAATACGTTAGTCCTGTATTTTCAGGATGCCGTCGCCACCTTTTCCTCCTTTGGCGCGCCGCCTCGGACCGTTCGGTTTTAAAAAACAAATCATGCCTGGCGGTGCAGTGCCGGAACCCCGGTCACTGTATCGCCAGTTTTTTGATCTGCGCCATTCCGTTTCTCACGGCGGGAATCGCCAGAATGACGATCGTGATGGCAGCCTCCGCAAAAATATAGGAGGCGTTGTAGGCCAGCGAGTAGGGAAGCGGCGCCCAGCCCTCCCAGGCGTATTCGCCAAAGAAGATCCAGCCCGAGATGACCGCGAACACATAGCGGCCCAAAACACCGGTGAGGTAGCCTTTGATCAGGCCGAACCGGGAATTGGCAAAAATCCCCGACAGGCCCAGCGCGCCGAAAGCGAGCAGATAATCTACCACGAGCTGCATCGGGTACAATACATAGGGATCGATGATCAGTTGCAGGATGCCATAGGCAACGCCGGTCAGCAGCCCCGCGTTCAGTCCGAAGAAGTATCCCGGCAGACAGATCACCAGCATGGAGAGCGGCGTGACGGAACCCCCGTAGGGAAATTCAAATAGTTTTAGGTTGGAAAGTACCGTTCCCAGCGCGATGGACATCGCACAGAACGTGAGCTGCCTGACCGTCAGCAGTCCCTTTTTGCCCTCCCTGGGTGCAGCCTGCCGGGAAGCGTACTTTCTGGCAAAGAATACTGCCATTGCCAGCAGGACGATGAGAACCGCCGCCAGCAGCACGTTTCCCAGAGTGGTGGGAACATAGGTGGTCTCGTCCCATTCATTGGTAACAACTTGGTACAACATAAAAAAGCCTCCTTTTCTTTAGGAGGACAACATCGGAATCCAAAAAACCATCAGACGGGTTTTCTGTCATTCTGCTTCCTTACGCCGGTATTATCCGGTTCAAGTAGTGAGGGTTAGAAATGCGTTCCCCGCGCATCTCAATCTCAGCGATGTGCTCCCCTAGCGGTTATTTTGTTTACGGATACTATAAGACATTTCTTTCCGCTTGTCAAGCGCGTTTTTTGGACGCTTCTTCTTCCCAAACGCGGGAATTTCTGGTATGCTTGCATATAGAAAATACCATCGGCGCGCGTAAGGAGCACGGATGCGGCCGGTGGGGAAAAGGGAGCGGCAGCTATGCGGGGAAAGCAGCTTGTCATCGGGATCCTGGCCCATGTGGACGCGGGAAAGACGACCCTTTCCGAAGCGATGCTCTATACGGCGGGGGCGCTTCGGAAACTGGGAAGAGTTGATCACGGCGATGCCTTTCTGGATAATTTTGCCCTGGAGAGGGCGCGGGGGATCACGATCTTTTCCAAGCAGGCCGGTCTGTCCTGGGAGGGACTGGAAATGACGCTGCTGGATACGCCGGGTCACGTGGATTTTAGCGCGGAGATGGAGCGGACGCTCCAGGTGCTGGATTACGCTATCCTTGTGGTCAGCGCTTCCGACGGGGTACAGGGGCATACGGTCACGCTCTGGCGGCTGCTTGCCCGGTACAAAATTCCGGTATTTCTTTTTGTGAACAAGATGGACCGGCCGGATACGGATCGGGAGTGGCTGCTTGGCCAGCTCAGGGAAAAGCTGGATCAAAGCTGTATGGACTTCGGGCCGGGAAGGGAGCGGGAGCCGGAATTTCTGGAAGAAGTGTCCCTGTGCGGCGAAGAACTGCTGGAGGAGTATCTGGCAACGGCTTCCCTGTCGGAGGCTTCTGTGGCGGATGCCGTCCGCCAAAGAAGGATCTTTCCCTGCTATTTTGGCTCCGCGCTGCACCTTGAGGGTGTGGAGGAACTGTTAGACGGTCTGCGCAGATTTACGGTGCTGCCGGAGTATCCGGAAGTATTCGGCGCGCGGGTGTACAAGATTTCACGGGATGCGGCGGGAGCCCGGCTGACACATATAAAGGTTACGGGCGGCGTTCTGCGGGTGAAAATGCCTGTGAGCGGATCGGACGGGCAGGAGGGATCGGAACAGGGAAGGGCGGAAAAAGCGGATCAGATCCGTGTGTATGACGGGGCGCAATTTTCCACGGCGGAGCAGGTGGAAGCAGGCGCAATCTGCGCCGTGACGGGTCTGGAAAAGACCTTTGCGGGGCAGGGGCTGGGAGCGGCAAAGGACAGCGAACTTCCCGTTCTTACGCCGGTTCTGACGTATCGGGTGATCCTTCCCGAGGGCAGCGATGTGCTGAAGGCGCTGGGACAGCTGCGCCAGCTGGAGGAAGAGGAACCTCAGCTTCATCTGGTCTGGAAGGAGGCTGTCAGAGAGATCCATGTACAGGTGATGGGAGAGGTACAGATCGAGGTCCTGAAAAGCCTGATCCGGGAGCGTTTCGGTCTGGAGGCGGAGTTTGGCAGCGGAAGCATTGTCTATCGGGAGACCATTGCCGCGCCGGTGGTGGGGATCGGGCATTTTGAACCGCTGCGCCACTATGCCGAGGTACACCTGCTTCTTGAGCCGGGAGAGCCGGGGAGCGGCCTTTCGTTTGCCTCGGCCTGCAGCGAAGATGTGCTGGACCGCAGCTGGCAGCGGCTGATCCTTGCGCAGCTGGAGGAAAAGACGCACGCAGGTGTGCTCACGGGTTCTGCGGTCACGGACATGAAGATCACATTGCTGGCGGGGCGGGCGCACTTAAAGCACACCGAGGGCGGGGATTTCCGCCAGGCTGCCTGCAGGGCCCTGCGCCAGGGGCTGATGCAGGCGGAAAACGTGCTGCTGGAGCCGGTGTACGCCTTTTCCATGGAGCTGCCTACGGAACAGCTTGGCAGAGCCATGACGGATATCCGGAGAAGGTACGGCAGATTTGACACACCTGTAACAGAAGGGGACAGGAGCATTCTGACCGGCAGCGCTCCCGCGTCGGAGTTTGGTTCCTACCAGAAGGAGATGAACGCCTATACCGGCGGCAGGGGAAGGCTGACCTGTACGTTAAAGGGATATGAGCCCTGCCATAACGCGGAGGAAGTGATCGCCGCCATTGGGTACGACCCGGAGCAGGATACGGAAAATCCTTCCTCCTCCGTGTTCTGCGCCCATGGGGCGGGGTATCTGGTGGAGTGGGACAGGGCGGCGGAATACGCCCATGTGGAGAACGGCTGGAAGCATCAGGAAGACGGAAACGAAAAAGCGCAGGCCGGCTTCCGGATTCCGCCGCGGCCCCGGGAGGGACCCACGGATTATATTACGCAGGAGGAGATCGAGCAGATCTTTCAGAGTACCTACAAAAAAAGCACGAAGGACTATGAACCCTACCGTTACAATAACCGGAATCCCGGCGGAACGGTGGAAGGCAGCGTTTCCGGACAGGAGAGAGAGGGCGGTTATGAAAAGAGCCAAAGCGGCAGAAGGCCGGGAAAGAAGCGGCCGGAGAAAGGGGACGGGAAGGAATATCTTCTGGTGGACGGCTACAATATCATTTTCGCGTGGGAGGAGCTGCGCGGTCTTGCGGCGGTTAATATTGACAGCGCAAGGGACAGGCTCATGGAGATCTGCTGCGATTATCAGGGGTACGCGGGCTGTGTGCTGATCCTGGTTTTCGACGCCTATAAGATCAAGGGAAATCCCGGCTCTGTCCTGCAGTACCGGAATATACATGTGGTCTATACAAAGGAGGCCGAGACCGCGGATCAATATATCGAAAAGACCGTGCACAGGATCGCGCAGGACAGTCGTGTTACCGTTGCCACATCCGACGCGCTGGAACAGATGATCGTCTGGGGAGCCGGCGCCGTGAGACTATCCGCGGCGGGTTTCCTGGAGACGGTGGAGGCGGCCCGGGCGCAGCTGCGGGAGAGATATTCCGTTCCAAGCAGAGTGTTTACGACGCCGTCCGTACCCGGTTTTCTCGACGGCGGAAAGCCGGCAGAAGACAACGATTTCCCGGCAGAGGGTGTCCAGGCAGCGGCGGACAGTGGAAAAACCACATAGATACTGGAAAAAATCGGACAAAGGTGGTAAAGTAGGGATATATAAGCGAAACGGTCAGACGACCGGAAAACGGGAACGGTTTCTGACAGACGGGAGGTAAAATGAGCGGACATCTGATCCCCTTTTATGACAACTGGTTTTTCCTGAAGACGGACTTGGACCGGACCCTGGCGGACCTTCAGGATTGCAGGGAGAAATTTGAACCGGTGGAGCTGCCGCATGACTGGCTGATCTACCATGCAAAGGATTTGTATCAAGACGGCTGCGGCTGGTACAGGAAGGAATTTACGCTTGAGAAGGCGCCCGAAGAGGGGGAGAGACTGATCCTTCGGTTCGAGGGCGTATATATGAATTCCACGCTGTATGTAAACGGGAATAAGGTCGGCGACTGGAAATACGGGTATTCCACCTTTGACATGGATATTACGGGCGCCGTGACACAGGGGAGGAATGAAGTCATTTTACAGGTCCGGCATCAGGCGCCGAACAGCAGATGGTACTCCGGCGCGGGAATCTACAGAAAGGTGTGGATGAAGCGCTGCGGCAGGGCATATCTGCCTCTGGACGGCACATATGTGGTGATCCGGCCTGCGGAAGGCGGTTTTTTGCTGGAGGCGGAGACGGAGCTTGGAGGACCTGACTGGGAGAAGGCCACATGCCGTTATACGCTCTGGAAGGATGGGGAGCTTTCGGAGGATTTCGGGTCCGGCCAGTGGATGCGTCCCGCAAAAGCAGAAACGGAGGGAGAGTACGGTACACAGGATCCTGCGCCGGGACTTACGGGCATAAAGGCTTTTGTGGCATCCCCCAGGCGCTGGGATATCGACGATCCCCAGTGCTACCGGCTGAAGGTGGAGCTTCTGGACGCTGAAGGCGGAGAGCTTGACGCGCAGGAGATCACGGTGGGGTTCCGGGAAACGGTATTTGACCGGAAAAAGGGATTTTTCCTGAACGGCCGCCATGTAAAGATCCACGGTGTCTGCGAGCATCATGATCTCGGCTGTCTGGGCGCCGCCTTTCATGCGCCGGCTTTTGCGAGAAAGCTGCGGATTCTGAAGGAGATGGGCTGCAATGCCATCCGCACCAGCCATAACATGCCTGCTCCGGAGTTGATGGAGCTGGCGGATCAGATGGGATTTCTGATCGTGGACGAAGCCTTTGACATGTGGGAGCGCCCGAAGACGGAATACGATTACGGACGGTTCTTCCGGGAGTGGTGTCCCATGGATGTGCGAAGCTGGGTGCGCAGGGACCGGAATCACCCCTGTCTGCTCATGTGGTCCATCGGAAACGAGATCTATGACACGCACGCGGACGCCCACGGACAGGAGATCACAAGACGGCTTCAGAGCATGGTACAGCTGCATGACCCCAGGGGCAACGGACTGATTACCATTGGCTCCAACTATATGGCGTGGGAAGGGGCGCAGCAGTGTGCGGATATTCTGAAGGCAGCCGGTTATAACTATGGAGAGCAGCTTTATAAAGCGCAGCATGCGGCCCATCCTGACTGGATCATGTACGGCAGCGAGACGGCGTCGCTGGTGCACAGCCGGGGAATCTACCGTTTCCCTTTCAGCCAGTCGGTTCTTTCGGACGACGACGAGCAGTGTTCCTGTCTGGGAAACTGCAGTACAAGCTGGGGGGCGAAGAGCTGGGAATACTGTATCCTGGACGACAGGGACTGTGAATTTATCCTGGGACAGTTCCTTTGGACCGGCTTTGATTACATCGGGGAGCCTACGCCCTATCACACCAAGAACAGCTATTTCGGAATGATCGATACGGCAGGTTTTCCCAAGGATCCTTACTATTTCTTCCAGTCCCAGTGGACGGATGTAAAAAAAGCGCCCATGGTGCATCTGTTCCCTTATTGGGACTTTAATCCGGGACAGAAGATCGACATGCGCGCCTGCACCAACGCGCCGGAGGTGGAGCTGTTCCTCAACGGCGTCTCCCAGGGCAGGAGACAGATCGACCACGCCCACGGGAAAAAGCTGGTGGCGGACTGGCAGCTGGAGTATACGCCTGGGATCGTCACGGCGGTGGCCTATGATGAAACCGGCCGCGAGGTGGCGAGGGACAGCAGGACTTCCTTCGGGGACAGCCGCCGCATTGTGCTGACTGCGGACAGGACCGGGCTGGCGGCCGACGGAAACGATATGTGCTTTGTGACGGTGGAGACGGTTGACGATCAGGGAAACAGGGTGGAGAACGCTTCCGATTATGTGGAAGTGTCGCTGGAGGGACCCGGCCGTATCCTGGGGATGGACAACGGGGACAGCACGGATTACGACGAGTATAAGACCACCTGCAGAAAGCTGTTTTCCGGCAAGCTTCTTGTGGTGGCAGGCACTACGGGAGAACCTGGGGAGATCACGCTTCATGTCCGGGGCAGGGGCCTTGAGCCTGCAAAGCTCACCCTGCCTGTCCGGGAGGCGGGCGGCGCCTTCCAGACATACCTGGAGGACTGCCGGACGCTTCCCGCGGCACAGGCGGGGCTGCCGGAGCGTATCCCTGTGAGAAAGGCGGAGCTGCGGGCGCCGGGCGGCCGCAGGATCACCAAAGAGGTGCGGGAGCTGACGGTGGAAGCGCAGCTGCATCCGGTGGATACGACGGACCGGGAGCTGGTGTGGCGCGCGGTCAACGACGCCGGTATTCCCATCAGCTATGTAAAGGTGGAGCCTGCAGAGAGCGGGGACGGAAGGCTTTTGGCCCGTGTGACAGCGCTGGGCGACGGGGATTTTGTGGTTCGCTGTATGGTGAAGCATGACGGCCGGACGGTGCTGATCTCCCAGCTTGAGTGCAGGGCGGAGGGAATCGGCCAGGCGTTCCTTAACCCCTATGAGTTCGTCGCCGGCGGGTTGTATACAAGGGCTTACGGACAGCTTGGCAACGGCAATGAAAAGGGCGTCGCCACCGAACGGGGCGCCGTCAGCGGTCCTGTGTACGACAATGTGGATTTCGGAGAGTTTGGCTCCGACGAGCTGACAATGCCGGTTTTTGCCCTGTCCGGAGAACCTTACGATATCGACATCTGGCAGGGGATGCCCTATGAGGAGGGGAGCAGGATCCTGGCGTCGGTGGTTTATCAGAAGCCTTCGATCTGGAACACCTATCAGGAGGAGACCTTCCGGCTGCCGGAGCGGATCAGCGGATTGACCACCATCGCCTTTACGCTGCGGGATAAGGTACACATCAAGGGCTTTTGCTTTAAAAAGCCGGAGAAAGCTTACGAACAGCTCTGGGCGAAGGATGCATCATCTGTTTACGGCGACAGCTTCCGGTGGGACGGAAAGGCTGTCCGGGAGATTGGGAACAATGTGTCCGTGGTCTATGAGAATATGGATTTCGGCGGGGAGGGTGCGGATTCCCTTACCATCTGCGGCGGGACAGCGCTTCCCCGCAACACGATCCACCTCCATTTTACCGATGAATCCGGCGTGACTGTAAACCGTATTCTGGAGTTTGAGGGGACAGGCGGCGCCTGCAGGGAACAGACTTTTTCCCTGGAGCCTCTGAAGGGCAAAGGAAAGGTGGAGCTGATCTTCCTGCCGGGCAGCAGCTTTGATCTGGAGTATCTTCGGTTCCGGAAGATGTGAGGGATCTGGAATGTCTTAGTATGATTTGACGGGAGAAGGAATGTATGTTATATCGGTTTATAGGGAATGAACAGGGCTCCCTGCCTGCGTTTCTGGGAATCCTTTTTGCCTTTGCGGTGACCGTGGCGGCCACGGCGAAGCTGCAGGGTCTTCTGCCGAAAGACGGGGGAAGGGAGTACGCCCATGACGGGAAGCTTTCGGCGGGGAAGCCTCGGGGAGCAGGAGTCATTTTTGTGCCGGCCTTTGTGGCGGCGGCGCTTTTGTTTTCACCGGTCAGAGCGGAAAATCTGATTTATCTGATTCTAATGGTGATCTGCATGATGACGGGCTTTCTGGATGATGCGTCGAAGGTGCCCTGGGGGGAATACAAAAAGGGCTTTCTGGATCTTTGTGTGGCGGCGCTGGTAGCCATGACCTTTCTGAAGTACAATTCCAGCGAAATACGGCTTGTGCTGTTTGACGCGCAGGTGACCCTGCCGCCCGCGCTTTTTGCGGTGCTGGCGGTGATCCTGGTCTGGGGATCCGTGAACGTGACAAACTGTTCGGACGGCGTGGACGGACTTTCCGGGACGTTGACCATTATCTCGATCATGACGATCTATATGGTGGACAGGCTGCTGGGGGTTGGCGGCGGGTTCTCTTATCTGATCCTGTTGTTCGCGGCGTGTATTCTGGGGTATCTCTGGTACAATGCGACGCCAAGCAGGCTGATGATGGGGGATGCCGGCTCCCGCTCCATGGGACTTTTTATCAGTATCGCCATCCTGAAGACGGGGAGCCCGCTGCTCTATCTTCCCATTGCGCTGGTGCTGATCCTGGACGGAGGGCTGGGGCTGGTAAAGGTGTTCCTGCTCCGGTTTCTGAAGATCCGGATCCTGAAAAACATAAGGACGCCACTGCACGATCATGTGAGGAAGGTGTGGAGCTGGTCCAATACCCAGACGGTATTCCGGTTTGCCATCATTCAGATCATTTTATCGGCGGCTGTGATATACGGAATCGGACTGTGATACGGGAACGAGCCGGGGGCTGCGGCGCAGAGAAGGAAATCAAACAGGAGGTCTGTCATGTACGATGAATTAACGCCGGGAGATATCAAAAAGATGGAGGAAGAGATCGAGCACCGCAAGCTGGTGGTGCGGCCCAGTCTGCTGCAGGATGTAAAGGACGCCAGGGCTCACGGAGATCTCAGCGAGAACTTTGAATATCACGCGGCAAAGAAGGCGAAAAACCAGAACGAGAGCCGCATCCGTTATCTGGAGCGCATGGTAAAGACGGCAAGGGTGATAACGGACAGGTCCGCCGAGGACGAGGTGGGGATCAATAACACGGTGACGGTGCAGTTTACGGATGACGGTTCCGTGGAGACCTACAGGATCGTGACCACCGTAAGGGGAAATTCCCTGGAAAACCTGATCAGCAATGAAAGCCCGCTGGGGAAGGCGCTGATGGGGAAGAAGGAGGGACAGACGGTTCATGTGACCGTGAACGAGTCCACCGGCTATGACGTAAAAATCATAAAGCTGGAGAAGACGGCGGATGAAGACAGCGACAGAATAAGGAGTTTTTAGGGATGAAACGGTATCTGCTGTTCGATCTGGACGGAACGCTGACGGACCCGAAGGTGGGAATCACCACCTGTGTACAGTATGCGCTTGCTTCCTTTGGAATCGAGGAACCTGATCTGGACAAACTGGAACCCTTTATCGGGCCGCCGTTAAAGGACAGCTTTATGCAGTTTTACGGTATGGACGGGAGCAAAGCTGAGGCGGCGGTGGAGAAGTACCGGGAACGCTTCCGCGATACAGGTATCTTTGAAAACAGGATCTATCGGGGTGTGCCGAAAATGCTGAAGGATCTGTCCAAAAAGGGGATGAAGCTGGCTGTAGCCTCCAGCAAGCCCACGGTGTTTGTGGAGCGGATCCTGAAGCACTTTGGCATTGACCGGTATTTTACCGTGGTGGTGGGAAGCGAGCTGGACGGCACAAGGGTGGAAAAGGCGCAGGTGGTGGAAGAAGCGCTGCGGCGGCTTTTCGGTGAAAAGCCTGTGGAAAAGGATCAGATTTACATGATCGGCGACCGGCGGTTTGACGTGGAGGGCGCGAGGGCGCAGGGAATCGAAAGCGTTGGCGTCACCTACGGTTACGGCGGGATCGAAGAGCTGAAGGAGGCGAAGGCGGATTATATCGTCAGGTCTGTGGAGGAACTTCACAGGTTTCTGCTGCGGGAGACGAAAGAGCCGGGGGAGAGTGCTGCATCGCGGCGGATATGGCGGCTGCTGTGCCCTGTGCTGCTGTTCTTCTGTGTAAACGGCCTGGTCTCCTGTCTGCTGCAGGTGCTGCTTGCGAAGGCGGGGCAAAGAGTCCCGGGGGCAGCATTTTTCTTCTTGCGTGACGAAGGGGGAAATCTGTCCGGCTTTACCGGCAATACCTGGGCCATGATCTCAGCGGTCAGCTATCTTGCCGCCACGCTGTCCGTCCGCGCCGCTGTGCGGGAGCACCTTCTGGAAACGGCGGAGGAGATGAAACTGTCCCATCTGAAGCGGGAGCCGAAGGGAAACTATGTCATTCTCGGGATTCTTACGGTGTGTGCGGTGCTTGGGCTGAATCTGCTTCTGGAGCTTTTCAAGGTTACCCAAAGCAGCGAGAGTTATCGGATCGTTCGGGAAAATCAGTTTTCCGCCGGCCTTTTTCTGGGACTGGTCAGTTACGGGCTGATATCGCCGACAGCGGAGGAGCTGATCTTCCGGGGCGTTATCTATGGACGTTTCCGGCAGATGATGGACCGCAGGATCGCGGTGGTATTTTCCGCGCTGCTGTTCGGGTTGTACCATGGGAATATGGTGCAGGGCATTTACGCTGCGCTCATGGGCTGCCTGATGGCGTATGCCTATGAATATTTTGGCAGCTTCAGGGCGCCTCTGGCTATCCATATCGCGGCGAATGTGATGGCGTACGGTATGGGCTTTATGGGGACAGTGCTGGACAGTATGGTGAGCTGGCCGGTATGTCTGGCCTTTCTGGCCGTGGCGGCAGGGGAATTCTGGCTGCTTCACCGCCAGCGGAAGGCATTTTGAACAGGCAGAAAGGAAACGGCCGGCCGGGGAGACCGGAAGGCGCGGGAAAGGCAGGAGCCGTATATGAAATTTTCCGTTATCGTTGTGTGTCTGAATCCGGGCGGAAAACTGAAAAGCACAATGGACAGCATCCTGGGCCAGACCTGCCGGGATTTTGAAGTGATCCTGAAGGACGGCGGAAGCACGGACGGATCCGTGGAAGGCTGGAGACGGGAGGAAGGCCCGGAACAATGCCGGCGGGAGAGCGGCGCGCCGCACGGCGGGACGGTCCGCTTTTTTCAGGAGAAGGACCATGGGATCTATGACGCCATGAATCAGGCGGTCCGCTATACGTCGGGGGATTTTACGATATTTATGAACTGCGGCGATACCTTCGCGGATGAAAAGGTGCTGGAGCGGGTGGCGGAGCGCGTTGAGGAACAGCGGGCGAAGGGCGCCGATCTGGGAAAGCTGGTGCTTTATGGCGATACCCTCAGCGGAAAAAACAACGTGACCATCACGTCCGCGCCAAGGATTACGGGCTTTACCTGCTTCCGGAACATTCCCTGCCATCAGTCCTGCTTTTACAGCACGGCTTTGTGCCGTGGGAAACCCTTTGACCTTCGGTATCGGATCCGGGCGGATTACGACCATTTTCTCTGGTGTTTTTATCGGGGCGGAGCGGCGCTTGTCCATGTGGGATTTCCTGTATCCTCCTATGAGGGGGACGGTTACTCGGAGAGCAGGGACAACCGGGCGCGGGACCGGAAGGAACATAAGCAGATCACGGAAAGCTATATGACGAAGGGCGCGCTGCTGTGGTATCGGGCGGCTATGGCCTGTACGCTGGCCCCGCTGCGAAGCGCTCTGGCGGAAAGCCGGTATTTTTCGCGGATCTATCACGGACTCCAGAAAAAGATACTGGGGAGAAGAAATTGACAGACGATTAAACAGAATAAACGGAATATTCAAATAATCTGACAATTTATATAAAAGTCTTTATTTACAGATCGGAAAAAATGGTGTATATTGATGTGAGTAAGGGCGCAACGGAGCGTAGAAAAGCTTCGCTGCGCCCTTTTGTATGGAAAACGAAGAGAGGCTTTCCACGGAGCGCACGGCGGGAAAGGCTTATCAAAGAACGAAAGCGCACGGAAAAACAAAAAGCCGGGCAGAAAGGGAGCATGAAACATGTTTGACGTAAAAAAAGAACAGGCGGCCGCGCCGCTGTACCGGGAAGAATTTGAGCACGACAACTGCGGGATCGGCGCGTGTGTGAACATTAAGGGCAAAAAGAGCCGGGAGACGGTGGAAAATGCGTTAAAGATCGTGGAGAACCTGGAGCACAGGGCAGGAAAGGACGCGGAGGGAAAAACCGGCGACGGCGTGGGAATCCTGACCCAGATTCCCCACAGATTTTTTGCCAGAGTCACAAAGCCTCTTGGCATTGACCTCGGAAAGGAACGGGAATACGGCGTAGGCATGTTCTTCTTTCCCCAGGAGGAGCTTCGCCGCAACCAGGCGAAGAAGATGTTTGAGATCATTGTGGAGAAGGAAGGACTGGAGTTCTTAGGCTGGAGAGAGGTTCCCACCTTCCCCAACGTGCTGGGCCATAAGGCGGTGGAATGCATGCCCCATATCATGCAGGGCTTTGTGAAAAAGCCTGCGGATGTGGAGAAGGGGCTTCCCTTTGACAGACGGCTTTATATCGCCAGGAGGCTGTTTGAGCAGTCCACGGAGGATACGTACGTGGTCTCCTTCTCCAGCCGTACCATCGTCTATAAGGGCATGTTCCTTGTGGGACAGCTGCGCACCTTCTTTGCGGATCTTCAGAGCGACGATTTTGAATCTGCCATTGCGGTGGTGCATTCCCGTTTTTCTACCAACACCAATCCCAGCTGGGAGCGGGCCCACCCGAACCGCCTGATGGTACACAACGGAGAGATCAACACGATCCGGGGCAACGCCGACAAGATGCTGGCCCGGGAAGAAAACATGGAATCCGAACACCTGAAAGGGCAGATGCACAAGGTACTGCCCGCCATCAACAAGACCGGTTCCGATTCCGCCATGCTGGACAACACGCTGGAGTTTCTGGTGATGAGCGGCATGGATCTGCCGCTGGCGGTGATGATCGCCATTCCCGAGCCCTGGGCCAACGACAAGGCAATGTCCCAGACCAAGCGGGATTTCTATCAATATTACGCAACCATGATGGAGCCTTGGGACGGCCCGGCCTCCATTCTGTTCTCCGACGGAGACATTATGGGAGCGGTGCTGGACAGAAACGGTCTTCGTCCCTCCAGGTATATGATCACGGACGACGATACCCTGATTCTTTCCTCCGAGGTGGGCGTGCTGGACATCGAACCCACGAAGATCAAGGTGAAGGAACGGCTGCGTCCCGGCAGGATGCTGCTGGTGGACACTATCCAGGGAAAGGTGATCTCCGACGAGGAGCTGAAGGAAAAATATGCGTCCCGCCAGCCTTACGGCGAGTGGCTTGACAGCAATCTGGTGTTCCTGAAGGATCTCACCATTCCGAATGAGCGTGTTCCCGAGTATACCAGCGAGGAACGCCAGCGGATGCAGAAGGCGTTTGGCTATACCTATGACGAGATCAAAACCAGCATCCTTCCCATGGCGAAAAACGGCGGGGAGGCCACCGCGGCCATGGGCGTGGATACGCCGCTGCCCGTGCTGAGCAGGACCTACCATCCGCTGTTCCATTATTTCAAGCAGCTGTTCGCCCAGGTGACGAACCCGCCCATCGACGCTATCCGGGAGGAGATCGTTACCTCTACAACGGTCTACATCGGGACAGAAGGAAACATTCTGGAGGAATCGCCAAAGAACTGCAACATGCTGCGGGTGAATAATCCTATCCTGACCAACACCGACTTGATGAAGATTAAGAGCATGAAGGCGGAAGGGTTCCGGGTGGAAGTTGTCCCCATTACCTATTACAAGAATACCAGCCTGGAGCGCGCCATCGACAGACTCTTTGTAGAGGTGGACAGGGCGTACCGGGACGGCGTGAACATTCTGATTTTGTCCGACCGGGGCGTGGACGAAAACCATGTGCCGATTCCCTCTCTGCTGGCGGTGTCGGCGCTGAACCAGTATCTCGTCCGCACAAAGAAACGGACCCGTGTGGCGCTGATCCTGGAATCCGGTGAACCCAGGGAAGTGCATCACTTTGCCACGCTTTTAGGCTATGGCGCCTGTGCCATTAATCCTTACCTGGCGCAGGATTCCATCCGGGAGCTGATCGAGAACCATATGCTGGATAAGGATTATTATGCGGCGGTGAATGACTATAACAATGCGGTTCTTCACGGCATTGTCAAGATCGCTTCCAAAATGGGGATCAGCACCATCCAGTCCTATCAGGGCTCCCAGATCTTTGAAGCCATCGGCATTGCGCCGGAGGTGATCAGCAGGTATTTCAGCAATACGGTGTGCCGTGTGGGCGGCATCACCCTGAAGGATATCGAAAGACAGGTGGATGACCTTCACTCTCAGGCTTTTGATCCCCTCGGACTTGGAAATGATCTGACCCTGGACAGCCCGGGGCATCATAAGATGCGCAGCGGCGGCGACGAGCATCTGTATAATCCCGCCACCATTCATATGCTGCAGGAGTCCACGAAACGTGGCGATTATGGGATGTTCAAACAGTATACCGCCATGGTGAACGATGAAAACTCCATCCGCAACCTGCGTGGATTAATGGATTTCAACTATCCGGAGAAGGGTATAGACATAGATGAGGTAGAGCCGGTGGAGTCCATCGTCACAAGGTTTAAGACCGGAGCCATGTCCTACGGTTCTATTTCCAAGGAGGCTCATGAGACCATGGCGATTGCGATGAACCGTCTCCACGGCAAGAGCAATTCCGGCGAGGGCGGCGAGGATCTGGAAAGGCTGACCGTGGGCCCTGACGGGCTGGACCGGTGTTCTGCCATCAAGCAGGTGGCAAGCGGACGCTTTGGCGTCACAAGCCGGTATCTTGTCAGTGCGAAGGAAATCCAGATTAAGATGGCCCAGGGCGCAAAGCCCGGCGAGGGCGGCCATCTGCCCGGGGGGAAGGTATATCCCTGGATTGCCAAGACGCGTCATTCCACCCCCGGCGTCTCCCTGATTTCGCCGCCCCCTCATCATGACATTTATTCCATTGAGGACCTTGCGCAGCTGATCTATGACCTGAAAAACGCCAACACCGACGCCAGGATTTCCGTGAAGCTGGTATCTGAGGCCGGCGTGGGAACCGTTGCGGCGGGCGTGGCAAAGGCCGGGGCCCAGGTGGTGCTGGTATCCGGCTATGACGGCGGCACCGGCGCGGCGCCGAGAAGCTCCATCCACAACGCGGGACTGCCCTGGGAGCTGGGACTGGCGGAGACCCACCAGACCCTGATCATGAACGGACTGAGAAATAAGGTGCGGATCGAGACGGACGGTAAGCTCATGAGCGGCCGGGATGTGGCCATTGCCGCGATCCTGGGCGCGGAGGAGTTCGGCTTTGCCACGGCGCCCCTTGTGACCATGGGATGCGTCATGATGCGCGTCTGCAACCTCGACACCTGTCCCGTTGGCGTCGCAACCCAGAATCCGGAGCTTCGGAAGAATTTCCGGGGCAAGCCGGAGTATGTGGAGAACTTCATGAAATTTATCGCACAGGAACTGCGGGAGTATATGGCGGCGCTGGGTGTGAAGACGGTGGATGAGCTGGTAGGGCGCACGGATCTTCTGAAGGTGAGGGAGAACCTGAGCGCAAAGCAGAAGCAGGTGGACTTAAGTCTGATCCTGGCCAACCCCTATGTGGGAACAGGACAGAAGTGTACCTTTGATCCAAAGCAGGTCTATGATTTTGAACTGGAAAAGACACTGGATGAAAAGGTGCTGCTGAAGCAGTTAAAGAAAGCCATCGAGAACGGCCAGAAGCGCAGCATCGAGGTGGATGTCTCCAACACGGACCGGGCTTTCGGTACGATCCTCGGCAGCGAGATTACAAGGAAGCTGGGAGACGAAGTGGAGGAGGATACTTATAGGGTGCTGTGCAAGGGCGCGGGCGGCCAGTCCTTCGGCGCGTTTATCCCGAAAGGGCTTACTCTGGAGCTGGTGGGAGAGAGCAACGATTACTTCGGAAAGGGTCTCTCCGGCGGGAAGCTGATCGTATATCCGCCCAAGGGAAGCCAGTTTAAGGCGGAAGAAAATATCATCATCGGCAACGTGGCGCTGTACGGCGCAACCAGCGGCAAGGCGTTCATCAACGGCGTGGCGGGCGAGAGATTCTGCGTGCGCAATTCCGGCGCCGTCGCCGTGGTGGAGGGCGTGGGTGATCACGGCTGCGAGTATATGACCGGCGGACGTGTGGTGGTGCTGGGACGCACCGGGAAAAACTTCGCCGCGGGCATGAGCGGTGGAATCGCCTTTGTGCTGGACGAAGGAAACGATCTGTATAAAAGGCTGAACAAGGAGATGGTTTCCTCCAGCGAGATCACGTCAAAGTACGATGTGATAGAGCTGAAGGGCATGATTCAGGAGCATGTGGCGCTGACCAACTCGGAGAAGGGAAAGAGGATCCTGGATCACTTTGGGGAGTATCTGCCGAAGTTTAAGAAGATCATTCCCCATGACTATGAGAGGGTGCTTAAGACGATCGTGCAGATGGAGGAAAAGGGCTTGAGCGCGGAGCAGGCGCAGATCGAGGCGTTCTACGCGAATACCAGGAAGTAGGAGAGGAGAAAAGAGATGGGAAAACCGACTGGGTTTATGGAGTATAAGAGGGAAGTCAGCAAGGAGCAGGATCCGAAAAAGCGGATCCGGCACTTCAATGAATTTCATGAACACCTTCCCAGAGAGAAGCAGCGCCTGCAGGGGGCAAGATGCATGGAGTGCGGCGTTCCGTTCTGCCAGTCCGGCATGATGATCTGCGGGATGGCAAGCGGCTGTCCGCTGCATAACCTTGTGCCCGAATGGAACGATCTGGTCTACATGGGAAACTGGGAGCAGGCGTACAACAGGTTAAAGAAGACCAACAATTTTCCGGAATTTACTTCCAGAGTCTGTCCCGCGCTGTGCGAGGCGGCCTGCACCTGCGGTCTGAACGGGGAACCTGTGGCAACCAAGGAAAACGAATACGCCATCATAGAATATGCTTATGAGCAGGGATACGCGGCGGCGAAACCGCCCAAGGTGAGGACGGGAAAAAAGATCGCTGTGATCGGCAGCGGCCCTTCCGGGCTTGCGGCGGCGGATCAGCTCAACAAGCGGGGGCATTCCGTGACGGTGTACGAACGCTCCGACCGCATTGGCGGGCTGTTGATGTACGGCATTCCCAACATGAAGCTGGAAAAACGGATCGTGGAGAGAAAGCGCAGAATCATGGAGGAAGAGGGCGTTGTCTTCGTCACCAACACGGATGTGGGAAAGGATATGAAGGCCGACAAGCTGCTGAGGGACTACGACAGGATCATACTGGCCTGCGGCGCTTCCAACCCCAGGGACATCAAAGCGCCCGGCAGGGAGGCCAAAGGAATTTACTTTGCGGTGGACTTTCTGAAGGCAAATACCAAGAGCCTGCTGGACTCTTCCTTTGAAGATAAGAAATATGTGGATACAAAGGACAAAAACGTGGTGATCATCGGCGGCGGCGACACGGGAAACGACTGCGTGGGAACGGCTATCCGCCACGGGGCAAAGAGCGTGACCCAGATCGAGATGATGCCGAAGGCTCCCGACACGCGGGCGGAAAACAACCCCTGGCCGGAGTGGCCAAAGATCTGTAAGACGGATTACGGCCAGCAGGAAGCCATCGCGGTATACGGTCATGATCCCAGAATCTATGAGGCGACTGTAAAAGAGTTCCTCAAGGACGATGGCGGAAACCTGAAGGCGGTGAAGATCGTGAAGCTTTCCTGGGAGAAGGATGCTGCCACCGGCAGGATGAACAGCAGGGAGATTCCGGGGAGCGAACAGGTCCTGGATGCGGATATCGTGCTGATTGCGGCGGGATTTCTGGGGACACAGTCTTATGTGGCGGAGGCCTTCGGCGTGGAACTGAACGAGCGCACCAATGTGAAGACGCAGGCCGGCGCGTACCAGACCAGCAGGGAGAACGTGTTCGTCACCGGCGACATGCACAGAGGGCAGTCTCTGGTGGTATGGGCGATCCGGGAGGGCAGGGAAGCCGCGCGGGCGGTGGACGAAAGCCTGATGGGGTATTCCAATCTGGTAGTGCAGTAAATACTGTCATTCCTTATGAGAGCAGGGCGTTCCTGGCACGGAACTGCCCTGCTTTGTCAGAATAAGAATTACAGGGGAGAAGATTACACCGAAACAGTGGCGGTGAGGAGATCAAGACCTTGCAGGCGGAATACGACAGCACCGGCAGGGAGCAGACAACAGAATAAAAAAGCAGAGCAGAGGGAAACGGGTTAGAGCGTATAGAGATAAGTCTATGCGCTCTTTTTTCTGATCTTTTAAATAAAAAAAGGTAAAAAAGTGTACTTTTTTACCTAATGTTTTCGTAATTCATTCAAATCAAACTGTATTATACAAAGAAA
>CANQWM010000017.1 GCA_947627535.1 uncultured Acetatifactor sp.
AAGCTGCTTCATTCGAGTACTTGTTGTAACGATTCCTTCTATTTTGTTGGAGCTTTCAGTACTCTGTATTTTTGCAACCTCAACCAGGCGATCCAGTTCCACCGGCTTTTGCCGAATAAACAAATCCTGTCTTCCTTTACACTCATGAATCTTTGCAACAAGGTTTAATATATCTATACCCCAGGATTTATCTGCAAGTCTGCCATAATCAAACGCTCTCATACGAGTTCCTTTCGTCCAGCATTCTTTCTTTTCATCCAATTATATTGGATTTTGGACGAAAAGTCAACATGCTGGATAACTAATCCTGTTCAGTAAGTTACTGATATAAACAATGGATGAAATATCCAGATTATTCAAATATTCATCTATAATAAAAACAATCTACCATTTATTGTGTACCATAACTAGGTCTCAATCACTCTCAAAAGCGCCTATTTACCCGCATTTTTGCAATTTAGTAACATTTCATTTTATCTCATTTTACAGAGTTGTATCTACACCATTTTTGTGATAACTCAAACTTCACACACCATTTGGTGTGTTGAACCTTGAAAAATCAATACTTTAACCTATAACAAAGACACAAATCGCTTGCATATAGTATAATTGAATTGCCAAAAACAACTACACAGTAAGGAGATTCATGCCATGTCCAGTATACCACAGATAATCGATAGTGGAAACAATGTTTCTGATTTTGCTACGAAATTTATGAAGAGATTCCACCTTGGCAGGTTGCTTTTCAATGTAATGCCGGGAAAGTGAAAGGTGTTCCGGTCATGGATATTTTTCGGTATCTCTTCTATATGATGTTTTCAGACCGAAGCATCTATATGCAGATGAAAACAGGCACATTTGAAGGGGATTTCTCAAAAAATACCATCTATCGTTTCCTGAACGATGCCAGGACTAACTGGCATCGCTTCACGACATTGCTTTCAGCCAACATCATCTGTCGCTTTATGAAACCGCCGACGAATGAAAAGCGGAAGGATGTGTTTATCGTCGATAACAGTCTGTTCGACCGTTCCCGTTCAAAAAAGTGGAACTGCTTGCCAGGGTCTTTGACCATTGCTCCATGAAATACAGATCCAGTTTCCGTATGCTCACTCTTGGATGGTCGAATGGCAACTCCTTTGTCCCTGTCAGTTACAGCCTGCTTTCTGCAACAGAAGACAAGAACCTGATCTGCGACGGCAGGCATTATGACGCCCGATTCCTTACAGGGAAGAGACGCCGCCAGTCACGGCGAAAAGCTACAGATGTAATGGTGGAACTGATCCATTCTGCACAGTGTGCAGGTATCACTGCCAAATATGTGCTGTTTGACAGCTGGTTCTCTGCGCCGAAGACAATCTTAACCCTAAAAATGCAGGAGCATCTTAATACCATTGCCATGATGAAAAACTCAATGTCAAGGAAATCTACAGCCGCAATAAAAAGCGCAGAGGATGTTCCCGATACCTTCTCTCCATATCCGTAGACATTGAAAAAGACGGTGAGACCATCCCAGCAAAATTTGTGTATGTCCACTATATAGACATCTTCTGACCTCCATAATCAAATCATCCGGAGTATCTTCTATTACCACATAATAAACAACATAATTATCCACATAAATACGATAATAGGGATACTTACGCTCTCGAACAAAATGATATGGTTAAAAAGATTCTGTCACCGGAAGACGCTCCATAATAGCCGCTTCTACTTTATCCAATAAGTCATTTGCCGCCTTTGGATTCCTTAGTACTTCGGCAATATAAGTAATCTTCTCATCGAGATCCTCGTAAAAAAGCGGCAGATAACTCAATCTGTACTTTTTACCGAGCATCGATTTTCCCCCGCAATTTTCCGAAAATCTCCTCGTGGCTCATCCGTGTTTCACTTTCCGCTGCAAGTCTGTCCGCCTTATTCAAGGCTGCTTCTACCCCATCTGTCAATCTCGCATATTCTTCCAGACTAAGCACCACCATTGCGCCATATCCGTTTTTTGTCAGATATACAGGTTCACCCGCATTTACAATTTTCTCAATATCCGGAAACTTATTTCTCAAATCGGAAACAGGTCTGATCTGCAACATATGCTTTTACTCCTTATCAGAATTTTATCTAAATTATATCATTTCCTTTATTCTACTCTACTATACCGTAAAAAACAACGGTTATTACAGATATTTTTTGTTTCTAAATGGTGTTGGAGAAAAAAGGTTCTTTGTCCCTTAAAGCAAAAGGGGCAACTTTTCCAAAAAAGCTGCTCGCACAAAACAACATATTAACTGTAAAACTTGCCATATTAACACTTGTATGAGTTAAAATCCGTCTGCATATTTCCCTTAAAAAATGGCTATACGTTTCCGCATAGCCATTTTTGCAGTGACTCCTGTATTTTTATTTCAATCCATTTCTCAGAACATCGGCAGTATAATTTTTCTCAGCAACGACAATTGCCAAATTATCTGCGCAATGCAAAAATACAGCTTCTCCTATTTCAATATCTCCATTCCCGATATTGACCGTCTCCAATCTTTTACAATATTCAAATGCGCGGTCATCAATTTTAATCTCATTATCCGACTTTGCATTTTCGCATATTGCAACACTTTTCAGATCCTCGCAGCTATAGAACGCATACTCGCCTAAAATCACTGAGTCGCAATCTATATTTACAGTGGCTAAATCCTCGCAGCTAGAAAAAACGCTGTCTCCCATGTCAACTTTGGAACCGGTAATCGTTAAACTTTCAAGAGAACTATATTGAAAAGTCCTGTCGTCAAAAGTCAATGAACAATTGGTCATCTCGATCTTTGCCGAATCGCCGCAGCTGTAGAAGGCATATTCTTCCGTTTCCAAAGTACTGTCTGTAAACACAACCGATGTCAAGTCCTCACACGATGAAAAGGCACTTTTTTCTATTTGCAGGTCGCAATTACTGATTGTTAAGCTTGAAAAATCGCCGTATTGAAAAGCATTTTTTTCAATAACACCGGTACAATCAGAAAATGTCACCTCGGCATCTTTGCCACAGCTGTAAAAGGCATATTCAGACGCCTGGAAATTGCAATCACGAAACGAAATCGAAGTCAGGTCCTCACAGGAAGAAAAGGCGCTTTTGTTTATCACAGGACTGCCGCCAATGATATTTACTGCCGTAAATTCGCCGTACTGAAAGGCATTGTCATCTATTTCATATGTGTAGTTCACTAATGTAATACTATTAACATTCTCAAGAGAATACAGCGCATATTTTTTAATCAGGGTAACGGTTTCTCCGGCAGGACTTTCCAAGGGAATGACAATATCTTCATCTGTACAAGTACCGATCCCTGTAATTGTACATGTGCCGTCACCGTTACTCTCAAATTCAAATCCCTCCGACGGTTTTAAATCGGCTACCACTATTTGACCACTGTGCGGCTCTTTCTCAGGGACAAAGGATTCTTTTTGGTCGGGAACCACAGTCTCCATTTCAGGAGTATCCCGCTCGCCGGCATCTTCGCCCACTGCCGCTGCATCTGCCGAACCACTTTCCTCATCCGCAAAGCTTTCGGTTTCTTTGCTTTCGGTTCCTTTGCTTCCACAGCCTGCAACACACAGCAACATACACAATACAACACACAATATATGGAACACCTGCATTTTTTTACACATAAACGTTTCCTCCATAGTTTCTGAATTTTACTATCATGTTTTGTCTTAGTAAGCCTGTCTCATTAATTTTGATTTTTGAAGCAGATATTACATGAACTTTTTACTTCTTTTGTATTAGATCATAAAGAATTTCAATCCGTCCCTCAATCCGACTCCTTTCCCCCTTTAATTTTTTCAACTGATTTTCTAAAATCGGGATTGCGCTTGTTTTCGGTGCATCAATGATTTCTTTGATTTCTCTTATGGAAAATCCGATATCCTGATACATGCGAATCATACCGATTCTTTCCTGTGTAGCAGTATCGTACAACAGGTAGCCCATCTTATTTTTTCCCGTGGGTTTCACTATTCCCGCTTTCTCATAGCCTTGCACCGCCCTTCTTGAAACTTTATATTTAGCACACACTTCACGCAATGTTGCCGACTGCATATGTCCACCTCCCTATTACCGTAAAATTGCACGTTACGTGCAGTCAACCGCTTTTTTCAAAATATAGTTGAATATCTGCTTCGTAATAGGGCGTGTTTTTTTCGCGAATTGCGTACAGCCTGTTTTCTCCTCTTTCTTTCATAATTATGACGACCTTAGTGACGATGAATTTGAAGAAGGATTTTATATCTTCTGATCACCATTTTGTTTTTGTGCCCGCATATGCGGGTCCTCTTTTTAACGGATGGAGAATTTTCCTATTTATATAAAAAGAGCAGGCTGCCGATTGACAACCTGCTCAGATTGTATCAGAATACAGACATATAAGAATCACTAGTCAGTGACAACACACCAGGATACTTTTTCATTAATCCATTGTGTTTACACAAAATAAGTTACACTCTCAGAGTACAATTTTTCAAGGTGTAAACTATTCTTTTACAAAATAGTGAAAAACAGAGCAAATCAATGCCGTGTGTAGTAGTCTTTTAGTAGTCAAAACACTTGGTAGTTACTACTGCGATTTAGTGGTTTTATTTGAAACCCCATTTGCTTTTTGGTTTCAAAGGGGGCATTTTCTCATTTTAGGGGTTTCTCAATTTAACGAAAAAGTGTGCAAGTCACACACCTTTTTTCTACTTATAGTATCCGTTCTCATCTGGCACACTAAAAATTGTACCACCCGTTAAATTTATATCCTTTATTGTTAATCCACAGAACTCTGAAATCCTTAAACCTGTATAAGACAGGATATAAATTACATCATAGTATCTGCTGAAATGCTTGTCCTGCTTATTGCTTATGTTATACGCAGAATCACGCAAAAAATCAATCGTATTTTTTTACGATTGATTTTCTGACCTTTACAGCTATGGCTTTTGCAGGAAGATCTCCTTTCAAAGTACCGAAGCCAAAAATCGGCATTCCGGACAGCTCATTTCATTCATTATTAATGAATAAAACCCATACGCAAAATCATTTCCCAAGCACAGTCATCACAATAGCGATAGGGATCAATATCCATCCCGCAAAAAGAGCTAACGCAAATTTCCCTGTATAAAATCTAACACTGTCATGTACAAGATACACACGTTTTGAATACCATACTTTATTTGCTGCCCACCAACCTGCCGCCACATAAATGATAAGTATAACTGTCTGCATTGTTCTTTTCTCCTCTCTGCATATACCCAAACGGATTTTCAATATACCCGAATTGGTTTCATTCACAAGATAGTACATAAAACCTTATTCCGCACAGTTATGACAAAGCATTTTCTTTGCCCTGCCCTTCGGATTTTTCTCTGCAAAATCTAAGATAGTATTCCATAGCTGCCTGTAAGATCGGAGCAGTCCGAACAACACATTTATACTTTTCCCATCCCCAGTCATGCGAAAGAAAGAGCATGCTGATCCGGTTTTCCGCTTCCGTAGAGAATAACATCTCCCCAGTATCCGCATGAGAAATGGAAGGCTGCAGATTAAGAACTGCCAGACGCCATCCTTTTTCCCCGAAATTCGTGCACAGCTTAATTTGTTTGAGACTTCTCTCCACGCTTTCCTCCCATGCCGATGCCATGATACCTTTCACGGAGGTTGCTATTCTTTCTTTCTCCAAATACCCCCATTCGTTCAGATATGGGGATAAATATTTTAAATTTTTATTCAGAAATTCAAGAATTTCATCCGGATTGACTGTTCCCGTAAAACTCCCATTAAATTTATTTGCGTATTTTAGCTTTTTAATTGTTGCCGCCAGCATAGCAGCACCCCATCCAAACAATCCGAAGACAATAACCCCTGCGAAAAAGCCCAAAGGTTCTCCACTCTGAATCGCCAGCAACAGACTTAACAAAACCGGAATCCCAAGGCAGATTTTCACAAATTTCATTTCCACGGGACTGCGTAATAATTCCTCAGCCGATTGATAACCTGTAGTCTCCCGCACATGGACATTCACAAATTCTTGAAACGCCTTTCCCTCGTCCTGTGCCGCATCTCCCAACTCCTTCTCTGTCACTGCATTTGCTCCGCCTTCATCGCTCACCCTTAAACCGCATTTTGGACAGAAAGCAGCTCCTTCCGCCAGTTCACTGCCGCATTTTTTACAAAACATGCTCTTCATCCTCCTCACTTTCATTTCTTCGTTTTCTCAGAACACTTTCAATAAATTTAGCTGTATACCCGCCTGCCCGCGCAATTTTAGCCCGTTTTCGTCTGTCCGTTTCCTGCTTTGCCAGATCTGCTATAAATTCGGGCCGGTACAGTTTCATGGGACACTCGATCTTATCGCCGCGAAAATACCGGAATAATTTTAGCATGGCATCCCGGCCAATGATCTCAAATAATTCCAGGTAACTGTCATTTAAAGCATCCGATTCATTCCCCTCGACCCCAAAAACCTTATAGAGCTCTTCCTCACTTATGTTATCTAAATCAATCTCAATCAAAATCCCACCTCCCTGTTTTCAAATTTACATGATCCAAACGCTTAATTCCAGTATTATAAAGCTCCTTTTTTATCTGTTTTAAATTCCCCTTAAAAAGTTCCTTTAAATTCTTTTCGTGTTTTCATTCAATTGATAAATTTTTTATTTGGATAAAATAAAGATACTTTGTACAGATTACCAATAAGACCTTGGCAGATATGAAGAAAAGAGTCATCCAATTATAAACGAAACGGAGCATGACGCAATCGTCATGCTCCGTACTGTTGTTTCCATTCCCCTTCTCCAAAGAGTATCCTGAAATATCTTATTCGCCACGCTTTCCGCAGCGTCAGGATTTCCCAAATTCAGCGAGATGTATTCTTCTGCTCGTGCCTTTGTTTATAACACTTTACTTCCTCTCCTATCCAGAAAGACAAAAAATGTACTGCCAGACTACACCACCAAGGAAAATCTGTAAAAAAGTCAAAATCAGTATATCCCCAATCAATCAGTTCTTTTAATCCTCTTTCAACCGGAAAAATCATCAAAATGGCATTAACTTTTTTAACACCTTTGTTATCTCCATTTATGATTTTTACCAAATTACATTTCCATTTACCTCATATTTCTTTACCAGCCGATAAACGCTGTCTTTCTTTCATCCCATCCCTTTTGCGGCACATTTCCCATAACGACCACATCACCGTACAATATGCTAACTGGTTTTTTTGAAGATTACATAAAGATTAGGAAAAAAGGCGTCCGAAACCACCTTTTTCTCATATTGCGCTTCCGTATGGAATTTGTATTGTAACTTTCGCACCGCCCGAAGCAGCGGAATTTTCTAAAATGATTTCCCCGTTATGCTTTTTTGCTATAGATGCCGCAACATACAAGCCGATACCATAATGAGATTTTGAGCTTCGACTATCATCATCCATAAAGAATTGTTCCGTTGCGTGTTTCAAGGCTTCGTCAGAGAATCCCTGCCCGGTATCTGTAATCACAAAAGAAAGTTCGCTGTTATGCTCCAGTATTTCAAAAGCAACATTTCCTCCTTGCGGGGTGTGTTCGACTGCGTTTGAAAGCACGTTGACGAGCATCCTTATAAGCAAATCGTGATCTGCTGTAATATATTCGGGAGACTGCACACAATCCCATAGCAAGGTAATATTGTTCACCGCACACAGGCCATCAATTTGCTTTTTTAACTCCTGAAGCAAAGAACCCATATTGATCTTTTGCATACAAGGTTGGTAGCTGTCCCACGATTTTGTAGCCTCAATCAAGGTCTGCACATAGTCTTGCATCTGTAAGGAGCTGTTCTCAATGTATTCCGCGCACTCCTTCTGCTTCGTGGAAAGCGGAGTTTCAAAAAGCAACTCCGTATTGCCACGGATAATGGTAAGCGGTGTTTTCAAATCGTGTGCTAAAGCGGAAAGCTGCTCTTGCCGCATCTTATCGTCATACCACTGTTTGGAAAGAGATTGTTTCAATGCAAGTCTCATGTGACCCAGCGCGTCCAATGCCCGGTCAACTTCAAATAGTCTGCTCCTTTGAATTTCAAAATTTAAGTCTTGCTGCTCAATTTTGTGAACGACAACAAGCAATCGATCAATCTTTTTCCCAAGATATCTGCCAAAAATAAAGGAGATGACGATCAGGGAAATCAGTATTTCCAGTAAGATAATGATGATCAGAAGCAGATCGACAGACGGAAATATGCTTCTCAGCATCTGATTTTCAAATTGAGCCGTCATGCGGTATCTTAAAATTAAAACGTCGGCTTTTCGATCTATGACTGAATAAAGATACGGATGGTCGCCTGGCCGCCCGTTTTCCATACAGACATTCCAGACGGAAATGCTTTTTTCCGGTGCGATCGTACCCGTTTTATACTGCCCGTCCTTTGTGAATAAAGCATACTCACAGAGGAACGGTATATCCTTCTCTGTAAGCTGTTCTGCGGACTGCAGGTTTCCCTTTGCGGTTTCTATCTCGGCGCTCACACGGTTCAGGGGATAAATGAAGCTCTGCCTCACACCCCAGAGGTAAGCCCCCACGTTGACAACAATGACAATAAAAACAGCAAACGCGAGGGACAACGCATGCCGCATAAATACCGAACGAAGTTTTTTTACACCCATTTATAACCCACTCCCCATACCGTTTCTATCGGAGCGACATGATAAGCAGCCAGTTTCCCACGAATATTTTTGATATGCGTGGAAATAACAGAATTGTCGCTTTCACCGTCAAGGCCAAAAACAGCCTCATAGATTTGTTCTCTCGTAAATGTTTGCCCGTGATGGAGCGCCAGATATTCGCAGATCTCATATTCACTTTTGGTGAATGGAAGTTTTTTCCCCTGTGTCTCCGCTTCTTTGGCATTGATTTGAAACACTATGCCGGAGATGGAAAAAGAGTTTTTCTTTTCCCTTGTATCACGCCGCAAATGGGCATTTACCCTCGCCCGCAGCTCAGCCGTTCCAAACGGTTTTGTAATGTAATCATCAGCGCCCAGCCCTAATCCACGCACAATATCGGGCTCTTGTATTTTTGCCGTCAGAAAAATAATGGGACAATCCACACAGGAACGAATCTGCCGGCAAATTTCGAACCCGTCCAGCCCTGGCATCATAATATCCAGCAAAATAAGGTCAAATTTTGAAAAGTTCATATGAAGGACTTCACTTGTATCTGATATAAGGGTAATAAAGTGTTGATCCTTTTCCAGCACACGTCGGATAAGCTGGAGCATAGCAGGTTCGTCGTCTATCACTAAAATATGCGCCATTGTCCCACCCCTCTCTTCAATCGTATATGATCCTTGCCCCAAACGGTGTCAAAGCCAGCTTTGCAATTTTGAAGCTATCCCCACTTCAATCAGAAGATATTCCACTGTATCGTGAAAACCAAAATGGCACTAAGCCTATTATACCACAGGTGGCAGCGGTGCAAAAAATAATCCCTATTTGAATTTCACGATTTCCCACAGATGGCAAATTGAATATGAAGATCAAGGCACTCTCTGCAAAGCGTATCCCTAAACCATAGGGAATAACAAACCACCGTCCAGTACCGATACCTGTTTGGAGAAGGGCTGACAGCAAACTTCCCATTACGCCGATGCTGATTCCGAGGTTTCTCCCAAAGCGGAACGCTAATATCAGGTGCAGACCGTATATCATAATATTACTTGCCCAAAGCACAATGGGAATAAAAACAAAGAATTTCACCGGAAGTTTAATTCCCGTAATATAGGAAAACGGAACCCCAAATAAAACGGTGCTAAGTGCAACGGAAAACAAACCCGATAAAAGCAGGATAGCAAATTTTGAGAAAATAGTCTTTCTGCGGTCTGGGAGCGTGAGCATATTTTGGAAATGCCCCGCTTGTAATTCTTGCTCTGCAACAATCTGACAAACAATCGAGATCACAAAAGGAAACGCAATTGCAATTATTTGGACGAAAGCCGCCAGCTTATTCAGTTCGCTGCTGGACGAGAAATGGGCATAAAGCAGCATAAGAACTGCTCCCAGGACAGGAAAGAGCAAATGAATCGCAAAATACCATGAGTGCCGCAGCTTATAAATGTCGCTTTTTAAATAACGGCAATATTCATTCATGGGTTCGGCCTCCCTTGGAAAACAATTTTAAGCTGCACCAAAAAACAACGAATGCAAACATCAGGCTGATCATCAGGGCCGGAAGAACATATCCGCCCGATAAAAGAGGCGAACCGCTTTCAATCGGAATCCCGTTTGCGTGCACTTTGAAAAAGGGACATACAATACGAGCCGGGATTGCATAAGGGACAAATAAGAACCATTCCGCTTCGGATCCAACAGCGGATAAAATCATGTTCGCAGCCATCGACACCAGGACTGTTGGAATATAGCCCATGAAATTCACTAACAACATGATAAAAGGAATCTGCCATAAATAAGTCAGGAAAAGAAGCATACATCCAATCAGTCCATCCAGCGGGGAAACCGTAACCTCTGTCACAAAACCGACAGCAGTTGTTGAAAGCCACAGCAGAATGTTTGATACAAAAAGCAGGATAACTATTGCGGCCGTTTTTCCGAGCCAGATTTTATTAAATTGCACCGGCAGACAAACTATGTTCTGCATCCCGGTTTTTTTCTCTCGGACAATCATGCTTGCAGAACACAAAGCAACTACAGGCGGTAAAATCATAAAATACCACCAGTTGTACGCCGAAAATTGAACATAGCTGCCACTTAGCAGATAACTCAACAAGAGTGTAACCAGGGGAGCAAAAACAACTAACTTCAAGGAAAAAGTGTGACGCATTTTCAGCAGTTCAGAGCGAATTATTCCAAGCATCAATTAACCCTCCCCTCTGGTGTTGCCGACAACATTCATAAAGACCCGTTCCAGATCTACATCTTTTTGAATCTCGTTTTCGTAGCCCAATTTCCCGTTTGAGAGAATACCAATGTGATCTACAATCAGCTCAACCTCTGACAAAATATGACTGGATAAAATAACGGTAATTCCTTTCGTCGGGAAAGAACGAATCAGCTCACGCAGATCCTGAATACCGATGGGATCCAAGCCGTTTGTGGGCTCATCAAGAATTAGAAGTTTTGGCTGGGCCAGTAATGCGAGAGCAATGCCAAGGCGCTGCTTCATACCGAGGGAAAATTGCCCGGCTTTCTTTTTGCCGGTATTTTGAAGCTGCACAATTTCAAGCACTTCATTGATCCGGCTCTCCGGCAAATTCAGCGCAAGCGTTCTTGCCTTAAGATTTTCATAGGCTGTCAAATTTTCGTATAGCGGCGGCGTTTCAATCAAAGCCCCAATGCTATCCAAATCTTTGCGGCTCCATGGGTGTCCATCAAATTCGATCTCGCCGGATGTTGGACACAGAATACCCGTAATCATCTTCAAGATGGTAGACTTCCCTGCTCCATTCGGCCCCAACAGCCCGTAAACAGAGTTTCTTTCAATGTGAATATCCACATTGTTTACCGCTTTCTGCCCTTTGAATTTTTTGCAGAGGCCGGTTGTTTTCAAAATCGTATCCATATAATCGTTTCCTCCTTTTGGATTGTGTCATTATAATAGAATACAATTTTGAAGATTCCATGGAGATTGCAAAAATTAAAGGCCAGCGCTTTTTTGATAATAGTGCCCCAGGCAAACGGCACAATTCCTGCTTACTTATAGCTCTTCCTGAGACCCGCAGCAACCGCCTGAAACCAGTCCTTATCGCGCCAGCAGTCAAAAGAAGGATCGTCAAGCCCCTGGCCGTCAAAATGTTTAAGCAGAAGTTCCCTTTCGCTGATCGTGTGATTTTTGGTGATGTTATAGGCCTCTACCCGCTCTTTCTTTCTGATCTCTCCGACGCCCAAGAGATCATCTACGGTGACGTTGTAGTAAGCCGCAATCCTTGGAAGCTGGCAGACGTCAGGCATAGACTCTCCGCGCTCCCATTTGCTCACCGCCTGAGAACTCACGCACAGAAAGGACGCAAGCTCCTCCTGTGTGTTTCCCTTTTTGCGGCGTAGCTTTTGCAGGTTTCTGTCAAGAATGATATCCATAACGCTTCTCCTTGTATCATGTATTGAACGGACGCCTGTTCTGATTCCATTATAAGCCTGCGCAGGATATTTTCAATGACGGCGCAGTTTGTTTTTGGTTGCAAAATGAAACTGTTGGTTGAAAGCTGCCGCAGCACTTCGCAAGATTCCGGTAATCCCTTCTTGCGTTTTACGGTAGGTTCTGGGTCTGTAGTAACCGTATTCGTAACAGAATTCGTCAATCATTCCTTCAAGATTTTCCCTGACTTCACTGAGCAGATTGACGTCCTGTGGATAGCTGATGTTCTGCGGCGCAGCTCGCGTCGAGGATAACATCACACATAATGCTCCTTTTGGAGATTATAAAATTCCCTGTATTCTTCAATTGATTCCATTAATTCTTTATGCGTTCCCAATCCTGCCAGTTTCCCATGATTAAGAAATATGACTTTGTCCGCAGTCTTTGCTCCTGCAAGACAATGGGAAACAATAACGCTGATCAAATCACCTTTTTTTGATTCCAGTCCTCTGAATATCTCCGATTCCGCATAGGGATCCAGTGAAGCCGTAGGTTCATCCAGCAGCCGAAGTGACGATTTACGATATAGTGCCCTTGCCACGGCAATTTTCTGTTTCTGCCCGCCGGAAAACTCTATTCCCTTCTCATCAAATTCTTTGCTTACGTATGTGTCTATACTAAAATTCGTTTCATCTTCCGTCTTTAACTCTGCCTCAGATAATGCTTTGATAATCTCGGCATCAACGGCCGGATCCTTTTGATCACTGAAAATGACATTTTCTCTCAACGATAACGCATAGGTAACAAAATCCTGGAAAGTTGCTGAAATCTGTTCCCGAAGGGACAGAAGGTCTATTTCCCGTATTGGTCTGTCATTGATTAAGATTTCTCCTTTTGAAGGCTCGTAAAATCCACATAGTAATTTAACAATGGTCGATTTTCCCGATCCATTGCAGCCAACCAAAAAAACATTTTCACCTGAATGAAGGCTGAAACTTACGTCAGACAGCGCCTCCGCATCATTTCCCGGATAAGTAAATGACACATGTTCAAACGTAATGGAAGCAATTTTATCTATCTTTTCTCCGCCTCGCGCGCTTTCCTCATCATCCTCAAAGAAAGCTTTATATTCTCTGATTTTTTCATCATACGCAGTATATATGGCAAGATTCTCGGCAATCTCATTTGCTGAAATAATCAATGTTTCAAATACACTCATATAATAAGAATAATCACCTACCGTCAATTTTCGGGCAACGACGTCCAATATGATTTTTATCCCTGCCAAAGCCTGTAACGCTTTTTCTGGTAAGTCTGCCAATAAGGAGAGCCAATTATTCCTCGTCCCAAATCTATTTCCCCGATCATTTAATTCTTTTAATGCCTTGACGTATCTTTCGCAAATAATCTCATCGATCCCATAATACTTCATTTCGATTGCCGTTTTTTTCCTAAATATCAAATCAAAATAATAGTTCTTTCTTTTTTCATCAAGCGCGATCTCCTTTTGATATTGATATTCTTTTTCACGTCTTCTTTTTTCCCAAAATGCTTTCATAATGCAGCACAATACCAATAACAGAATAATCAGTGGATTATAAAGCATTATGATCGTAAAACTAATAAGCAGCGACAAAAGACTGCACATGGCCCGAACGGATCCAAAAACGATCTGTTGAAAATCTACAACATTATTCTTCCCGCGCCGAAACTTCTCATATTCCTGTGGAATGTCAAATGACGAAACATCAAGCAGCACTGCCTTTTCCATTACTCCTTTATTCAAATACATTAATAAATTTTGTATCTGAATAACGCTTCTCTTTTGCGTCCAAAAAAACACAACGGAACTCATGCAAGAAGCAATCGCATACGCCGCTATCAATACCAGTAATATTGCAAAATGAAAACGCTCACCCAAAAACCATTCTTGTACGGCATCCAGAATGACCTTTGTAATAAAGGATACTCCGATCGGCGTAATACTCATGACCAGTACCAAAACAGATAATATCACAAAACTTTTGGGGTTAGCTTTCATTATCAGTGACATACAAAAATACATATTTTTGAATGTCATCTTAAATCTGTTTATCAATGTTTTCAATTTTTCTTTCCTTCTTATTCATATTTTTCGGCCTGGAGCATGAATAATCTATGGTATTCCCCATGTAATTTCATCAATTGATCATGATTTCCCTTTTCCAGTACCCTTCCATCCGAAATAACGAATATATTATCCATTCCCTTAACGTTTCTTAATCTGTGAGATATAATAATCAGCCCTTTATCTTTGTAGTATTCTTCAAACTTGTGCATCAACGCATTCTCAGCATATGCATCAAGCGCAGCCGTCGGCTCATCCATGATCGGGAAATTGGCTGAAGAAAAAACACATCTGGCTATGGCAATTTTTTGTTCTTCTCCGCCGGAAAGTCCTCTTCCTGTGTCTGAAAAATCTTTTCCAATTTCACAATCAAGTTCGCAATCAATAGGAAAACCCGCATACTCCAGTGATTTCTTGATTCTCTCGTCATTATTACGTTCTTCCCAATTGGAAAATACAACATTCTCCCGTAAGCTTACGGAAAAAATATTAAAGTCTTGAAAAGCCACACCAAAACATTTTCTAAGACTCTCAATAGAATATTCTTTCATGTCTGTTCCATCGATTAATATCTTACCTTTATCAGGATCATAAAACCTCAATAACAGTTTGATTACCGTTGTCTTTCCTGCCCCATTTAAGCCAATGATCGCATTCTTTTCATCATATTTGAAAAGGCAGGAAAATCCTTTGAGAACGTCTTTGTCAGTCCTGGGATACCTAAACCACACATTATCAAACTCGATCACCCTGGGGTTATTTAACACTATCGTTCCATTGTCCTTTACCACTGTTTCCATTCTAAGAAACTCTCTGTACTTGTCATAAGCAAACATGTGTTGTTTAACGGCCGCTAATTCCTGAAACAAAGAATCTAAGTTGTTGATCAAGACTATGTATATCCCGATAAAATAAAGGAAATCACCAGGTTCGAGCACGCCTTTCGTTACGTCGATTACCAGTTTTACTCCGCCGGCAAATACCGCCAAAAAAGGCAAAGCCTTAGCCAAAGACTCTAACCATCCATACTTCCTGATTATTTTCTTTTTCCCATTTAGGAATCTGATCATTAACCCTTCGTATTTTGCTACTACATAATCAGTAAAATTATATAGTCTTAGTTCTTTGGCAGACTCTTTTCCAAACACCAGCCTGCACCAATAGCTCATTTTTCTCGAGGCGTCACGATTTTTGCTGTCGTATTCCATCATCTGGCCATCACATTTTCCTCTAAAGAAAATCGATGGAATCATTAACGTCAATATGGCGATAGCAACATACCATTGTGAGGAGAATATGATAACCAACGCCGGTATGATCATAAAAAGAGCTTTCACCAAAAACAACACTCTATATATAAAAAAACCCAGCATTCTTTTTGTGGAATTAACCTGTTCTAATTGATTATAAAACTGAGGGGAATCAAAAACAGAAATGTCTAACTCTTTACATTTCAGAACGATTCTTTCGTCGATATATTGCTGAAATCTGCTTAATCGCTTCTGTCCAAAATAATTGTCAATAATCTCGATGATCCCTTTAAAAACAATAATGACAGATGCAAAGATGATTAACATAATTATATATTTCGTATTGTTATTTGAAGTTTGGACTAATTCCAAATTCCAAACATTGTTAATGATCAAACGATTAAGCACTAAAACCTCATAATCCGCAGCAACTGACAAGCCACAAAAAACAAAGCCCAAAAATGTATATAAATAAGATGATTGAGCCGTCTCAGCAAATGCCATAAATCCTTTTTTCATTACACTCTCATTATTCCCGTTCATTTTATTCCTGTATGACCATTCACAATATGTTTGCGTTAAGCAGACACTACTTATTCTTCCTTTAAAAATACATAATAATCCGTATCATAGCCGCCCCAGCGATAATCACCGCTTTTCCATTCCATGATAAGGTATTCCCTGCCGTCTGCGTGCCTGATCTCGTAGGCGCAGGCGGTGCTGTTCCATTTCCGCAGTACATACCCTTTCGTCCAGACCTGCATTTCATCGCCCTGTATCCACTTTTCCCCATACAGAGATTCACAATGACCGCCCTCCGAAAATATGATTTCCTTAAAATAGAGGGGAAGCTTTTGGATCCTGGAGAGGGCAAGTGCTCTGTCCTTTCCGGAGGAAGCATCAAGAAAGCCGCAGGCTTTCCATTTTCCGATCACCCTTTTATCGTTCAGAAAGGGTTTGTCGATGTCATCCTTCCGCGCAATCTCTTCAGCGGAATAGCGCCTGCTGTCGATCTTGCGCAGCACCATGGGGGTGGTTTCCCCTGTCTGGGGATAATCCATGGATTTAAAGTAGATGGTCATATACAGACCGTCATCCCGCCTTTCCATGCGGTAATCATTGGCATAGCGGGCCGTTCCCGTATTCACCAGCAGCTTTCCCCTGGTCCATCCATAACACCAGTAGTATTCCCCATCGGGCAGAAAATAAAGACAATGATTTTTATCTCCCGGCAAAGGAGAAGGCGTCAGGCTGTCTTCTTCTCCCAGATACAGCCATTTGCCGATGACCTCCTCATCATTTTCAAAGGGAAGGTCGATCTCTTCAAACAAGGGCTTATAGCTTTGTTCCATACTTGTACCTCCTGATATGTCTTTTTTAAGTTGCTCCAACATGCTCAGCTGCCGTTCCAGAACAGCTTTTCTTTTTTCAAATACTTCCGACAGCTCCACATCTGTATACAGAATCCGTTTGATTTCCGTGAGGGTAAAGCCCACCGCCTTTAACTGCCTGATCCGTTCAAAGAAAACAGCCTGAGACGGATCATAGTACCGATAGTTGGTGAACCTGTCAGTATACACAGGACGCAGTACGCCCACCTTGTCGTAATGCTGCAGGATGGAAATCCGGGTGCCGCATAATCTGGCAAAATCTCCAATCTTCATTTTACTCTTCTCCTTATCGTTCTTCACAGGTGCGGCCAAAGGCGGCGAAAGGACTCGTCGTCTCACATAAGATATCTTACAAGGCACATTATAAGTGTGATGTATAGTTGAGAGTCAATACGCATTTCCTCTTTTTTTACTGTATTGCATTCCTGCGCCACCCTGGAACACTCCAAGGCCGTAACAGTTCAGACCGTGCCTCGTCCAAAAAAAGACTTGCGGCGGCGTATAAAGTATTATATATTAATAAAGAAAATCATCTGCGCGGTCCGCCGGGCAGCGTTGTAAGAATACAATGAATTAAGGGAGGTACTTTCATGACGATCAGTGAAAAAGCGCTTGAAATGCACGAAAAGTGGAACGGAAAACTGGAAACGGTCTCCAAGAGTCCTGTCAAATCCAGGGAGGATCTTGCCATCGCCTATACGCCGGGCGTCGCGGAGCCCTGCAATGTCATTGCCAAAGACAGGGAAGCCGCCTACAAATATACGATGAAGGCCAACACCATCGCCGTCGTGTCCGACGGAAGCGCCGTCCTCGGCCTCGGCAACATCGGTCCCCACGCCGCCATGCCCGTCATGGAAGGAAAGGCCGTACTGTTCAAGGAATTCGGCGGTGTGAATGCGGTTCCTATCTGCCTTGATACGCAGGATACAGAGGAAATCATCAAGGCCGTGACCTGGCTCGCTCCCGGCTTCGGCGGAATCAACCTGGAGGACATCAGCGCCCCCCGGTGCTTTGAAATAGAAGAGAGGCTGAAGGCCACTCTCGATATTCCCGTCTTCCACGACGACCAGCACGGCACCGCAATTGTTGTACTGGCAGCCATCATCAACAGCCTGAAGGTGACCGGTCGGAAGAAGGAGGACTGCCGGGTCGTGATAAACGGCGCGGGCAGCGCCGGCGTTGCAATTGCAAAGCTGCTGTTATCCTATGGCATCCCGCATATCATCCTGTGCTCCAGAAAGGGAATCCTGTCCAAATCCACGCAGGGCCTGAACTGGATGCAGCAGAAAATGACCGAGATCACAAATCTGGACAACCTGACAGGAACCCTGGCCGACGCCATGAAGGGCGCGGATATCTTTATCGGTGTCTCCGCTCCCAACACCGTGACAAAGGAAATGGTCGCTTCCATGAATCATGACCCCATTATCCTTGCCATGGCCAATCCCGTTCCGGAGATCATGCCCGATGACGCAAAGGCCGCCGGTGCAAGAATCGTGGGAACCGGCCGCAGCGATTTCCCCAACCAGGTCAACAATGTAGTCGCTTTCCCCGGCATTTTCAAGGGCGCCCTGGAGGGACGCGCTTCCCAGATCACCGAGGAGATGAAGCTGGCGGCAGCAGAGACGATCGCCAGTCTGGTGCCCGAAAACGAACTGAACGAGGAAAATATCATGCCGGAAGCCTTCAATCCGAAGGTGGCAGAGCTTGTAGCGGAAGCCGTGAAATCTCACATTCACTGATTTCTCCGCCGGACGCGCTTTAGACACTCGGGGCTGTATTTTCTGCAATGCTGCGCCGCAGACCCTCTGTGCAGGGAGAAGGGCGCCGAAAGGAGGGAACCATGGCTCAGGATCCTCTGACTTTATACAAGCTGATCGTGCTTTACATGCTGAACCGGGTGGCATTTCCCATGACTGCCGCCCAGGTCAGCGACTTTGTACTGGAGCGGGAATACACCAATTTCCTGACTCTTCAGCAGGTCATAAGCGAGCTCGCCGAATCGGGTTTCCTCCTCTCCGAGACCGTTCGAAACCGCACCTTTCTCTCCATCACCGCCGAAGGCAGAGGAACGCTGCGCTACTTTCAAAACCGCATCAGCGAAACGATCCGGCAGGAAATCGACGCTTACCTGCGGGAAAACGAATTTTTATTCAGGAACGAGGTATCCATCCTGGGAAATTACTATAAATCTACCTCCGGCGAGTTTGAGGCGCACCTTGTGGCAAAGGACGGCGGGATCACCCTCATAGACCTTACCCTCTCCGTCCCGGCGGAGGAGATGGCCGCCGCCATCTGCGACAACTGGCAGAAGAAAAATCAGGAAATATACAAATATCTGGTGGAGCAGCTTTTTTAACGCTCCTCTTTTCCCCGAAGGCGTCTCATGTGCTCCCGGATCTTTTCCTCATACCCATTCCCCGTCGGCCTGTAAAATTCCTTTCCGCTCAGCTCATAGGGAAGATACTGCTGCTCCACATAATGGCCGGGATAATCGTGAGCATATTGATAGCCCGTCCCGTGGCCAAGCTTTGCCGCCCCCTTGTAGTGTGCATCCTGCAGATGGGGCGGAATAGGCAGATTTCCCGTTTCCTCCACGACAGCCATCGCTTCAAAAATGGCGCTGCAGGAAGCGTTGCTCTTGGGCGCACAGGCCACGTAAGCCGCCGCCTGCGCCAGAATGATCTGCGCTTCCGGCATACCGATGCGCTCCGCCGCAAGAGAAGCGTTTGTCGCCACAGCCAGCGCGTCGGGATCCGCGTTTCCCACATCCTCCGCCGCACAGATCATGATTCTCCTTGCGATAAAGGCCGGATCCTCACCTGCGTAAAGCATCCGGGCCAGATAATAAACCGCCGCGTCCGGATCCGATCCCCGCATACTTTTTATGAAGGCGGAAATGGTATCGTAATGATTGTCACCGGTCTTGTCATAGCGAAGGCGCCGTCTCTGAATACATTCCTGCGCCGTCTCCAGCGTAATGTGGATCTTACCGTCCTCTCCGCGCTGTGTGGTCATAATGCCCAGTTCCACCGCATTCAAAGCGTGTCTCGCGTCTCCGCCGGACAAGTCCGCAAGAAAATCCACCGCGTCCTCGTCTATCACAGCGTCATAAGCGCCCATCCCTCTCTCCCGGTCGCTGACCGCCCTGCGTATCAGCTCCTTCACGGCATCCGCCGGGATGGGTTTCAGTTCAAAGATCACAGACCTTGAGAGCAGCGCGCCGTTTACCTCAAAATACGGGTTTTCCGTCGTGGCACCGATCAGGATCAGCGTACCGTCCTCCACAAAAGGAAGAAGATAGTCCTGCTGCCCTTTGTTGAACCGATGTATCTCGTCGATAAAGAGAATGGTCCGCTTCCCGTACATGCCCTGGACATCCTTCGCTTTTTTTACCACTTCTTCCATGTCCTTTTTGCCGGCCGCTGTGGCGTTGATCTGGGTAAATTCGGCACTGGTGGTATTGGCGATGACCCGGGCAAGCGTCGTCTTTCCTGTTCCCGGCGGCCCGTAAAAGATGACAGAGCTGAGCTTGTCCGCCTTGATGGCGCGGTAAAGCAGCTTGTCTTTTCCTATGATATGCTCCTGCCCCACTACCTCGTCGAGCGTACGGGGGCGCATTCTTGCCGCCAGCGGGGACTCCTTCTCCAGATTGGCGGACCTCATATATTCAAACAGATCCATCTTCGGCTGTCCTTTAATTTTCCTTCAGCGAAACTTCATTTTCGTGGATATTGACCGTCCTTAAGCTGCGCAGGAAGCTTGAAATCCTGCTGTAGCCAAACTGCCTGAAGTCCAGCTGCTTATACTTTTTGTGAAGCTCGTCGTTTAAAATGGAAAGGTTTTCTATCTTTCCGCCGTTCTTTTTGATAAGCGCACAGATTTCCTGCTCCAGCTCTTCCTTTGTCAGAGTAGAACGCCGCTCCACATAATACTGGCTGGACTTTTTGTTCATGCTCATGCTCATTTCCGGCATCTCCTGGTCAATCAGGGTGCTGAGCTTTGTGTAGCCGTAATTCCGCACGTCAAAATCGGAAAATTTATCATTCAGCCGGCTTCCGATCCTGGACAGATCCACCATGCTGCCGCCGTTCTCGTTAAAAAGAGCCAGCACAGCCTTTCGTATCTCGGAAATGGGCGTCACATTCTGCTCCTCAGCCTCCTGAGCAGTATTTTCCTCCACATTCTTATTCTGCTCGTCCACCAGATTCAGGTGGATAAAACGGTTACAGGCTCTGGTTAACGCTACCGGCGTCTTGGATTCGCCCATCCCCAGCACGAACATGTTCTCTTCCCGCAGCCGCATGGCAAGACGGGTAAAATCGCTGTCGCTGGTCACAAGGCAGAAGCCCTGCACTTTATTTTTATAGAGAATGTCCATGGCATCGATGACCATCGCCATATCCGTGGCATTCTTGCCCGTGGTATACGAAAACTGCTGCACAGGCATAATGGAATATTCCAGAAGCATCCTCTCATTCCACCCGTTCGACTTCGACCAGTTCCCGTAAATGCGCCTGTAGGAGGAAAGGCCGTACTTTTCCAGCTCCTCAAATATCGTCCCCGCATATTTGGAACTGATATTGTCAGCGTCGATCAGTACCGCAAACTGCATTCTGTCGGTGGGTAACAATTCCATAATTTCTTCCATAACGGACTCCTGTTCTTTCAGTTCATAGCAGATTTATTATAGCATTCCCTTTTTCGCAAAGCAACCGAATTTAAGCGGCTATTGACTTCCGGACGCTTCTTAACTAAAATAAAACTGTCGGCTTTGATCAAAACAAAAAGGAGAAAAAAGATGACGACTTATCTTCCGAATACAAAAAACATAAAGCCCCTGGGACGGACCCTCTTTACAGACGATGTGCTGTGGATGGCCTTCTCCGGCTCCGGCGCGGCCTTCACCTTCCGCGGCACAAAAGCGTGCGTGACGATCCTGGCGGACGAATCCGCCCGGATCCCCGGCAATGAGGACAACCTCGCCCGAATTGCCGTCTATGTAAACGGCAGCCGCGTGATCGACGCCATGATGGACGAGCCCCGGAAAGAGTTTACCTTCTTTGAAAGCGAAACGCCCGCGGACTGCAGCGTGGAGATCATAAAGCTGTCCGAATCCGCCATGTCCACCGTGGGCATTGCATCCATTGACGCGGAGACGGAAAACGGAATCCACCCCGCGCCGTACAGATCCCGGTTCATAGAGTTTGTGGGCGATTCCATCACCTGCGGCTACGGCGTGGACGACGAAAACGAGGAGCACCAGTTTTCCACCCGGACCGAGGATGTGACAAGGGCTTACGCCTACCGGACCGCCCAGGCGCTGGATGCGGACTACAGCATGGTGTCCTTAAGCGGTTACGGTATCATCTCCGGATATGTGGGCGAAGGCGAACCTCAGAAACCGGAGCAGACCATCCCCCAATATTACGACAAGCTGGGATTCTGCTATGGGAAGTTTCTGGGCCGCGCCCCCGAGGCGGTAAGCTGGACCTTTGAACGCCAGCCTGACCTGATCGTCGTAAACTTAGGCACCAACGATGACAGCTATACCCTCGACGATGCCGCAAAACAGGAATGTTACCGCAGCGCTTACACAGAGTTTCTGAAACAGATACGGAGCAAAAACCCCGGCGCAGCGATACTCTGTACGCTGGGGATTATGGGAAGAAGGCTCTGCCCCGTGATGGAGGCGGCCGTGGCGGCTTACCGGGGGGAGACAGGGGATTCCAAGATTGCCTGCATGAGCTTTGAGGAACAGCTCCCCTCCGACGGCTATACCGCCAACTGGCATCCTACCGCCAAAACCCACGGCAAGGCCGCCGAAAAGCTGACCGGATTTATCCGGGAGCTGATGGGCTGATAAAACAGCCTTTGGTTCAGACCGGCCCGGCGCCCAGCGCCTGGGCGATATCCTCCCGCATGGCGACCACCGCCGCTCTGGCGGCGTCCGCGTATCCCTGCTGTCCGAAGCGGGCGTACTGCTCCTGCTGATAGGCGGCGATGATCCCCCGGGAGGAATTGATGATGGCGCCGAACCCGTCTTCGTTAAAGAAATGCACCAGATCCGCACCCCTGCCGCCCTGGGCTCCATAGCCGGGCACCAGGATAAACGCCTTCGGCATGATCTTCCGCAGGGTCTTTCCCTGCTCGGGGTAGGTTGCGCCTACTACCGCCCCCACATAGCTGTAGGAGCCGCTGCCCATGCACGCTTCGCCCCAGGCTGCGACCTGTTCCCCGACCAGCTCATAGACGGGCCTTTTGTCCGCCAGTCTGTCCTGCAGCTCTCCGCTGCTGGGGTTGGAAGTCTTTACCAGCACAAAGATTCCCTTTTTCTCTTTTTGGCACACGTTCAGAAACGGTTTTACGCCGTCCGATCCCAGATAAGGGTTCACCGTGGCAAAATCCTCGTCAAACACGCTCAAGACGCTGCCGCCCACCTGAACCTTTCCAAGATGGGCCGCCGCATAGGCCTCGGAGGTGGAGCCGATGTCGCCCCTCTTTACGTCCCCGATGACCACCAGTCCTTTTTCCTTACAGTATTTTACGGTCCTCTGAAAAACGGCAAGCCCCGGAACGCCGAACTGCTCGTACATCGCGATCTGCGGCTTCACCGCCGGGATCAGGTCGTACACGGCGTCGATGATCCCCTTGTTATACTGCCAGACCGCCTCCGCAGCCCCCTCCAGGGTTTCCCCGTATTCCCGAAACGCCGCTTCACGGATGTGATCCGGCACAAATTTCATCATGGGATCGAGTCCCACCACAATGGGCGCGTTGGTCTTCTTTATCCTGTCTATCAGCTTATCAATCATGATTTCCCCCGTTCCCGCGCGCTCGCGCGTACCGCATTTCCAGCCCGCCGCCCAGCGTTTTGCGGCTGCCGGATGATCCCACGCCGCTTCCCCATCCTGTGCGGATCAGTTCGCCGGCTCTACCGGCTCGAAACGTATCCTGATCTCGGGGAGCGCGTTCAGCGTGGTATAGCTGTTCAAAAGTCCGTCCTCCCGGCTTAAGTCGTTTTCTCCGCTGGCCGGAGGCGCGAACAGTTTTAACGTCAGGTCGCAGGGACCGCTCAGCGGCTTTTCATAAAAAGCGCTCATCAGGTCGATAGTCCTCGCCTTCGGGGACTTATAGAACCATCTGCCGTTCAGTTCCATCATCAGATTGGAATCATCCTCAAAAATGACCTCGCAGAAATGCGGGTTGGCGTCAAAGTGCAGTGGAATCGCAATGCCCTCCGCATCCTCCGCCCCGCCCCACCGAAGCGTCACGGGAAGGGAGATTTCCTCTCCCTGGGTCATCTGCGGCTTAAAGTAATCGTCGTGAATGATCTCCCTGTATGTGGCAAGCAGAGGCTGTGCAATGCCCACATCCGGATTGTTGGGATCCTCGATTTCAAGCCCCAGACGCCCTCTGTCCCGGAACTGGTACATGGAAAAGCTGGTGAACCACTCCGCCTTTTCCTCCTTCAGCAGATCACAGAACTCCTTAACCATCGCCGCCTGATCGTAGGGGCCCGTCACATCGCCGTCCGCGTTCAGTTCGCTCATCATCATGGGCTTTACCGCGCCGCCGCACAGCTCCCGGAAACGGTCATAGGTGCGCTTTGTATATTGGAAAATGTCCCGGATGTTCCCTCTGGAATGGGAATTTCCGCCCCGCTCCGCCACATCGTAGGGCCAGCCCCAGTGCAGCGCGAAATACTTGTCGATGGACCACATATCCGTATCCCGCACCGGCTGTGCAAAATACTCCTCCATCTCGATCTGTGTCTTTCCCTCGTCAACGCCGCCCGTGCAGAGGATCGTCTGTACATTGGGCGCGTGCTCTTTGAGAATGGCGCAGAAACGGCTGTAAAACTCTGCGATCTCCTTGTAGGTGCTCCGTTTCGTGTAGCAGAACCAGTCGCCGGTACACTCATGGTTGACCCGCAGCATCATGCGTCCAAAGGGCCTTAAATCTTCCGCGATGGCAATGAGATGTTCCTCCGGCACATGAGGGTCCACGGTAAGGGTAAGCGTGACGTCCTGTCCATGCCTGCGGATGTCCCGCATGTACGTAAAAGGCTCGCCCTCCCTGCTGCCGTTCAGGCCGCCCTTGTATGGAAAATAGTCGTCGTAGGGGTAATCCCACGCGAACGCCACGTCGGGTCTTGCATGTACCACGCTTGCCCGCCCGGGCCAGCCCTCGTCCAGCGGATAATAGCAGTACATCAGACTGATGCTGCGGTGGGGCCTTCCCAGCGTCTGCAGGATATAATCCTGATTTACATACTCTCCGCGCTCGGACCCGTCCCCCAGATCCACCGCGCATTTTGCCTTCCCCATGTGAAGGGAATATACCTTCCGTTCGCTCATAACTGTCTCCTTCCCTATAAAATGGTCTCCATTCCTATCTTCTGCGGTTTCATCCCGCATGCTTCGTAAAAGCGCATCGCGCCGGGATTGCAGGTCCACACATTCAGTGTCACATTATAGCATCCAAGCTCCCTGGCATACTGCAGCACATATTCGTACAGAGAACGGCCGATGTGCTGTCCGCGCACCTTTTCCTCCACGCACAGATCATCAATATAAATTGTCCGAATGTCTGTCAGTACATTGTCGTCCGGGTGCTGCTGTAGCATACAGAAAGCGTAGCCCAGCACCTTCTCTTCTGCGTCCACCGCCACGAAGATGGGCCTTTCGTCGTCCGAAAACATTTCCCTGAGCTGTCCGTCGGTATACTTCCGGTTATGGTCCCCCCGGAACAGATCGGGTCTTCCCACATGGTGCACCATGCATACCTGTTCCAAAAGGCTGTCGATTCCTTCCAGGTCCTGTTCCTTTGCTCTTCTGATCTCCATACTCGCTCCCGCTTTCCTGTGTTTTCTCCCGCCGCGGTCTTTCCCTTCCGGATTCAGAGCCGCACATGCTCTTTTTGTCCCGCATCGGAAAAATTTTACCATATTATGGGCGGTTCTGCAACCGCCAATACCTCCGGCCGGTTTAAAATTTGGTCAATTTTAACGATTTACCATTTAATTATGAAAATATTTTAGTCATTTTTCTGTAATTTGCTTGTGCGGAAGACAGTTTTTTTGTATAATATCGTTAACGTTGCATATATCGCCGCATAATCTGCAAAGGAGGAATATAACAAAATGGCTGATAAGACATCCTTGGTTTTTACGAACGATAAATGTATCGGATGCAACAAATGTACCCGGGTATGCAGTTGTGAGGGGGCATGTGTAACAAAGGCAGCTGAGGACGGGAGCACCCGGATCGAAGTTGACGGAAACCGCTGCGTGGCATGCGGCGCCTGCTTCGACGTATGCGAGCACAACGCCAGAGAATATCACGACGACACCGAGCGCTTTTTCAGGGATCTGAAGGCCGGGGAAAAGATTTCCGTGCTGATCGCACCCGCGTTTAAGGCAAATTATCCCGGGGAATATGAAGCTGTGCTGGGGGGTCTGAAGGATCTGGGCGTCAACCATCTGATCAGCGTTTCCTTCGGCGCGGATATTACCACCTGGGGTTACCTGAATTATATCCAGCAGAACAATTTTCTGGGCGGAATCTCCCAGCCCTGCCCCGCCGTTGTGCGTTATATCGAACATTACGCCCCTGAGCTTATCCCAAAGCTGTTCCCCGTACAGAGTCCTATGATGTGCGCCGCGATCTATGCGCGCAAAACCATGGGGATCACTGACAAGCTCGCCTTTCTCAGTCCCTGCATCGCCAAAAAGCTTGAGATCGACGATCCCAACAACCACGGCGTCATTACATACAATGTGACCTTCAACCATCTGATGGAATATGTCCGCAGGAACAACATCCGCGGCTCCCTCCGGTCCGATGAGATCGAATACGGTCTGGGCTCCATTTATCCCATGCCCGGCGGCCTGAAGGAAAACGTTTACTGGTTCCTCGGCGAGAGCGTCTTCATCCGCCAGGTCGAAGGCGAAAAACATATGTACCATTATCTGGAGGAAAACAAAAAGCGCATTGCAGACAGCCAGACGCCTTATCTGTTCATCGACGCCCTCAACTGCTCTTCCGGCTGTATTTACGGCACCGGCTGTGAAGCGGACAAGGCGGACAACGACGATGTGCTGTGCAGTCTCCTGCGCATCAGAGAGGCTTCCAAGAAAAACGGTCCCGGCAGCGCATGGAGCAGGAAGCTGACTCCCGCCAGGCGTTTAAAAAACCTGAACAAACAGTTCAGCCACCTGAATCTGAACGACTATCTCAGGAAATACACGGACCGTTCCGCGGAGTGTAAACACCTGATCCCCACATCGGCCCAGGAGGACGCCATCTTCAATGAAATGAAGAAGTTCACCTCCGCCGACCGCAGTATCAACTGCTCCTGCTGCGGCTACGATTCCTGCAAACAGATGGCGGAAGCGATCTTTAACGGCTACAGCCGCAAGGAAAACTGTATTTATTACATTAAAAAAGAAGTGGAGATAAACGGCGAGGAGTCCCGCCATCTTGCGGAGCAGCTGGACGAGGAAAAGGATGTCATCCAGCAGCAGAAGGATCTGATCCTGACCACCATCCGGGACATCAACGAAGAATTTACCAACCTGTACCACTCCGTGGACGACATGGCCTCCGGCAATGAGAATAATGCCAATGAGAGCACAAGCATTTCCGGCGATATCATACAGGTATCCAGCTTCTGTGAGGATCTTGCCAAAGCGATGGATTCCATCCGGGATATCCTGAAGGAGCTGGGCGACAACAACAACGAGGTGGTAAGCATTGCGAGCCAGACCAACCTTCTTGCCCTGAACGCCAGCATTGAAGCGGCCCGGGCAGGAGAGGCCGGAAGAGGCTTCGCGGTGGTGGCCAGCGAGATCAACAGTCTGGCCGCGGATTCCCGGGAGACTGCAAACCGAAGCAACGAAAGCCAGAACAGGATCATGGACGCCATCGACCAGATTATATCGGACACCAATACGCTGCGGGATACCATCTCTGCCGTAAACGGAAGAACCCAGAATCTGGCCGCGTCCACAGAGGAAATTGCCGCGTCCGTCACGCTGGTCCTTCAGACCGCAAACAGCATCCGGGAAAAGCTGCGCGTACTGGAGACGCTGTAATCCCTTTTCAGCCGGCAAAGCCCCGTTAGCTTACCGGTATACAGACAAGAAAAGAGAAAAAAAGCCCTGGAAAAGGATGATTTGATTTCCTTTCCCAGGGCTTCCTTTTGGGGGTGCGCCGGATCAGAACCCTTAAAGGCTCAACGCCTTACGAGAGTACCGCCGTAAGGCTTTCGGCATACTTTTTGATATTGGAAACGTTCACATACTTCTTCTGGCTGTCTCCATCTACCACCACCAGCGTAGGCGCCTGCATGACGCCGTACCTTGCAGCCAGCTCCATATTTTCTTCTGCGTCGATCACCACGTATTTCACATCCTTTAGGTATTCCTTAGCCAGCCTGCAGTTGGGACAGGTCTTCGTGGTAAAGAGGTATCTCACATTCTGAGGCTCTTCCACGCTGACCTTTACATCCTCCGCAAAATTGGACAGCGTGACGACGCTTCTGGCAGGACGCTTCAGCACGGAGCGGGCCACATCATACTCGGTGCGGTTCTCGTACTCCTGCAGCTTGCCGTCGTTCCAGTTCTGCACCGGTCTGTAATAACCTGTAATGCGGCTGTACACTTCTGTTTTTGCCCCACAGTGCGGGCAGATCTTCTGTTCTCCCGCCAGATACCCGTGCTCACGGCAGATGGAGTAGGTCGGGGAAAGCGTATAATAAGGCAGCTTATAATTGTTCGCAATGGTGCGCACCAGAGACGCAGCCGCTTTCCAGTCCGGCAGCTTTTCTCCCAGGAAGGCATGGAACACCGTTCCGGATGTATAAAGGGTCTGCAGCTCGTCCTGAATGTCAAGGGCATCAAAAATATCCGCAGAAAAATCAACCGGAAGATGGGAGGAATTCGTATAATAAGGCGTATCCCCCGGCTTTCCCGCCGTCTTGATCGCGGGAAAACGCTTTCTGTCGTGCTTGGCAAGACGATATGCCGTGCTCTCCGCGGGTGTGGCCTCCAGATTATACAGGTCGCCGTACTGTTCCTGATAATCGGACAGGCGGTTTCGCATGTGATTCAGCACTTCCTTCGCAAACTCCTGCGTCTTTTCGCTTGTCATGTCGGCGCGCAGCCAGTTGGCGTTCAGCCCGGCCTCGTTCATTCCCACCAGACCGATGGTGGAAAAATGATTGTCAAAGGATCCCAGATACCGCTTCGTGTAAGGATAAAGCCCCTCGTCCAAAAGCTTTGTGATCACGCCCCTCTTGATCTTCAGAGAGCGGGCCGCCACATCCATCATGTGGTTCAGTCTTGCAAAGAACTCGTCCTTGCAGGAGGACAGATAAGCGATCCTGGGCAGGTTGATGGTGACGACGCCTACGCTGCCGGTGCTCTCTCCAGAGCCGAAGAACCCGCCGGTCTTCTTTCTCAACTCGCGCAGATCCAGACGGAGACGGCAGCACATGCTGCGGACGTCGCTGGGCTGCATATCGGAATTGATGTAATTAGAGAAATAGGGCGTGCCGTATTTTGACGTCATCTCAAAGAGCAGCCGGTTGTTTTCCGTATCGGACCAGTCAAAGTCCTTTGTGATCGAGTAGGTGGGGATAGGATACTGGAAGCCTCTTCCGTTGGAGTCTCCCTCGATCATGGTCTCGATGAAAGCCTTGTTGACCATGTCCATTTCCTTCTTGCAGTCCTTGTACCGGAAGGGCATTTCCTCCCCGCCCACGATAGCCGGAAGCTCCGCCAGATCGTCGGGCACGGTCCAGTCCAGCGTGATGTTGGAGAAGGGCGCCTGCGTACCCCAGCGGCTGGGCGTGTTCACGCCGTAAATGAACGACTCAATGCACTTTTTCACTTCATAGTAACTCAGGTTATCCGCCTTCACAAAGGGGGCAAGGTAGGTGTCAAAGGAAGAGAACGCCTGGGCGCCGGCCCATTCATTCTGCATGATCCCAAGGAAATTCACCATCTGGTTGCAGAGTACGGAAAGGTGTCTGGCAGGTGCGGAAGTGATCTTGCCGGAAATGCCGCCAAGCCCCTCCTGAATCAGCTGTTTTAAGGACCAGCCGGCACAGTAGCCGGTGAGCATGGAGAGATCGTGGATATGGATATCCGCGTTTCTGTGGGCATCCGCAATCTCCTGATCGTATATCTCCGACAGCCAGTAGTTCGCCGTCACCGCGCCGGAGTTGCTTAAGATCAGACCGCCCACGGAATAGGTCACGGTGGAATTTTCCTTTACGCGCCAGTCCTCCACCTTCACATAGCTGTTCACAACGTCCTTGTAGTCCAGGATAGTGGACGTCATGGTACGCATCTTTTCTCTCTGCTTGCGGTAAAGGATATAAGCCTTCGCCACTTCCTCATAACCGGCCTGTCCCAGCACCTTCTCCACGCTGTCCTGGATGTCCTCCACCTGGACACCGCCATCCTTCACCTTATCCTGAAAGTCCGCGGTCACGCGCAGCGCCAGAAGATCAATGATATCGTTGGTATAATTCATCTGCGTCGCCTTGAACGCCTTCATAATGGCATCGTTGATCTTGGTCAACGTAAAATCCGCTCTCTCGCCGTTTCTCTTGATCACCTGCATCATTTCTCATATCCTTCCTTCTGTTGTAAGATCAGTCAGTAAAACAGAACGCCTTTCCTGCATATCATAGCATTTTTACCAGAAAAAGTCAACGTCAGATACAAGATATTGTATTTCTTTTTTCAATGATCCAGAACATGTTGTGGTTTTGTCTGAAATGAATATAAAAAAGAGACAATTCCATTTCCCCCGGGCGTCTCCAGGAAAACGATCCGGCGCCTTGCAAAACAGGGAATAAAATCTATTATGTCACATAAAATATCGTATCGGTTTCAAACTATTTTTATGCAATTATTAAAGAATCCTTACGTGAAATAAAAAACATTATAAAATAATTTCAAATTTCTAAACCCGAATCAGAAGGAAGGACAGCAGGAAAGGATAACGGCATGGAAACGGGAAGGATCCTCATGGAACTGCGAAAAGAGAGAAACCTCGGTCAGAAGGAACTGGCGGCGTATCTAAGCCTGTCCACCGGCACCATCTCCAATTACGAAAATGACGTTCACTCTCCTGATCTGGCCACACTTTGCAAGCTTGCGGATTATTTTGACGTGACCACCGACTATCTCCTGAACCGCACCTCCTACCGCTACTCCGCGAAAAAGATGGATCTGCGCCTGAACAGGGAGTATACGCTGTCGGATGTGGTCGATGCCGTCCTCTGCTGTAATTCCGGTTCCGTCGGGCATCTGATGGAATACGCTAAATTTCTGCTGTACCAGCAGGAAAAGGATAAGACAGAAAAGGATAAGACGGAAAAGAACAAAACAGAAGGCGAAAAGCGCAGGAAAAAGGACAGTTAACCCGCGCTCCCGCCCCTACCGTGTGCTCAGAAAATCATATTCTCTTCTGGCCTGGACATCGTCCGGATAATTGTTTATGTATTGATTGAGAAGCGCAGCCGCCTGTTCATACTCTCCCAGGTATTCATACGCTGTGATCTCGTTGAAGGACAGCGTCTGCAGAATGGGGTCATCCTCCAGCTGCATCCCCGCCTGGAATGCTTCCAGCGCTTTCTGGTAATCCCCCCGCGCCATCTCGCACAGGCCCAGCTGATTATAAAGCTGTGCGCTTCCCTCGTTGCTGTTTAAATAGCTGTTGTACACGTTCGCGGCATAGTTATAGTCTCCGGTGGCCTCATAGGACCGTCCCAGATACAGATAGCTTTCCTCGCCGCCCTTCTCCTTTGCCTCCTCCAGCGCCAGATACGCCTTCTCATACTCTCCCAGGTAATAGTAGATCCGGCCTGTGACGTAAGTGTCCATCTTTTTCCCGCCCTTGTCCAGAGCCGCCTGAAGATAATCCTGTCCCACATCATTATATCCAAAATGCGCCAGCACCTCGTAAATCTCAATGAGCATGTCATAGTCTTCCGGCGCCAGCGCGATGGCTCTGTCAAAGTCCTCTTTCGCGCCCTCGTACTCGCTTCGGTTCATTCTGACGTTGCCCCTCAGGAAATAGGCGTCCGCCTCTTCTCCCCGCAGCGCCAGAATCGCGTCATACGTCTCTTCCGCGCTGTCGTACTGGCCATCCTTGGTATATGCGGCGGCCAGATAATAGTTCAGATCAAAGTCGACGTCTCTCACCAGCCCGTTCCCGGCGGACAGCGCAGACCGGAAATATTCCGCCGCGTCCGCATACCGGGTGAGCCCCATGCAGGCGATCCCTCTGGCGCGGTGGACCAGACGGATATCCTCTCCCTCTTTCTCCGCTTCGTCCAGTTTTTCCAGCGCCTCCTGATAGTCAAAGGTCCGGATCAGCGCCATCGCCTCCTGGGTCTTCTCCCCTTCTCCTCCGCAGCCGGCGCACACCGTCACAAGGAGCAGGCAGACCGCCGCGCCTATAAGCTTTTTCCGTATTTTTCCGAATGACATATACCCTCAAATCCGCCGCGATGCGGCACGAGACAAAGGCCGGAAGCCCCACGGCTTACAGACCTGTTTTCATGCGTCCTGCTGTATCTCTTCCAGCTGAGAGGTGCAGTGGGGGCACCTTGTTGCGTCGATCGCGATCTCGCTCTTGCAGAACGGACATTTTTTTGTAGTAGGAGCGGCAGGCGCCGCTTCCTCATGGTGGAACCGGCTGGTGACGGCATTGATCCCCTTCAGCAGGAGGAAAATGACCAGCGCCGTGATCAGGAAGTTGATCACCGCCGTGATAAAGTTACCATAATACAGAACGGGCGCGTTTTCGCCGCTTCCCATCTTCAGCTTCAGGCCGGAGAAATCCGTCCCGCCGAAAATCCCCAGTATGGGCGTCAGCAGGTCCTGGTTCAGCGACGTCACAATGGAGGTGAACGCGCCGCCCACGATCACGCCGACCGCCATATCCATCACATTGCCGCGCATGATAAATTTCTTGAACTCCGCCACAAATCCCTTGCCTTTTTCTCTGTTCTTCCCTTTTTCTGCGTTCTTTTCCCTGCTCATCGATCTTCTCCTCCTGCCGCGGTGATACGACGGCCGCCTGTCAAACGGCCCGCCCCGCGTTTTTCTGTTATTTTCCGCTGTATTCCTGAGATATCCGTCTCGGCCGTCTCGGATGCCCCTCCGGGACAATGCCGTTTGTCCGGAAAGCCTGTCCTCTATCATCTTACCACAACCCGCCACTCTCCACAAGAGCGCCCGCCACTTTTCAAGGGCAGATTTTTATGTTACAATGTTTAAAATCCGGAACACAAAAAAGCTTTCGGAAAGCAGGAGGTAACCCTATGACAAGACAGGAGACGGCGGAGATCAAGAAACTCCTCACGCCCAAAAAGTGCTCTATCACGCGCATCTGCGGCTGCTATGTGGACGGCGAAAAAAACAAGAAGACCGAATTAAAACAGTCCTTTCTTGCGCTTCCCGAGGAGGAAATGTTCAAATACTTTGAGATTCTGAGAAAGACTCTCTCCGGAACGATCGGCAAAAACCTTCTCACGCTGGAGTTTCCCCTCGCCAGCGAGGAGACCGGCGGAACCCAGGATTTTCTGCTGCGCCTGCGCGACAGCAAGCTGAAGGACGATATCCTGCTGGAAGAGTTTTACGACAGGATCATCGACAGTTACGAGTATGTGGGGAATTATCTGATCCTTGTGGTACACGACATGTATGACGTGCCCGGGCGCACGCTGGACGGCATCGAAATGGAGGACGCCTCCGACGAGGTCTACGAATACATACTGGCCTGCGTCTGTCCCGTTGAGCTTTCAAAGCCGGGACTGTCCTATGACGCGGCGGAGAACACCTTCCGCAACCGGATCCGGGACTGGGTGGTGGGACTGCCCGACACGGGCTTTCTCTTCCCCGCTTTCCATGACCGCGGCAGCGATATCCACAGTACGCTCTACTACTCCAAAGATCCCGAGGAACTGAAGGACGGATTTGTGGACCGGCTGCTGGGCTGTCCCCTTCCCCTGTCCGCAGGCAGCCAGAAGGAAACCTTTCAGACGCTTGTGGAAGAGACTCTGGGCGATGACTGCGATATCGAAGCCGTAAAGACCATACACGAAAAGCTGAACGAGATGGCCGAAGGACACAAGGATGAACCCCAGCCCTTCGTGCTTGACAGAAACGAGGTAAAGACCGTTCTCGCACAGAGCGGCGTCTCCAACGACAGGCTGGCGCAGTTCGACAGACATTACGACGAGACTGCCGGGGAAAACACTTCCCTGTTCGCCGGCAATGTGATCAACACAAGGACTTTTGAGGTCAAAACCCCCGACGTTGTCATCCGGGTCAATTCCGAGCGGACGGATCTGGTGGGAACGGAAGTGATAAACGGCCGGGAATGCCTTGTCATCCAGCTGGACGGCGGCGTGGAGGTAAACGGGATCACGGTACATGCCAGAAGACCCCTGGACGACGAAGAAGAGATTTAAAGAAAGGAGTCCCCTCATGACAGAAAAGATGGATCTCACCGACAAAGAATGGCGCTTCCTGTTAAGCAGTGAAATGCCAGAGCCGGACGCGCCGCTTACGGACAGCATCCGCCTGCCCTCGACGGTACAGCAGGCCGCGAAGTCTCCCGTCACCGAAGAACGAAGCGACGGCTTTCTCACAGATCCCCGCCGTTTTGAGGGGTACGCCCTCTATGAGCGCACGGTAGAGCTTACGCCCGCCGCAGCGGGATGCGATCTCTTCCTTGTGCTGGAGCGCACCCGCACCAGCCGGCTTTGGATCGACGGCAATTACGCAGGAACCCAAAACAGTCTTTGCACCCCGCACAGATACCGGATCACGGAGTATTTTAAAAACGCGCCCCTGCGCATTCTTCTCATGGTGGACAATGTCTCCTGCCCCGTTCCGGGCGGCCACATGACTTCCCAGGACACCCAGACCAACTGGCTCGGCGTCACGGGAGCCGTTTACATTGAATGCAGAAATCCTCTGCGGTTCGAGAACGTCAGGATTTTTCCCGATCCCGCCGCGGAAAGCGTGACCGTAACGGGCGTCATCACAGGCGGGGAAAAGATCCGGCTTTCCGCCGAAGTAGAGGGCTTTCCGAAAAAGACGGTGACGCTGACAAAAGAGACGCCTTCCTTCGTCTATGAGATGAAGGGAGCCGAACGCTGGAGCGAGCATAACCCTGTCTCCTATGTTATGACTCTGTCTTCGGACGGGGACGTAACCCGCGTTCCCTTCGGTATGCGGCGGTTCCAGGTTGACGGGCGGGATTTTCTGCTCAACGGAGAAAAGATCTTCCTGCGGGGCAGGCATGACGGTATGCTCTTCCCCCTGACCGGCGCCGCTCCCACGGACACGGACAGCTGGCTGAAGGTCATGAAAACCGCCAGAGAGTACGGCATCAACCATTTCCGCTTCCACACCTGCTGCCCTCCGGAGGCGGCTTTCCTGGCCGCGGATCAGACAGGGATCTATCTGGAGCCGGAGCTGCCCTTCTGGGGAACGGTGGAGGAAGAGATCACCCCGGCCCAGCAGTATCTCATCGACGAGGGTTTCCGGATTCTCGACAGCTTTGCCAACCACCCCTCCTTCTTCGCCCTTTCTCTGGGGAACGAACTCTGGGGAAGCAAAGAGCGGCTTAACGCCATCCTTGGCGGATATAAAAGCTACGACCCGCGCCCGCTCTACACCCAGGGGTCCAACAACTTCCAGTTCAGCCCCTGTACGGTGGAAAACGACGACTTTTTTGTGGGTGTGCGCTTCTCGAGAGATCGGCTGTTCCGGGGTTCCTACGCCATGTGCGACGCTCCCCAGGGCCACATCCAGACTGCCCCGCCCAACTCGGACTACTCCTATGACGCAAACATTCGTCCGGCATCCGTAAGCGGCGAAAGAAAAGATGGCGGCACCACCCTGATCCAGTACGGCACAGGCGTAAAGGCCGTCCGTTTGGAAGCGGGAGAAGAATTCATCGCCGAAATGCCGGTGGTGTCCCACGAAATCGGACAGTATTTCATGTACCCGGATTACAGGGAAATTCCAAAATACACGGGCGTCCTTAAGCCCTATAACCTTGAGATCTTCCGCAGCCGGCTGCGGGAAGCGGGCCTGCTTTCCCTTGCGGACCGGTATTTTCTCTCTTCCGGGCGCTTTGCGGCGGACTGTTACAAAAGCGAGATCGAAACCGCCCTGCGCTCAAAAGAGCTTTCCGGTTTCCAGCTTCTGGACCTTCAGGATTTTACCGGCCAGGGGACAGCCCTGGTGGGAATCCTAAACTCCCTTTTGGAAAACAAGGGTATTATCACCGCGGAAAAATGGCGCAACTTCTGCAATGATAGGGTGATTCTGGGCTGTCTGCCCGGCTTCGTCCATTCCGCCCGGGATACGGTGCGTGTAGGCGTAAAGCTGTACCATTACGGAAAGACGGCCGATACGGACCCTTCGGTAACGCTGCGGCTTTCCGGGGAGGACGGACTTCTCTGGCAGGAAGAGGTCTCCAGAAAGGGCGTCTTCCAGGGCGGCGTCTTCGACATTGGCTGCGCCGACCTGAAGATCCCCGAAATCCAGCGGCCCATGAAGGCGGTCCTCTCCCTTGCCTGCGCCGATCTGGAGAACGAATACACCCTCTGGCTCTATCCCTCTTTTGAAGGCAGGCTGCCTTTGGACCTGACCGTAACCCACAGCTGGGGGGAGGCGAAGACCGCCCTGTCGCAGGGAAAAAACGTGCTGTTCTTCCCGAAGGAGCTTTCCGACGCCGTTTCCCTCGAGGGAACCTACTGCACGGATTTCTGGAACTACCCCATGTTCCGTTCCATTTCCGAGTCCATGAATAAACCCCTTCCCGTGGGAACGCTGGGACTGCTCATCGACAACCGCCACCCGGCCCTTGCCGGTTTCCCTTCGGAAACCTATTCCACTCCCCAGTGGTATACCATAGTCAGCCGGTCCCGGGCGCTGATCCTGGACGGCATCCCTCTGGAACCCATTGTGCGGACCATCGACAACTGCGCCCGCAACCACAGTCTTGCCACCGTCTTCGAGACTGTCACGGGAGGCGGAAAGCTTCTGGTATGTACGGCGGATCTGGAGGACGGTTCTTCCCCCGCCTGCCGCTGTCTTTACAAAAGCCTTGCGGATTACGCCGCGTCGCAAGCCTTCGCGCCCCGGCAGGCTGTCTCCGTTGAGATTCTGGACCGGCTCTTTTCCTGAGACTGCAGGCCGGTTCTTTTCATTCCAACTTCTTTTCCAGGCTACCGGGGAAGACTTTGCACAACGCAGAGGCTTCCCCAGCCCGTCTTATCGTTCGGAACGTCCGGATCTCCCCGCAGCGGCCGGGCGCCTTTCCGCAGATAAGCCTTCACCTTCTCCCCGTATAAAAAAGGATCGTTTCCCCTCACAATCCCCCATTCCATCAAAAGCGCCGCGCTGCCGGTAACCACAGGCGTGGCAAAAGAAGTTCCCGTCACAGGCGTATATCCCCCGTACAGATCCGGCGCCAGGATATTTACTCCCGGCGCCACGAGATCCGGCTTCGCCATCCCGGACGTCACAACCCCCAGGGTTCTCTCCGTGTCCCCAAACCCCCTTCCGGAAAAATCGGCATAGGCGTTATAAACGCTTGTATAGGCGCCCACCGTGACCACCTTAGCCGCCGTGGAGGGAATCGTCAGCGTCGCTTCCGGCGTGGAACGGAAAAAACCGGTGGATGCGTTGCGCACCGTCCCGGAGGGCAGATAGAAGTAATACTTCCCCGTCACAACCCTCACCGGCTCCAGAAAAAAGGTCCAGACTCCGCTGTTGAGATAAGGTCCGCCGTAAGGCAGAAATTCCAGATAGATCTCCTGCGCCGCCGAATAGGGAGAAGGTTCTCCGAAAAAGACCAGAAGCTCCGTCTCTTCCAGCGTCAGGGTATACTTCCCTCCCTCGATCTGCCCGGAAAGCTCCGATTCGCTTCCCCCCGGAGAGCGAAGCCGGATCCGGTATTCGTCGCTGTAATTTTTCCAGAGCTGTACATTCAGGCTGCGTTCGTACTCTGCCACCGCAAGCTCCACCACCGCCGTGCGCCATTCCCGCCCCTGCGAAACCGCCGCGCCCGCGGCATTTCCGAAACCGACACCCGGTGTGACGCCTGCGCCGAACAATGTGTCATTTATTCCCTCCCCGGCAGCAAGACTCCCTGCAAGATGGCCCCCGTTCGCCGCCTCATTGCCGCTTCCCACACAGATCACGGTCCGCCCCACCTCCGCGGCATTGTCCAGAAAGCGCTCCAGCAGGGAACTTCCGTCATGGGCACCGTAATTGTTTCCAAAGCTTAAGTTGACAGCCAGCGGCATCTGAAGCTGTACCGCCTTATTGACCGCATAGGTCAAACCCCGCATGATCTCTGTGGTGCGCGGGAAAGAGACCGCCGAAGGCAGTCCCAGTTTTACAATGAGAAGGTCAGCCCGGGGAGCCACTCCCTGATAAAATCCGCTTCTTCCCGCGGCGATGCCTGCCACGGCGGTGCCATGTCCGCTGGTGTCCACCGTCGGCAGAAGCTGATATTGACTGTATGGGTCATTTTCTGCCAGCGCCCGGTTGATCTGCTCCTCCGTAAACTCCACTCCCTGCGCAAACCCCGCAGGGGGCAGGCGCCTTTCTGTTTCCGCTTTTTCGACGGATCCGGCTTCGGTTCCGCCCGTTCCGGCAGATCCGGCTCCGCTTCCTCCGACCCCGGTTTCTTCCTGTCCGCCGACCCCGGCTCCACTTTCTCCCATCCCGTTTCCCGTGCTCCGCGCCCCGCCCTCCGGCCGCAGGGTCTGATCCCAGAGATACCGGATCCGTGTGCTGCCGTCCGCATTTCTGAACTCCGGCAGCCTGTAATCGATGCCTGAGTCCAGCACCGCAACCAGTACCCCTTCTCCCGTCAGAAAAGGGTCCCGCCCGGTCACCTGTACCACACAGGAATCTTCCGTGGGACCCACAGCATCATAGAAAAATCTCTTTGGCTTTTCCACATATTCGATCTCAGGAATCCCCGCGATCCGCTCTACCAGTCCCTCCGGGACCGTCAGGACGGCATAGCCCGCAAGCAGACGCTCCACCGTCACCCCCAGCTCCTCCAGTCCGGCAAGACTCCCATGATATTTCACGATCAGTTCCCATTTCTTCGTCTCCCGGTCAAACCCTACGTTCAGATCCTCCGTCCGCGCCCTGTCCTCCTCGGACGTCTCAAGCGCAAGCTGCAGTTGATCTTCCAGCTTCTGGTTCATAAAATCCACTCCGTAAACGGTTGTTGAAACATTGTATGGGAAATTCCGGGAAAATATCCTGCCGTCCCTTCCAAAAACACCAGCCTTCCCGAGGGCCGCCCCTGCATATCCTTGCATGTCCCTGCATGTCCTTACATATCCTTCCTTGCATATCCTCACATGTCCTACATGTACTTCCGCAGGCTCTGCATGTGGGCCATTCTGCTTTCGGGAAGTTTGTATGTCAAAAGGGACAGCAGAAACTGGAGAATCCCGCCTGCCAGACAGCAGACCGCTCCGATCAGGATCGAGATTTCCAGAGAAAAAAACGAGTCAAAAAATCCCGTCAGCGTATCTATACCTATTGCAATTCCCAGCCATGCGACTACATAAAATACAAAGGTCGTTTTAAAAAGCTTGTAACCGCTTCCACAGTAAACCATCATAACAACGGCCATCAGCCCGCACACCACAAACGCTCCGCCGGTGACCTGATATCCGGGCAGCGCCCTAGACAGCAGAATACCGATCAGTATCGCTGTCAGATAAAGTCCCAGGAAACAGCAGGTGTTAAAGGCCGCGCACACGGCGGTCTGAATCCTTTTTCCCCGGGGCGAACTTCTCACCACAGCGCAGGTCACCAGGCTTCTCAATGTCTGTGTTGGCGTTAATCCCATAAGCATCCAATAGACAATCCCCAGCTGGCTGGATCCCGTCAGATTCATCAGACACGCGAGGACAAAAAGGACGCCCTCCAGAATCATCATCTGCCGCAGTCCATATCCGTATTTCAGCAGCTTCCACCCCATTCTCAGATCACTTATCATAAAAGCTTTCCTCCCATCTTCCAATCATCTTCCGGTAAAAGAAAACGCTTGCCCCAGCCGAGAGAGAGGCCGCAGCAGCCAGAACCGCCCAGGGCCAGAACTGTCCCACGGCCCAGAATACCCCCAGCACGATGATCAGCAGTCCGGCCAGGGACATTCCAATTTCCAGCTTTTCCCAATACCTCGCCACCGAAACGGCAAGGGTAGAAACAAAGTACAGGCTGACAGAGACAGCCAGCAGATAGCCGATTTCCTCCGCTTTTCTTATCCCCTGCGCCCCCGGGAAAGTCCCGGAAACCACCCTTCCGAGAAGCGGCACCGCCACAGATTCCACCAGCCTTCTCACCTGATCCGCCCGCATCGTCGCTGCCATGGCCGGAATCCCTCTGGCGGATGTCTTCAGACATCCCAGATGATCAGTCCCCTTTGCGGCGATTCCCCCAAAAGCCAAATAATCCAGCAAAAGGTCGAACAACATCAAGAACAGACAGCAAAGGAAATCCAGTATTTCTTCCGTCATCCCTCCGGCGGCGAGAGCAGCATTTGCAGCATACCTGTCCCCAATCCATATCCCGGCCCCGGCCCGCAGGCCCAGGATCGCCGCCGGTACGACTACGATAAGCAGCAGCCGATACCGGAAATCGGTAAAGGTCCGATAACATTTTACGGTTTTTTTCATGATACGCCTCCGTTCGTTTTACGCCATCAGCTGCAGACCGGTGTAGGCCTTCATCACCGCCACGCTGATCTGGGAAAGAGTGGCGGTCTCCACCTTCACGTCCATACCGGCCAGCCGATCCAGGTCCTTCGCCAGACAGATTCCCTCAAACCCGTAACTGCTGCCGCTGAAACTGTAGAGGACCTGCTTCGCCGCCTCCGCGTCGCAATGCTCCCCCTTTACCAGAAGATATTTTTCTTTCAGTTCCTCCACAAACCCCTGTTCCACGATGCGTCCCCGCTCCAGTATCATACAGTAGTCCGTCACATTTTCCATGTCGGATACATTGTGCGTGGAAAAGAACACGCTGCGTTCCCCGTCTCCGCTCTCCAGGTACTCCCGTATCATCTGGCAGAGTCCGTCCCGCATCAGCGGGTCCAGCGGCGACGCAGGCTCATCCAGCAGCAGGCAATCCGTTTCTCTCGCCAGTACCGAAGCCAGCATCAGCTTCATCCGGTTTCCGTCGGAGAGCTTTGCCACCGTCTTTTTCCCGTCGCCGTCTCCGATGTTCAGTTTCCCGCAGATATCCCGGAATTTTTCCCTGTCGAACCTGTCAAAAAGCAGTCCGCATACCTCCTCCACCTGCCGGATGCTCCATTGCGGCATGAAATACAGGCCCGGCGCCGTATAGCCCAGCCGCTCCTTTACCTTTTCCACATTCTGTTCCCTTTCGTCAAAATATTCCAGCTTTCCCTGATAATCCAGCCTTACGCCGGCCAGAATATTCATTAATGTCGTCTTGCCCGCGCCATTCTCCCCAACAAGCGCCGTGGCAAATCCCTTAGGGATTCGGAACTCGGGGATATCCAATGTAAAATTTTTAAATTTTTTGCAGATATTCGCTCCGTTGATCACACTTGTAAATTCCACGTTTCCCTCACATTCTGCCGCTTTTTGCGGCGCCCTTTGCTGCATCCGGTATCCGCCGCAGCGCCCCGGACGCATCTGCGTTTTCAGATTTCCTCTTCGTACCGAAGCAGCGTCTTAAGCATCTCCGTCAGCTCCTGACCGGTCATTCCCGCGATCCTGGCCGCGGCTATGGCTTCCCCAAGGCTCTGCTCCACCTTCCGAAGATGCTGTTCCTGGAGCATCTGGCTGTCCTGGGCATTGACATAAAATCCCTTGCCCTGAACGCCGGTCACCAGTCCTTCCGCCTCCAGCTGCTCATAGGCCTTCATGGTGGTGATGACGCTGATCTTCAGATCCTTTGCCAGGCTCCGTATGGACGGAAGGTATTCCCCCTGTTTCAGCTTTCCCGTCAGGATATCTTCCTTCAGCTGCCGGGAGATCTGGAGGTAGATAGGCTCTCCCGTGTTCTGCAGTATCTTCAAATTCCTGCCCTCTCTTTCACAGTTTTCGTGCACATTGGGCTCCGCTGTAAAAATCTGCGCAATGCGGACTGCCGTTCTAACTGTTTATATGTTATATATACACTATAATCAGTCTGGTGTCAACTGTTTTTTTCAACTGTTTTTTAACTGCTTTTTCCACTGCTTTTTTCTTTTTTCAACACATTGAAACACACGAAAAAACCGCCTTGAAGCTTCTAAAACACTTCAAGGCGGTGCGTCTCTTTTTCCGGTTTCTATCTTTCCGGTCTTCCTTCTTTCCCGTTCCTTCCTATTCCTTTGCCCGTTTCTTCTTATTCCTCTTTCCGTTCCTTCCTATTTTTTGGCCCGTTCCTTCCTATTTTTTTGCCTGTTTCTTCCTATTCTTTTCCCGTTCCTTCCTATTCCTTTGCCTGTTCCTCCCTATTCCTTTGCCCGTTTCTCCCTGATTTTCTCCGAGATCTCCTCCACTTTTTCCTCTGTGAGAATGTACTTCCGATGGAAGACGAACACAGCCGCCAGCAATCCTGCAACAGGAATCACTGTCATCGTCATACGAAGTCCCACCAGAGAGCCTTTTGCCACCTGTATGATCTGCTCCGTATCCGTATCCTGACTGATATGGAACACGCCAAGGCATACGGAAGCGATCAGTGCCGCCACCCCGGAGGCCAGCTTTACCACAAAGGTCTGCATGGAAAAGATCACGCTTTCATCCCGTCTGTTATTCTTTAACTCGCCGTAATCCACCGTGTTGGCCAGAAATACCGTTGTCAGCACGGACAGCATGCCGTTTGCCGCAAAGATGAAGAAGCCGGGTATAAACAGCAGATACACACTGGACATATTGGTAAAGGCAAGCACCAGCAGGGAAGCGTACCCCACAATGGCCATGCCAAAGCTTACATAGAAGATCTTTAACGCGCTCAGGAACCTGCGCAGAAGCGGGAACAGAAGCATCATGGCCAGGATCTGCACCCCTCCCCCAAAGGTGTTGAACAGCGTGTAAGCGCTTCTCCAGCCCTCTCCGCCAAAATCATATTTAAAGAAATAGATCACAAGGTTGGAAGTAATGTAAATGGCACTGTTCACCAGTACAATGGCCACCACAACCGTCATGGCCTGATCGTTCTGCAGCAGCGCCCGGAACATCTGTCCCACGGTAGGCGCTTCCATGTCAACAGTGGATTTCTCCTTGATGTTCAGGCAGGTAACCAGAATAAATACCACGAAGAGAACCGCCACGATCAGCGAAAACCAGATGAAGCCCTCCCGCTCAATCCCCCGCTCTATGACCTGACGCATGGGAGAACCCTCCGCCGGCATCTCTGTCAGACCGTTTGCCGCCAGCAGGGCCGCCCTTTTTCTCTGGCCCAGCGCCGCCACGCACATCATTGTGACGATCGTAATAACAGCGGAACCCACGCCGGCACAGGACCGGGCCAATGTGGTCAGCCCCTCCCGTTCCTTTCCTCCCTCCGTAAAGGCCGGGATCATGGACCAATACGGAATATCCATCATGGTATAGGTTACACCCCAAAGAATATAAATCACCGCCGCATAGGCCACGAGCCCGCTGCCGTTTAATGCCGGCGGCGCCGTGAACATCAGAAACAGCACCACCGCGTTCAGCGCTGTACCGACCAAAAGCCATGGCCGGAACTTTCCCCATCTGGTCCGGGTCTTTGCCACCAGGACGCCCATGATCGGATCATTAAAGGCGTCAAACACTCTCGCCGCCATCAGGATAATGCCCATGGCAATGGCGTTCACGCCCAGAATATCCTGATAATAATAGAGCACATAGCTGGCGGACAGCATGTACACCATGTCCTTTCCCACCGCCCCAAGGCCGTAGGAAAATTTTTCTTTTGCCGACAGTTTCATATCTCCCACCTTTCCGCGCGGCAAAACCGATTTTTTCTTTCCCGCAGAACCATCCGCCGCGCCTGGACCGTTCCCGGTTTATTCCCCGTAAAACGCACGAAACAGCTTCACCGCATATTCCGTGTCCTTCGCTCCCGCCGTCTCCACCGCGGAATGCATCGCAAGCTGGGGAAGCCCGATATCAGCGCTCAGCGCGGACACATGCGCCGCACAGATATGCCCCAGCGTGGAACCGCCCGGAATGTCGGACCGGTTGGCGTAGGTCTGGCACGGCACCTGCGCCTTTCTGCACAGTTCCCTGATCCGTGCCCCCGAAACGGCGTCCGTGGTGTATTTCTGGCTTCCGTTATACTTTAAGACAATCCCGCCGTTCAAATACGGCCTGTTGGTAGGATCCGCTTTCTCCGGGTGGTTCGGATGAACCCCATGGGCATTGTCCGCCGAGATCAGGAAGCTGTCCGCCGTCATCCGCAGGTATTCCCCGCGGCCTGCGCCAAGGCCCTCTGTCACCCGCCACAACACATCCTCCAGGAAGGTGGAACCGGCGCCCTGCCTGGTTCCGCTTCCCACCTCCTCGCTGTCAAAGACAGCCAGGACATTGACATAATGTTCCGGCACGCTTTCCGCAAACGCTTTCGCGGAAGCAAACACACACTGCAGATCATCCAGCCTGGGAGACAGTACAAATTCCCCCTCCTCCCCCAGAAAACGCCCCTTTTCCCTGACATAGAGAAACAGGTCATGCCCGAGGATATCCTTCCGGTTCACATGAAGCTCTCCCGCGATCCTGTCCGACAGAAGCGCCTTTCCTTCTTTCCGGCTGCAGTCCCCATACAGCGGCAGCATATCCGACTTTGGATCGTACTCCACGCCCTTGTTCATGTCGCGATTCATATGAATGGCCAGATTCGGGATCACAAGCAGATCGCTGTCAATGTTCACAAGCTTCTCCGCCACACCGAATCCTTCCCGCACCACTGCCCTGCCCGCCACGGACAGCGCCCTGTCCATCCAGGAAGAAAGGATCATGCCGCCGTACTTTTCCGTATTCAGCCTGACATACCGTTCCTCCACGACCATCTCCGGATTTTCCTTTATCTTAAAGGTCGGCGAGTCGCTGTGGGAAGCCACGATGTGAAATCCCCGGGGTATTTCCCGCTTTCCGGGTTCCCCGGGCAGGCAAAAGGCGATCAGGGAAGAACCTCCCCGCATCACATAATATCCGCCCCCCTGTTCCAGGTTCCATTCCTCCTTCTCCTTCAGCTCCTGAAATTTATGGGTCCGCAGCATTTCCGCCACATTGGCCGCCGCATGGTAGCTGCTGGGGCTTTTCTCAATAAAATCCAGCATCTCCCCGGCGCATTTCTGAAATTCATCCAAGCTCATGTTTTATTTTATCCTCCACTGTAATCTCCCTGCCAAGCTGCACCTCATTGATCATCAGTTCCGTGTCTGCAAAGACCGTGTGGCGGCAGCCGGCGGGCATGGAAAGGACGTCGCCCGGTCCCACGCGGCGTTCTTTTCCGTCCAGGACCACACGCCCCTCCCCGCGCATTACCGTCCACACCTCGTCCCGGTGCTCATGGCTGTGGTAGTGAAGGCTGTGCCCCGGCAGCAGGACGATCCGTATGACAAGGCTTTCCTCCTGTACGTCCAGCACCGTAAAGCTTCCCCAGGATTTCTCCGCAAACATGACCTGCTGTTCCATCCGGTCCACGAAGGGCTTGATATAACTGCTCTGGCCCTTGTCGGAGACCAGTATCCCTTCTCCGCTGGCGGCAATCACCATATCCCGGCAGCCCATGCAGAGAATGGGAATGTTCAGCTCATTGACCACATTGGTGTTTACACAGGTCTCATTCAGCGTAACTCTTCCCAGGGCCTCTTCCCCCATCACCTCCGCGAAGGTGTTCCAGGTCCCGATGTCCTTCCATTCTCCGCCGTAGCGAAGTACACGGATATCCTTCTCCTTTTCCACCACGGCATAGTCGAAGCTGATGCGCTCCGCTTCGGCATAATGTTCGTACAGCTTTTGATAGTCCGAAAAAGCAGACCATTCCCGGGCCTTCTGCAGCAGATATTTCAGCCTGCACGCAAAAACGCCCCCGTTCCAAAGGGCACCCTGCTTCAGATACTCCTTCGCCGTTTCCAGGTCCGGCTTTTCCCGGAAGGAGAGGACGCCGCTGACCGGCTCCCGGTCCTGTGGAATGATATAGCCGTACTTTTCGCTGGGGTAGGTAGGCTCCATTCCCATGAGAAGCAGCGCTGCCGTCCCTTTCTCCGCCAGCTCTCCCATATGTTTCACCGTCTGGAAATACCCGTCCTCCACATAGGGATCCACAGGGCAGACGACCACGGGTTCCTCTTCCTCCACCTTCCGTTCTTCCTGAAGATAAAACGCCGCAAGGCTGATGGCGGGAAAGGTATCACGTCTGGACGGCTCCACACAGATGCTGACCTTATCTCCCAGCTGATTTTTGATTGCGCTGACCTGCTTTTTTCCGGTAGCGATAGTGATCTGCGCCTCCGGTATGGCCTCCCTGATCTGCCGGTATACCCGCATGACCATGGACTCCGGCCTGCCGTCCGGATCTTTCAGTATTTTGATAAATTGTTTGGAGCGAATGTCATTGGACAAAGGCCAGAGCCTTTTCCCGCTTCCCCCCGACAGTAAGATGATCTGCATTTTGACCGCCTGCCACCCTTTCTCCCACAGATCTATCGCTCGGCCCGCATGGGATTTTCCAGAAAATCCCGGTAAGCCATCCGAATCCCGTCCTCCAGCTCCGTCGTGTAGTGGTAGCCCAGGCTCTCCAGCTTGCTCACATCCAACAGCTTTCTCGGCGTGCCGTCCGGCCTGGAGGGATCCCATCTGATCTCGCCCTTATACCCTACGATCCTGGCGACCAGCTCGGTCAGTTCCTTTATGGTGAGCTCCTTTCCCGTGCCGAGGTTCACCGTCTCGTTTCCGCTGTAATGGTTCATCAGATATACGCAGGCGTCCGCCAGATCGTCCACATACAGAAACTCCCGCAGCGGCTTTCCTGTTCCCCAGCACACAACCTCCTTCGCTCCGGCTTCCTTCGCTTCGTGAAACCGCCGGATGAGGGCCGGCAGCACATGGCTGTGGGTGGGATGGTAATTGTCGTTTGGTCCATAAAGGTTGGTGGGCATCACGCTGATATAATCCGTTCCGTACTGGCGGTTTAAGTATTCACAGTATTTCAGCCCGGATATTTTCGCCAGGGCGTAAGCCTCGTTGGTCGGCTCCAGCTCCCCCGTGAGCAGGCAGCTTTCCTTCATGGGCTGCGGGGCCATTCTCGGGTAAATACAGCTGCTCCCCAGAAACAGAAGCTTCTTACAGCCGTTCTGCCAGGCCGCGTGAATGACGTTCATCTCCAGCGCCATATTCTCATACAGGAAATCGGCAGGCGCCTCGTCGTTGGCCACGATCCCGCCTACCTTTGCCGCCGCCAGGAACACATAATCCGGCTTTTCCAGCCGGAAAAAATCCTCTACCTCCGCCTGCCGGCACAGGTTTAACTGGGCGTGGGTCCTGGTGACGAGATTTTCATAGCCGTTTTTCCGAAGGGCCCGGCAAATGGCGCTTCCCACCATTCCCCGGTGTCCCGCCACATAAATTTTCGCATCCTTCTCCATCATATCGCAATTCCTCCGCTTTTTCGGAACTCTTTGTCCCTATCCTCTTGCGGCGGCCGCTTCCGCCTTCGCCAGCGCAAGGTCGTGCTCCGCCATCAGCCGGCAGAGCTCCTCACAGCTTGTCCTCTGCGGATCCCAGCCCAGCACGGTCCTGGCCTTTGTGGGATCCCCGCAGAGATTCACCACGTCTGTGGGACGGTAAAACTCTCTGCTCACCTCCACCAGCACGCGCCCGTCCACCCGGTCGATTCCCTTCTCCTCAAGGCCCTCTCCCTTCCATTCCAGTTCAATTCCCACATAATGGAACGCCAGCTGGGTAAACTCCCTCACCGTATGCTGTACGCCCGTGGCGATCACAAAATCCTCCGGCTTGTCCGCCTGAAGCATCAGCCACATGCATTCCACATAGTCTTTGGCGTAGCCCCAGTCCCTGAGGGAGTCCAGGTTGCCAAGATACAGCTTGTCCTGAAGGCCGCATGCGATCCTTCCGGCGGCGCGCGTGATCTTTCTTGTCACAAAGGTCTCGCCCCTCCGCTCGGATTCATGGTTGAACAGAATGCCGTTTACCGCAAACATTCCGTAAGCTTCCCTGTATTCCTTCACAATCCAGAACCCGTACTGCTTTGCCACCGCATAGGGACTGTAAGGATGAAAGGGCGTGGTCTCCCGCTGGGGAACCTCCTCCACCCTGCCGTACAGCTCCGAAGTAGAAGCCTGATAAATGCGGCAGCTTTGCGCAAGGCCCGCGATCCGGACAGCCTCCAGCACCCGGAGTACGCCAAGGGCGTCCACGTCGCCGGAATATTCCGGCGCCTCAAAGCTGACATGAACGTGGCTCTGGGCCGCAAGATTGTAGATCTCATCAGGCCGTACCCCGCACACGATCCGGATAATGCTGGAAGAATCCGACATATCCCCTTCATGCAGGATCAGACGTTCCTCCCCTGCCAGATGGTCGATCCTTGCCGTGTTGGAAACGGAAGCCCTGCGCACCATACCGTGTACCTCGTATCCCTTCTCCAAGAGCAGCTGTGCCAGATACGAGCCGTCCTGCCCTGTGATTCCCGTGATCAGCGCTTTCTTCATACCGTCCTGTCTCCTCTTTGTCATCTTCTTCCTACTTCACCGCGTTTCCCGCTGTCCCGGTCTCGCGTACTTTTTGCCGTCTTTCTTTTTTCCCGTTTTTCCTCAGCTCCGGTACACGATGGTCTGAGCCATCTCACGTGCCTTTTCCTCCCCGCACAGCACCCCGGCTATGGCAAGGCCGAAATCCACGGCCGTTCCCATCCCCCGGGAAGTGATCACATGCCCGGAGATTTCCACCGGCCCCTTTGTCACCTCCGCTCCCTCAAGGTGACTCTCAAAGGAAGGATAGCTGCAGGCTCTTCTTCCTTTCAGGATACCTTTATGCCCGAAAATACTGGGCGCGGCACAGATCGCCGCAATGTACTTTCCGTCCCGGTAGAACCTGTCGATCTGGTCCATCAGCCCCGGATGCGCCTCCAGATTTTTTGTTCCAAGGCCACCCCCGGGCAGCACAAGCATGTCGTATTCCTGAAAATCCGCCTGTGCAAAGGTTTTATCCATCTCCACCGTAATGCCGTGGGAACCTTTTACCGCTTTCTGTCCGTATACCGATACCATATCCGTTTCTATTCCGCATCTGCGGCAGATATCTACAACCGCCAGAGCCTCGATCTCCTCAAATCCCTCCGCAAAAAACACCGCCAGTCTGCTCATTCCAAACCTCCCTTTGACGCCGGTTACCGGCTCTCTTTTTTCCCGCCGCAGCGGTCCTTCAAACTATCGCTATAACAAGTATACACATTTAAAAGAAAGATTGCAATTCCTTCCCCCCAATTATTTACGTTATGGCCGGGATATGGTATAATGATTCTGCTATCGCAGAATCCATGGCTGTTACTCAGCCATGATGCCGCTTGCGCGGCGCTTCCTTTTCCGCGCTTGTGGTATAATGATTCTGTACGATACCTTTACAGAAAAGGGGCTTGAAAGAACACATGGAGATAGAACGGAAATTTACCATTAAACAGATTCCCGAAAATCTGGACAGCTATCCTTCCCGCCACATTGAACAGTGCTACCTGAACGCTTTCCCGGTGGTGCGGGTGAGAAAGGAAGACGACGAATATTATCTGACTTACAAGGGAAACGGCATGATGGCCCGGGAGGAATACAACCTTCCCTTGAGCCGGGATGCTTACTTCCATCTGCGCGAAAAGGCCGACGGCAAGATCATCTCCAAGCGCCGATACCTGATCCCGCTGCCCCATCCCGCCGTCCAGGAAGGCTGCAGGAAGCCGCCCGCCGACTACAGTCTCACCATTGAACTGGATGTGTTCGATCCCCCCTTCGCCCCCCTTGTCATGGCAGAGGTAGAGTTTGGCAGCAGGGAGGCCGCGGAAGCCTTCGTGCCGCCGGAATGGTTTGACGAAGACGTCACCTACAGGCAGGAATATCACAATTCCTATATGGCCCTCGAAACATGACCCCCCTGTTCCTGCTGTTTTACGATTTTATGAGGGCTGGCTGAACCGTATCAAATAGACAAAATATGCCGCGTAGCCCGCGAGCATGGCGATTCCGCCCAGCCTTCCCAGCCTTTTGTTCTTTGCGACGCAGATAAGCAGCAGCACGGCCGCTCCCAACGCAATCAGGCTGTCCGCAAGGAAGCTGTCCGCATAGACCACCGGAGTAATCACCGCCGTCGTGCCTACTACAAACAGGATATTAAAAAGATTGCTTCCCACGATATTTCCCATTGCGATGTCGGCTTTCCCCTTCACCGCCGCCGTCACGCTGGTCACCAGCTCCGGCAGGGAAGTTCCCAGCGCCACGATCGTCAGCCCGATAAAGCGTTCGCTCATACCGAAGATCGTAGCCAGTTCGGTAGCGGCATCCACCGTCACATCGCTGCCGCCCACGATCATCACCGCCCCCACAACGACCATCAGGATCATCCGCCACACGGGTATCTTTTTCTCCTTCTTTTCCTCCGGCGGCGTTCCTTTCTTTGCCATCTTCAGCAGATAGAGCAGATAAAACAACATAAGCCCCCAGAGGATCAGGCCGTCCGCACGGCCCACCCTGTGGTCAAACAACCCCAAAAGCCCCAGGACCACCGTCACAAGGATCACAAAGGGAATCTCATAGCAGACGGTGGATTTCTGAACCGGGACGGCGCAGATCACCGACGTCAGGCCAAGGATAATCAAAATGTTCAGGATATTGCTTCCCAGCACGTTTCCGATTGTGATCTCCGCGCTTCCCTTCAGCGCCGCAGAGATACTCACCGCCGCCTCCGGCAGAGAGGTTCCGATGGCCACAATGGTCAGGCCGATGACAAGCTGCGGGATACCGAACCTGTCCGCAATGCCGGATGCCCCTTCCACGAACCAGTCCGCTCCCTTCATCAGCAGACAGAACCCTGCCACCAGCAGCAACAGCTGAATTGCGATCTCCATTTTTCTCTTTTCCTCCGTTCCGCCGCCCGGGCGGCTTTCTTCCGGTCCCTGACAAAAAAAGAACAGGACCGGCACTGAGAGTGCTAAAAGTCTTGTTCTTTCCTGAAATCAGATGAAAGCGTACAACCACGGCTTTCCGCCGGGGTATGTTGATTGCACGTTGTAACTACTCCCTTTTAACAATAAAAAAGTACCATTTTTCTGCGTCCGTGTCAAGCCTAAATACGGGCGTCGATTCATGATGGAAACAGCTTCAGGCTTCTTATCCCCGTCTTTGGTAGTTAACGCCAGATTTTTTAGGAGCAAAACCAACATAGAGCTCTTACAAATGCCCATATATTCGG
>CANQWM010000018.1 GCA_947627535.1 uncultured Acetatifactor sp.
GACACAAAGTATTTTAATTAAATTCTACAGATAACATTTAATTACCCATCACCCGCTAATAATCCTAAATTATCCTTTATTCACCTCCATCAAATTCCTCGGATGTTTATGAACCAAAATATCTTTCTGCTTTGCATTTGACACATGCGTATAAATTTCTGTGGTGCTGATAGAACTGTGCCCTAGCATCCGCTGGATATATCTGATATCTACATTCTGCTCTAATAATAGAGTGGCAAAGGAATGCCGGAACATATGGGGCGTAATGTGCTGACTGATACCGGCGAGTTTTGTATAGCGGTTAATCATGAAGCGGACTGATTGATCAGATAACCTGTGCTGCAGCCTGTTTACAAAGAAGTACCCGCAGGATTCGATATCCGTTTGGAAAGTTTTCTGATACAAGATTAATGCATCAATCACTTCTTGATTGCCAATCTGAATCATTCTTTCTTTAGCGCCTTTTCCATAAATCAAGATATTGTTGCTCTCAAGGTCTATATCAGATGGCTTCAGAGAACACAATTCCGATATCCGCATTCCGGTAGCAAATAATAATTCAATAACAGCAATGTCCCTGATACAGCAGTGGAGCTGATATTCTGACTCGGCCTGCTCTTTTTGCGCATAAATTGTTGAGAGAAAGGTTTGAATAGAGTGAAAAGGAATGGTTTTAGGAAGAAGTCTCGCTTCTCGAAAACGGATATCCAACTTGGCAAAAGGGTTTTCGGTCAATATTTCTCTATATTCCATGTGATGAAAAAAGGCCTTTAAACTTGCAATTTTCCGTTTTACGGTTTTGGGCTTATATTTCTTATGCAGACTGGTAATAAAATGGTCTACCACTATTTTGCCAAAAAAGTCAGACAATTCCGCGCAAAAATCTTTATATTGCTTCAGATCAATCCTATATGCTTTCAAGGTCTTGGGGTCCAAGCGTTTACGATATTCGCAATATTCTATGTATTCTGTAATATAGTTGCTCAATGTGTTCATAAATAGGCACTCTCCTTAGCTTTTTTTAATCATTATGAGTGCCTGTTGCTGAATTGTCTATCAGGGATCTTGCGGGAGAAACTTGTCCGGCATTTTTAAAAACGTCTTTTTCGGTTTTGAAAAAAGAGCAGATAAGCTTTTCGGACTATCTGCTCGGAATAATAATTTCACACAGTTTATTTATAAATGTAAGAAAAGCGGGTAAGGATGCAGAGAAATGCCAAACATTTTTTCCAAGCGGAGCTGGCGCTGAAGGTCTCTATGACAAATCCGCATATCAGCAATATTGAGCGGGGTAAAACAAAAGTCATCTTGCCGACCCTGATAGAAATTGCAAGGGCTTTGGACACAACTTTAGATGAATGGGTCTATTGCAAAAGAATTGTTGAAGGGATTATGGCGGATATGCCCCGTAACGTCATAGTATACTGCTCCCAGAGTGGCGAGGATCTGCTGCTAGAGATGATACTATGATACTAAGGCAGGATGGTTATTTTACTTGTGGATATGGAACTGCTTGGGATAAAAGGGGTCGAATTTGCGCATAGGCTTAGAAAAAAAGATAATAATGCAGTTATTATTTTCATATCTTCGCATGATCAATATTGTAAGGAAGCAATAGATGTACAGCCATATGCCTTTATTGACAAACCGATTTCTGTTCAAAGACTGAAAGAAGTGTTGGATCATGCAGTTCATACACATCTGGATCAAAGAGAATGCTTTAGCTTTTCAAACAGAAAATTCCATTTAACATTCCGCTATCTGATATAAGGTATTTCCAAAGTGATAAACGTTTGATTCATGTATGTTATATTGGACTGAGCCGCGGGGCCTGTAGGAAACTCCCCTTGGACAGCAGTATAGAGATATCTTTCGGCGGGGACAGGTTTTACAAACTGTTACAGAGGGATATATCAGTTGTCAGAGAAGATTTTTTCTGTTATCATATCACTACAGGAAAAACCTGAGGTTAGGGGCTTACATACAGAGGGACGGGATGCTTCAATCACTGGCTGTATCCGCACTAGCGGCGGATTGCTTAGGAACGGGAGAGCCATCTAAACGGAGTTTCCACACAGAGTATGGAAAAGGAATGGAACTGTATCCAGACAGTATGAGGCTGACCGGAGGAGGAATAGGACGTATGGGAATATCATACTGGACGGCGGTTTAGCCCTGAATATCCAAACCATGGCAGGAATCTTTTGGGGGACCGGAGAGGAGGGTCTTGAGGAGAGTGTCAGCCGCGAGATGCGGGAAACCATGGAAGAAGCCGTGGAGGACAGCGTGGAGCGTTCGGTGAAAGAAGCGAAGAATGAGGCAAAGGATGATGAATATATATAGTAAATCATACAATGAAAGTATACAAATAATAGTAAAAATATTAAATTGGATTATGGAAAATATAAAAACAGACATTGTTTTATTGGATGAGCAATCCCATCTGATCTTTTCTTTTGCTAATGGACAAGTATATATTGATAAGGATTATCCTAATTTCCCGTTTGAAAGGTTTTCTGATACAAGACCAGTGCAGAAAGCAATTTAACATCCAAACCATTTTATAGGAAAATCAGTGATTGTATTTTTCGATATTTCATGGTAGTATGAAAAAAGAAACAGCAAAGTGGGAGGTTCAAAGACGGCATGGAGCAGTACAAGCAGGAATTTATCGAGTTCATGGTGGACAGCCAGGTGCTGAAATTTGGGGAATTTACCTTGAAAAGCGGAAGGAAAGCCCCCTTTTTTATGAATGCGGGAGCATATGTGACAGGCACGCAGTTAAAAAAACTTGGCGAATATTATGCGAAAGCCATCCATGAAAGCTATGGGGACGATTTTGATGTGCTGTTCGGACCGGCTTACAAGGGGATCCCTTTGTGCGTGACCACCGCCATCGCTTACAGCGAGCTTTACGGGAAGGAGATTCGGTACTGCTCGAACCGCAAGGAGGTCAAGGACCACGGAGACGTGGGGATCCTGCTGGGCAGCGGATTAAGGGACGGGGACAGGGTAGTAATCATTGAGGATGTGACGACCTCCGGAAAATCCATTGAGGAGACTTATCCCATCCTGAAGGAGCAGGCGGATGTAAAGGTCATTGGCCTGATGGTATCCCTGAACCGTATGGAAAAAGGGCTGGAAGGGAAAAAGAGCGCGCTGGAGGAGATTAAAGAGAAATACGGTTTTGACACCGGAGCCATTGTGACTATGGGTGAGGTGATGGAGTACCTGTACAACAAGCCTGTAAAGGGGCAGGTGTACATCGACGACAAACGGAAAGCGGAGATAGATAAATATTATGAGACCTATGGAGCATGAAAAAGGTGATCTGCTGATGACAGGTGAAAAGAAGACGGGAGGGAGCAGGGCTATGGAGCAGAAGGTGTATAAGGTAATGAAGGGCGCGGGAGCCGCCAATATCGCGGTGGGCGTGATCACGCTGGTTGTCGGGATTGTGTCGGGAATCCTGCTGATCGTAACGGGCGCAAAGCTGATCGCGGGAAAGTCCAAAATATTATTATAAAAGGTAAGGAGTCAATAACGGGTACTTCCCGGCAAGCGTCGGGGAAGTGCCCGTTAGAGTTTTTATGAGAAAAAGAAAGGGCTATATTTTCACCAGCAAAAAGCATTCGGAGCGCGCTATCATGGCAGCCATCCTGGGAATCATCAGCCTTGCGGCCCTGGGCGTCGTCGTGTTCCGCACATACAGAAGCGCCGGGGAATCGGCGGTGGGGTATGGGTTTACCGGTCTGTTCGCCACTCTGTTTTCTCTGGTGGGTCTTGGACTCGGCATAGCGACCGCGAGGGATAAGGATTGTTACAGGCTGTTTCCGGTTCTGGGAATTATATTGAATATGGCTGCTTTGGGCAGCGTCAGCCTGATCCTCTATGCGGGGGCGAAGCTTTAGGAAGGTGACGCGCAGGAAAGGAAGTTTATGGAAAAGACGGATATCCGGGAGCAATATGAAACAGGCGAAGATGGAATGAAAGAACGGTACAGTCTGGCATGGGAGAGGATCAGCCAGATTCCGGAGGAGCATTTTGGTGCGCCTGCCTTTGAAAAATATTTTGCGGCAATGGCAGAAAGACTGCTTTTGATGCGGAAGGTCATGGATTCTCCGGAAAGATACGGAACCATCGACTCCTGCAGAAAGCTGCCGGAGGAGGAGCTGGCGGCGGCGAACCGGGAACTGTATGCGCCGATCCTGCCGGGAAATTATGAGACCAGCTATTGCAATCCGGCGTATGCGGTAAAGGAACTGGGGGAGGAGCTGGGCCCTCTGCTGTGCGTTTTGAGCGCCGGGATTTTTGAGCAGGTGTATAGTGTTTACGACGGACAAAAGGACAGGGTGCTGGTGTGCATGGAGCTGTTTACCGAAGTTTACGCCGCCTTTACCTACCAGTGGCAGGAGGATGGAACGCTGCCTGACAGGGAGACGGTGCGCCAGATCCTGTACTGGGCGGTCTGTGATTACGCGGAGGAGGATGCGCTCCTGCAGGTGAAGAAGAGGACCTGCCCGGAGGAGACGCTTGCGCTGCGGATCCTGAAGAGCTGTGACCTGAGCGATCCCAGGTATCTGTATGCCTATGGGGAATATATTACGGAAAACGAGCTGGAGACGGCAAGGTTTCTGGCCGCGCTGGAGGACGCTGACATAGCGGCCATGGCGGATGCTTATACCGAAGGGTTTCGCAAGGGCTTCGAGGTCATGAACAAGGACCTGACGAAAAAGAGCAGCGTGATGGTCATTTACCGTCTGGGCTTTGAGAGAGTGATACGCCGGGCGGTGGAAAATTTCGAGAGAATGGGACTTCGGCCCGTTATCTACCGGAGGACCGGCTTTGAGGGCGCAAGACCCAACAGGCAGTTTTCGTATGACCACAGGTTCGATCAGGCGCTCTGGCTGGATAAAAACTATGTAAACCGGCGGATGGAAGCCCTTCGCGCGGCCTATGAGCAATACCGGGTGGAAGCGGGAAACTGCGCGGGCCCGGCTGTGATGGAGACGTTCGGGGAGAAGGTTTTTGAGCCTGTGATGAAGCCGGAAGCCTTACGGCTTGAGGAGGAGCAGAACAGGCTGCAGACGGAGCTTGTCTCCCGTGGGGGTGAGATGGAAAACGAGTATGCGCCCGAGGAAGAGACAAGCTATACCATCATCGCGTTCCCCGTCCCGGAGATTGGGCCTGTGTTCCAGGAACTGTTCTGGGAAACCCTGCGGATCAACACATTGAATTATGCGCTTTATCGGGACGTGCAGCAGAAGATCATCGATGTGCTGGATACCGCGGATCATTGTGAGATAAAGGGAATGGGAGAAAACAGGACAGATTTAAGGGTCAATCTCTGGAAGCTTTCGGATCCGGAAAAGGAGACCATCTTTGAAAATTGTGTGGCGGATGTGAATATTCCTGTGGGGGAGGTGTTTACCTCGCCGGTGCTGGAAGGGACCAACGGTGTGCTCCATGTGACAAGGGTTTTTCTGAACGGGCTGGAGTACAGGGATCTGTTCCTGACCTTTCAGGACGGCATGATACGGGACTATGGATGCGGCAACTATGAGAATCCGGAGGAGGGAAGAAGATTTATCCGGGAGAATGTGCTTCACCGGCATGATACCCTTCCCATGGGCGAGTTCGCCATCGGTACCAACACCACCGCTTATGTGACCGCGAAGCGTCTGGGGGTGGAGGCGAAGTTCCCCATTCTGATCGCGGAGAAGACGGGACCGCATTTTGCGGTGGGCGATACCTGTTATTCCCATGAAGAGGATACCATGACCTATAACCCGGACGGGAAAGCGATTGTGGCCCGTGAGAACGCCGTGTCCGCCCTGCGCAGGGAGAAGCCGCTGGAGGCGTACTATAACTGTCATACGGACATCACGATCCCTTATGACGAACTGGGAGAGCTTGCCGCCGTTTTAGGGGACGGCACCCGCGTTCCGATCATTCAGAAAGGACGATTTGTCCTTCCCGGGACGGAGCCCCTGAACGAGGCGCTGGATTCTTTAAAATAATACTTGCATCCCCCGGCGAATTCTAGTACACTAGAAGCGTAAGAGCAACAAGATAGGCAGTTCAGTCGGCGTATGAACCACAAGATATGCCCGCAAGGAGGACAGTATGGCAAAGGTAGGTATTGTGATGGGAAGCGATTCCGATCTGCCCGTTATGGCGAAGGCGGCAGACATTCTGGAAGAGCTTGGCATATCTTATGAAATAACCGTTATCAGCGCCCACAGGGAACCGGATGTTTTCTTTGAATATGCGAAGGGTGCGGAGAAAAAGGGTTTTAAAGTGATCATCGCCGGCGCGGGCATGGCAGCCCATCTGCCCGGTATGTGTGCGGCCATCTTTCCCATGCCGGTAATCGGCGTTCCCATGCACACTACCTCTCTGGGGGGAAGGGATTCTCTTTATTCCATCGTGCAGATGCCGTCCGGCATACCTGTCGCCACCGTTGCCATCAACGGCGGCGCAAACGCGGGACTGCTGGCGGCGAAGATCCTGGCGACCTCGGACCCGGCGCTCCTGGAAAGGCTGAAGGCCTACAGCGGGAAGCTGAAGGATCAGGTGGTGGAAAAGGACCAAAAGCTTCAGCAGGAAGGATACAGGGCATATCTTGAGAATATGAAAAAATAGCGCGCACCATGAAAACCGCAGAGGTTGGTCGGGGACGAAAGAACCCGCGGAGGCTGCAGGGACGGTGCGGCGACGGTAAAAGATTGAGATCCGGCGGGCGACGGAGTTTTAAGGCGGATCGGAAGGGTATGGTAGAGACAATGGATTATAAGAAGTCCGGCGTGGACATCGAGGCGGGTTACAGATCGGTGGAACTGATCCGGGAACATGTGAAGAAAACCCTGCGTCCCGAAGTAATGGGAGGCCTGGGCGGTTTCTCGGGCGCTTTTTCCATGGCGGCGATCAAGAATATGGAGAATCCTGTGCTGCTGTCCGGCACGGACGGCGTGGGCACCAAGATCAAGCTGGCGTTCCTTATGGATAAGCATGACACGGTGGGAATCGACTGTGTGGCCATGTGTGTGAACGACGTGGCATGCGCGGGAGGGGAACCCCTGTTTTTCCTGGATTATATCGCCTGCGGGAAAAATTATCCGGAAAAGATCGCGGCCATTGTAAAGGGCGTGGCCGAGGGCTGCAGGCAGGCGGGGGCCGCCCTGATCGGGGGAGAGACCGCGGAGCATCCCGGCCTGATGCCGGAGGAGGAATATGATCTGGCGGGTTTTGCCGTGGGCGTGGCGGATGAAAAGGATCTGATCACCGGCGAGAAGATCGCGCCGGGCGATTTGCTGGTAGGGATCGGCTCTTCCGGCGTACATTCCAACGGCTTTTCTCTGGTGAGAAAGGTTTTTGACATGACGGAAGAGAGTCTGAATACATATTATGATGAGCTGGGCGCTACTCTGGGCGAAACGCTGCTTACGCCTACAAAGATTTATGTAAAGGCGCTGAGGGCGCTGAAAGATGCGGAGGTGGAGATAAAAGGCTGCAGCCATATCACGGGCGGCGGATTTTATGAGAATGTCCCCAGGATGCTTCCCGAGGGCAGACGTGCCGTGATCCGGAAGGACAGCTACCCTGTGCCGCCTGTTTTTCAGCTGCTTCAGAAAAAGGGCGGGATCGAAGAAAAAGTGATGTACAATACCTACAATATGGGTCTGGGAATGGTGCTGGCGATAGGCTCCGATCAGGCGGACAAAGCGGTGGAGGTGCTGAAGGCTGCCGGCGAGCAGGCATGGATCGTGGGAGCCGTGGAACCGGGAGAAAGGGAAGCGGTGGTATGCTGAAGACGGTAGTGTGTGTGTCAGGAGGCGGAACGAATCTGCAGGCTGTTCTGGATGCCATTGACAGCGGCAGGATCACGAACACGCAGATTGCGGCCGTGATCGGAAACAATCCCGGTGCCAGGGCGCTGGAAAGGGCAGAAAAGCACGGGATTCCCGGGATTGTCATAAGCCCCGGGTCGTATCCGGACAGAGAGGCCTTTAACGCGGCCTTTACGGAAAAAATGTGCGAGCTGGCGCCGGATCTGATCGTGCTGGCCGGTTTTCTGGTAAGAATTCCGGAAGAGATGGTGGCAAAGTTCGCCGGACGCATTGTGAATATTCATCCCTCCCTGATCCCTTCCTTCTGCGGCGTCGGCTATTATGGGCTGAAGGTGCATGAGAAGGTTCTGGAGCGGGGTGTGAAGATTACGGGCGCCACGGTTCATTTTGTAAACGAAGGGATGGATGAGGGACCTATCATCGCCCAGAAGGCGGTGGAGGTCAGAGAGGACGATACCCCGGAAACGCTCCAGAGAAGAGTGATGGAGCAGGCGGAATGGATCCTTCTGCCCCAGGTGATTGACGATATCGCAAACAACAGGCTGACAATAGAGAACGGAAGGGTAAGGCGGAAAGAGGAAGCATGAAGGTATTGATCGTAGGCGGCGGCGGGAGGGAACACGCCATCGCGGTAAGCATGAAGAAGAGCAGGCGGGTGGAAAAGATCTACTGTGTGCCCGGAAACGCGGGGATAGCGCAGATCGCGGAATGCGAGCCCTCCATCGGCGTCATGGAGTTTGAGAAGATCATAGCCTATGCCGAAGAAAAGGCAGTGGATCTGGTATTTGTCGCGCCGGACGATCCCTTGGTGGGAGGACTGACGGATCAGCTGAAGGCGGCGGGCTTTCGGGTATTCGGCCCGGATCAGAAGGCGGCGGTCCTGGAGGGAAGCAAGGCTTTCTCGAAGGACCTGATGAAAAAATACAACATTCCCACAGCGGCGTATGAGACGTTTGACGATCCTCAGAAGGCTCTGGCTTATCTGGAAACGGCGAAAATGCCGATTGTGCTGAAGGCGGACGGTCTTGCGCTGGGAAAGGGCGTGCTGATCTGCAATACGCCGGAGGAAGCGAAGGCCGGCGTCAGAGAGATCATGATGGATAAGCATTTCGGGGATGCGGGCAACCGGATGGTGATCGAGGAGTTTTTGACGGGCCGGGAGGTATCCGTGCTGGCGTTTGTGGACGGAAAGACGGTGAAGCCCATGACTTCCGCCCAGGACCACAAGCGGGCAAAGGACGGCGACCAGGGATTAAATACCGGCGGCATGGGGAACTTTTCTCCCAGTCCCTTTTACACCGCGGAAGTGGATGATTTCTGCAGGAAGTATATTTATCAGCCCACTGTCGACGCCATGGCGGCAGAAGGAAGAGCGTTTAAGGGCGTTATCTTTTTCGGCCTGATGCTGACGCCGGAGGGGCCGAAGGTTCTGGAGTACAACGCGCGGTTCGGGGATCCGGAAGCCCAGGTGGTGCTTTGCAGGATGAAGAACGACATTATGGATGTGGTGGATGCCTGCATCGACGGTACCCTCGATCAGGTAGACCTGCAGTTTGAGGACAATGCGGCGGTCTGTGTTGTTCTGGCAAGCGACGGGTATCCTGTTTCCTATCAGAAGGGCTTTGAGATCACAGGTCTCGAAAAGTTTGAAGGGAAGGACGATTATTACTGTTTTCATGCGGGAACCAGATTTGATGAAAAGGGGCGTATCGTCACAAACGGCGGCAGGGTTCTTGGTGTTACCGCAAAGGGGGCGACTCTGAGGGAGGCCAGAGCAAAGGCCTACCAGGCGGCGGAGTGGGTGGACTTTGCCAACAAGTATATGAGGCACGACATTGGAAAAGCCATTGATGAGATATAGAGAAAACGTATTTAACGGGGAATCAGAGGGGCGGAGATTTGGAAAGGTGGGATTGATCCTATGGATACAGAAAGACTGCTTCAGCCGGAAACATATAATATTCCCCGCGTTTGTGTAAAATGCGGCGGAGTGATGATCTTTAAGGGACTTGGCGAGTATCAATGCGAGGACTGCGGTGAACTGGCGTATGACGATTACGGCAAGGTCCGCGCCTACATTGAGGAACATAAGGGAGCTACCGCGGCCGAGATCGAAGCCTCTATCGGCGTGTCTCAGAAAACGATCCGCCGTCTTCTCAGAGAGGGAAGGCTTGAAGTGGCGGAAGGCTCCAGAATGTTTCTGCACTGTGATCTGTGCAACAAGCCGATCCGGTCCGGAAGATTCTGTCCGGAATGTGAGACCAAAATGCATCGCAATATGGAAGCCAAAGAAAGAGAGAAGCACCAGAAGGGTCTGCACGGTTTCAGTCTCGGGCAGAAGGGTGATGAGGGACACAAGCGTTTCACGCGGAGCTGACGCGCAGACGGGAGAGAAAGGAAGAGGTTATGAAAAAGACCAAAGAGTTGCAGGAGTTACATGCAGGAAGGCTGCTTTATAAGGCGGCGCTTACAGCCGGGGTTGTGCTGTGCGTGATGCTGATTTGGGGATGTTTTTCTCTGGTAGGCCATGCGGAAAGCACGGCGAAGATCACTTCCAGCGGCGGCGCAAAGGTACGCAGTTCTGCAAGCACCAGTGCTGGCGTTGTGACAAGCTATCCGAAGGACACGGTCATAACGATCAACGGACAGGTACAGGGCAGCGACGGCTACACCTGGTACGAGGTCTGGGCGGATGCCGACACGGTGGGATATATCCGTTCGGATCTGGTACAGATCACGGACGGTTCCACGCCGCCTGCGGTTACGCTGAATCCCCAGGCGTCGGAGACACCGCAGACTTCGACTGGCACGAACCTGCCTGCGGCGCAGGTGAGCCAGGTCAATCCCGTCAGCGCCACTGTGGCGAAGGATAACAGCAGGATCCGCAGCAATGCATCTACCAGCGGTGAAATTGTGATCTTTGCCAAAAGCGGTCTTGCGCTGACCGTGACCGGGCAGGCGGCCAGTCTGGACAATGACGGGAAAACGTGGTATCAGGTGACGTTCCTTGACAACAATGCGGAAAAGACGGGATTTATCAGGGAAGACTGCATCACCCTGTCCGGGGAGGTGACGCCTTATACGGATCCGGCGGAGAACCCTGATACAAATGAGGAGCCGGTGGAAACGCCGGAGACGCCTGAGGTGACGGAGCAGCCGGAGGAAACGAAAGCATACGACACCTACGAGCAGGACGGAAAGTGGTATGTACATACGCCGGAAAACACAGCCTACGACATTCAGGCGCTGTTAAACTTAAACGATTCGGTAGGGGATCTGACGAATACGCAGAAGAGACTGAAGTCCCAGAAGATCGTGATCGTCATTCTGGTATTTCTTTTGATCGCTGCGGCAGGCGCGATAGGCTACCTGATCTATAAGCTCAGGGATATGATGGATTCCGCTTACTTTAACGCGGTGGAGAATGAGACGCTGCGCAGGAGGAGCGCACAATCCGGACAAAATGGCCGGGTGATGCAGAGAGCCGGCACAGACAAAAAGGGAGCGCCCCAGAGGCCCCAGGGTCAGCGCCCGGCAGGAGCGTCCCAGGGCCAGCGCCCGGCGGGAGCGCCTCAGGGTCAGCGTCCCGCGGGAGCACCTCAGGGCCAGCGCCCGGCGGGAGCACCCCAGGGCCAGCGTCCCGCGGGAGCACCTCAGGGTCAGCGTCCCGCAGGAGCACCCCAGGGTCAGCGCCCGGCAGGAGCACCCCAGGGTCAGCGCCCTGCAAGTCCTCAGAGTCAGGGATCTGTAAAAGCCCAGCCTAAGAATTTTATGGCGGAAGAGGATGAGTTTGAGTTTGAATTCCTGAACTATGACGGGGAAGACGAAAAATAAGCTGATAAATGGAATAAAGAGGAAGGGGAGAGGATACGCTTAAACGGGCAGCCTCTCCCTTTTTCGGTTGACAGAAGAGGATGGCTGTTATAATATGGATATAACAACAGGGGGCGGCGGAAAGCCCCGGCAGAAAAAGAGGGAGTATGATCATTGAGATTGATTTCAACAGTGATGAGGCGATTTATCTTCAGCTGCGCAACCAGATCATTATGGGGATTGCCACCTCTCAGTTTCAGGAGGGGGATTCTCTTCCCAGTGTGCGTCAGCTTGCCGAGCTGGTCGGTATCAATATGCATACCGTGAACAAGGCGTATACCGTCCTGAAGCAGGAGGGGTTTGTGAAGGTGGACCGCAGGCGCGGAGCTGTCATTGCGGTGGACGCGGACAGGGCCCGTACCCTGACGGGACTCAGGAAACAGCTGCAGCTCATTCTGGCTGAGAGCAGCTGCAGGAATATTTCCAAAGAAGAGATACATGAGCTGATTGAGGAAATTTACGAAGAATATCGGTGAGCGCGCGGACAGACCGGCCGACGCGCTTTGGACAGGAGGAAAAAATGCAGTCACAGTTTACCGACAGGGCCAGGGAGGCCCTGAATCTTGCGGCAAAATGCGCAAGAAGCCTGAAACAGGGCTATGTGGGCACCGAACATATTCTGGTGGGATTGTTGAAAGAACCCGGTGGAGTGGCGCACAAGGTGCTGGTGGACAACGGAGTGGACATATCCCAGGTTCAGGAAATGATCCGGGAGCTGATCGCTTTTGAGAGCGGCGTGAGCCTGCGGGAGCGGGAAGGATATTCCCCCAGGGCACAGAAGGTTTTGGAGGAGGCCCACAAACAGGCTGCCCGGTTCGGGCAGAAGGCCACAGGCACCGAGCATCTTCTGATGGCGTTGATCAAGGAAGGGGAAAATGTGGCCGTCCGCCTTTTGAACACCATCGGCGCCAATGTACAGAAGATCTATGTGGACACGCTGACTGCCATTGGACAGGATGGCAATCTGTACAAGGAGGATTTGGGAAGAAGGCCTGCCGGCAGACAGAAGCAGACCACTCTTAGCCAGTACAGCAGAGACCTGACGGCCCTTGCAAGGGAAGGAAAGCTTGACCCTGTCATCGGCAGGGAGGACGAGATCCGCAGGCTGGTACAGATCCTGAGCCGCCGTACCAAGAACAACCCCTGTCTCATCGGGGAGCCCGGCGTGGGAAAAACCGCTGTGGTGGAGGGGCTGGCCCTTCGGATCGTGGAGGGAAAGGTGCCCTTTACCGTGAAGGATAAGCGCGTTCTCACGCTGGATCTGTCCGGAATGGTGGCAGGCAGCAAGTACAGGGGTGAATTTGAGGAGCGCATCAAGAAGGTCATCCGGGAGGTCATAGACGACGGCAACGTAATCTTGTTCCTGGATGAACTGCACACGCTGATCGGGGCAGGCGGGGCGGAAGGGGCTATCGACGCCTCCAATATCCTGAAGCCTTCTCTGGCGCGGGGAGAGCTGCAGATGATCGGCGCAACCACCATCGCCGAGTACAGGAAATATATTGAGAAGGATGCGGCTCTGGAGCGGCGGTTTCAGCCTGTCAATGTGGAGGAGCCGACGGAGGAGGAAACCGTCCGAATCCTGGAGGGCATCAAGGGCAGGTATGAGGAGCACCACCAGGTAACGATCACCAGCGAAGCGGTGGAGGCGGCGGTAAGGCTTTCCGCCCGGTACATCAATGACAGGAACCTTCCTGACAAGGCGATCGATCTGATTGACGAGGCGGCGGCCAGCGCGAGACTGCGCACCATGGATCTGCCTGATAAGCAGAAAGAGCTTTTGGACCAGATAAAGAAGATGGATCAGCAGATCGAGCGCTCCATCCGTATGGAGGCATTCACCCAGGCGGCGGAGATCAAGCGCAGCCAGGACGATCTGGTAAAAAAATATCAGCGGATGGTAAAACGGCTGGAGAATCAGGAGACCAATAAGCGCTATACCGTGGGAGAGAACGAGATCGCCGAGGTTGTGGCAATGTGGACCAGGATTCCGGTGCAGAAGCTGGCGCAGAAGGAAAGTGAGCGGCTGCTTAAACTGGAGGGCATTCTGCACAGGCGCGTCATCGGCCAGGAGGAGGCTGTGGCGGCGGTGGCGAAAGCCATGCGAAGGGGCAGGGTAGGGCTGAAGGACCCCAAGCGGCCCATCGGTTCTTTTCTGTTTCTGGGACCCACCGGCGTGGGAAAGACGGAGCTTTCCAAGGCGCTGGCGGAGGCGATGTTCGGCTCCGAGGACGCTATTATCCGGGTAGATATGTCGGAATATATGGAAGGACATTCGGTGTCCAAGATGATCGGTTCCCCGCCCGGCTATGTGGGATTTGAGGAAGGGGGGCAGCTCAGCGAGAAGGTGCGGCGCAACCCTTATTCCGTGGTGCTGTTCGACGAGATCGAAAAAGCCCATCCGGATGTGTTCAATATTCTGCTGCAGGTGCTGGACGACGGCCATATCACGGATTCCAAGGGCCGCAAGGTCAGCTTTAAGAATACTGTGCTGATTATGACCTCCAACGCGGGAGCCCAGAGGATCGTGGATCCCAAGAACCTCGGTTTTGCCGCGGGAAGCGATGCAAAGCGGGACTATGAGAAGATGAAGGCCGGCGTCATGGAAGAGGTCAAAAAGAGCTTTAAACCGGAGTTTGTCAACAGGATTGATGAGATCATTGTGTTCCACCAGCTGACAGACGAGAATATGAAGGCCATTGTGAATCTGCTGGCTTCCGACCTCTATAAGCGGTGCGAGACACAGATGGGGATCAAGCTGTCGCTCACATCCTCCCTGCGGGAGCATCTGGTGGAGAAATACGCGGACAAAAAGATGGGGGCAAGACCTTTAAAGCGCGCCATACAGTCCGTTGTGGAGGACGCGTTGGCGGAGGAGATTCTGCGGAAGAAGATTCAGCCGGGAGATACGGTGGCGGCAGGGTTTAAGAACGGAAAGGTGACATTTACGGTAAAGTGACGCTTACGAAAAAAGCGGCGTTTCAGGCAGGGCGGCGCCCTTTTGAAGCCGCTTGCACAGCGGCCTGATTACTGCTATAATGAAATGGCAGCGGAAACGGATTCCGACTGCAGAAGAACAGGAGGAAAACACACATGGCAGTTGTGAAGGAACTGCTCCGCAGCGAAGCGGACGGCACAATCAGCTTTGGGAATCACATGTTGGAGAAAAAGGCGAAGCTGGAGGATTTTGAACATGCCGGCGACCTGCTGAAGGTCAAAACCTGCCGGGAGATCACGAAGCTGGAGAAAAACGGTATGTTTCTGTATGAATCCGTACCCGGTACAAGCGTTGTCAACTTCGCGGAAAAGGAAAACGGAGTGGAGTTTGTTGTAGAGGGCAGCGAAGACGCCCAGATCACGGTGGGACTCATGGACGACACGGAGTATGAGGTGTTCATCGACGGGAAGAGCGTGGGAACGATGAAGACCGGACTGGGCGGAAAGCTTTCTCTGAGTGTGGAGCTGGAGGCTGTCGGTGAGGTGACCGTAAAAGTGGAGCAGGTCTGAGCAAATGGCAAAGGGTAAGACATCCACGGTTTTTTTCTGCCAGAATTGCGGCTATGAATCCGCAAAGTGGATGGGACAGTGTCCCGGCTGCAAGGAATGGAACAGCTTTGTGGAGGAGACGGTAAACAAATCGCCCTACGGGACCATGAACCCTGCACAGGGGGCGGCTCGCGGGGCTGGACAGTCCCAGCCCTGTATACTCTCCGGGATACAGGCCCGGAGCGAAGACAGAATCTCTACCGGGATCGGTGAGCTTGACAGGGTGCTGGGCGGAGGAATCGTCAGGGGCTCGCTGACTCTGGTGGGCGGCGATCCCGGCATCGGCAAGTCTACCCTGCTTTTGCAGGTGTGCCGCAGCCTTTCCGAGGGGGACCAGAACATTCTGTATATTTCCGGTGAGGAATCGCCTGCCCAGATCAAAATGAGGGCTGACAGGATCGGTCAGTTTACGGACCGGATGCTGCTGCTGTGCGAGACAAATCTGGATGTGATAGCGGAGGTGATCCGGACCCGGAAGCCCCAGACAGTGGTAATCGACTCCATCCAGACCATGTACTGCGAGAGCGTCTCCGCGGCCCCGGGCAGCGTCTCCCAGGTCAGAGAGGCCACGGGTGTCCTGCTGCAGCTGGCAAAGGGGCTGGGGGTATCGGTCTTTATCGTGGGCCATGTGACCAAGGAAGGCACGGTTGCCGGGCCGAGGGTTCTGGAGCATATGGTGGATGCGGTCCTGTATTTTGAAGGCGACAGGTACGCTTCCTATCGGATCTTGCGGGGCGTAAAGAACCGGTTTGGCTCTACCAACGAGATCGGCGTGTTTGAAATGCGGGAACAGGGGCTGACCGAGGTGCGGAATGCGTCGGAATACATGCTGAGCGGCAGACCTGAGGATGCCAGCGGGTCGGTGGTGGCCTGTACGATGGAGGGGACGCGGCCCCTGCTGGTTGAGATTCAGGCGCTGGTATGCCACAGCAATTTCGGCATTCCGAGAAGACAGACTACGGGAACGGATTTTAACCGTGTGAATCTTCTGATGGCGGTGCTGGAGAAGCGGTCGGGGGTGCAGCTTGCCGCCTGCGACGCTTATGTAAACATTACGGGCGGGATGAAGATCCAGGAGCCTGCTGTAGATCTTGGGATTGTTCTGGCGGTGCTTTCCAGCTTTAAAAACCGGGCGCTGCCCCCTAAACTGGCGGCCTTCGGTGAAGTGGGGCTCAGCGGAGAGGTACGGGCCGTGAGCCAGGCCAGGCAGCGTGTCGCAGAGGCGGAAAAGCTGGGCTTTCAGACCTGCATCGTTCCGCAGGTATGCGCGGAGGACTGCAGGAAAAACAGCGGGATCGAGATTGTGGGCGTCCGTTCCGTGCAGGAGTTGATAGAACGGGTTTTCTGAGAACAGCCGTGGGTGCGGTGAAGCAATCTTCTGAAAAATCTGTTGCACAGCTGAAAAAACTGTGTTATAATAGCTTTCGTCGGTGGTAAAACGCAGACACAGGGGAATAGTACAGTGGTAGTGCGGCGGTCTCCAAAACCGTAAACGGGAGTTCGAGCCTCTCTTCCCCTGCTGGATAAGGATCTGAAGACAGCCGTAAAACGGCGGTTCAGGTCCTTTTTTATTTCCGGAGGGCCGGAAACGGAAGGATTGGCCGGGCAGCGCCGGCAGAAGGAGGATTCGGATGGAAAAGAACAGTCAGGAGGAACTGGAGGCGGCTTTGGAAGAACTGCACGGTTTTGTGCTGGGGCTTGTGCATCGTGCCGGGGAAGACCGGGAATACGGGGAGCGTCTCTGGCAGGAAATCCGCGCTTCAGAGGGCCTTTTGAAGGAGCTGGCCTATTATCACGACTATGGAGAATTCTGGAACAGATACCGGGTTGGGGGATATACGCTGGCGGACGCGCTTGTTTGGCAGGTGGACCATTTTAAGCTGTATATGGACCGGCCCCGGGACATGAACCGATACCGCAGGGAGCGTCTGCTCCTGTCCGCCTTTGAGACGATGCTGCGGCTGGAGAAGGATCCGGCCGGTCTGTCCTCCAAAATGCAGGGCGAGACCGGCCAGGATATTCAGCCAGGCATGTAGGGCGCCTTTCCGCGGGCTGCTGCCGGCGCGTCATGTTCCGTTACGATATTTTCCCTCGTACAAAATTCATCTCTTTTTCCAGCGTGTCGGGAACCTGTTCCCCTGAGTTTCTGATCTTCTGGGCCACGATCTCGAGGTGGCGCAGCCGCTGGCCGGTCAGGACCTTGCCCCGCTCCAGAAGCTCCGTGTAAAGGGGGTTCTGGCCAAGCGACGCCTGCAGGGAGGCGGGGAAAGGACAGTAGGTAAACAGGATCTTTCTTGCCACCTTGTTCAGCCGTGGAGAATTATTGCCCTCAAACAATACCCAGACCATATAGTCTCTGACGAACATCTCCTTGAAGCTGTTCTTGGCGCGCTGGAGGCTGACGCGGACGCGCTCTTTGGCCTCGGAGCTGAGGTCGTGGTTTTTGCGGTAAAACTGGACATAGTCAAAGTATTCGCTGGTCAGCGACCGTTCGCTTACATCGTTCCAGCGGCTTCCCTGAATACGCTTGCACATCTCCCAGCGGAACTCGCCTGTGAGACGGACCATGGAGGCGTTGATGTCCTCCAGGTGGAAGATCGAGAAGGCCATTCTTCCGGGGCTGTTGCGTTTCTTGCCCTCAATTTCCTGCCACATAATGCCGCGGATGCCGACGTTGGGGGCGAGGATCACGTCGGGAAGAAATTCCAGATGAATGTTTTCCTTTCCCATGACTTCTATGTTGTCATAGTCGAGGCTTTCCCGGTAATAGGCGGAATAGTCGATCTTCCGGATGTTTTCCAGAGCCTTGCTGACCTGGGTTACCGTGACGAAGGTACTCTTCAGATCCTTCAGTACATTGTCGGCGCAAAAGAGCGGGCAGTAGGTGCTGATCCGCCCGAAGGTGACCTTGTTCACCGAGGGGAACATGTTCTGAAGCTCGTAATTCACGCGGCTCATGGGATCATTTTCCATGGAAGCTGCCTGGGAGGCAGTGAGATTTCCCGTGGCCTTCTGCTTGTGGATATAATCGAAATAATCCTCGTCAAATTCGTTCCGGCTGGGAGCCTTTTCGCCGTTGTAGATGGCGGTAAGCCAATGGTAAAAGGTGTAGACGCCGAACCGGCTCTGATCCTCCATGCCGAACGTCAGGTTATAGAGGACGACGCTGTTGGCGGAGCCGGCCAGCTCCTCGTCCACATATCCGAAGAACAAAAACATCTTTACGACGTTGGGCAGATAGGGGGTGTGTAAGGAACGCTCGAAGATCACGCCGTAAAGAGCGTAAAATTCTGTGGTCAGATGCCTGCGCAGCCGTGTGGTCGTCTCGTCCGTTGCGTTCCTGTCGTCCAGATTCTTATAGGCATTCACATGCTGGCGGAAGGAATCCGCCTCGTCGAAGCCCGCTCCCGCAAATTCCAGGATCGTGTTCAGGCTGCCCGACAGTTCGGCGAGAATGGAAGCGTTGAGGGCGTCCTCCTGCTTTTCCGCGGCGGGCTCGGCGGCGTTTATCGTGGAGAGCTTGCTGCGGAAGCTGTCCACCCGCAGGGACACCTGCTCCGCGTCCAGGCCGGGGTTACCCTCAAAATGCCGGATCATGCGTTCGATATCCTCTACCAGTTCGGCGGCGTCCTCGGAATTTGCGCTCAGCTGATAGTAGAGAGAGGTATAAAAGTCGAACAGATCGTTTCCGGAACCGTTAAAATAATACTGGAGGATCTGGGCGGTGTACTGGTTCTGTTCCTCCAGGACCGTATAGGTCTTTCGGAAGTCCAGGCTTCCCTTGCGCAGCATGCCCAGGGAGAGGCCGGGTTCCAGGACCAGGGCCTTGCAGGCCTCGCGGGAGTAGATATTCTGGAGACCCGTGTAATAGCTGTTCAGCCAGATATCGGGATCCTCGCTCACAACGTATGCCGCCACATCCTGTACCTTTTCCAGCACCTTCGGGGCGACGCGGTAACGGGAGCAGAGGGCGTTGTATTTTTCATAGTCCGCCATCAGATTCTGGTGCAGGGTGGCGCAGTTCATCTCGGAGATGGAGCTTTGGCCCATGAGGGTGTTGATCTGGCGGAACAGGGACAGAAGGAAAACCCTTGCCACATCGGGGTGCTTGATAAGAAGAGCGCCCAGAGATTCCATGTTGTTGATGGGATAGGTCAGCACGCTTGTCTCTTCCACGGCTGTGTACTCCAGAAAATGAACCTCTGAACAGATCTCACAGATCCCGATCACATCTCCCTTCTTTAAAGCGTAGGTTCCGCCGGGGAACGCCGCCTGTACGCATCCGTTCGTGATCAGATGGAGGGCAGTCATCGGCTGACCGCTTTGATAAATGATTTTTCCGCTGTTTACTACAGTTGCAGGCATATTTTATCTCATCCTTCCCGCGGCCGTACTGTCAGCTGGCAGATCTTTGCGGCCGCCTCTCACAACAGTATACAACAAACTATCTTCAATTTTCTACTGTACTTTTATTAAATTTGTGATAAAATAAAAATACATCTGTGTCAGTTTTTATGTGACAGCGGGAAAAGGGAGTACAAACAGTATGGATGAAGGTTTGGAATACCGGCAGAAACGGATAGAGGAATACCGGCGGACGACGGTGCCGCTGCTGCGGTATCTTCCCTGGCTGGAAAAGAACGCGGGCCAGCCTGGCAGTACGCTTTATCAGGGGGAGGAAGGAAGCGGGAACGCCCTTTCTTTTCCGGTGTATGATTCCACGCTGATGAGCTTTGTAAAAGAGGCGGGCGCGTCCCCTTTAATGTACCGGAATTACAGCTATGTGTACACACGCAACGGGATCAGGACGCACGAGGACGAGCGTAAGATCATCGCTTCGGCGGAGCTAAAGGACTGGGACATGCTCAGAGGGATCCTGTCAAAATATGTACTGGGCGGCAGGACAAAAGGAAGCCTTTGGAGCGAAGCCGTGAAGGAGAACATCTTCTGTCTGGTCCTGAAGCAGATGCAGAAGATCATAGAATATTGGGATAAGCCTTTGGATATCAGATAGAAGGGGAATGGACATGGGAGAAAAATCGGCGCAGAAGCGGAGGTATATACTGGAAACGGCCAGAAAGGTCTTTGTGGAGAAGGGTTTCAAGAAGGTGACCATGAAGGACATCGTGGAGGCGTGTGAGATCAGCAGAGGCGGCCTTTATCTGTATTTTGACAACACCAGCCAGATCTTTATGGAGGTTATGAAGCTGGAGAGCGAGGAAGCGGACGATGTGTTCTCCGACAGTATAACGGAAGACGCTACAGCGGCGGATATCCTTGTCCTGTTCCTGCAGGAGCAGAAAAAGGAGCTGCTCAGGAAAAAAGATACGCTGACTCAGGCGGTCTATGAGTATTATTTTGAGAATCAGCCGCCGAAAAAGGACAATTTCCTGAAAAAACAGTTTGACTCCGCGGTAAAGATCATAGAGAAGTTGATCGAGATTGGAGTGGACAACGGCGAATTTTACTGTGAGGACTGCGCCGGCACGGCGAGAAATATCATGTTTGTACTGGAAGGTCTGAAGATTTCCGCACAGACCATCACGATCACACCTGAGACGGTAGACAGGGAGATCATCTACATATTAAAGTCGCTGGGCGTGGAGGCGTAAACGGAATGGAGAGCAGCATGGGAAGCGTAAGAAGGATTTATGTGGAGAAAAAGGAGCCCTTTGCGGTGAAGGCGAAGGAGCTTCTGGAAGAGCTCAGGGGATATCTGGGCATACAGGTGGAAAACGTGAGGGTGTTTATCCGCTATGATGTGGAGAACATTTCCGGCCAGGTGTTTGAAAAGGCATGCCGGACCGTGTTTTCCGAGCCGCCGGTGGATGATCTCTACCGGGAGAGCATTGAGATTCCTGCCGGCGCAAGGGTGTTTTCTGTGGAGTACCTGCCGGGTCAGTTCGACCAGAGAGCGGATTCCGCCGTACAGTGTGTGCGTTTCCTGGACGAGAACGAGGAGCCTGTTATCAGAACCGCTGTGACCTATATGATCCTGGGAGAGATATCGGACGGGGAGTTCGCCCGGATCAAGGCTTACTGCATCAACCCTGTAGATTCCAGGGAGACGGGAATGGAAAAGCCGGAAACGCTGATTGCGGCGTATGAGGAACCGGCGGATATTTCCGTGCTGGCGGGCTTTGTCCAGATGGGAGAGGAGGATCTTCGGAAATGCTATGATTCCCTTTCTCTCGCCATGACGTTTCAGGATTTCCTCCATATTCAGAACTATTTTAAGGAGGAAAAGAGAGATCCTTCCATGACGGAGATCCGGGTTCTGGACACTTACTGGTCCGACCACTGCCGCCACACCACCTTTTCCACGGAACTTAAAAAGGTGGAATTTGGTGAGGGATATTACCGCTCGCCCCTGGAGACGACGTATCAGAGTTATCTGGATACCAGGGAGGAGATCTTCGGGGACAGGAAGGATAAATTCGTCTGTCTGATGGATCTTGCCCTGATAGCGATGCGGAAGCTGAAGAAGGACGGTAAGCTTTCGGACATGGAGGAATCCGACGAGATCAATGCCTGCTCGGTGGTGGTGCCCGTGGAGATGGATTACGGGGACCACAGGGAGACCGAGGAATGGCTTGTGTTCTTTAAAAACGAGACCCATAACCATCCCACGGAGATTGAACCCTTCGGCGGCGCGGCTACCTGCCTTGGCGGCGCGATCCGCGATCCGCTTTCCGGAAGAGGATATGTGTATCAGGCGATGCGCGTTACGGGGGCGGCGGATCCCACCGTTCCTGTTGCGGATACGCTCAAGGGAAAGCTTTCCCAGAAAAAGCTGGTGAAGGGCGCGGCGGACGGTTATTCCTCCTACGGGAACCAGATCGGCCTTGCGACCGGTTTCGTCAAGGAGATCTACCATCCCAGCTATGTGGCCAAGCGCATGGAGATCGGCGCCGTCATGGGGGCGGCTCCCAGAAAGAACGTGATCCGGGAGACCTCTGATCCGGGGGATATTATCATACTCCTGGGCGGGCGCACCGGGCGTGACGGGTGCGGCGGGGCTACCGGCTCCTCCAAGGTTCATACGGAGCAGTCCATCGAGACCTGCGGCGCGGAGGTGCAGAAAGGAAACGCGCCTACGGAGAGAAAGATCCAGAGGCTGTTCCGGCGGCCTGAGGTGAGCAGGATCATCAAGAAATGCAACGATTTCGGCGCGGGCGGCGTGTCGGTGGCCATCGGCGAGCTGGCGGACGGCCTGACCGTGGATCTGGACAGGGTGCCGAAAAAGTACGCCGGGCTGGACGGCACGGAGCTTGCCATTTCCGAGTCCCAGGAGCGGATGGCCGTTGTGGTGGACCCGAAAAAAGTGGATGAGTTTCTGCAGTACGCGGCCCAGGAAAACCTGGAGGCCGTTCCCGTGGCGGTGGTCACGGAGGAGCCCAGGCTGATCCTGAACTGGCGGGGAAAACAGATCGTAAATTTAAAGCGGGCTTTTCTGGACACCAACGGCGCCCATCAGGAGACGGCCGTGAAGGTGGAAATCCCGGATGAGAAGGAAAACTATTTTGAAAAATGGGCCGTGCCCGCGGTGGGAGAGAAGCTGGAAAAGGGCGATGTCAGGGGGGCGTGGCTTGCGCTCTTAAACGACCTGAACGTCTGCTCCCAGAAGGGGCTGGTGGAGATGTTTGACAGCTCCATCGGCGCGGGGAGCGTTCTGATGCCTTACGGCGGAAAGCACCAGCTCACCGAGACCCAGGCCATGGTCGCAAAGCTTCCCACCCTGCGGGGAAAAACGGACACGGTTACGATGATGAGCTACGGCTTTGACCCGTATCTGTCCTCCTGGAGCCCCTACCACGGCGCGGTCTATGCGGTGGTGGAATCCATGGCGAAGATTGTGGCCGCCGGCGGCGACGCGGGAAAGATCCGGTTTACCTTTCAGGAATATTTCCGCAGGATGACGGGAGAACCGGAACGCTGGAGCCAGCCCTTCGCGGCGCTTTTGGGCGCATACGACGCCCAGATCGGCTTCGGGCTGCCCTCTATCGGCGGAAAGGACAGCATGTCCGGAACGTTTAACGATATTGACGTTCCGCCGACCCTGGTCTCCTTTGCGGTGGATATCGCGAAGCAGGATGAGATCCTGACGCCGGAGTTAAAAAAGGCCGGCAGCAGGCTTGTCCGTTTCCGGATAGAAAAGGATGAATTTGACATACCGATGTACGAAAGTGTTGCGGCGCTTTATGACGCCATCCACAAGCTGGCCGGGGAGGGCGCTGTCCTCTCCGCCTATGCCCTGGACGCAAAGGGCGTGGCGGCCGCGGTTTCCAAAATGGCTTTCGGCAACGGCCTTGGCGTGACGCTGGAAAGCGGGCTGACGGAGGAAGACATTTTCGGCAACGGTCTTGGCGATATCCTTGCGGAGATACCGGCGGAAAAGATGCATCTGCTGGGAGAAGGGGAAATAGACTGCACTCTGGTGGGAACGGTGACGGAGGATCCGGTGTTTTCCTGCGGCGAAGTGCGGATCCCCATGGAGGAAGCGCTGGAGGCCTGGGAGTCCCGGCTGGAAAAGGTGTTCCCCACGAAGGCTTCAAAGGACAGGACGCCGCTTAAGGGAAGCTGTTACAGGGCAGACAGCGTTTATCTGTGTAAGAATAAGGTGGCGAAGCCCACGGTGTTTATTCCCGTGTTCCCCGGCACCAACTGTGAATACGACAGTGCGAGAGCCTTTGAGAGAGCCGGCGCAAATGTGGTGACAAGGGTATTCCGGAACTTAAGCGCCGAGGATATCAGACAGTCTGTGGAGGAATATGTAAAGGCGATTTCTCAGGCCCAGATCATCATGTTCCCCGGCGGGTTTTCCGCGGGCGACGAGCCTGACGGCAGCGCCAAGTTCTTTGCGACGGCGTTCCAAAACGGGAAGCTGAAAGAAGCGGTGACAAAGCTGTTAAACGAGCGGGACGGCCTTGCGCTGGGAATCTGCAACGGGTTCCAGGCGCTGATCAAGCTGGGGCTGGTTCCCTACGGCGAGATCGTGGGTCAGAAGGAGGACTCTCCCACCTTGACGTTCAATACCATAAACCGCCATATTTCCAGAATGGTGTACACAAAGGTCGTCTCCGACAAGTCGCCATGGCTGGCCGGCGCCGTGCTGGGAGAGACTTACTGTAATCCAGCCTCTCACGGCGAGGGACGTTTTGTGGCGCCCAAGGAGTGGATCGACAGGCTGTTTGAAAACGGGCAGGTGGCGACCCAGTATGCGGACCAGAACGGAAATGTCTCCATGGATGAGGAATACAATATCAACGGCTCCTACTGCGCGATAGAGGGGATTACCTCCCCGGACGGCAGAATCCTTGGAAAGATGGCCCATTCCGAGCGCAGGGGAGAAGGCGTGGCGAAGAATATCTATGGAGAACAGGATATCAGAATCTTTGAATCCGGCGTGGCATACTTCCGGTGACAAAATTTTCAGAAACAGATAAGAAACAGGGGGTGGAGCGTATGTTATTGGCATTGATACCTCTTTTTGACGGGAATATGGCTGTTACAGCGTACTCTGTATTCTCGCAGAAGGACAACTTTTTTCTGGATCCCATGATGCTGGGCACCAGACAGAATGACGGCGCAGCGGCGGTGGAGGGACTGGAGCTGATCAGGACGATGGGAATCGAGACGCTTTCCGAGGACAAGGAGATCTTCGTACCGGTGAGCAATATTTCCGTTTTTTCCGATGTGGAAAACCAGTGCGACGCGCCTCACGACAGGATCGTGTTTCTGCTGGACAATACCATTCCGCCGGTGGAAATGTATGTCAGCCGCCTGAAGGAATTAAAGGGCATGGGATACAGGCTGGCGATCCGGAAGTTGGCGGTGTCGAGCTTTGAGAGCTATCGGGAGGTCTTAAATCTGGTGGATTATGTCTTTCTGGACAACCGGAAGATCGCCATCGACAAGGCCAGGATCTACTTTTCAAAGCTCTATCCCAACATCAGGCTCTGCGCCGGCGGGATCGACAGCATGGAAGTGTTTGAAAAACTGAAAGCCGCCGGAGGATACCAGCTTTACGAGGGAAATTTCTACCGGGTGCCTGTGACAAAGGGATCTCATGAGGTGGCGCCCCTGAAGGTGAATTATATTGAACTGCTGAACGTGGTGAACAGCGAAAACTTTGAGCTGACCAAGGCGGCAGACGTGATCGGGCGGGATACCGCGCTGACCATATCGCTGCTGAAGATGGTGAACCGCATGACCGTAAACAATGGGATCACGACCATCCGCCATGCGGCGGCTATGCTGGGGCAGAGAGAGCTGCGCAAGTGGATCAACACGGCGGTGGTCAACCAGATGTATGCGGATAAGCCCAGTGAGATTACGAGACTTTCCCTGCTCCGCGCAAAATTTGCGGAAAACCTGGGCCCTGTCTTCGGACTGAAGGACAAGACCGAGGAACTGTTCCTGATGGGGCTTTTCTCGGTGCTGGATGTGATCCTGGAGAAGACCATGGAGGAAGCCCTTCAGATGGTCATGGTCACGGGCGAGGTCAGGGATGCCCTGTTAAACGGCACGGGAAAGCTTGCGCCTGTGATGAATCTTCTTCGGCAGTATGAAAATGCCAACTGGCAGGAGGTTTCCCGGCTTCTGCTTCTGGACAAAAGGGACGTGGAACCTGTGAACCAGGCTTATATGAAATCTCTGGAATGGTACAGGGATCTGATGTTTGAAAAGGTATAACAGGGGTAAAACGAAAATAAAGATAAGGCTGTATGACGGCGGAATGAGAGGCAAAATGAAAGCGTTTTTGATTTTAGAGGACGGCACCGTTTTTGAGGGAACCCAAATCGGCGCCGTCAGGGAGATAATCAGCGAGATTGTGTTCAACACGTCTATGGCGGGCTATCTGGAGGTACTGACTGATCCCTCCTATGCGGGACAGGCAGTCTGCATGACCTACCCGCTCATCGGCAATTACGGCATCTGCAGGGACGACATGGAATCCGCAAGACCCTGGCCGGACGGCTTCATCGTAAGGGAACTCTCCCGCATTCCCAGCAATTTCCGCAGTGATATTCCCATACAGCAGTTTCTGGAGGAAAACGGAGTGCCCGGTATCGCGGGAATCGATACAAGGGCGCTGACCAGGATCCTCCGGGAAAAGGGAACCATGAACGGCATGATCACCACCGACGAAAACTATGATCTGGACGCCGTTCTGCCCAGGCTGCGCGCTTATACCACAGGCAAGGTGGTGGAGAAGGTGACCTGCCGGGAAAAATACCGGGTAGAGCCTGCCATGTCTCTGGAACAGAACGGCCCTCTTTCCGGGGCGGCCCGGTTTGACCGGGAAGCGTTTGAACGGGGAGAGAGAGAGCCCAGACCCGCGCTGGTAAAAGAGCTGAACGGGAAGGGGCTGAAGGTTGCGCTTCTCGATCTGGGCGCGAAGAAAAACATTGCCCGGTCTCTGGCGGAGCGGGGCTGCGAGGTGACGGTATATCCGGCCCTGACGAAGGCGGAGGAGATTCTGGCGGATGGACCCGACGGCATTATGCTGAGCAACGGCCCCGGGGATCCGAAGGAATGCACGTCGGTGATAGAAGAGATCCGGAAGCTGTATGAAACGGACGTTCCTATTTTTGCCATCTGTCTGGGGCATCAGCTGATGGCGCTTGCCGCCGGGGCGGACACCCATAAAATGAAGTACGGCCACCGGGGCGGAAACCATCCCGTGAAGGATCTGGCCACAGGAAGAGTCTACATTTCCTCCCAGAACCACGGCTATGTGGTGGATACGGACAGGCTGGACCCCGCCATCGCCGTTCCCGCCTTTGTCAACGTCAACGACGGCACGAACGAGGGCCTTTCCTACACCGGAAAGAATATCTTTACGGTGCAGTTCCATCCGGAAAGCTGTCCCGGCCCCCAGGACTCCCGATACCTGTTTGACAGATTTATTCACATGATGCGCCGGGAGACGTCGTCCTGCGCGGAAGGGAGGGATTAAAAATGCCGAAAAATCCCAATGTAAAACGTGTCATGGTCATTGGATCCGGGCCCATTGTCATCGGACAGGCGGCGGAATTTGACTACGCGGGAACGCAGGCCTGCCGCTCCCTGAAGGAGGAAGGTGTGGAGGTTATTCTGGTAAACTCCAACCCCGCCACCATCATGACGGACAAGGACATTGCCGACAAGGTTTACATAGAGCCTCTGACCGTAAAGGTTCTGGAGCAGATCATCGAAAAGGAGAAGCCGGACAGCATTCTGCCCACCTTAGGCGGACAGGCGGGCTTAAACTTAGGCATGGAGCTGGAGGAATCCGGTTTTCTGAAGGAGCATCAGGTAACGCTCCTTGGAACCACCGCAGCCACTATACGCAACGCCGAAGGGCGCCAGGAATTTAAAGACCTGATGGAACGGATCGGCGAGCCCTGCGCCGCCTCCAAAGTGGTGGAGACGGTGGAGGAGGGCGTTTCCTTTACCGATATCATCGGCTATCCGGTGGTGCTGCGGCCCGCGTATACGCTGGGAGGCTCCGGCGGCGGTATCGCCCATAACAGGGCGGAGCTGGAGGAGATCCTGGAGAACGGGCTCCGTCTTTCCCGGGTGGGCCAGGTCCTTGTAGAACGCTGTATCGCGGGCTGGAAGGAGATCGAGTACGAGGTCATGCGGGACAGCGCCGGGAACTGCATCACGGTCTGCAACATGGAAAATATCGACCCCGTGGGCGTCCATACCGGCGACAGCATCGTGGTGGCGCCGTCTCAGACCTTGAGCGACAAAGAGTACCAGATGCTCAGAACCTCTGCCCTGAAGATCATAAACGAGCTGAAGATTACCGGCGGCTGCAACGTACAGTTCGCCCTGCATCCCACCAGCTTTGAATACTGCGTCATCGAAGTAAATCCCAGAGTCAGCCGTTCTTCCGCGCTGGCCTCCAAGGCAACGGGCTATCCCATTGCAAAGGTGGCGGCGAAGATCGCCCTGGGGTACACGCTGGACGAGATCGGAAACGCCATCACGAAGAAAACCTATGCCAGCTTTGAACCCACGCTGGATTATTGCGTGGTGAAGATTCCCAGGCTGCCCTTTGACAAGTTTATCACCGCAAAGCGCACCCTGACCACCCAGATGAAGGCCACCGGGGAAGTCATGAGCATCTGTGACAGCTTTGAGGGAGCGCTGATGAAGGCCATCCGTTCCCTGGAACAGCATGTGGAATGCCTGCTCGATTACGATTTCAGCGCCCTGACGCAGGAGGAGCTGAGGGAGCGGCTGAAGATCGTGGACGACCAGAGGATCTGGGTGATCGCGGAGGCCATCCGAAAGGGCCTGAGTTATGAAGAAATCCACGCGGCTACAATGATCGATATCTGGTTTATCGACAAGCTGGCGATACTGGTGGAGATGGAGCAGGCGCTGAAGACGCGTGAGCTGACCCCAGACCTTTTGAGGGAAGCGAAGCGCATGGAGTTTCCCGACAGCGTCATCGCGAGACTCACCGGCAGGAAGGAAGCGCAGATCAGGGAAATGCGCCATGAGAACGGAATCCGGGCGGTGTACCGGATGGTGGATACCTGCGCCGCGGAGTTTGCAGCTTCCACTCCCTATTATTACTCCGTTTACGGCGGGGAGAACGAGGCCCGCAAGACGGAAGGAAGGAAGAAGGTGCTGGTGCTTGGCTCCGGCCCTATCCGAATCGGTCAGGGAATCGAGTTTGACTATTGCTCTGTCCACGCCACCTGGGCCTTTTCCAAGGCAGGCTATGAGACAGTCATCATCAACAACAATCCGGAGACGGTGAGCACCGACTTTGATATTGCGGATAAGCTGTATTTTGAGCCGCTGACGGCGGAGGACGTGGAATCCGTTGTGGACATCGAAAAGCCGGACGGCGCGGTGGTGCAGTTCGGCGGCCAGACCGCCATCAAGCTCACCGAGAGCCTGATGAAGATGGGTGTCCCCATTCTTGGGACAAAGGCGGAGGATGTAGACGCCGCCGAGGACAGAGAGCTGTTCGACCGGATCCTGGAGGAAACGAAAATTCCCAGGGCGGCAGGGGGAACGGTCTACACCGCCGAGGAGGCCAAGGCCGTGGCAAACAGGCTGGGCTATCCGGTGCTGGTCAGACCTTCCTATGTGCTGGGCGGACAGGGTATGCAGATCGCCATCTCCGATCAGGAGATCGAGGAGTTTATGGCCATCATCAACCGCATTGCACAGGATCACCCCATTCTGGTGGACAAGTACCTTCAGGGCAAGGAGATCGAGGTGGACGCGGTCTGCGACGGAACCGATATCCTGATCCCGGGCATCATGGAGCATATTGAACGGACGGGTGTACATTCCGGGGACAGCATCTCGGTTTACCCGGCACCCACCATAACCCAGCCTGTGAAAGAAAAAATTGCGGAGTACACCAGGCGCCTTGCGAAGGCGCTGCATGTAAAGGGACTGATCAACATTCAGTTTATCGCCATCGGCGAGGACGTGTATGTGATCGAGGTCAATCCCCGCTCCTCCCGGACAGTGCCCTATATCAGCAAGGTGACCGGGATCCCCATTGTGGACCTGGCCACGGAGGTCATCATCGGAAAAACCATCCGGGAGCTGGGATATGAACCCGGCCTGCAGCCGGAGGCGGATTACTTTGCCGTCAAGATGCCGGTGTTCTCCTTTGAAAAGATCCGTGGAGCAGAGATCAGCCTTGGGCCTGAGATGAAATCCACGGGAGAGTGTCTCGGTATCGCAAAGGACTTTAACGAAGCGTTGTACAAGGCGTTCCTCGGCGCCGGCGTAAACCTGCCGAAGTATAAGAATATGATCATCACCGTGAAGGACGCGGACAAGGGAGAGGCGATTGAGGTTGGCCGCCGCTTTGAAAAGCTGGGTTATACCATCTATGCCACAAGAAGTACCGCCAAGGCGCTTAACGACGCCGGCGTAAAGGCGAGAAAGGTAAACAAGATCTCTCAGGAGTCGCCTACGGTCATGGATCTGATCCTGGGGCACAGGATCGATCTGGTCATCGACACGCCCACCCAGGGAAGGGACAAGTCCAGGGACGGGTTCCTGATCCGGCGGACCGCAATCGAGACGGGCGTCAACTGCATTACCGCCATGGATACCGCAAACGCGCTGGTGACAAGCCTGGAGAACGCCAGCAACAAGCTGACTTTGGTTGACATCGCGCAGCTGTAGTGTTGTGACAAAAACAGTCCCTGCTGTGAGCGGAACCGTTACATGTGATAAAAACAGAAAAATCCGCGTATACTATGCATAGAAATGCCGGCCCTGCCGCGCGCCCTCCGGGGCGTGCAAAAAACCGGCCGCGGAAAGAGAGGAACTATGAAAGCTGAAACTTATCCCTTTGTGGCGCGCCCGCTTCCCTATGAATATGACGCGCTGATTCCCGTACTGGATGCGGAGACGCTGACCTTTCATCACGACAGACATTACAAGACCTATGTGGACAATCTGAACGCGGCGCTGTCGGATTATCCGGAGCTGCAGAAGATGAGCTTAAAAGAGCTGCTCATTTCTTTGGATCGGCTGCCGGAGCCTGTAAGAACGGCGGTGAAAAACAACGGGGGCGGCGTCTATAATCATGAACTGTATTTTGATTCCATGCAGTCTCCTGCGGGACAGGATCCTTCGGGAGAGCTGGCGGAAGCCATCGACAGGGATTTCGGCTCCTACAGACAGTGGAAGGAGCAGATGAAGCAGGCAGCCGTGGGCAAGTTCGGGTCCGGGTGGGCCTGGCTTGTGGCCGATCGTGAGGGGAAGCTTTCTATCTGCCAGACTTCCAATCAGGATGTGCCGGATCTGAAGGAATATACGCCGCTGTTTTTGGTGGACGTTTGGGAACACGCTTATTATCTCCAGTACCAGAACCGCCGGGCCGATTATGTGGAGGCATGGTTCGGGCTGATCAACTGGCGCAAGGCCGGGAAACGGTACGAGGAAAGAGCTGTCTGAGGGGACGAAAGGCCGTCAGACGGCAGGAGAAAGGGCTGTCTGAGGGGACGAAAAGCCGTCAGACGGCGGGGAAAAGAGCTGTCTGAGGGGGCGAAAGGCCGTCAGGCCGCGGGAGAATGAACCGCCTGAGGGCACAGGGCCGAAGAGAAGAAAGCCCGGATCGGAAGATAACATGAACCGGATCAATTATCAGAGAGAACTGGAAAAGCTGCTGGAGCGGCTGGAACAGGAAAAGGAGACGGGAAAGGAAGTCCCGTCTCTGTTCCTGCATAGCTGCTGTGCGCCCTGCAGCAGCTATGTGCTGGAGTATTTATGCGCTGTCTTCCGGATCACGGTGTTTTATTTTAATCCCAATATCTCCGAAAGCGAAGAGTATGGAAAGCGGGTGCGGGAGCAGAAGCGGCTGATCGAAGCCTATAACCGGGAGGGCAGGGGCTATCCCATTTCCGTCACGGAAGGAGATTACGACCCGGACCTCTTCTATCGGGCGGCGGCAGGGTATGAAGACTGCCCCGAGGGAGGGGAGAGATGCTTCCGGTGCTTTGAACTGAGACTGCGAAAGACGGCGGAGAGGGCGAAAGTGGAGGGATATGATTACTTCGGCACCACTCTGACCATCAGCCCGTTAAAGAACGCGGAAAAGATCAATGAGATCGGCGGCAGGCTGGCGCAGGAGTATGGCGTTTTGTGGCTGGCGTCGGATTTTAAAAAGAAGAACGGCTATAAAAGATCGGTGGAGCTTTCCGCCCAATATGAGCTATATCGTCAGGATTACTGCGGCTGTGCCTTTTCCAGGGCGCAGCGGGAGCGGGCGAAGATTTCTGTTGCAGAGAAGGAAAATATAGGATATACTGCTAACAATAGAGATAAACAGACAGGATAAGGATGGAAACGGACCATGAAAAAGATTTTGGAGCTATTGTCGGAAGAGATGGGGAAGGCGTTTGAGGCCGCCGGATACGACGGCGCGCTGGGAAGGGTTACGCTCTCAAACCGCCCCGACCTTTGCGAATACCAGTGTAACGGCGCCATGGCCGGGGCAAAACAGTACAAAAAAGCGCCCATTGCCATTGCAGGGGAAGTCGCAAAACAGCTGGAGGGCAGCAGGGTGTTCAGCGAGGCGGCAGCGGTGGCGCCGGGCTTTCTGAATCTGAAGCTTTCCGAATCGTATCTGCTGGAGATGGTAAAGGCCATGGCGTCGGAGCCGAAGTTCGGCTTGGAGCCGCCTGAGAAGAAAAAGAAGATCGTGATCGACTACGGCGGGGCCAATGTGGCGAAGCCGCTCCATGTGGGACATATCCGTCCGGCGGTGATCGGAGAGAGCGTAAAGCGGATCTGCAGATATGCAGGGCATGAGGTGATCGGGGACGCCCATCTTGGCGACTGGGGACTGCAGATGGGACTCGTCATCACGGCCCTTCAGGATATCCAGCCGGATCTGGCGTATTTTGACGAAAGCTATCAGGGGGAGTATCCGAAGGAGGCGCCCTTTACCATATCGCAGTTTGAGGAGCTCTATCCGGCGGCCAGCGCAAAATCCAAAGAGGATCCGGCATACAAGGCGCGGGCTATGGAGGCCACTTTTAAGCTGCAGTCCGGCGTCAGAGGATACCGCGCGCTCTGGCAGCAGATCCTGAACGTTTCTGTGCCGGATCTGAAAAAGAATTACGCGCGCCTGAACGTGGAGTTTGATCTCTGGAAGGGAGAGAGCGATGTGCGCGATCTGATCCCGGAGATGGTGGACTATATGAAGACAAACGGATACGCCCATATCAGCGAAGGGGCGCTTGTGGTGGATGTGAAGGAAGAGACCGACACCAAGGAGATCCCGCCCTGCATGATCCTGAAGTCCGACGGGGCCGCGCTGTACAACACCACCGATCTTGCCACCATCCTGGAGCGGATGCGGCTGTATCACCCGGACGAGATCATATATGTTGTGGACAAGCGTCAGGAGCTGTACTTTGAGCAGGTGTTCCGCTGCGCGAGAAAGACAAAGCTTGTGGAACCGGAAACGGAGCTGAAATTCCTGGGATTCGGGACCATGAACGGCAGCGACGGAAAGCCCTTTAAGACAAGGGACGGCGGCGTTATGCGGCTGGAAAACCTGATCCGGGAGACAGAAGAAGAGATGTATCGAAAGATTCGGGAGGGACGGCAGATGCCCGAGGAGGAAGCCCGCCAGACCGCCGGACAGGTGGCGGTTTCCGCGTTAAAGTACGGCGATCTGTCCAATCAGGCTTCCAAGGATTATATTTTTGATATCGACAGGTTTACTTCCTTTGAGGGAGACACGGGGCCCTATATCCTGTATACCATCGTCCGGATCAAGTCGATCCTGAGCAGGTTCGTGGGACAGGGGGGAAGCCTGGAGCATCTTATGCTTCTGCCTGCGGCGGACGAGTCCGAAAAGGCGCTGGAAATGGCGCTGGTACAGTTCAATACCATGCTGCAGGCCGCGGAGCAGGAGACGGCGCCCCACAAGGTGTGCGCGTATCTGTACGATCTGGCCAACGCGTTCAACCATTTTTATCATGAGACCAAAATCCTCAGCGAAGAGGACCGGGGAAAGAAGGAGAGCCTGATCGCGCTGCTGGTGCTGACAAGGGATGTTCTGGAAACCTGTATTGACCTTTTGGGATTTGAGGCGCCGGAAAAGATGTAAAGAACAGTTCAGCCGGCAGCCGGGTGCATCGAAAAATCATGCTCGCATGAATTTTTCGATGAATACGACTGCCGAGGGAGCGCCATTTCATGAGCAAAGGCAGGCGCGCAGCGCCGAATAGCGCGTCAGCGCGGCTTTGCGAATGGCGCGGGCTGAACTGTTACAATGTAAAGTGGAAAATGGAATGTAAAGCTGGAAAAAATTGTTGACAAAAAGTGTACGACACTGTATACTAAATAAGTCGGCTGTGTGAATGGCCGACGGACGGAAGTTTAGCTCAGCTGGGAGAGCATCTGCCTTACAAGCAGAGGGTCATAGGTTCGAGCCCTATAACTTCCACTCCGGCGAGTCCGGAACATATGGCGAGATAGCTCAGTTGGCTAGAGCACGCGGTTCATACCCGCGGTGTCGGGGGTTCAAATCCCTTTCTCGCTACGAAAAGCCTTTCATAGTTATATGGAGGGCTTTTTCGATTTTGTGCATTTTCCCGCAGGCGATGAGACGGAGCAGCAGGGCTGTCCCTGCGCCGATACCCGCCGCGGGATATCTGACGACAGGGAAGGGCGGAAGGCAAGGATTTATGAGAATCGGAACGGGTTATGACGTACACAGGCTGGTGCCGGACAGGGAGCTGATCCTTGGCGGCGTTAAGATTCCCTATGAAAAAGGCCTGCTGGGACATTCGGACGCGGATGTGCTCCTGCACGCCATCATGGACGCCCTGCTGGGAGCGGCGGCGTTAGGGGATATCGGAAAGCATTTTCCGGACACGGACCCCGCTTATCGGGGGATTTCCTCGCTGGAGCTGTTAAAGCGGGTGGGCGCGCTGCTGGAGGAAAAGGGATTTCTCATCGAGAACATCGACTCCACCGTCATCGCGCAGGCGCCCAGACTGCGGCCGTATATTGACGCCATGCGGGAAAATATTGCCGGGGCGCTTGAGATGGAGACAGAGTATGTGAGCGTAAAGGCGACCACGGAGGAAGGGCTTGGCTTTACGGGAGCGGGAGAAGGAATATCGGCTCAGGCGGTGTGCCTGCTGACCAGCCCCTTTGATCTTCAGATCAGTCAGGCCGGGGAGGGCTGCGCCCGGTGCCCGGGATGTGCGGGAACGCAGAATCGGTGAGAGGCTGTCGGCAGACGGAAATTTTTTGAACAAACTTTTTGAACAAACCCTGTTGACAAAGGGAATAGGATGATGTATATTATAATTAATCGCATGAGATTTAATCTAAAAGGATTAAAGGAGGAGAAATTATGAGTATTTACGACTTTAAAGTAAAAGCGCAGGATGGCAGTGAGGTCGCTCTTTCGGATTATAAGGGCAAAGTCCTTCTCATCGTCAACACCGCTACAGGCTGCGGCTTTACTCCACAGTATGAGGGATTGCAGGATCTGTACGAAAAGTACCATGACAAGGGATTGGAAATTCTGGATTTTCCCTGTAACCAGTTCGGAAATCAGGCGCCCGGAAGCGATGAGGAAATTACGGATTTCTGCCAGTCCCGCTATGGCGTTACCTTTCCTCAATTTAAAAAGATCGAGGTCAACGGAGAAAACGAAGAGCCCCTCTATACCTTTTTGAAATCCCAGAAAAAAGGAATTATGGGAGACCGGATCAAATGGAATTTTACCAAATTTCTGGTAGACAGGAACGGAAATGTCGTGGAGCGTTTTGCCTCTGCCGTGACACCGGAAAAAATAGACCAGAAGATTGCGGTGCTGTTGTCATAAGCGGGAAAGGAGCAGATTATGAATATTTATGATTTTACGGTACAGAATGCCGACGGCGCTCCTGTTTCCTTAAAGAAGTATGCGGGCAGGGTAATTCTGATCATCAATTCCGCGACGAAATGCGGGTTTACGCCCCAGTATGACGTTTTGCAGGATCTGTATGAAAAATATGGGAAGGACGGTTTTGTGGTGTTGGATTTTCCCTGTAATCAGTTTGGGAACCAGGCGCCCGGAACAAACGAGGAGATTCAAAGCTTCTGCGATTCCAGATACGGGATTACCTTTCCGATCTTTTCTAAAATTGAAGTCAACGGGGAAAACGAAAGTCCGCTGTTTGCCTATCTGAAATCTCAGAAGGGCTTTGCCGGGTTTTCTCCGGAGCATCCGTTGACGCCCATGCTTCAGAGTGTTTTGGAGAGGACGGATCCGGATTACGAGAGCAGCAGCGATATCAAGTGGAACTTTACTAAGTTTCTGATTGACAGAAAAGGGGAAGTCGTGGAGCGTTTTGAGCCAACCGCGGACCTGCTGGAGGTGGAAGAGCAGATTTTAATGCTGCTCAGACAGAAAGATGTAACAGAATATGTTTATAAGACGCAGGGCACCTGTTCTACGGAAATCAGGCTGAAGCTTGAAGGAAATATTGTGACCGATATTTCCTTCACGGGAGGGTGCAACGGAAATCTGAAAGCCATTCCGCTTCTTGTCAATGGGTGGACGGTCGAAGAGATAGAGGAGAAGCTTTCGGGAGTACTATGCGGCCGTCGTCCCACTTCCTGCGCTGACCAGCTTGCCAGAGCGGTGCGGGCTGCCTATGATTCGAAACGGGCGGTATAGGAAGATTTCATAAGGGGTAAAAACGAAAAAGCGTCCAGTTTTTTACACGGGACGCTTTTCTGCCTTATGCTGCAAGTGGGGATGGAAAGGCAGCGCAACTGCAGGCTCTACCTTTTCCTGTTATAAACGATCACGCTGATTCCCATGGAAAGAATAAAGAGAACAATCGCCGCAATTCCGGCGAAGGCGACGCAGGAGAGCATGGAATCCGCCATGGCGGAAAATCCTCCGGCTCCGTCTTCAAAATATTTTATTATGTAGAACATGGGGAATACTGCGATAACGCCCATGACCTGCGCGGAACGATACCCAAACCAATAGGCCAGCGGCAGAGAAAGCCCCGTCCAAAACAGCGGAATAATCACAGACACGGCGGCGGAAATCCCCCAGAAAACGCCGCGAAAGCTTTGATGCGCAATGCTGGATATGAGGTTGAACAGCATACTTCCCGTAAGGCTTACTATGAGTGTGCAGAGCACGGAAATATACTTGCCTGTCACCACGGAAACGGCATTTACCGGCAGTGTCAGCTCATACTTTTTCCAATCCACTTTTTCGTCGCTTGTGAAGCCGGTTACGTTCTGAATGCCGATTGATACCGCGAACATAATGGACGCGAGAAGCCCTGCGTAAACGCCGGTTTTAACCATCAGCAAAACAATCGCACCGCCCGCGATCAGAAAAAGTCGTTTGTCTGTTCCCTTAAGAAAAATGGTAATTTCTTTATAAATTAATCCTTTCATGCGGCGCCTCCTTTGATGTAAAAAAGCATAATGTCTTCCAGCGATGCGTTGTCAACGACAACATCCCTGTATTTTCGTTTGATTGCCTCCCTGTCGCGGACAAGGCATTCCACACTGACGTTTGTTGTCCTGTGGATGATATAATCCTCCGGGGAAATGGAAGCAAATTTTTCTTTCCCGCATCTGAGAATCCCAAAATGATAAATAAGGTCATCCTTTTGTTCCTCAAAGATGATCCGGCCCTGATGGATCAGGATCACATAGTCCGCGATCTTCTGGATATCCGACGTGATATGAGAGGAAAAGAAAATGGAACATTCCTCATCCTGTATAAATTCCAGAAACAGATCCAGTATTTCATCACGCACAACCGGGTCAAGCCCCGTAGTCGCCTCATCTAAAATCAGCAGCTTCGGCTTATGCGCCATGGCGCAGATAATGGACAGCTTGCTCTTCATTCCCTTTGAAAAGGAACCGATCTGCTTTTTTTCAGGAATTTTGAACTTTTTCAGGTAGTGCCTGTAAAGGCTGCTGTCCCAGGAACGATATATGCCGGACAATATTTTTTCGATATCGCACGCATTCAATACGTCATGAAAATTACATTCGTCAAAGACGACGCCGATCTCTTCCCTGACAGAAAAATTTGTGTTTTCCTTACCTAAAATGCGTATCTGTCCGGCATCTCTTTTTAATTCATCCAGTATCAGGTGAATGGTTGTGCTCTTTCCTGCTCCGTTTTCGCCAATGAATCCGACGATTCTGCCCTTCGGGACCTGAAATGAAACATGGTCCAACAAAAAGCCGTCAAACTGTTTGCATAGATCCCGTACAAAAATGCTGTTTTCTTCCATGCTGCTGCCTCCTGATTATTCTTCGTAAAACAATTTCAAAATATTTGTCATCTGTTCATAACTGATTCCGTGCGCTCTGCCGATTTCCGCAACCTTTTGTAACAATTCTTCCGCCACACGCAGTTGTTCCTCCTGGATAAACTCCCTGTTTGGGGCCGCGACAAAGCTTCCTTTCCCGGATACGGTTTCTATGAACCCGTCGCGGGTCAAATCTTCATAAGCTCTTTGGACCGTGATAACGCTCAGGTGCAGGTCTTTGGCCAACGCCCGCATAGACGGTAAAGCTTCACCGGCAGATAGGGTTCCGTTCATGATCAGATTTTTAATCTGCATACATATTTGCTCATAAATAGGCTTATCACTGCTGTTGCTTATGATGATCTCCATTGATTTACTCCCTGCCATGTACCATTTGTATTTAGCGTACTTATTCGATAAGTACAGTATATGCGCTTTTAATGCGTTTGTCAATATCTTTTTTTAAGTAAGGTTTAGTTCCGGTCAACGTGAGGTTGCTTTACTTCAAAAGCGGGGTGCGGTATGATTTCATTAGAAAACAGACCCGGGACAGATTTAGGACAGATTTAGGACAGCTTCGGGACAGATGCAGGAGGTGCGATATGAATATTGGCGAAACGATCTGCAAATATCGGCAGATGCGCAAAATGACACAGGAGGAATTTGCGTTAAGGATAGGCGTAACCGCGCAGGCAGTCAGCAAATGGGAAAGAGGGAACGGGCTTCCGGATGTTTCTTTGCTGGCAGGGATTTGTAAAGTCTTAAGGATCTCCGCAAATCAGCTGATAGGCGTGGAAGAAAAGGTAGTTGAGAATGGAAATGCTGCCGCGGAGCAGGAAATCAGGAATAATATGATCGCGGAACCGCTGGTGCTGGAATTCGGTAGGGGGTTCCTGCCTTATTTCGAGTCAGAACAGGTAACAGATTATGTGCATAAGAGAAGGATGCTCCTTGTGGGAAAGACAGGAAAGCTGATGCCGCTTCTGCGCATGAGAGATAACGTGGAACTGGACGAAAATGCTTACAGGATAATTTCTTACGATGATGTATTGCTTACATCTGTTCTGGACGGGGAGGAAATGCCCTTTAACAAAATGATAGACGATGTTGCGAAAATCTGCGACAAATATTATGCAAAAATTCTGAATAAAAATCTTGTGAAGATCATGATAGACAATCTGGCGGAAATGTTTCCGGGAGTTGTGGATGACATTATTCCGTCAAAAATATCTTACCTCCAGGTCAAGCAGGAATTAAAGAGGCTGGTGGAGGAGGGGAAATCCATTCGTAACCTTATGGGAATTGTGGAGGATATGGAATTGAATTTATTGTAAGAATTGCATTTATTATAAGAACTGTATTTATGAAGAAAGGCGGCGATCTTCTTCATTCTGCGCATTTTAAGGCTTATTTGCCGACGCGGATCAATTCGATTCCCTCATCCTTCCCGAGGTTGCGGCTGTACAGCTTTTCCGTGGAGTTGCACCAATGCTCATGGACGCCTAAATTTGTGACGATATGCCCCTGGCTGTCTGTGTAGACTGTGCCGGAGGGAGAGTGGGCGACCAGTCCGGCCTCATGCAGATAGTTTTCTACAGCGGGATTTCCGCGCAGCGCGCCGTTGTTGTCTGTGACGGCCGGTTCATTCATCAGGAAATCTGCGCCAACGCTGTCAATGGCCACCGGATCCTGGGAGACAAACACGCTGGAGGTATAATCTCCGTTGAAGGGAGACTGCTGCCATCTGGCGTTGTCCCCAGTGATGGAGGCTCCTTCGCTGGGGGCGCAGATCAGGGCGTCCAGCATATACAGCACTGTCTTGCCGCCCAAGTCCGCGTTGGCCATCAGGTCCACCAGAGGGCTGTAGATTCCCATCTCATTCCTGGTCAGCCACTGGTGGAGGTTAGCTCCCTCCGGCGGGCGCATGGCATTGCCGTTGATGAAGGAGCCGAAGTGATTTTTTCCACACAGCGTGATTCCATAGCTGTGCCCCTTGAGGTTTGCCAGATTGATTATATATGTCGCTTCCGTCACACAGGTCGGAAGATAGTTTACGGCGCCACTGAAGGAATACGACCAGACGATAGGAGCGTTTTCGTCTGCCGCGCCGGTGTCACGGCCCACAAAATGGACGCCCTTTAACTGTCCCTCGGTACACATTTCAACCATGTAGTCCGGGAACAGCCGGGATACGTCATAGACAGTGATATCCGAAGGCGCTGCGCCTGCTTCCTCTACCATAGAGGTGAGCAGCGCTTTCAACAGCACCGGGTTTGTGTAGCTCATTTTTGTCTCGCCGGAGATGTCGTCGTCGTAGACGGCTGAGCCGTTGATGTTCGCCTTGATGGCAATTTTTTCACCCGCGGTATAGCCGCCTTCTCTGCCGCGGGAACTGTTATTCGCAGCAAACAGCGCCGCCCAGCCGTCTTTTGCATTCTCCTTCCCACCGAGGGAAGCGATACTTTCATTGACCATACGTAAAACAGCGCTTTCATTGAAGTGGTCAGGTTCCCACCAGTAACCATTTCCGGCCCAGTTTACACTGTCCGGGTCATAAGCCCAGACCACACGTCCCGGCATAGCGCCGATCCCGGTTCCATAGGGTTCGTGCTGCGGATAAATCCCGTCATAAGGCAGTGGGGACGCCGGTGTTTCTTTCTGTTCCTGTAATCCTGTCATGTTACCCGATTCCGGACGTGATGAATCATCCGGCCTTTCCGTGGCCGCGGGCTGACCGCAGGCGGCAAGTCCCAATATCAATAAGAAAACCATGGTGGCTGCCAAAACTCGTTTCATGTAAATCCTCCCTTCCTGCGGGAGCCCGCGTTTACTTCGTTACTGTAGTTTCACTGTGTTTTCTTTGGAAAGCATTTTCATGATCCAAGTCAACCCAGATGCTTGCAAAAGAAATCCGTGAGCTTATCAAAAGGGATCGCGTTCTTCCCACCGCCGTCGTAAAGGTCGGTGTGGACAGCGTCCGGGATGATGAGAAGCTCCTTGTTATCGCAATACGGGTTGTCTTTGACCATGCAGGCGTAGGCGTCCCGGGAGAAATAGCAGGAGTGAGCCTTCTCTCCATGAACGATCAGCACCGCGCTTCTGATCTCGCTGCTGTACTGTAAAATCGGCTGGTTTAAAAAACTCATGCACCCGGTGACATTCCAGCCGCCGTTGGAATTAAGACTGCGGGAATGATATCCGCGCTTTGTCTTGTAATAATCATAGTAATCTTTTACGAAGAAAGGCGCGTCCTCGGGCAGGGGGTCCACAACCCCGCCGCCCAGGGCGTAGGAGCCGGCCTTGAAGTCAGCAATCCGCTGGGCGTTCAGGGCTTTCTTTTTCTCATATCGGGCCTCCTCAGAATCCTCTGCGTCAAAATAGCCTTTTGCATTTACGCGGGTCATGTCGTACATGGTCATGGCCGCCGTGGCCTTGACGCGGGTGTCCAGCGCAGCGGTATTCAGCGCCATGCCGCCCCACCCACAGATACCGATGATACCGATTTTATCGGGGTCAACATTGTCTTGAACGGAGAGAAAGTCAACCGCTGCTTGGAAATCCTCGGTATTGATGTCCGGAGACGCCATATACCGTGGGGTTCCGCCGCTTTCGCCAGTGAAGGATGGATCAAAGGCGATTGTCAAAAATCCACGTTCTGCCATTGTCTGCGCGTACAATCCCGCGGCCTGCTCCTTGACCGCGCCGAAGGGTCCGCACACAGCAATGGCTGCCAGTTTGCCGCTTGTGTCCCTGGGCACATACAGATCTGCTGCCAGGGTGATGCCGTAGCGGTTGGGGAAGGTCACTTTTTGGTGATCCACCTTTTCGCTTTTGGGAAACGTTTTGTCCCAGATATCCGTGAGTTCCAAATTTCTTGCTTCCATCATAATCAGCCTCCTTTTCTAATTTTCTGATTTTGCCAGCTTTCTCAGTAAAAAATCAAGACAATCCACTTTTTTCTGTCCGCAGTGGAGTTCGTCCATGAGGATATTGCGGTGATGCCGCAGTTTTCTAATTACCATCTCATTGTCCCCGCGTTTATAGAGCCGGCAGACCTCTGAGATCAACTCCTTATCGCAGCCCGCGTCGGTCAAACAGGAAATGAAATCCTCCATTGAGACGCCTCCTTAAGTTACTTGACTTTATGATACAGTCTTGACTCATTATGCGCTAATGGCTATAATTTATATCATATTATTCCAATTTAGAATATTGCAGAGGAGAATACAGCTTTGGAAATTCGGACGCTTCGCTATTTTCTCGCTGTAGCCCGCGAGGAAAACATGACCCGCGCCGCCGAATACCTGCATGTCACCCAGCCGACGCTTTCTAAACAGATTCAGTCTTTGGAGGACGAACTGGGGAAAAAGCTCTTTACCCGACACAGTTTTCACATAGAGCTGACCGAAGAGGGGATCCTGCTCCGAAAACGGGCGGAGGATCTGGTATCCATGGCGGATAAGATCATGGGAGAATTTACGGCGCTGGACGATGTGACCGGCGGAGATGTTTTTTTCGGTCTGGCGGAATCTTATCAGATCCGTTATCTTGCCCGGGAAATCAAACGGTTCAAAGAGATATACCCCGGTCTGCGCTACCATATCAGCAGCGGGGATACACAGCAGGTTACGGAAAAGCTGGATAAGGGTGTCCTTGATTTTGCCGTGCTGGCAGAGGAGCCGGATACTGCAAGGTATCGCTATCTTACCTTTCCGAAAGCGGATGTATGGGGCCTGGTTATGCCCTCTGATCATCCTCTCGCAGAGAAAGAGAGCATTCTTGCAGAGGATGTGGTCGGGCTGCCACTGTTCTGCTCGGAACAAGGGTGGAAGCGGGACATTCCGCGCTGGTGCGGAGAAAAAATGGATGAACTGCATCTGGAAGGCTCCTTCCGTCTGTCCTACAACGCTTCTCTTTTTGTCCGGGAGGGCCTGGGATTCCTGCTTACCTTTGACCGGCTGATCGACACGAGCTCGGGAAGCGGGCTTGCGTTTCGCCCCCTGGCGCCGAAACTGGAGACCAAAATCTATTTGATCTGGAAAAAATATCAGGTTTTCACGCCCATTGCAGAACGGCTGCTTGCAAAACTGCGAGACAGGTTTGCCTGAGCTTTGTTGATTTCATGGATGGAGATTAGTGTGAAAAATAAGCTCGATAGCTTATTTTTCACACGGCAATTTGTGCCGGAGCATCACAAATTGCTTTGATGGCAGATGAGAAATCGCATTCGCGAATTTCTCATCGCCCCGTCGCGCAGAACGCTCCGGAATGGAGATTAATATGAAAAAGGTTCTTGTTACAGGCGGGACAGTCTTTGTCAGCAGATATATTGCGGAATACTATGTGGCAAAAGGATATGATGTGTATGTCCTTAACAGAAACAGCAGAGAACAATCAAAAGGGGTTAAGCTGATCCAGGCTGACAGATTTGATCTAGGAGAAACGCTGCGCAGCTATAGCTTTGATTTTGTGATCGATACGGCTTACAGCGCTGATGGGGTAGATCGTCTGCTGGACGCTTTGGGGCATTATGAAGATTATATTTTCATCAGTTCCAGTGCGGTATATCCGGAATACGAGACACAGCCGTTTAAAGAAGATACGCCTCTGGCTGAAAATAAATATTGGGGAAAATATGGAACGGACAAGATCGAAGCGGAAAAAACCTTATTAAGGCGGAAACCGTCTGCCTATATACTGCGTCCGCCTTATCTATACGGACAGATGAACAATGTATACAGAGAAGCATTTGTTTTTGATTGCGCACTGCGTGACCGATGCTTTTATGTGCCTGAAGACGGTGGGATGAAATTACAGTTTTTTCATATAGAAGATTTATGCAGGTTCATTGATATTCTGTTGATGAAAAAGCCGCAATGTCATATTTTTAATGTCGGAAATCGGAACGCGGTATCGATCCTGCAGTGGGTGGAGATGTGCTACCGTGTAGTTGGGAAAGAGGCCAAAATAAACCATGTATATGCGGATATCGACCAACGAAAATATTTTAGCTTTTACGATTATGAATATTATCTTGATGTATCGAAACAGCACGAATTGATGCCGGATGAAAAAGATTTATATAAAGGGTTAAAAGAATCGTTTATGTGGTATAAGGACAATGCGGATAAAGTCAATAAGAAGCCTTTTTTCGAGTTTATTGACAGTACATTATTGCCTTGTTAAGTATTGCAGACGAAGCAAGGCGCTAAAATGACCGGAGAGAAGTAAGGAAATGCGGATAGACCCGGAAACTTGACAATGATTAATTAAGGGAAAAGCATAGTTGTATGAAAGATAAGAGAAAAATCTATTTGAGAGTCTGTTGTCAGATTATTTTTATTATTTACGTTCTTTTTTTGATAAAAATTATTCTCTTTAAATACAGGGGATTTATATCTACATTCCATATGCTTATCGCAGGAGAATTGTCGGGGTTTCATTCTTATAACATCATACCGTTTCGATCAATTTTAGAGTTTACAAAATTGATGCTTCATGGTTACTTTTCCAGAGGCTTCAACAATATTATCGGGAATATACTTGTGTTTGCGCCTTTTGGATATTTCCTCCCGTTATTGTATCAAAAATGCCGCAAATGGAAAATCGTCATACTATTAGCATTTCCTGTAAGCTTTTTATTTGAAATTTTACAGTATTTTTTATATTTAGGCAGCGCAGACATAGATGATATCATATTAAATTTATCAGGGGTAACATTAGGATTTTTAATTTTTCAGGGAATAAAGCGAATAACTTATAAAAAGCAGACGCAAAGATACGTGGCGACTATTGTAATGTCAGCGGTTGGGTTTTTGGCAGCAGGATACCTGGCGGTTGATTACTTTGGCATTATGTTTGGAATTACCAACCGAGGAAATCAGAGCAATTTATCAGAAAACGATAATGCTCTGTCCAGGGCATTGACTAACGATGATCGGGTCAATATTATTTTGGATGATGAGCAGGAAGGTCTTGTTACTGACAAAGAAGATAATAAAGTGGAATCCGATGATGAACTTGATCTGTATGGGGTGATAACAGAATTGTCTGATTCGAGTATTAGCATAAATAAAATGCAGGAAGAAGACTTTGGGAACGGAACAGGCGTTGCGAGTATAAATGTTGAAGACCCTGATATCCAGACGGTATATATAACTGAAACCACAAAATATATGTGGAAGGACATATATGATGTGAACGGGGATAAAGTTAAAACCAGAGAGGCTGCGAAAGACGATATGGAGATAAATAAGAACATAAGTATTAAGGGGTATCAATTAGATAATAAAATTTATGCTGTTGAGATAGTGATTGAGAATTTCTTGTTTTGACAGACAGGAAATTTTGAAGTGGACATTATGACAATGGAGGAGTAATAAATATGCACAGAAAAAGCAGACAGGAAGCAATCGACGAGCTGGCGCTGGCCCTTCTTTATCTGACTTCCTTTCCGGATGGGGAGGGCAGGCGGTATGATGAGATTGCATGGAAGAATTATGACTTTGACGCGATAGACAGGCTGGACGAGCAGGGACTGATCATTAATGTAAAGCGGAGGAGGGGCGGCGGATGTAAATATGCTTATATGACGGAGAAGGGCAGGATTAAGGCGAGAGAAATCCTGAATGAAATTGGGATTGAGGATAAGCCGCTTTATGAGCGCTTTGAATTCAGGAGCATCCGGCCGGAGGAAGCAGAGGAAGCGGCGGATATTGAGGCGGTATGTTTTCCGCCGAACGAGGCATGTCTTAAGGAGCATATGCTGGCACGTATCCAGGCAGCAGGAGATTTATTTCTTGTGGCGGTTGACCAAAAGAGTGGAAGGCTCGCAGGCTTTCTGAACGGCATTGCCACGAATGAAATGTCCTTCCGGGATGATTTTTTCACGGATGCGTCAACGCATAACCCGGATGGAAAAAATATTATGCTGCTGGGTCTCGACGTGCTGCCGGAGTACAGGAGACAGGGCCTGGGACGGGAGCTTGTTTTTAATTATTGCCGCAGGGAAGCGGAAAAGGGAGTCCGGAGAATGGTTCTTACCTGTCACGCGGATAAGGTGAAGATGTACAAAAGGTTTGGCTTCCGGGATCTTGGCGAATCCGCATCTCAATGGGGCGGCGAGAAATGGCATGAGATGGATATCATTTTGTAAGACTCGAGAAAGACTCGAGAAAGACTTGAGAAAGACTTGAGAAAGACCCGAGAAAAACGGAGAAGAATGAACGACGTGAAAAGATACCAGCAATTTATGTTGTAGAACATGGGATGAAATAGGGCGGGACATGGAGGTACAGTATATGCAGAGGACAGAGAACGTCGAACTAACGGTTTTATGCCTGATCCATCAGGATGATAAATACCTTTTACAAAACAGATTAAAAAAGGATTGGAAAGGTTTCACTTTGCCTGGAGGACATATTGAAAGAGATGAATCTATCATAGATGCTGTCATTCGAGAAATGAAAGAAGAGACGGGACTTGATATTCAGAATCCAAGATTATGTGGCATCAAACAGTTTCCCATAGAGAATGGGCGGTACATTGTATTTTTGTTTCATACAGACGAATTCAGCGGAGAAGTAACATCATCAGAAGAGGGTGAGATGGTTTGGGTAAAAAAGTCAGAACTGCCAAAGATGAATACAGTAAATGATTTATTGTCGTTACTTCAAGTGATGGAAGATGATAATTTGACAGAATTTCAATATGTAATTGAAAACGGTAAATGGAACATCATCATTAAATGAAAGGAACTTTCATATAGCTCATTCACTGATATGTTCAGGAAAATTGAAAGCGGCCTGCGCAAAGCGGATGGACGCAGGGGCTGCCGTATTTGCCGGATGATGGGGAAATAAACCTTATCGATACAAGTATCTAATCAAGAAATAAGCATAGGAGCGAAAGTGTGATAGATTATACTACGATAACATCATGCGGCGAGTGCTGTGTTGGATGTGCTAAAAGAGAAAATGGAATATGTCCTGGCTGCATAGAAGCGGAAGGAAAAGTCCCGGAGTGGACAGAGTCGGGAGTATGCAGGATTTATGCCTGCTGTCGGGAACACCAGGTACGGTTTTGCGGTTTATGTAATGAGTTTCCATGCCAAAAGCTTCCGCAGATGATACCATGGAATCCTGATATCGTAAATCATCTCTCAAAACTGCGGGATGAATATCAAAACCAAATGATGCGTGCAGATGTAAAGAACACCAGTCAAATAGAAACCGTTCTTGGTTATTGGAATTTGGATCGCCCGCAAATATGCGAGCGGTTTCATGAAGAGTCTGACAGGCTGATTTTTAAAATTAAGACGGCTTCACAGGATTATCTTTTGAAGGGTATTCCCTGTGGAGTGCCTGAAGCTACTGTAAAGAGCAATGTTCTGGCCCATCTGTTTCTGGGAAATGAAAATGGTATGGCGCCCAAACTTTATCCGACGAAAACCGGAGAATACTATATCAGTGATCAAGGCCATTGGTTTTATCTCATGGAATTTATTGATGGAAGGAAAATGGAGGAAAAGCCGGATGATGAGTACAGGATTGGCAAGGCGGTAAGAAAACTGCACAATCTACAGGGATATGATGTGAAATCTCCTTTGAAACAGAGTAAGGACCGTTTTTATAGCTGGTTTAGGAAGCACAGTTTTGTAAAAGAATTTGATGCTATTCTGGATATGCTTCCTGATTTTGCGGCACTTGACCAGTGCTTTGTCCACACAGATATTGGACCGCATAATACTATTTTAAGGGAAAATGGTGAGGTTGTGTTCATTGACCTGGATGATGCAGGTATTGGAAGCCGATACTTGGATCTTGGCTGGCCGTTTATTATGCAGTTTGTCGATTTCAATCATGACACGGAGGAAATGCGCTATCGATTTGATTTGGCGCAAAGTTTTCTGAGAGGGTACTATGGCGAAGAAAAAATCTCCAGAGAAGAGTATGACTTATTGTTTCAGGGGGCTATACAGATGCACATTTCATATATGCAGGTCTATGGGCCTTATGCGGTAGATTCGCTTTGGAAGATTTTGCTGTTTGGCATGGAGCAGAAGGAACCGCTGTGGGAAATGATTCAAGGGAAATAGCGATTTAATAGGTTTTTATCCCCAAAATCAATGTTGAAAGCATTTCCGCTGGTGGAATCGGTCAGAGCCGGGGAGATTTGCGCAATCTCGGTGGCGAAGCGAAAAACAAAATCCGTTTTTACTGCCCCGCCAGTATTACAGAAATACATGGATAAGTGGGGCGGACAGTGCCCAAGTGCTGGAAATCACGGGATATCGGGAAAACCTTATTGATGTGTGCCGCCTGCGCTTTGCGGGCGGCATTTTGGACAGAGTTTCCAACCAGAGGTTGGATAAAACACAGGATCGTCAAACTAATACGTCATTGTTTTTGAAGTTGCATACCGTTAAAATATAATTGCAGCTGCGAAAATAAAATCAAGAGGTGCTTGAAAATGACTACTATTAAAATTCATAAACAAATTTCCTTTCTCAGAAAGCAGAAAGGTCTCACACAGGAAGAACTTGCAAATGCGCTTGGCGTAACCAATCAGGCGGTGTCA
>CANQWM010000019.1 GCA_947627535.1 uncultured Acetatifactor sp.
TCCAAAGTACACGCTCGGACACCGGCTTAATTTTAATGCTCAAAACTTATGGCCTGGCTGGGCGCTGAATTGTAACTCTGGAATGATTGCTTCGATATTCAGCGAAAGTTTTAGTTGATATCCGCTCTGATTTAGACTATAATTTTTCTGTAAGCTAATGTGTTTGATCATACATTAATCTTACACTAACTGCCAGACTTTTTCGAGGTCTGGCAGTTATTTTTTTCACAAAAAGGAGGCTGCGCACTAATTGCTTAGTGCGACAGCCCCTTTTATCAGTCTGTTACTTGTTTGAAACTGACGGAGCATCTCCACATCCGCACCCTCATTTTTTTACCGTTACAGCCGGTTTGCAATATGTGTCTGCAGACAGATCCTGCTCCTGTAAAAACCGCAGCAGAAGATATGCGTTTCTGTACTGATCCGCCTTTCTGGCATTCTTGGCTGATGTCCTCCATGCCGAAAAAAGAATCACTAAAATACACGCTATTATCACTGTAGAAATAATCATAAACACCCACAATGCACCACTCTCCTGTTTTGACAGCGTTATAACCGTTGACGATATTGACACGATCAGCGACAAAATCGAGATGACAAAAGCGTTCAGAGACATACATACATTGAGTGTCTCCACTCCGTCCGTGCGCATCTGCAGGCAGGCCTCCATCAGTTCCTCCCGCTCACTGCTGGTCAGCCCGAACTTCGGTTTCTTCCCAAGTACGCCCTCCTGGCGGAGCAGATCATCCATTTCTGCCACCCCAGCGCTCAAGCTTTTCTTTTTGTTGTTTTTGTCTTTAATCGGTTTCTTCCCAATAGCATCCAGAATCTCTACCTGTTTCTTTTGTCTTTCATTCATGACGTTTTTCTCTATCTTTTTTACGATTCTCCCTCTATTCCAGATAGGGATTTACGCGAACTCCATAAATTGCGTCACCATAATTCTCTTTTTCCCAATAATAAATATAAGCATTTATTTCAATTTCAGGACTTTCAGAATTTATTTCAATCTGTCCAGAAGAAGTTATAGAACCATTAGTTATAGTATAAGTACGGTCTCGAAGAAAACCTCCTTCGCGAAGCGTTTCTAATACCTTATCATTGTCCGGCAATTCCATAATAGACACTACGAAAACCTTATCCTGTGTTGAATTTAACATCTCATATCCTAGATTTTCATAATGAGACATATAGCCGCTGTAATGATCAAAATATTTAATAACATAATTAAGCCACAACTGTATGTTTGTCAATGTACTCTCCACGATCATATCCTGCTCCTCAGAGGTAAAATTTTCTTCTAAAAATTCACTGCTGTTCAGTTTCTTTCTGAGAGAACAATTCTCCCATGAATAACCTGTTTCCAGACCGCTGGGCTCAACATCTACTGATACAACATCAGAAAATTCATTGCGATATGACAACGGAAGAGTCCCTCTTCTCACCAAAAGCATCTCTCCGTTTACATTTTGTTCCGCAACAACCCATACTGCTGACCCAGAACCAAAGAACCGTGTTCCAAAGGAAACCATATCCCCTACGGAAGCCGTCAGCAACTTCTCCCTCTCTTTCTCTGCTTCTGTTTCAGGTTCAGGCCATGCTCCGCAGAATGTAAGAAGCACAGAACTTACTGTCTGCGCATCCTCCTCTCTCGCTCCCTTCAGGCAATTCAGCTTTGATTGAATTAAAAGATTCTTAATCTGAACCGCTTCTTCCGGCATACTGTCCACCGCCAGCAAACCAACCATGTTTTTGGCTTTCTGCAAGGCCGCGTCGTACTCTTCCTTTTCTATGTCCTCCCGCAGGCTCAGATACATTGCCTTTTCCAGCTGCGCGGCTTCTTCCGTGAAATCAAGTCCTTCCGGAAGACTTCCAAGGGCCCCCTGCAACTGGCTGACTTTGCTGAAGTCCCCGCTCTCCACATCTTCAAGCCTCTTTTGATACATGGCTCTGCCCAGCTGTATGGCCTCCTTCGTGCAGTCATCCTGATAGTCACTCATGGCCGCCAACAGAACTACGGCATCACCGAAACTGTCCGCCTCCACACAATCCAAAGCCTCTGAAGACATGGCTTCAACTATTTTCTCCCCGGCCTTTTTCTGTCCAAACTGTTGCGATAATACATGAAACGCAGACGAATAATCGCCTTCCTGTATCAAAGCCACCGCCTGCTGTTCTGCCTGCTGTTCTGCCCGCTGTTTTGCCTGCTGTTCTGCCCGGTAATGCTGGATTCCCTTATAGGCTACGGATACCATAACAAAAGCTACCACCATTACGAAGGCCACAGCCAGCCGGATCCTCTTTTTCTTTCTCTTTGCCTGCTCCTTCCTGCTGACCTTCTCCAGCTTTTCCTGCGCCAGCTTGATCTGGGCCGCCGCGTCCTTATATTCTCCCAGCTCCTGCAGCTGACGGATCACATCCTTAAGCTGCCCACTGTTTCCTGCTGTATTTAACTGCTGAAGCGACTTTTGATAAGTCGTTTCCTGGAACCTTTGGATGATCTTTTGATTATAGCCCTCCACTTCCGTGCGGAGCGTCTCTCCCCCGAAGCGCATCACCTTCTGGAAAGCGTCAGCTGTATCCAGCCTGCTCCCGTACTGAGCCAGTTCCTCCCTCTTACGCACCCTGCACTGGGCCATCAGCTTTCCCAGATACGCCTCTCCGTTCTCCGGGTCCAGATTCAGCACCTGCTCGCTGTATTCGTCAGCCTTGGCAAAATCCCCGTCCTCCAGGAACATAAAAGCTCTCTTTAACAGAGCCCCAGTCTCCTTTCCGGTCCCCCCGGCAGACGCCCCGGACTGTGGCCGCTCGTCCGTCCCCGTCAGCTTCCGGATGCCGCGGATCAGATCCTGCATAAAGCCCAGTTTCCCCATATCCTGTGCCTGTAAATGGGAGAACTCCTGCGGCAGATCATAAGGGTCCATATCCTTATAAGCGGGGATCAGAACCTTCTTTTCCCCTTTCTTGATCAGGTTCAGGTATCTGCTCCACTCGTTCCTGACCCAGACCGCCTGAAAGTATTCCGGCTTCGTCCCCAGCACCACCATGACCCTGGCGCTGTTTAAGGCCGCAAAGATATAGGGCTCGTAAGCGCTTCCCAGCTTATCCTCCAGCGTGATCCGGGCAAAGAACACCTTGAACCCCTCCTGGGTCAGCTGGTGGTACAGATCGTTGGCCAGCACCGAATCCGGCGTCCTTTTTCCCGTTTCGTCCGACTCTTTATAGCAGATAAATACGTCGAAGGGCTCCTCCCGGCTGGAAATATCCAGGATCCCCCTCTGGATTTCATCGATCTGCTTTGCTTCCTCCTCATAGATCGCCTTCTGGCTCTCGTCCGCATAGCGCAGCGCCGCCTTATAGTTCTCGTCCGCAAAGACGGAGGTGTACTGGGTCCTGTTTACCGTGGGCTTTCTGGTGTGGGTCGCCGGATCCTCCACATACTCTATGCCGTAAGTACAGAGTACCAGGGACCAGTAGGCCTCTGCGTCCTCCTTGTCCTCCTGCAGAATCTGCTCATACATGGATATGGCCTTGTCGAACTCATTATTTCTGCGGAAATGGTTCGCACGGTCATACAGGTTGAGCCTCCGCTCGTCATTCATTTTAGGCAGGGTCTGTCTGGTGCCGCAGTACTCGCATTCGCAGACGCTCATCCCTTCCTGTACTTCCAGGTTCCCTCCGCATATCTTACACTTGAAAACTGCCATTTGAATCCTTCCTCCGCTTTCGTCTTATTTTCGTTTCAGCACATAGTCCATGCCCAGAAAGGATAGTTTCATCGTATCCCCCTGAAGCTCATAATCCAGCTCCAGGGACACTGCGCTCAAGACTCCCTCCGCATTGGCTTTCAGCTGCAGGGTATTGCCGCCCTCTTCCGTAAAGGTGAACAGATCCGCCCCCAGAAAACCGGCCCCCGCCCCCACGCGGACGGTTCCGTCCTCCCGGAAGGTCATGGACAGGAGACCCTTTTCATCCGACCATTCTCCGTAGAGCTTTGCAAGCGCTTCTTCCTTCTCCGCGGAATGATTCCCTCCCATGTTCCGAAAGGCTTCCGGTCCCTGCCTGACCACCAGGAACGTTATAATGCCCGCCAGCAGCAGGACTCCGCAGCCTGCGGCCAGCCAGTACCACTTCTTTCTGCCTTTCACGGCGGCCTGTTCCTGCGCTCCGGCCTCCTGCCCCTGCGGCATGGACGGCTCCTCCCTCCGCAGTTTCCGGCCGCATTTCTTACAATAGACGGTCAGTATCTCATCCTCTGCCTCTGCTCCGCAGTATTCGCATCTCATACTCCCCGTCCCTCCTTTCCGCCCGCTATTTCAGCAGTCTGCACTTACTGTTCCTCTCCTCCAAAAGCCGCAGGAACTGCTCAGACTTCTCCCTGCACGCTTCCTCATCCTGTGCTCCTGCGGCCTCCGAGAAGGCCGAGAACGCCATGGAAAGACGTCCCTCCAGCTCTTCCAGCGCCTGATTGCTCCGGGGATCGCTGTAGCGCACCGCTTCCTCCACCTTTTTTACATAGGCGGCTATTTCCGGACTGTGGGGCTGCTTCCGCAAAAGCTCCGCCTCCGTCCTCAGGTTAAGCAGGAACCTTGTCTCCTCCTTTACCTTCCGCTCCGTCTGTTCGATGACGGCCGCACCAGAGACGGACATGACCACGGCGATCCCATAACAGGCAAGGATCACCAGACCCAGAACAAAGCCCAGCCAGTTCTTCGTCACCGGGATCACCACGCAGACCATCTCCACGATCAGCGTGACGATCAGCGCTGTGTAACTGACATAAATGATGGGAAGACGCAGGAATTTCTGCTCTAAGGTGCCTTTACGGAAAACAAGGGCGCTGCATCCCAGCTGCCCCGCAAATACCAGCAGTATCATCACGAAAGCGGCCCAGAAGGAGCCTTCATTCTTGCTCCAGCCGCCGATCTGGCTGGGAATCAGAAGCGCCACCGCTACGAACACCGCCACCGCGATCCCCCATACCGTCAGATAACTCTTTTTATATTTTTCCATTTTTCCTCTCCAATCCGGAGCGTTTCTGCAACAGGGCGGCCGCCGTCCGTGCTATTTGTGACGCTCCGGCACAAATAGCCGGACCATGGGCCTTTTATCTCCCGCGGCGCCCGGAAACCTCTCAGAGCCGTTCGCCGCACTCCGGGCAGAATTTAAAGCCCGTCACGTCGCTTCCGCACTTGGGACAGCGGGCGGGCGCCGGCTGCAGCTTCCCGCCGCATTCCGGACAGAACTTAAAGCCGGCGGGAACCCTTTGGCCGCACTGGCCGCAGACCGTCCCGGCCCCCTGCGCGGACGCAGGAGACTCCATTGCCGGAAAGCCGCCGGCGGTTTCTGGCGGCTGCGGCATTTCTCCCGTTCCCGCCTGCCGGGGTGTCTGTCCGGCAGCTGTCCCGGCAAGCGCCTCCTGGAACATTCCGCCCACAGAGCTTCCAACGCCCGCCATGGTGGCCAGCCCCACGCCCAGATTGGTGTACTGTCCCATTCCCTCGTTGGCTGCCGCAGCCCCGGCCACGTCGAAACTTCTCTCCTGCGCATAGGTATAGCCTTCCTGCTGCCTTTTTTGCGCAAGCGCCTGGGACTCGATGATCAGCTTCTGAGCCTCCGTCTGCTGTTTAATGATGTCCACCTGCTGGTTCAGTCTCGCCTCCGCCACATCCGCATACTGCCGGAAATGCAGCGTCTTGAACCGCTGATAGGTCTCATCCTCCTCGGGACGCATCACCGTGGTCACAAAAAAGCGCTCCAGCGCCACTCCGTACTCCGCAAAATCCGGCGCAAGGCGTTTTTGCAGCGCGTCAGACAACTCCTCCAGATGCTCATCCAGCTCAAAGATGCTCAGCGCCTGTTCCCGGATGGTCCTTGCCAGACAGGATTTGATCCGCGTCATCAGGAAGGCCCTGAAATATTTCACCAGCTGCTCCCGGCCCAGAACGCTCTCCGTTCCCACCAGCTTCATGCACAGCCTTCTGGAATCCTCCGCCCGCAGGCTCATTTCTCCGCAGGCCCCGATCTCCATCGGAAAACCATATGTAGGTTCCATGAACTGAACCTTGCTGTCCGTCCCCCATTTTAACGCCATCTGCTCCGTCTTGTTGATGAAGTAGACCTCACAGTGAAAGGGCGACACATCTCCCGTCACGCGGTTAATAAGCTTTCCCAGAAGAGGGATGTTCTCCGTTTCCAGAGTATGCCTGCCCGGGCCGAACAGGTCTAGGGCCTGGCCGTTCATCATGAACAGCGCTTCCTGATTCTCATGCACGATCAGCTGACTCAGCGAGTTGAAATCCTCGCCGGGAAATTTCCAGACAAAAGCAGTGTTATCGCCGTCATACTTTATCACTTCCGCCAGCTTCGCCATTTCCTTTTCCCCCGTTTTTTCGTAAAATTTATGACATCATTCTACCCCCCCGCAACCTTTTGTCAACTTCTTTTGCAGGGGGGCCGGACACACCACTAAAAAAGGCGCGCAGAAAACTGCGCGCCTTTTATCAGAAAATCTTATTTTCCCTTAGTTTATGATCCGTTTCCTCCAAAGGAGATAAAACGCTTTCCTCTCATGGCTTCCGAAATTCCTTCACCCTGCGGACCACATACCAGATATCCACACAAACGGTTCCCACTACAGCCGCGATGACAATGCCCTCAATGGTAAAATGGAGCACAGAAAGGGTCACAAAGCTGATCAGCAGAATCGTCAGCATCCACCAGCCGAAGGCACAAGCCGTGACGATCAGGAAAAAGATAACTTCCTTTACCATGTCCCATCTTTTGCGCCATTTGCTCTCCATAACCTCTTCCTTTCCCTTTCTGTTATTCTCTGCTTTTCCGTTTTTTCGTTATTCCGTCACCCTGCTGCCCCAAAGCGTCACCTGATTCGACATTCCCAGAGCGGTGAAGACCTGCGTCTCAATAGAAGAATATTCCACATTCATAGACAGCGTCACGCCGCTGTAATCCTGACCGCCAATGGACAGCACAAGATAGGAGGTTCCTTCCTCCAGCTTCCATGTCCCCTCATATGCACCCGTGACCGTGCCGTCCTCATGCAGTGTGATCAGACTTGGCTTCTTTGACTCCAGATTTTTATAATCGATATCAAGCTCATGAAGGATCACCTCGTAATCTCCCGCAATCTCCGACGCCGTCCATCCGCCCTCTCTCAGGGATTCTCCCGTGGTCTGATAAGGGGCCGCCAGGATCCATCCTTCTTTGTTCACAAAGAGCTGATGCACCTTAACATAGTGGCCCTCCGTTCCGTTGTCGGTACGGGTATGGAACACCATGTACGCCCGGCCGTCCTCGTCCACAAAGGCGGAGTTATGGCCCTGCGCCACCTGGGCATTGTTGAACACGCGCCATTGATATCCTCCCATCAGGCGGATTCCCACGGGCTGGTTGTAATTGAACTCATATTTGTCATACAGAGCGGAATTGCCCAGAAGATCCACATAATCCCCGTCCGGCCGCTGGGACCGGAACACGCGGACATTGTACCCGCCCGCCGCCTCCAGGTTGCCGTAGGAAATAAAGAGATAATAATACTCTCCGATCTTCTGGATATAGGAAGCTTCTCCGGACACATAGGCGCCGCCCGCGATCTTCTTTCCGAAATAAGCATCGGAATGAGCGTCCGTCTCATAAGAAACGCTGTAATCCCTCAGGCCCGTGGTCTCGTCCAGCTCCAGCATGAAAATGCCGCCCGACCAGGAACCGTAACTCATCCACAGCCTGCCGTCATCGTCATAAAATACACAGGGATCGATGCAGTTCGGCCACATATCGCCCCATTTCCGGTTTGCGATGCCGTTTGTGACATAGCGCTCCGGGATCTCGCTGACGCCGAGTACCTGGGGGGCGTCCGTCTCCTGGAAATCTCCTTCCGAAAATCCGCCGTACACGACGGAACCCACATAGGAATAGGGCCCTTCCACCGCATCTGCGGTAAGCAGCACGATGTTCGATTTCCAGTCGTCTCCGTTGGCGCTCAGATACATGCAGTATTTCCCCATCACGGGATTATAGACAATGTCCGGCGCCCAAAGATAATCGAACCAGTTTCCCACGCTTTCATCCTTGTTCCACGCCCGGATCTGCGCCTTTACCTCCTCAGTGAAGGAGGCTCTGTATTCGTTGTCGATGCTGGTCCAGTTGTAGAGATCCTTCGTATAGCCGCCGGTCATGTGGGTTCCCAGAATATAATAGGTTCCGTCGAAATCCCGGAAGATGGAAGGATCGTGGCATGTAATCCTCTGATAAGTCAGTCTGTCCTCCGGCGCGATCACCTGAAGCTGCTGATTCATCGGGACATCCATAATGGCGCGCACCATGATCTCCTTACCCCCATAGGTCAGTCTCAGGTAAGGACGGAATGTGATGGTCTCGTCGACGGAAGCCGCCTGAGCCGAAAGCGCCTGTCCGGCCAGGACAGCCGCCAGCGCCAGCGCCGCTGCCTTCGCGCCGCCCTTCTTCTTTTTCCGCAGCGCAACAAACAGCACAACCCCCAGTATGATAACCGCCGCAGCCACAGCCAGACCCACGATCAGGCCGACGCTTATGCCCTCTGAGGGGAAAAGCTGCGGATCCCCTTTCAGAGTGCCGCTTACGGACGCGGTTTCCCCGTATGCCAAAGCCGATACGGAATCGGGAAGCGCTTCTTCTCCTGCCGGATTCAGGCCTTCCGTGTTCTTGTACTCCATGGAAAACGCTTCGGTGCTCCAGCCGTACCTGCCGTTTTCCACCGTGATCGTATAATGGATCTCTTCTCCCGCCTTATACTCCGTTTTATCCGTGGTCAGCGTAACGGTGACGCCGTTTTCCGTTGTGGTGTAAACGGCTTCCCCCTGGGCCTGAACGGGGCGGGAATATAATAATAACGTGAAACATAGTACAGTAAGCGCCGAAAGGCTCTTGATCCGTCTCATCTCTTCCTCACATTCTGCCGGTTCATGACCGGTCTGATCCTGCTTTTTCCCCGGCTTTTCGGGGCCGGGACGATCTTCTTTTCAGACTCAGCGCCCGCTCTGGCCATAGTAGGCGTTTGCGCCGTGCTTCCTGTAATAATGCTTATCCTGCAGCTCCTGGGGCGCAGGCTTTACGTCCGGACAGATCCACTCCGTCCTTGCGGCCATCTTCGCCACTTCCTCCAGCACCACCGCATTGTGTACCGCTTCCTTGGCGTCCTTACCCCATGCAAAGGGACCGTGGTTCTTGCAGAGCACGGCGGGAACCGCTTCCACGTCCAGATTTCTTTTCCGGAACTCGTTTACAATCAAAAGCCCCGTATTCTTCTCATACGCCTCGTTGATCTCTTCTTCCGTCAGCGTTCTCAGGCAGGGAACCTCGCCGTAAATGTAATCCGCGTGAGTAGTCCCGTAACAGGGAATGGAACGGCCCGCCTGCGCCCAGCTGGTCGCCCAGGGAGAATGGGTATGAACCACACCGCCGATCTGAGGAAACGCCCTGTACAGCTCCGCGTGGGTCGGCGTGTCGGAAGAGGGATTGTAGCGGCCCTCAATCCGGTTTCCCTCCAGATCCATCACTACCATATCCTCAGGAGACAGCTCCTCATAGGGCACGCCGCTGGGCTTGATCACAAAATAGCCGCTCTCCCTGTCGATGGCGCTTACATTGCCCCAGGTAAATGTTACAAGTCCGTGTTTCGGCAGCTCCATATTTGCCTCGTAAACCAGTTTCTTTAACGCTTCTAACATACTTTCTTTACTCCTTTTCTGCGCTGGTCTTTTTTCTGTTTTCACTGTCTATTTTACCGTGCCGTGGTCCGGCGGTCAACTCATTACCGTCCATAAGAAAACTCTTTCAGACCATTCCGTTCCTGTAATCAAACACAGGATAGCCCTTTTCGTCCCATTCCACCTTCATCAGCATGGCGTGGCGGTTGGGATCATAGAGGGGATCTCCCTGTATTTCCGCGTAAGGTCTCGCATGGTACACACACACATCCGTGCCGTCGGGCAGCTTTGTGAAGCTGTTGTGGCCGGGGCCATAAAGGCCCGCCTCCCGGCAGCTGGACAACACAGGATATCTCTCCTTCTTCCACGCCCTTGGATCCAGCAGATCCTCGTCTTCCCCGATGCTCAGCATTCCCATGCAATAACATTCGCCGGTTGCGCTGGCGGAATAGGTCAGGAAGATCCGCCCGTTCTTCCGAATTACCGCGGGCCCTTCGTTGACCCAGATATCCCTGCGCTCCCAGTCGTAATCCGGCGTGGTCAGCAAAACCTGCGCCGTGGCAAGCTTTGTGGGCGACTCCATCCTCGCTATGTAGAGATTCGAGATCTGGATCCCTACGCTGACCTTTTCCGCCCAGATAAAATATCTTTCGCCCTTGTTTTCCAGGATCGTCGCATCCAGGGAAAACGCTTCAAAAGAATAAATATCGTCGTCGGAACGCTGCATTTTCCCCTTTTCCACCCAGGCGTCCTCTATGGGGTCCTGTCCCGTACACTCCAGTACAAAGGGCCGGATCTTCCACATGTCGTCCTGCTCGCCCGCCGCAAAATACAGATACCATTTCCCGTCGAGATAATGCAGCTCCGGCGCCCAGATATGCCGGCTCATTTCCCCGCTTTCATGCTTCTTCCACACCGTCTTTTCCGGCGCCTTCGCAAGCCCCAAAAGGCTGTCCGACCGGCGCAGCACGATCCGGTCATAGGCCGGAACGGAAGCGGTAAAGTAATAAGTGCCGTCGGTATGACGGTACACATAAGGGTCCGCCCGCTGTTCAATAAAGGGTTTGTTTTCTCTGATCTCTTCCATGATACACCTCTTACCTTTCATCCAGGTACAGCTGTACCCGGTTGTCAATGATCTCTGCCACTTCCTCTGCACTTTTTGTGCCGTTCCAGAATGGCTGCGTTTCCTCGCTGATGATCTCCCGGATCGGCGACTTGCTGTTTTCACTGCCAAGACGGTCCATAAATTCCAGATATTCCTCCAGATAAGAGCTTCCGTCCTCCCGCACAGGCAGATCTTTTCCTCCCTTGTATGAGACCATTGTTGTCCCGTCGCTTGTCTCATACGTATAGATGCTGTTCTCTGCGGACGGCCTGGTCAACGTCATAAATTCCGTTTTCTCCAGAGCTTCCCCGCTCAGCAGATATTCCAGAAACGCGGCTGTCTCCTCTTGATACTTCGCGTTTTTCCCTGCCAGCACATAGCATGTGCTCACATAAATTCCTATGCCGTCTTCCTGTCCCGGATATCCCACAAAATGAACGGCGTCGCCGTAGTCATCCCGCAGTTCGGCATATCCGGCAATATTTCGTATCCATTCTTTCAGTGCAAGTATCTTTCCCTGCCCAAGCCATTCCCGCGCCTGTTCTTCGGAAACCCCGGACATGTCGCCGTATTTCCTGCAGATCTCCAGCAGGCGGCAAAAATCCTCGCTGTCAAAATTGCTGACTCCGCTTTCTTCGCTGTAAAACGGGTTCTTTCCCGCCGGACCTCCCAGCAGGAAATTCAGACTGTCCGACGGACTGCCTCCGCCGTTGAACGGGTCGTAATACAGCCCTTCCAGATCCCGGTTTTCCGCAAGGTCCAGTATATCCCCAAGCGTCCAGCTATCCTCCTTCCACAAAGCAGCAGACACGGCGGGAACATACGCCATCGCAACCGGAAGGATCCCGTACAGCTTCCCGTCTATCGTTCCTGCCATGCGGGCGCCCATAAAAAGGGAATCCACTGTCTTTTTGTCCAGATATTCCTCCAGGGGCGTAAGTGCTCCCGCTTCCTGCAGCGCCGTCACCTGATCTCTGCTATTTACCACCATGATATCAGGTATGTTTCCGGCTGCCACTCTGGCCGACAGAAGCGCCCAGTTATCCTCCAGAAGTCCGCTCAACAACTCAACGGTAATCTGTCTGCCGCCGTAATCCCGGCTGAAAACCACCGCGTTTGGCCGGATATAATTTAACAGATCCGACATCATAACACAGGTAATCTCTTCCCCCGTGACCGGCATCTGATCCGCAAACGCGGAAACGTTCCCGGCGGCGGTGTCATAGAGAAGAAATTCCCCCTCTCCGCTTACCGTCAGCCAGCAGGTCTGGCCCGTATCCCTGTCGTTGGGTGAAATCCCGCTTCCCGAATAAGAAAAAAGCTTTGTCTTTTTCCCGGATCTCAGATCCCACATCCAGAGCGTCTCTTTGGAGGAATAATATAACAGCCCCTGGGGTGTCGCCGTAAACTGCTTCAGCAGCACCTCCCCGCACTGATAGAGGATCTTTTCCGTTCCGGAAGGAACTTCGATCCGAAAAAGCTTCGATCCGCCGCCGGAAAGGTCTCCTTTGGAAAATACCACGCTTCCGTCCGGCATATGAAAGGCCCCGGCAAAGGATTCCCCTTCGCCGCCGCACTCCTTTTGCAGCAGTACCTTCCCCGTGGGATCTATGACCGCAAGCGAGGTTCTGTCCGGAGAAATCAGGTACTGGTATCCATCCCCGTCACACCACCAGCTCCCGGGTTCCGATAACTGCTCCTGAGAAATTTCGAGTTCCCCATAAGCCGCCGTCACATCCCGCACATCCAAAAGTTCGCCCTTTTCGTTCAGGGTCAGAAGCTGATAGGAGGACGAAACCTTTTGGTAAAAAAGAACGGCGATCCGGTCTTCTGTACTCACATCCATACAGATTCCATAGCCTTCCGGACGCTCCTGCCCGTCCGTCAGGATCTCTTTCGGATTCTCCGTTTCAAGATCTTCCTTCTGGCACGTCAGAAAATACCGCCAGCCGTCAGAGGTCTCCGCGCTGTCAAAAAAATACCTTGCATCCCAGGAAAAGGCGAAGATTTCTTTCTGCCAGAACGCCGAAACGTCGATGTCGGGATTTTTGCAGGGACTTCTCCGAAGCTCATAATAAGGGATCTCGGCGGCCCCGGACGCCGATTCCTGAAAACCGTTTTCCCACCATTCTGCCGTCAGGACCTCCCCAAAGCTTTCGGCTTCCTCCGAAATCGGATCCTTCCCCATACCCGGCGCGCCGTAAGTTCCGGCACATCCGGCCAGCAGGAGAGAACAGGATAAAAGCAGCGGCATAATCAGATCGGCACTTCTTTTCCTTTTCATTTTTCGGTTCCTTTCCGCATTCCGATACAGGACTGCTATCCTTATTATACGTCCTGAATCCGCCCTGCCAAGTCTGCGCCGGAACTCTTAAACATTATTAAAGGAATTTTAACGGTTTCTTAAAGATCTGATGTTTTCAAGGATCCTGCAAATAGAAAGAACACTCCGGATTCCGTTTGATCCGTAACCCGGAGTGTCTTTTTCCTATTTTGCTTTCTATACCCGCAGATACGTTCCCTTTCTGCGGGATGCTTCCGATGCTTACTGGATATCCAGCATGGAGCTGTCGACGGTCAGGCAGAAGCCAAGGGCTCCGTCGTTGATTGCAATATTCTTATAGTTCTGGAAATGCGTGTCGCCTGCGGCGGTAGTGATCTGGCACTCTACATCCGCGGTGTCGCCGTTGTTGGTAACGGATACGGTAACGGTCGCGCCCTGCAGATCGGCTGCAAAGGTATCCCAGTTCCAGTCGCTCTCAACCGTCCATCCCAGCGTATCAAGACTGTCGCCGGTGGTCAGCTGGGTATCGCCGTCCATTTTCCAGCCCCAGTTGTCCGCACGCAGTACAGCGTACTCCACACAATCCGCCGACTTCTCCAGAGGGCTTACCGCCTCGCTCTGCAGAACGATCACAAAGTTGTTCCAGTTGGAAGCCTCTGCGCCGTGCCAGTTTACGAAGGTCTTGGAAACGGTTTCACCGGAGGGAACTTCCCAGCCCTCGCTGAAGGTGGTCCACCAGCCGGAAGTAAAGTCCTCTGCGCCAAGCTGGGTGCCGGTAATGGTCACCACAGGATTCTGAGGCTCTTCCTCGTTACCTGCAGCGCCTTCGGGAGCTACAGAAGAAACGTTAGGGTCGCCCATCTGATACAGGGACAGAACCTGGCCGGGGGTCAAAGCGGTGTCAAACACATACAGATCGTCCACAAATCCCTTGTAGATGGTATCCCAGTAGTTGATGCCGAACCAGGACTCGAACTGCGCGTCGCCGGGCTTCATGATGTTAGGCGCCAGGGATGCGTCCCAGGTCCACTCCTCCCAGTAGGTGTGGTTCGTATAGTTGTCGGCGGAATCATATACCAGATTGCCGTTGAGGTAATACTGAGCGCCCGCGGTGGTTGTGCCAGCCGCACCGGTCTGGGCCTCACCGGAGCAGACGATGGTCACCATCACCCACTCTTTGATGCCGTGTCTCTGGTCATCAAACGCATACATCCAAGGCCAGCAGTCCGTGCCGTCCTGTGCGTCGCTGGCCTCGTTGCGGCTCCATACGATAGGGAAGATCTTGGCACTGTCAGTGCCCCACTCAGACTGAGTTACGTTAAACCATGTTACGTCGTTGCCCGCGTCAGCAGCCTTGCCCATATTGTAACCCATGGTAAGGGTAGGCGCGTAGGTAGCCACTCTGTCCGCGTTCATCCAGTAGGATACGGTGTAGGTATCCGTATTGGTAGGCTCCAGATGCAGATTCAGCGCGTGCTCGCCGTCCAGATAAACTGCCTGGCCTACAGGACCATCCGCATAGCTTACGGTTGCGGTGGAATCCACGATACCGTGGGTTGCGCCGTCCAGAGCGCCGGGCTCGTTCTCCGCCCGCTCCACTACGGTGTAGCCCTCGCCTGCGCCCTCGTCAAAGGTGATGTGCGCAAACGCATCGGGAATTGCTTCGGGGGTAACCTCTGCGCCTCCCTGGTTTTCCGTGCTGTCACTGCCGGACTGTTCGCTGGATTGTTCGCTGGACTGTTCACTGGACTGTCCGCCGGACGATTCATTGCCCGACTCTCCGCCGCCGCACGCCGCAAGAGAAACTACCATTGCGGCTGCGAGCAGCGTGCTCACAAACTTCTTTTTCATATTTTCCTCTCTTTCTGCCGCATCCGCGGCGCTGGCAGAACGGCGGGACTGCCGCCGCCCTGTCGTTTTGGTTCATTTATAGAAACCTTTTTCCGCCGTTACTGATTGTACTTGGCTTCAAAGGCGTCTACCGTTGCCTGATATTTCGCGATGTCATCGTCGGAAAGGATATCGTATCCGTTAGGCCCGAAATAAGCGATCATCGCTTCCGCGTGGTAATAGTTTGCCTGCTCGGTGGCTTCCTCCACATAGTCCGCCGCCTTGGCTTTTCCCGCGTCGACCAGATCATGAATGCCGATCTTGTTGAAATACTGGTCACAGAAGTTCCAGTAGCCCGCGATATTGCACCAGCCATAGCAAACAGGGCGGGTCACGCTTGCAAAGAAGTCATCCCAGTACCGCTTGTTCTCTTCATAGTGATAGAAAAGCTGCTTATAACGGTTCCAGACTTCCTTGTCCATCGTGGTGGGCATGGGCATTCCGGCGTTCTTCAGAGGTACATTGCTGGCGTTTACGATGCTCTCGTCCTCATAGATGTCAAGCCTTGCCTTCCAGCCGTCAAGGCCGAAGGTCATGAACTTCAGCAGAAGATACGCTTCGTAGGGATGCTCACAGGAGGTTGAGACGCCCGCCATGAACATCTGGCCGATCACGTTGTGCTCCCTCTCGTCCACTACATTGGGCGTAACGTAGGGAACAATGTCAAGACCCCACTGATCCTGATAGCCTTCCACGCCCCAGATATTCATAAAGGTCCAGAAGCCCTCCGAGAACACTGCCACATGGCCGGTGGTTCCGAAATAACCCTCCCAGTCGCCGGTCCAGTCTTCCATCTCCTGGGTCTCGGTCTGGGGAGCAACGTATCCGTTCAGCTTCAGGTCCGAGAACTCCTGCTCGCCCTTTGCCCAGTAGGAGAGATCAAAATCTTCGCCGTTGAATCCGAACTCACCTTTGATCTGACGTTCCTCGGGGGAGCATGCCGCAATACCGTACAGAGAATCCAGCCGGTTGTAATAACCCAGGCCGAAGTATTTCATTTCGCCTGCGGCGCCTTCTCTGGTGGCATCCTTGATCAGCTGGATCATCTCGTCCCAGGTCCAGTCGGTCCGGGGCATCTCAAGGTTTAAGGCCTTGATCACGTTTCTGTCGATAAAGATCGCGCTGGGCGCGTAGTTCGTGGGAACCGCATACCTTTTGTCGGTGTCAAAACAGCCGAGACCGTACTCGTTGATGGTAGGCAGCAGATTCTGGGTCTCCGGGTCCGCGTCGTAGTATTCGGAAATGTCCGCCCAATACTGGTTTGCCAGAGCAGTGTCAATGTCCGTGCCGGCAAAGACATCCGGGAAGTTGCCCGCGCTGGCCGCCGCGGAAAGGTCCTGGCTCATATCGTCGATCAGACGGCATTCCACATGGATATTGGGGTACATATCCGTGAATTTTTCCGCCATGAGCTCCATGGTCTTCTCATCCTCGAAATGCCAGTAGGTGAGGGTGATCTCATCCGTGGTAACGCCGTTTTCGTCCACATTGCCCGATCCGCCGCTTCCGCCGCCGCAGGCAGCCAGCGGGAGTGTCATGGTCAGCGCCAGAAGAGCGCTTAGAATTTTCTTTTTCATAGTTTTCCTCCTTTTTATCTCTGAGCCGGCGCCCGCCGGCAAAGATTCGGTTTTACGCCTTTTATTCGCCAGTGATACCGGTCCTGTCGATACTCTCCACAAAGTGCTTCTGCAGGAAGAAGTACATGATCATCAGCGGCAGAACGCTGAGCATTGTGGCCGCCAGCCGTATGGTCTCGTTCAGGTCCGTCGCCATGTCCCCGGTGGCCGTTCGGGTTTCGGTATAATTTGTGGTAAAGTTCTTCAGCTGGATCACCAGATTCGTCCATTCGCTGTGGGTCGTGAGTCCTCTTACATACAGCTCCGTCAGGTAAGATTCATTCCAGTACCACACGAACGAGAACAAAAACACCGTCAGGATAGCGGGCGCGGCCGAGGGAACGGCAATGCGCACAAACGATTTGAAATATCCCGCGCCGTCGATCTTCGCCGCCTCTATCAGCACCTTCGGCACCTGCTTAAAGAACTGATAGAAGATCAGGATAAAGATGGGCGAATTCAGTCCGTTTCCGAACAGGGCGGGCAGGATAAAGGCCCAGATGGTTCCCAGTATCTTGATCTTGTTGTACAGCACATAGGTTGGGATCATGGTCACCTGGCTGGGCAGGATGTAGGAAAAGATCAAAAGCCCCATCAGGATATTCTTCCCCTTAAACTGAAAGCTTGCAAAGCCGTAACCGATCAGCATACATACAGCCACATTGCAGAGAGTGGGCAGCCCCGCGATCAGGATTCCTTTCCCCAGAGACGCCCAGAAGTCCATGCTTCTTGCCGCGTCAATGTAATTGTTTACAAAGAGGGTGCTTGGAATCCACTTGATAGAGGTATCCAGCAGATCCTCCCGGTTCATAAAGCTGGTGCTGACCATATAAAGGATCGGGTAAAGATAAATAAATCCAATACAGATCAGCAGTCCGTATACGATGATCTGCTTGCCGGCGCCTTCCTTTTCCTTTGTGCCGAACACAAAGCGGTGCAGCTTTTCTCTGGTAAAATGCTTAGCGATAATCTCCTTCGCCGTCATAGGTTTTGTAGTTGCGCTTTTTGCGCGCGTGCTCGAGCTTTTTGACATTTCGGATTCCCCTCCTTTCTATCTTTTTCGCCTGTCTTGCTTCTTTCTTCATCTGGCGCTTTCTGCGCTTCACCTGTCTGTCGTAGATATCCTTCTTAGATCCCAAAAGCAGGAAGAAGAGCAGGACCACCAGCGTTACCACCAGCGAATACATCCACGCCATGGCGGATGCATAGCCGTAACCCTTCTCCTTTGTCCCGGAGAACATTGCCGACTGGATCATTGTGATCAGAGAGTTCTGTTCGTTTCCGGAGAGGAAGATCACGGAATACACCGCGTTCAGCAGGATCATGGGCTTTATGGTGGGAAGCGTAATCTTCCAGAAGCATTCCCATTTGGAGCCGCCGTCGATCTTCGCCGCCTCATAAAGGGAAGGATCGATCTTTTGCAGCGCCGACAGGAAGATCAGGATCTGTACGCCGGAATACCAGAGGATCATGATCATGCTGGAGAAGAGATCCCCGATGTTGTTCGCCAGGCTGGTGGGCAGGAAAGAGTCCAGCGCCGCCACAATAGACTGTACGTTCATGGCCGGGATCGTCGCCGCGCCTTCGTCTACCAGCATGTTCATCACCGGTCCGCTGACGATGATTACCGGCAGAAAGAACACCAGCCGGAAGAAGCCCTTCAGCCGGATCTTTCCGTTTAACATCATGGCGATCAGCAGCGCGAACACCACGATGATCGGCACCTCCAGGATCGTCTGCCAGAGATAGGTCACGATCTGCTGGGGAAATTCCGGATTCTCCAGCCAGATCTGGGTAAAGTTGCCCGTGCCTACATAAATGAATTTGGTCTGCAGGGGCGTGATCCTGATGTTGAACCACATGTAGTAAAAGGACTGGGCCAGCGGATAGATCATAAACGCCAGTACGCCTATCAGCCAGGGAAGAATAAAGACATATCCTACTCGGGCTTCCTTTTTTTCAAGCTTTCCAAGCTTTACCTTGGGGTTTTTGGTTTTCTTTTCTCTGCTCATTTACTCAACCACCTTATAGGACATTCCTTCGAGGGTGTAACCGTCCGCAGTCTGCTGGGAAGTGCTGTAGTTGATGTAGACCGTCACACCGTTGTCATAGGTTACGACCGTGATACCATTGCCTCTGATCTCGTGCCCCGCGATGAAGGCCCCCGCCACTTTATCGTTCAGCTCCTTCAGCTGTGTCGTATATTCCACAATGGTATCGCGGTATACGCTGTACTCGGAGCTGTAAACATCGTTGGAGTTCGTATAGATCAGGTCGGCGGAGCTTTCCTTTGTGAGATAGAAGGAAGGGTATGTGCCCGTTTCCACCATCTTCAGGAAAAATTCCTGCTTGTTGGCCTCAAAGTTTACATATTCCGAATACATTGGTATCACGCCCTTTAACACCATAGAGAGGAAGGGAACGCTCTCATCCTCGTAAATGTAGCTGGATGTGTAAAGCGGCATATCAAGGAAGGCATCCGTATATTTCCAGAGATATGCAAAGGGCGCCTCCAGGACAAACTCCGCAGAACCGTCCAGACTGCCGAACATCTGATCGTAGCTGTCCGCACAGTTGAATCTGGTGTAGTTGGTGCCGCTGTAATTGTAGGTAAACAGGCTGTCGGAAACGCCGCTTACCGCCAGCGCCGTCACGCCTTCTTTGGCGGCATTGTTGACGAATTTGGTAAACAGTTCGTCACTTCTGGCCGGCGTCAGGTAATTGAACTCCTCATACACATCCTTATAGGTTTCTTCCACATATTTTCTCTTGTTGACCTGCTTGATTACATTAAAGGTAGCGTTGTTCTCGTCGGGATTGATCCGGAGCGCGTCCTCATACAGATAGAAGCTGATTCCCTCCTCCTCTGCGTCCTTGATCAGCTTTGTCAGCTTCTTTGTTCCCCCGATCTTTCCGTCCGCCTTGTACGAGGTCACCGGCAGATTATAGATCCCTCCCTTCTGCCAGCCCTTGTATACACTGAACAGATCCGTCACGCCGGCTTCCTTCAGATCGGAATAGATATCCTGAATGTCCTCCACGGTAGTCATCACCACCGCGTTGGTCCCTATTACCCAGGACTCCCTGTCACTTCCCAGAAAATCCACGCGGGTGCGGTAGGTGTCTTCCTTTTTGACAAGACTTCCGTTTTCCATCAGGTAATTCCTGTAGGCAGCCGCCATTCCGCTGTAATTTGCCTCCCCGCCGGAGAGGAACAGGTAACGGATCTGCAGATCCGAATGGCTTCTGTCCGACTCTACCGTATCGAAGGATCCCACCGTCGTATTGTTGCTGGTAGGCTGTTTATAAAGCTTTCTCTCGATAAACCTCGCATAGATCCGGTTATAGTCAATGTTCGCACCGTTTGGCAGCGCCTCTATGGTCGCTCTCTCCGCACCGTTTTCCACCACCGCAAGATAGGCGATCTCGTCATCCGTGTATGCCATGCCGAAGATAGGCGCCAGAACGTTGTTTGCACTGTTGACCATCTTATACTCATCCCAGAAGAGCGTGGTCACCGTATTGTCAATAAATCCCGCGTCCGAGCCGTAGATCATGCTGGAATAGCCGGTCTTAAAGCGGCCCTCCTTGTCATTTAAGTAGATCAGAGCGCCGTTGCCGTCCGGGATCAGCATGTAGCCTTCCTTATCATCCTTGTAGCAGGCGCCCATATAGGGGTAGATGGCGATGGTGCCGATATAATAGGTGTCGTCATCCTCCCGGATGGATTCGTCCGGCACTCGTGCGATCACGCCGTTTTCGGTAAGCTCCACCTCCAGCCGCATACCAAGCTTGTATTGGTTCCAGTAGACATCCGCCGCAAACCCGTTATCCGTATAGGTGACGGTCTTTGTAACGTCGTCGTTGATCAGATCCGCCTGCATGGTATCGTTGGTGCCGTAGATCAGCTGGAGCAGCAGGCCGGAACGCATCTGGCCAAGCCAGAGCTCGTTGTTTTTTCCGTCATCGTAGGACACCGCGGACTCCATATACTTTCCGGTCGCCTTATCCTGTACGATGATGGAGAGGTATTCCTCATTCATATACAGCGCATAACGGCTGTTTTCCGCGATCAGACTGTGTCCGTTGAGCTGCTGCTCCGCATGCGCCGTAAGGGGAACGGAGAACACGCCGGGCATTGTCAGCAGGCATACCAGCGCAAGCAGCAGCGCAATTTTCTTTTTTAAGGCTCCGTTTTGCTTTTCCCTTTTAGTTGCCAAGCTTATACACCACCTCTCCGAAGATCGAGCGAATAAAGTCAAATACCTGCGACCACAGCACATAAATGATGAACGCCAGCAGCAGTGCGATGAGAATGGTAAACGCCGTCAGACATATGATCTTCACCGTCTCCTTGATCGTGTAGTTGTTGATCTCCCTGATGGAGATAAATACCAGGACCGCGATCCAGACCACCATGAACAGTCGCGCAAATTCCACAAAGAACACTTCGTTGTTCGTCACCACATGGGAGAGAACGAAGATCACCGGCGTGATCACGATGTACGGCGACAGGCTGTATACAAAGGAGCAGTAAATATGCTTCAGCTTTCCTTCGCCATCGTTTATGGTGCAGATCAGGTAATTGCACCCTGTCACAAGCAGCAGGGCGATCACAACCAGACCGATATCCGATACCAGATCGTAGACTCCTTCTCTCACCGTTTTCAGCAAGAATCCGCAGAAATACTTGTTGATAATGGTAAAGAGAATGATGATGGCCACCATCAGGTTGGCACTGGCCACGGAAACCCTTTCCTGCCGTTTGATGCCATAACAGCCATCCAAAGGATGTCTCATAAAGTAGAACATGTAGCGCAGCTGCCTGATCAGCCTGACGTTTCCGATCCTTGAAAGCACCGCCCGCACCGGCTTCAGGATTCCTTTTTTCTTATCCAGGAGCTTTATCACCTTATAAAGGAGAAAGGCGCCAAGGAGGATCAGTATCACCGTCACCAGGTTCCGTTTCAGCCAGTTGTTCCGGATTTCCCAGAATGCATCCGAATATCCCTCGTAATCCTTTGCAAGCTTGGCGTACACGATGGCGTTTTCATAATCCTCCTCCTGGATCAGAGCCCTTCCCATCGCCATGTTTGCATAGTCGAACAGGTTGTTCATCTTAAGGACTTCCGTAAGCGGTTCCTTGCTCTCCGTGTAGCGGCCCTTTGAGAACAGGTACAGGGCCTGGTGGAGCAGTCCGGTAAACTCGGTGGGCTCATAGATCTGAATCCATGCATTGTCGGAATCCAGCACATAGATCCTGTCTTCCTCATCCACCTGAATGGCTTCCAGCTTTGTAGACAGGCCGATTCTCTGCTGGCCGTCGTCACTTCCGCCGAACACAAAGAGCAGCTCGCCCTCGTTGGTATATTCATAGATATAACCCTGTGACGAGGCCACGAACACATTGTCGTGATTGCCTACCGCTACCGCCGCCGGGGTGTCTTCGTAAGCATCCGCAGCGCCTGCGATCATATCGGTTCCCGCAATGTTCAGTCTCTTCAGGGTCCGTTCCTCTTCGCCTCTGGTCACGGTGTAGATCAGGCCCTTTTCGTCGATGGCCATATTGTCCGGCGTGGCTGGGATATTGGCTTGGGATTTCGCCCTCTGGGCGTCGGTCTGGATCGCTCTCCAGACGATGTTCCAAAGGGAAGGGTTCGTCGCGTTCGTCCCGAAATATCCGAGGAAGGTTCCGTTTTCCACAGGGCTGATCTGTACAATGCCGTTGGTGTTGGACTCACAGATAATGTACATGGTCCCTGCCTCGTTCACCACGATCTTTAACGGCAGGAAATCCTGGGTGCTGCCGTACAGAGGGTGATCCGGTTTCCCGTAGCTTCGGATCAGTTCCCCTTCCTGATCGAAGAGGAAAATGCTTCTTGCGTCTCTGTCCGCCACGTAACAGGTTCCGTCTTCTGTCACATACAGTCCCCGGGGACTGACCAGGGTTCCTTCCCCGAAGGTCCTGACAAGATTGCCCCCCCTGTCGGATACCACTACCCGGGCGTTTCCGCTGTCCAGAATGTAGATCAGCCCATCGTCCGTCAGCATAAAATCCGTCGGTCCCGACAGCGCTTCTTCGCCCACCTTGGTGATAATGGCGTAAGGCAGATAGGCGGTCTGGGTCTCCGTCACATAGCCGTATCCGTCCACGGTGTAAGTACGGTAAGGGGAATCCGCCGCCGTATCATACGCCGGTATCACGGCCATTCCTGCCGCAAGGAGGACTGCTGCCAATGATAATAAAAGTTTTTTCGATACCCTTTTCATCAATTTCCTCTCTTCCCCGCTTTACTTGATACCGGAATGCGCCATCGTGTTCATCACGTTCTTCTGAAGGATACAGAAAAGCACCAGGTTCGGCACAAACATGATCAGGGATGCCGCCGCCGACATACCCTGACCGGCTACCGTGTTGGTGGTGGTGGCGCTGGTCAGCGTATTCATATAAAATGCAAGCGTCTTCAGTCCATCGTCATTCACATAATAGTTGGATGCCTCCATGTTGGTCCATACCTGCTGAAAGACCAGGATCGCCGCCGTGGCAATGGCCGGCTTGATCAGCGGGAGGATCACCTTCATATAAATATGGATCTCCTTCGCCCCGTCCATGTAAGCCGCCTCTATCAGGGAGTCCGGCACCTGATCCACAAACTGCTTTACCAGGAAAAGCGCTACGGGCAGAGGGATCAGCGGAAGAATCTGCGCCCAGTAGGTATTTGTCATGCCGAGGACGTTCACCACCAGATAGCGGGGGATCATCACCGCCACCGGCACGAACATCAGCGCCAGCTGGTTAATCTGCATCATCGCGTTCCGCCCCTTGTACTTCAGCTTTGACAGAGAGTACGCCGCCGCCGTGGAAAAAATCAGGGAAGAAAACACCACCGCCACCGTGATCATCAGGCTGTTGAACACGTACTTGGAAAGAGGGATGCCGGCCGACCGGGACGCCTTAAACAGGTTCCGGAAATTGTCCAGCGTGGGGTGCGTGGTAATAAACTTCGGCGGGAACGCAAACAGCTCCTGCATGGGTTTAAACGCGTGGAACACAATAAACACAATGGGAAGTCCGGTCAGGATCACCAGCGGAAGCACTGCCAGCATGATCTTGATCTGGCCCTTTTCAAATTTGTTGGGATTGATCTTATGCCCTTTATATGCCATGTTTCCTCCTCCTTACTCCTCACCGAACAGTCTTTTTGAAATCGTGGAGAATATCTGTACGATCAAAAGAAGCACCACCGACACGGCAGCCGCGTAACCCATCTCGTACCGGATAAAGCCATAGTCCTCGATGTGGTTTACGATCAGCTGGGCCGCATAGCCCGGCGTGGGGTTGCCTGCCAGCAGGGACGCGATCTGTCCGTTCTGGAAAGCGCCCACGATCTGCATAACCGCCGCGAACAGCATCTGGGGCCGCATGCTGGGGATCGTCACATAAAGCATTTCCTGAAACCTGTTCTTCACGCCGTCGATCGCCGCCGCCTCGTAAAGAGACTCATCTGTGTTCAAAATACCGGCCAGGATTGCAAGGAATCCAACGCCCATGCTGCTCCAGAGTCCGATGAGGATGACGATGGGCAGAAGATAGTCGGTGTTTACAAGCCATATAATAGGTTCGTTGATCACACCAATATCCATCAGCCAGCTGTTCAGATACCCCGTCTGGTCCCCTGTAAAAATGATCTTCCAAAGCACCGTCATGGCGATACCGGTGGTCATGCTGGGGGAGTAGAGGATCAGCGCGAATATCGTCCTCGGCACCTTCGGCAGGTTTGCCAGAGCCCACGCCAGCAGAAACGCCAGCACATAACCGCCTACACCCACGATCAACGCATATTTAACCGTATTCGGCAGGACATACTGCATAAATGTCTCATCCGCCGTAATCAGGATAATGTAGTTTAAAAAGCCTACCGCCTTTGGAGACTGAATGGCGTTAAAGTTTGTAAAGGAAAGCACCACCGCCAGCAACACCGGCGTCAGTATGAAGATGATAAACAACAGCGCATAGGGGAGTACGAAAAGATATCCGGCCTTATTGGAGCGCTCCCTTCTGCCGATTTTGTTCTTTGTAATCATGGCCACCTCTCATTTCTTCTGCTTACCGCAGTCTTTACCGCTGCCGCCGTAACCGGTCATCTGCCTTTTTCCCGAAAGATCCGCTGTACCACTTCCACGGAAGGCACCATGTACTCCTTCAGAACATTGCCTTCACTGTCGATGTAACCAAATTCCTCCAGCTTTCTTTCCGTCTCCCGGTCCACCACCTTCACCATGTCGTCCACCCGGGATCTCAGCGTATCGCCCTGTACCACGATATCGTTAAAGGCATTGCTCAGCTCACGTTCCATCATGTAGCTTCCCAGCAGTCTGGGCGCCTCCAGAATGTTGGACGCCTGCTCCATGATCACATCCTTATGCGCCGTGGGATAAGGCAGGTTTCCGAACGCCTCCAGATTTGCCGTGGGCCATATGTATTCGTCTCCGTACATGATCTGAAGCATCTGTCCGAACTCCGCCTGGACTTCCGTGCTGGACCACCAGTCCATAAACTCCCATGCCTTTTCTTCTCTTTCATCGTCCGACCGGAACATCACCGTACTCTCCGCACCGCCGGAGCAGTACCGCAGGATCTCACCGGTCTCCGGATCCGCCAGTCCGGGGATCAGCGCAATATCCCAGGAGTTTGCGATCTCAGGAGCAGCGTTCAAAATCAGGTTGTAGGAGTTAAAGTCCGCAATTCCTATAGGAAGGTCGCCGTTCCTGAAGTGCTGGTAAAAGTTGGGAACATCCACCGGCATATCGTATATGGTAAACAGTTCCGTCAGCTCCGTAATTCCTTCGATGGATGCCTCATCGTTCACGGTCAGATCCAGCGCCGTCTCCCCGTAAAGGGAACCCCCATGCTGGAAGATCAGAGGCGTTGTCCCGTGGAAGTTCCGCATGGCTGTCATGGAAGCGGTAGGATAATACACGTTCAGGCCCCTCATCTGCAGGTCGGGAAGCATTGCGATCAGCTCCTCCAGCGTATCGGGAGCCTCCAGTCCCAGCTTCTCCAGGATATCCGTCCGGTAGAACATGACATAGAAGTTCATGGTCTCCGGCAGAGAATACAAGCCGTCCCCGATCACGGAGGAAACCAGCAGACCTTCGCTGTACCGACCGAACACTTCCGTGAAATTGTCAAATTTCGTCAGATCCACCAAAGCGCCCCGGATTCCAAGCTCAAAGGGAATGGAATAGTTGATGCCGGTGGCGATGTCCGGCGTGTCGCCGGAAGCGTTGGCCAATACCAGCTTGTTGGCGTCCGTCATGATGGACAGGTCTACCTCTATCCCCGTCTGGGCCGTAAACTGCTCATCGGTCATCTTCTGCATGATCTCCACATACTGTCTGGGTCTGTTCACCCAGACCTGAATATGGTTCTTATCCGTGTTGTCCACGGAGTACGAGGTTCCGAAGAAGGAATTGATAAACCGCTGTATGGACATCCAGATGATCTGGAAAATATTCAGCTTTTTCGGAAGCTTCGCGCCCTCCTGGTACACGTAGATCCTGTCGATGGAGAGGTTGTTGTCGTTAATCAGGTCAATAAAGTTTGCGATCTGGGTATTGATGGAGTTCTGGCTGGTGGACAGCTCGTCGACCCTGTAGATCAGCTCGTTGGGATCGTCGCCCAAGCTCTTTAACTGCTTTGCCGCAATAATCAGATATGCGAAGGCTGCCACATCCTCGGGATCGCTCTCATCCACGAACTGCGTGCCGATCTCCGCCAGCTCATACAGACGGTCTACCCATCCGTATAACCTGGGCTTTAAGTCGGGTATGTATCTGGTCAGGCTCAGATCCCTGTATTTGTCCTTGTTGGTTCCGACTACCTTTGTTACCTCCAGCGACAGATCATTGATCCCGTTCATGATCTCATCCACCTGCTCCAGTACATAGCGCAAATTTTCCGCACTGATGGTGGCGGAAATGGTGTGATAGCCCTCGTCAAGGTAAACGCTTAGGTTGTTCCCGTCGTTGTCCTGAAAGGTCATGGTCCGGTAACGGGTGGTATATTCCGCCTTTACGTTCTGGAACGCGGTGTTCGGGATCTCTCCGTCGATGCGCCAGTCCAGAAAAACAGGAAATTCGTTCTTGTCGGACTGCTTATAGTTCATGCCCAGATAGTAATAACCGGGTTTATCAATATGAAAGAACCATGTGATCGTCTGGCCGGCGGTCTTGAAGGAAGCACTGTCCACCGTATTCAGCACGGTCTCCTTTGCGCTCAGCGGATACAGGGCCGCGTCATACTCGCCTGTGGCGTGAATGGAGGAATCGTTCCGCAGATAAAAATTTTCTCCCTGAATCGTGATCAGTTCGCTGCCTTCCGCTTTCTGGAAACCGGTATACTCCGGGATCACCTCCGGCTGCTCCAGGTACAGATTCCCTAAAAGGAAATTTCCTTCGCTGACCTGGATTTCAAGCTCATGAACGCCCTTCTCAAGCTGGATGCTTAAGGGCTGGGCGTACCGGTAGCTGCTGTCCGACACCGCCTTGCTTTCCCACTGGATCAGCTTGTCGGGCAGGGTTACGATCTCATTGCCGTAACGGTCAAGAGACGGCTCCTCACTCTGGCTCCATGTGGTTTCAAAGGAAAGGTTTCTGGTTTCATAAAAGGGATACTCCCCGTCTATCATCAGCGAAAATTCAATGGGGAGAATAGACTGGTCATAGGAGAGGTAATCAAACCCCAGCCAGTAAAGGGCCGTTGCCGGCACATCCACCGTCAGGTGCAGCACATCTCCCACAGACACATCCGCCACCGGATTTGCGTAATCATAGTTATCGCTCGTCAGAAAGGCCACGTCCGATTCAGACAGCGCTTTATCCACAGGAAACGTCACCGTTTCCCCCGTGTATGCGGCCGCCGTATAATCAGCGCTGACAAGGGTATAGTTTGAAGTCAGTCTCTCGATGCTGAAAGTCTCTCCCAGCGCGGAACTCTGCTCCGATTCCGTCCCCTGCTCCGGTTCCGCACTGACGGTGACATATTCTCCAAAGAACATCTGGGCCGCCATACAGAACGCCAGCCCCGCCGCCATTATCCTATGCCCACGACGTAATTTCTCTCTCCGCAGCATATCGAACCTCCTCTACTCCTTTTCTCTTTATGGATTTCCGCTGTTTCCATCTTTTTCGCCGATGCTGCCGTTAAACCGTCACTTCCAGATGCAGTACGCTGCACTTCGGAATCGTAAACTCCAGCCGGTTGTTTTCCACGCGGCATCCGGTAAAGCTCTCGGTATGTACCCTGTTGGGATCGTCAAATGTGTTGTGATCCCGCATGCCGCCGGTGAGGATCGTTCCCGTTACCTCCCTGATCGCGGTATCCGCCAGGATTCCCTCGATCTCATAGTCTTTTTCGACGGAAAGGTTGTTGAGGGTGATATGGATCCTGCCGTCCTTTCCGAGAGATACGGACTCCGTGAGATTAGGCACCTTATATTCATCCTCAAGGCCGATCTCCTCGGATTCCACATAGCTGTCAAGCAGCTCCCCATCCTGATGGCACTTGAACATATGGAATACATGATAGGTGGGCGTCAGGATCATCTTGTCGCCCTCCGTCAGGATCACGGACTGGAGTACGTTGACCAGCTGGGCGATATTGGCCATCTTTACCCTGTCGCAGTGCTTGTTGAAAATGTTCAGGTTGATGCCGGCTACCAGCGCGTCCCGCATGGTGTTCTGCTGGTACAGGAAGCCGGGGTTGGTTCCGGGCTCCACGTCGAACCAGGTTCCCCATTCATCCACGATCATCCCGATCTTTTTGTCCTTGTCATACTGATCCATGATGGCGCCGTGCTGCCGGATCAGCTCATCCATGAACAGGGTCTTTTTCAGCGTCTTGTACCAGTCCTTCTCATCAAAGTCGGTGGCGCTCCCCTTATGCTCCCATCCGTTGGGATGCGTATAATAATGAAGAGACAGGCCGTTCATAAAGCCGTTTGCCCAGGAACCGCCGCCCTTATGGGTCGTCTCCAGCACTCCCCTGGTCCAGTTGTAATCGTCTACATTGGCGCCGCAGGCAATTTTATAGATGGGCTTTTTCGCGTCATAAGTCCGGACATAAGTCTGGTAATGGCGGTACAGATTTCCGTAATACTCGGGATTCATATTGCCGCCGCAGCCCCAGTTCTCGTTGCCTACGCCGAAATAGTCCACCCGGAAGGGAGCCTCGTGTCCGTTCTGTTTTCTCAGCTCCGCCATGGGAGACACGCCCTCAAAGGTCATGTACTCCACCCATTCGCTCATCTCCCGGACGCTGCCGCTTCCCACGTTTCCGTTTATGTATGTCTTACAGCCCAGCTGACGGCACAGTTCCATGAACTCATGGGTTCCGAAGCTGTTGTCCTCCACCACGCCGCCCCAGTGGGTATTGATCATCCTTTTCCGCTTCTCCTTGGGGCCGATCCCGTCCATCCAGTGATATTCGTCGGCAAAACATCCGCCCGGCCAGCGCAGCACCGGAATCTGCATTTCCTTCAGCGCGTTCACTACGTCATTGCGCATGCCGTTGGTGTTGGGAATGGGAGAGTCCTCTCCCACATAAAGTCCCTCATAGATGCATCTTCCGAGATGCTCGGAGAAATGACCCTGCAGTTCCTTATTGATATGGCCTTTTTTGTTTTGGGGATTGACATACAGTTTGAACATGAATTCCCGTCTCCTTTAGCTTAATAATATTCAGATTGCCGCAAAAAACATTCTTTTTCCGTTCATCCTTTGTACACTTTATCCAAATATTTTAGTACGAAATGAAAGATACGGCACATATTCTGGATTTTGTAGTATTTTAATGATTTTTATTAAAGTTTTTACTTAACTATTAGTGTTTTTGCTCAACCTTACCTTTAATGTACTCCATTTTTTTTGATCTGTCAACAAACATTTTTACTTTCCGCAGTAAAATTTCAGGGTGCCGTTTTGTAAAATATGCACAAAAAATTTCTCTCTTTTTAATATTTTCAGAGTAAAACAAAAAAACAGAAAAATTCTTTACTGTTTTCATATTGACTTAAACTTTCCCTGTGCCTATAATGAACTCAAAAATAGGAACTGACAGGATCGGCCAGGCATAAGCGGCGGCTTCCGAAGGGAAAACGCCGATGCTGCAAACGAAAAACGACCGATACCGCCGGGACGGGAGGATATCTTGCTGTACTTACAGTCATTAAAGGACGCGGAGGAGGTCTTTAAGGCGCTGAGCGCTCCCATGCGTCTGCAGATCATGGAACTTATTTATAAGGAAGAGCTTAGCATGAACGATCTGGCAAAAATGCTGAACGTGACCAACAGCGCCATCTCTCTTCATGTGGGAAAACTGGAAAGCGCGGGTCTTGTCACGATCCGGACCACCTCCGGGAAAAGGGGGTTGATGAAGATCGTACAGCCGGTATATTCCCGGATGATGGTGGATATGATACCGCAGTCCGCGCCCAGGCATTGTTATCAGGACGAGATCGCCGTGGGGCATTATACAGCCTGCGACGCGCACCCCACCTGCGGTCTCGCTACCACGGCCCATATTATCGGAGAGCTGGACGATCCCAGAGTATTTTCCTATCCGGAGCGGTTTCGGGCAGGCATTCTCTGGATGGGCTACGGCAGCGTCACTTACAACCTGCCGAACCGCCTGAGCGCGGGCCAGATCCCGCAGGAACTTCAGATCTCTTTTGAAATTTCCTCCGAGTGTCCCGAGATCAACGAAGACTACCCCAGCGATATCTACTTCGACATCAACGGCATTTCTCTCGGCAATTGGGTCAGCCCCGGCGACTACGGTTCCAGAAAGGGAATGCTCTCCCCCTTCTGGTGGCCGGAGCTGCTGAATCAGTACGGGCTGTTAAAGACACTGATCATCAACTCCGAGGGAACCTTTATCGACGGCACCCATAGAATATCTAAAACGAAGCTTAACGATCTGCATATTGATTACAACAGCACCATCAATTTTACTCTCTCCGTTCCCAAGGAGACCGCAAACTGCGGCGGACTGACGCTGTTTGGAGAAGATTTCGGGGACTACAAGCAGGATATCAGGGTGAAAATGTACTATGACAAAGCCTGAATTAACAGGATATTACATATCAGTTCAGCCGACAGCCGTATACAGCGGAAAATCGTGCTCGCACGAATTTTTCGATGAATACGGCTGCCGAGGGAGCGCCATTTTATGAGCAAAGGCAGGCGCGCAGCGCCGAATAGCGCGTTAGCGCGGCTTTGCGAATGGCGCGGGCTGAACTGATACTATTGGACAAAATTGGAAATTTCCCCATATTGCAAATTTCTGTATCTCATGATATCATGATTCCAAAACAAAAGAGGGGCGGGATCGTCCGCCGTTACGGCGTCCCGCGATAACAACACGATCATACTGATATAAAATGAGGAGGAAAGGAGAAAAATGCTATGAAGAACAACAGATTATGGAACCGGCTGCGCAGAAATCTTGCCCTGCTGCTGTGCGGTGTAATGATGTTTTCCGTGATTGGCATGGTGTATGCGGAAGAGACGCCGCCTGCGGGAACATCAACCATCTCCGGCGGAGGTACTTCCGGTGGAGATGTCTCCGGTGGAGATGTTTCCGGCGGAGATTCAGGAGGCGGGAGCGAAAGCGGACCCACCGTAGCGCTCAGGACCCTTGATATCAAAAGCGGCATGAGCAAAATCAGTGACAATAACCGTGAGATGCCCCAGGAATATCTTCTGGACGGTTCCGCGGTCTTAACGGAGGACAGGGTGCTGCCCGCCAACCTGGACAAACTGGCGCCCGCGATAGAGGGCTGGACTTTCCAAGGCTGGTACACCGCTCCTGTCAAATACGCTTTCTGGGGTGACAAGTCCGGCACCAAATATCAGGAAACCGAGCCCCTTCCTTTTTCAGTGGACTGCGACGGCAACGCATACAATTATACCGTGGACAAGGAAAAATACCCCAATGCAATTCATTCCATGACGGGTTACTGGTACTGGCTTTCCACTCTGGCGAGTGAAGGCAGAAAGGTTAACCCCGGGGATCAGCTGAAGGAGGAGGAAACAGCGCTTTACGCTCTCTACAAGCCTGTCACGATCACTTACAAGCTGGATTATAACGGCTGGAACCGGAATACCGGGGTCCTCTCCTGCGACCGCCAGTGCGGCACTCCCTTCGGCGGCAACGACGTGGATGAAAACGGCTGGTCCGGCTATGTATTCGACGGCTGGTATCCTGAGGGCGGCAGCGAACAGATGTCCTTCTATTCCATTCCCCAGAACGGTACGCGCTATGTGGCCCACTGGCACAGCACGGACGGAAAGATCACCTGGGAAAATTACAAGGATCAGGGCTATACCAATGTGACCAGCGTCACCATGAAGGACGGAAGCGTAGGCGGCGGGAGGGTCCTGGGAGAGACATTGCCGCTTTATGCCTGCGCAAAAAATTCCCGGACCATTGACGTGGCGGTCAGCCCCGCCGACAGCGGCGTGACGAAGCTGAATTGGAGTGTTACCGGCGACACAGACGTCGTAAGTCTTGATGTGCGCAGCAACGGCATGCGGGCCATTGTAACCGCCACCGGCAAGGTGGGGAAAGCCACGATCACCGTTGCATCCGGCAACGGCTGTTCCGACAGCGTCACCGTGGACACCTCCGAACATGCTTTTGACAAGAGCGAAGTTACAAAATGGGGCAACTGTAAGGAGCCGACCCATATTATCTATACCTGCGTATACTGCGGTAAGACAAAGACGGAGGACTCTTTGAAGAAGCACGACTACGCTTACCGCGATGTCCCCGCCACCTGTACCGAACCTCATAAATGGGTGCATTACTGCAAGGTCTGCGGCGCGTTGGATCCCGCGAATGACATGATCCGCGAACCTGCAAAGGGACATGATTTCAATATTTTCCAGGCTGTAGGCTGCGGCGGCACCACGACCACCAAGATCTGCCAGACCTGCGGCTATACCGAGGTCAACAGTGATCCCAACGCCGCTTCCCATAGCTGGTCGAACGAATATACCATTGACAAGCGGCCCACCTGCAACAGCGAGGGCAGCCAGTCCATCAAATGCCTGAGCTGCGGAGCCACAAAACCGGACAGCAGCGTTGTAATCGCTCCGGATCCTTCTCTCCACGTCTGGAGCCCATGGATCGTGGAGGAGGAAGCTACCGAAACGGAAGCAGGGTCCCAGTCCCGTACCTGCTCCGTCTGTGGAATGACAGACACCCGCGCAATTCCGCCCACATCCTATAAGGTGGACGATGACGCCATTACCGGCGATATGACCGTAAACGGCTCCGACCAGCTGGCCGATCAGGCGCAGGCTGACGCCGCCATTCTGAACACCTTGAACATGCTTTTGAAGAACGGCAGCCTGCTGGGCGAAGACATTCGTTTCGCCGCTATCCTGCGGCAGCGCCTTTCTACAGAGATACGTGTTACAACAGTGGCATCGCCGGAAAATGCCGGTGACGCTGGCAAGTTCAACACCATACTTGGCGACGGTTCCACCGTTCACTACATGGACATTGATATTTTTGTCAAGGCCGGGAATGAGAATATCGGACGTATTACCCAGACGGCGGGAACCATGACCTTCGGTGTAAAGCTTCCGGCGGGCGGCCGGATCATTCGGGTGCTCCGGGCTCACGAAGGCACAGTGGAAGCCATCCCCAGCTGGGTGGAGGGTGATATGGTATACTTCTCCACCGATAAGTTCTCTACCTTTGCAGTCAGCGCCTGCAACGATATTTCCGCAGCCATGGCAGATGCCATTCCGGACCAGACCTACAGCGGTTCCGAGAAAAGGCCTGCGGTAAGGCTGACGATCAATGGCGGCCAGACTCTGACGGAGGGCGTGGATTACAGCCTTTCCTACAAAGATAATGTGAATGAGGGAACCGCATCGGTTGTCATTACCGGCATGGGCGCCTTTGCCGGAAGCAGTAAGACGGTGAACTTCAACATTGTCAAGTCCGGCAGCGGAAACAACGGCGGTCATAATAACAGCGCACCTTCCGATTCCGTATGGAACAGCAGGGTAGATGTGAACTGGAACGCCGCATCAGCCGCACTGGATAAGGCTGCCGAGGGCTCCAACGTATCTGTTTCTACCGGTACTGAGTTTGTGATCCCTGTTTCCATACAGAACCGCGTGGCGAAGGACAATGTCACACTGGCATGTCACCCCGCGGGCACGGATATCACAGTTACGCTCTCTTCTTACAACGTAAAGGCGGCAAAGCAGGATATTACATTCAGCGTTACCAATAAAGCGGATATTCCCGCAGCTGCAAGTAAAGAAGTGACAGATACAGCCCTGTTCAGCAGAGTTCTGAATATTGGGCAGAAAAGCTTTTTCCCGCAGAAGCTGGATGTGCATATGGCGCTTGGCGCTCAGTATGCCGGAAGACTTGCGGTGATGTATTCTTACGATGAGATCACCGGCAGTATGCGGTATGAGAGTTCGTTCCGGATTACAGAGGAAGGTCTGGCAATGTTCCCGCTGCAGCGGGGCGATGAGTATATCATCGTGGTAACGGACAGCATTGTCCGGAAGACAGCCACAGCGGCTGGAAACTACCGGGTCGCTGCGGGAGACACGCTTTCCAGGATTGCCGCGAAAAACGGTATCACCCTGACGGATCTATTAAAGGCAAATCCGCAGATCAGGAATAGGAACCGGATCCACATCGGCGACATGATCGCAATACCTAACAGATAAACAAAAGAAATATCCCGAAGATCCCAGATCTTCGGGATATTTTTATGCAGACAGAATCTGGCTTTGCAGACTATAGATATCTTATCTGGGTATCCTGCTTGCGCATATCCTGTTTTCGCAGATTTTTCTTGCTTTTTTGCAGGGCGGATGATATACTTTGCAGGAATCGAATAGCATATGCTTTTGCGCCGGGAGGCGCCAACGCGAAGGCGTTGAGGGAATCGACTGAAACTGTCGGGCTATCCCAGTAACCGTGAAGCGGACGAAAGGGCAATCAAGTCACTGCCGTAAGGTGGGAAGGCGCCCAAGTAGGAAGAGGCCAAGCCGGGAGACCTGTCTGCATATGATACACTTCTGGGGTTGGGTGGAAACCGCGCGGGTCTGTGCGAACCTGCGTTATTTGTGTTACTCTCCAATCTGGGGAGCATTTTTTTGCTCCTTTTTCTATTCGGTTTCAAAATACAGAAAGGAGGACTGATCAATGAAACTATCAGTCAAACGCACAAGATCTACCGCGGCGCTTCTCATTGCCGCCATGCTGCTGGCGCTCACCGCCTGCGGCAGTCCTAAGGAAGGCGGGCAGAGCCCATCGGAGAATCCTTCTTCCAACGCTTCCGCCGATACCTCCGTCACCGTTACGGACATGACGGGCAGAACCGTCACACTTAAAGAGCCTGCCACAAGAGTTGTAGCCCTTACGGCTTCCGACTGCGAAATCCTTTTCGCCATCGGCGCCGGGGACACCCTGGTGGGAAGAGGCACCTACTGTGACTATCCCGCCGAAGTGCTGGATGTACCCGCAGTGGATTCCGGCTCCGAAACTAACATCGAGCAGATCCTGGCTCTGGAACCTCAGGTTCTCTTAATGAGCACCATGTCCCAGACCGAAGAACAGGTGAAGCAGCTGGAGGACGCCGGTGTTCATGTGGTGGTCAGCAACGCCCAGGATATCGCGGGCGTCTATACAGCCATCGAAATGATCGGCGCCCTGATGGGAAAAGACGCGGAGGCTGCCTCTGTCGTCAACGACATGAAATCCACTTTTCAGGAAATTCAGGAAAACGCCACAGGCGACGGCTCGGAAACCATTTATTTTGAAGTTTCCCCGCTGGAATACGGTCTCTGGGCCGCAGGCGCCAACACCTTCATGGACGAGATCGCCAACATGATGGGGCTGACCAACTGCTTCGCCGACGTGGACGGCTGGGGCGAAATTTCCGAGGAACAGGTGCTGGAGAGGGATCCGGACTATATTCTGACTATCTCCCTGTATTACGGAGAAGGCCCCCGGCCGGAAGAAGAGATTATGGCCCGTCCCGGCTGGGAAAATGTAACCGCCGTCAAAAATCAGGCGATCCTGAATCTGCAGAATAACGAGCTTTCACGGCCTGCCCCCCGCCTTGCCGAGGGCGCACAGATGCTTTTTGACTTTGTTTACGGCCAGTAGGGACAGATGAGATCCGAAAGGGGGACAAGTCCGTGAAATCACAGAAGGAACGGTTTTCTACCGCAGAATATGTGCTTTTTGCCGCCGTTACCGCAGCGGTTCTATGCTTCTGCGTCTGTGTCGGCAGCGTGACGATCCCCCTGAAGGAGACTGTCAGCATTATCCGGCAGGCGCTGTACGCACGGATCGGTATGCTTCTTGGAGCGCCGGCCTCTCTTCCGGAGGGGACGGCGGCTTCCATTATCCTTTCCGTCCGGCTGCCCCGGGTATTGTGCGTGGCCGCCACGGGAGCTTCTCTTTCCCTTGCGGGCGCCGCCATGCAGGGCCTTTTAAAAAACCCTCTGGCGGACGGTTCCACCCTGGGTGTGTCCTCGGGCGCTGCGCTGGGAGCTGTAACCGCCATCGCCTTTGGCATTACCTTCCCCGGTCTTCCCTTTGCCGGTACTATGACAGCGGCTGTTCTGTCTGCCCTTGTGTCCCTTTTGATCATTCTCGGACTTGCCTATAAGCTGGACCGCTCTCTTTCCACCAACACCATTATCCTGATCGGTATGGTTTTCTCCATGTTTGTCTCCAGCCTTATGAACATTGTGATCACCTTCGCCGCGGATAAGGTTCAGCAGATCACCTTCTGGACCATGGGAAGCCTGCAGGGCAAGGGTTATACCGAGGCATTGATCCTCTTTGGCGCCCTTGCGGTGTTTGGCGGAATCCTGTTTTTTCACGCCCGGGAGCTGAACGCTTTTGCTATCGGGGAAGACAATGCCCGTCACATTGGAGTGAATGTGCGCAGGGTCAGGCTTGTACTTTTGATCGCCGTGTCAGGACTGATCGGAATCTGTGTCTCTGTGGGAGGCGTTATCGGTTTCGTTGGGCTTGTGGCCCCCCATATCCTGCGGATGATCACAGGACCGAATCACAGACGGCTGCTACCGGCTTCCGCGTTTGGGGGCGCAACGTTTCTCATGCTGGCAGATCTCGCCGCCCGGATGCTGCTGCGTCCCAGAGAGCTGAACATCGGCATTGTCACCAGTCTTGCGGGGGCGGCGGTCTTTCTCGTCGTCTTCTGGCGCGCAGGGAGGGGAAAATGATGCTGGAAGTAAAAGACCTCTCCGTCTGTTACGGATCAAAAAAAATTCTGGACGGCCTCAGCTTCTCTGTAAAGGAAGGCCAATGGCTTATGATTGCGGGGCCCAACGGCGCGGGAAAATCCACCGCCATAAACGCCATCGCAGGAGGCGTAAGCTACACGGGAAAAATATTGTTTGAGGGGGAGGATATCAGACGAAAAAAGCCCGCGCAGCTGGCCCGCTGTATCGGTGTGCTGACCCAGTCCCACCCCGTGTCCTATTCCTTTTCGGTGGAGGAGGTTGTGGCTCTTGGACGGTATTCCCATTCCACCGGCTTTCTGTCCCGGCGCATGGAGGGGAAGGAGAGGGCGGATGCAGTGGATGCGGCCCTGAATCTGACCGGAATGGCCGAAAGGCGCAGACAGTCTATCCTTACCCTCTCCGGCGGTGAACTTCAGAGAACGTTTCTGGCTCAGGTATTTGCCCAGGATCCCAGACTTCTTCTTCTTGACGAACCCACCAATCACCTGGATCTGATTTATCAGAAACAGGTTTTCGGCCTGATCCGGGACTGGCTGAAAACGCCGGGAAGGGCTGTAATATCCGTGATCCATGACCTCTCCCTGGCCAGAGCATACGGAACCGAAATACTCCTTATGGACCACGGAACCGCCCTGGCATACGGAACCGCCGGCGAAGTGCTGACACCCGCGCGTCTCCAGGAGGTCTACCAGATGGATGTATACGGCTGGATGAGAGAAATGCTTTCACAATGGAACTAGATCAAAGTATGCGTTAAAACGCATGGGAGAAATATCAATGAACTTTCCGGAATGGAATCAAAAAATGAAACCCCTTGACCACGATGCCATGAAAAAAGCCGGGGAGCGCTGGGATGCCATCGCGAAACCGCTGCACGGCCTGGGGGAGCTGGAAGACATTTGTATCCGCATCGCGGGCCTTACGGGCAGCGCGGACATTTCCGTCAAAAAGCGGGCAGCGGTCATATTTTGCGCCGACAACGGTGTGACGGTTGAGGGCGTGACCCAGACCGACGCTTCCGTGACGGCCGTCATGGCGGACGCCATAGCCGGGGGACGCTCCTGCGTCTGTCAAATGGCCGAAGCGGCAGGCGCCGACGTTTTTCCTGTGGACACAGGCATGTTTCGCCGTGTCCCCGGCGTCCGGGACATGCACGTGGCGGACGGCACCGGAAATATCGCAGCCGGTCCCGCCATGACCGAAGAACAGGCCCTGCAGGCCATTTCCGCCGGAATTACCCTCGCAGAAGAGCTGATGGGTAAGAGGTATCAGCTGCTTGCCTGCGGCGAGATGGGAATCGGCAACACCACAACCGCCGCGGCGATGGCTTCCGTCCTGTTAGGGATGCCGGCAGAACAAACCGTGGGTGTGGGCGCAGGTCTGTCCCGGGAGGGACTGGCAAGAAAACAAAGGATCGTTCGCCGGGCCATTGCAAAAAACTGTCCCGACCCGCAGAACGCTCTGGACGTGCTTTGTAAACTGGGTGGTTTTGACATCGCGGGAATGACGGGACTGTTTCTCGGCGGCGCGCTTTACCGGATTCCCGTGATCATTGACGGCATGATCAGCTCCGTCGCCGCCCTGACCGCCGCCCTGCTCTGTCCGGACAGCGTCTGCGCCATGATCTCCAGCCACTGTTCCGCCGAGCCCTCCGCGTCAGCCATACTAAAAAAGCTGTCCCTTGAACCCGTCCTGCGGGGAAATTTCCGGCTGGGCGAGGGAACGGGCGCCGTCTGCATGATGCCTCTTCTGGATCTTGCGCTGGCCGTCTACAATGGCGCCGCCGCTTTTTCTGATGTAAGGATTCCACAATATGAACCCTTGGGAGACTGAACCATGAGCATGATCTTACTCACCGGCGGCTCCGGATGTGGAAAGAGCTTTTACGCCGAATCCCTGTGCCTGAAGCTGCCCATGCCACGCTATTATATCGCCGCCATGCGCCCTTACGGCGAGGAAAGCAGACAAAAAATCGAAAAGCACCGCCGGATGCGTCTCGGCAAAGGCTTTGAAACCGTGGAGAGGTATACAGATCTCTCCTCCCTGAAGCTGCCGGCGCGGGGCACCGCGCTGTTGGAATGTATCTGTAACCTGACGGCAAACGAAATGTTCGACGAAACGGGCAATTACAGCGATCCTTTCGACCCTGTGATCCGGGGAGTGGAAACGGTTTTGCACCAGTGCGGCCACCTGATCGTTGTGACGAACGACGTGGGAAACGACGGCTATCTCTATGACGAGGGCACCAATGCCTATATCGCCGCCCTGGGAAGGATCAACGCCGCTCTCGCCCGGATGGCCGACGCCGTATACGAGCTTGTCTGCGGCATCCCGATTCCCGAAAAGGGGGCGCTTTTGATATGACAGATGTTTTCCGTTCTCTGATCATGGCTTTCTCCATGTTTTCCGTGATCCCGATGCCGCGCATTCAGTGGAAAGAGGAAAATATGAGGTATATGCTGGCCTGGCTGCCGGTGGTAGGCATTGCTGCAGGCGTTTTACAGTGGGGATGGCTGCTGCTGTGTAATTTTCTTTCTTTCGGCCCCCTGCTTTTTGCCGCGGGAATGACACTGTTCCCCATCCTGCTCACAGGGGGAATCCATATGGACGGCTTCAGCGATACGGTGGATGCTCTTTCCAGTCACGCCGAACCCCAGCGGAAGCGGGAAATCCTGAAGGATCCCAACGCAGGCGCTTTCGCCGTGCTTTACACCGCCGGTTATCTGCTGTTTTTTGCCGCCCTTTGCACGGAGCTTCCCCGCACCTTAACAACTGCGCTGACTCTGGGACTCCATCAGACCGCGGCCCGCGCGCTGGGGGCACTCTGCAGCGTCTGTTTTCCTTCCGCCTCCCAAAACGGCCTTCAACATACATTCCGGGACGCGGCCTCAAAGAAAGTGACCGCGGTTCTTGCGGTTTGGACCGTTCTCTGCATGGGAGTTCTGTGCCTGCTTTCCCTGCCGGGGGGAATCGCGTGTACGGCGGTATTTCTGCTCCTGTTTCTGTATTTAAAAAGGGTCAGCCGCCGTCAGTTTGGCGGTATGTCAGGGGATCTGGCCGGATATATCATTACCCTTGGGGAGCTTTTCATGCTTTTTTCTTATCTCATTACGGAAAGGATAGCGGCATTATGATACTGATCGTAGGAGGCGAGGGCTCGGGAAAGAGAACCTTCGCAAAATCATTGGGTTACAGGGAAGAGGATATGGCGGACGGCTGTCTGGATGATCGTCCCGTAATTTTTCACACGGAACGCATGGTCTTTCAGGCGCCGGAAAGGGCGGGTCTGCTGTATGAGGACCTTCTGAAAAAAGAGGTCGTAATCTGCAACGAGGTGGGAAGCGGCGTTATTCCCATGGAACAAAGGGAACGGCAGGGACGGGAAGCTGTGGGAAGGCTTTGCGTACAGCTGGCCGCCAGGGCGGATGCCGTTGTGCGCATGGTGTGCGGGATTCCTTCCGTCATCAAGGGGAAGCTGTCATGAAAATACTTTTGCTGCGCCACGGCGCTACGGCGGGCAACGAGCTCGGCAGATATATCGGAAAAACGGACGAGCCTTTAAGTCCCAGGGGAATCCGTGAGGTAAAAGCCGCCGGATGCGATCCCGCACTCTCCATAGTTTATGTCACGCCACTTCTGCGCACCCGCCAGACCGCCGAAATCCTGTTTCCCAACGCCAGACAGATCGTGGTGGACGGCCTGCGGGAAACTGATTTCGGCCGTTTTGAGCAAAGAAGCGCCCGGGAGATGGAAAACGATCCCGAATACCGAAGCTGGGTAGAGGGCGCGTGTCTCGGCGCATGCCCGGGGGGAGAATCCAGAGACGCATTTACAAAGCGTGTGCGGGAAGCCTTTACCCACACGCTTCTCTCCCACAGGGCCCTGACGGGGGAAAAGGACGGGGAACCGGCCGTCTTTGTGGTGCACGGGGGCACCATCATGGCCATTCTGGAAGCCTTTGCCTGTCCTGCCATGTCGTTCTATGAGGGGCATGTGGAGAACGGCAGGGGATTTTTGTGCCGCCCCGAATTTTCCCCGGGAATGGGGCTTCCGTTTCTGCTGACTGACGTTGCCAAAATAGACAAGGTGCTTGTATGAATTGCCATTTTATCGCTTTTTGTACGGGATTTTTCGCGGATCTGCTTTGGGGAGATCCGCTGGGAAACTTTCATATTGTGGTATGGATGGGAAAGGGAATTACTTTTCTGGAAAAAGTTTTCCGCAGGATTTTTCCGAAAAATCAAAAGGGTGAACTCTGGGGCGGCGGTCTTCTGGTCATTATGCTCTGCGTCTGTTCTTTTTTCTTCAGCGCATCCGCCCTGAAACTGCTCTATTTTCTTCATCCCGCGGCGGGATTCGTACTGGAGAGCTTTCTCTGCTGGCAGTGTCTCGCCATGCGCTCTCTTAAGACCGAAAGCATGCGGGTGTACTTAAGCAGAAACGACCTTGAAGGCGCAAGAGCCGCCGTGGGAAGGATTGTGGGAAGAGACACGGATTCTCTGGATTTTCCCGGCGTCTTTCGCGCCTGCGTGGAAACCGTGGCGGAAAATACCTCCGACGGCGTAATCGCCCCCATGCTGTACCTCGCGCTGGGAGGCGCCCCTCTGGGCGTACTGTACAAGGCCATAAATACAATGGACAGTATGCTGGGATATAAAAACGAACGCTATCTTTATTTCGGGCGGGCGGCGGCGAGGCTTGACGACGGGGCCAATTTTCTTCCTTCCCGGGCAGCGGCCCTGCTGACGACAGCCGCGGCGTATCTGACGGGGCTTGACGCCCGCAACGCATTTCACATTTTCCGTCGGGACCGGTATCGGCACTCCAGCCCCAATTCCGCGCAGACAGAAAGCGCCTGCGCCGGCGCCCTCCATATCCAGCTGGGCGGACCTGCTCGCTATTTCGGAAAACGGGTGGAAAAACCCTTTATCGGAGACGATGACCGTCCCGTGGAAGCGGAGGACATTCCGCGGGCAAACCGCCTTTTGTATGCGGCGGGGTGGCTGTGCTTTCTGTTGTGCGTCCTCGGGAAAGGAACGGTGATGCTCTTATGCTGACACACGGCGGGGATCTGGTGGGATTTTACGAGACATACGGACGAATGCCCCTGGACTTTTCCGTAAACGTAAACCCTCTGGGACTGCCTAAGGGAGCCCGAAAAGCCGCCGAAGCGGCGCTGTCCCATGCGGCGGAATACCCTGATCCGGCGTACCGGCAGCTGCGGGAAGCCGTCGGCAGGCATTACCGGATCCCACCGGCGTTTGTGGTGCCGGGAAACGGCGCGGACGACCTGATCTGGCGGATTGCGGCCGTTATGAAAAACCGCCGCGTGCTTCTCACCGCCCCGTGCTTTTCGGAATACGAAAACGCTCTCGAAACATTTGGGTGCCGGATTGAAAGGCATGTCCTCAAGGCGGAACATCAATTTTGTCTCACTGAAGATATCCTGGAAAAAATCACGCCCGATCTGGACGCGTTCTTTCTGTGCAATCCCAACAACCCCACAGGCAGAACCTTAGACCGGGGATTGCTGCTCCGGATTCTGGACAGGTGCAGGGAGTACGGAACGCTCCTTTGGGTGGACGAGTGTTTTAACGGTTTTCTGGATCGTCCGGAGGAACATTCTCTTATCGACCGGCTTTCCTCCTATGAAAATCTTGCCATCCTGCAGGCTCCTACCAAGTTTTACGCCATGGCGGGCCTTCGGCTGGGTTTTGTCTTCTGCGCCGGGGACAGGCTCCGAAAACAGCTTTGGACCTTCGGACAGAGCTGGCCCGTGTCCGTCACGGCTCAGGCGGCAGGGATCGCCGCGCTGGAGGACAGGACGTACGCCGAACGTTCCCGGGCTCTGATCCGGAAAGAAAGGGAACGTGTGCGGAATATGCTGAAAGCAGCTTCCATAACAGTAATCGGCGGCGAGGCAAACTATCTGTTTTTTCATACGGATATCCCGACGTTTGACAGGAAACTGGCGGAAAAGGGCTTTCTCATCCGCAGCTGCGCTTCCTACCATGGACTGGAAGACGGATATTATCGCATTGCCCTTCGGACGCCCCGGGACAATGACAAGCTGATAAAAGCGATCCGAAAGATCGCGGCAGCATCCGCCTGAATCGCCTTGCCGTACTGTACGGATGGTTTGAAGGAACAGGAAATACTTTGAAGGGAAGAGCAAAATGAAAAAGAACATTATGATCCAGGGGACTATGTCCAGTGTGGGAAAAAGCCTGATTACAGCGGGACTCTGCCGTATTTTCCATCAGGACGGCATCTCTGTCGCCCCCTTTAAAAGCCAGAATATGGCGCTTAACAGCTATATCACACGGGAGGGGCTTGAGATGGGACGCGCGCAAGCGGTACAGGCCCAGGCCGCCTGCACAGAACCCTCCGTCCTGATGAACCCCATCCTTTTAAAGCCCTGTTCCGACATGGGAAGCCAGGTGATCGTAAACGGAGAAGTGACAGGCACCATGAAGGCAGTGGAATATTATGCATACCGTCCCAGACTGCGCGGTGTAATCAGACAGGCTTATGAGAAACTGTGCGAGACTTACGACCTTATTGTCATCGAGGGCGCGGGAAGTCCGGCCGAGATCAATTTAAATGAAAATGATCTCGTAAATATGGGAATTGCGGAGATGTTTGACGCGCCTGTGCTTTTGGCGGCAGATATCGACCGGGGCGGCGTTTTCGCCCAGATCTATGGAACCATAATGCTGCTGCCCGAAGAACAGCGCAGAAGGATCCGGGGCATCATCATCAATAAATTTCGGGGCGACGTGGAAATCCTGAAACCGGGACTTGACATGATAGAAGAACGGACCGGTGTTCCGGTGCTGGGAGTCGTTCCGTATCTGCAGCTTGACATTGACGACGAGGACAGCGTCATCCAAAGAGACCAAACCGTTCATAAGCCTATAGAGATCGCTGTCATTCAGTTTCCACGGATTTCAAACGCTACGGATTTTAACCCTCTGGCACGGCTTTCCACGGTACACGTAAATTATGTCCGCCGCACGGCAGAGTTTTCCGATCCCGACATGGTGATCCTTCCCGGGACCAAGAGCACCATGGAGGATCTGAAATGGATGCGCCAGAACGGTCTTGAGTCACTGGTAAAAAAAGCCGCCGCCGCAGGAAAACCCATTCTGGGAATCTGCGGGGGATATCAGATGCTGGGCGAAATGATCTGCGATCCTCACGGCGTCGAAGGGGGAGGGCAGATAGCGGGTTTGGGTCTTCTGCCTGTCCGCACCACCTTTTCTCCCGTAAAGACCAGACTTCAGTCAAAGGGCGTCATTCAGGCAGGGAATACCATTTTTAAAGATCTTTCCGGCGTTTCCTTTTCCGGCTATCAGATCCACATGGGTATTTCCGAACCCGGGGAAAAAACCGCGGCCTTCTGTACGCTTTCGGATGGCGGCGAAGACGGCGCAGTCTTTGAAAACGTCGCAGGAACTTATATCCATGGCCTTTTCGACGGAGACGCCGCACAGGCTCTGGAAAAGCTGCTGCTGATCCGCAGGGGCATTTCGCCGTCGCAGCTTCCCAAAGCCATGAATACGGAATCATTCCTGCAGAGCCAGTATGACCTCCTTGCGGCCAGTCTGCGGGAAAGTCTGGACATGAATATGCTTTATCAGATCCTGGGATAACCGCCGGGCCCTCTTTTGTGACCCTGTCTTAAATTAGTCAGGACAAGACGCAGAATGTTTGTTATAATGAGAAGAAAGAAAAGAAAAACAGAGGTGACATTGCTTATGAACAAGATCCTTCGGCGTATTTTCACAGTGCTTCCGGCCGTTCTGCTGCAGTTTTTGTGGCTGTATCTGCTTTTTGAATGGCTCGCGCCCTGGGCGGCGCTGATCGGCTTCGCCCTTTCCATTCTGTCTTTTTTGTTTGTCCTGTACCTGATCACAAAACGGGAGGAAAGCACCTATAAGATCCTATGGCTGCTTGTGATCCTGACCTTTCCCCTTCCCGGCGCCGCGCTTTATCTGATCTTCGGAAACAAGCGTACCACAAAACCGCTGAAGAAAAAGCTGGACGCCATGAAGCCCCTTCCGCCCGTCCCGGATGAGACGCCTGCGCTTTACGAGGCGTTGTCTCTGGAAAACCGGCGGCTCTCCCAGACTTTCCGCTGGGTTCAGAACAAAACGGGATTTTTTCTCCGGGAAAATCGCGGCGCAGAATATTATCCCTTAGGAGACGATCTCTTCCCCGCGATGCTGGCGGAACTGGAAAAGGCGAAACGGTTTATTTTTGTGGAATACTTTATCATTGAAAACGGACTGATGTGGGATTCCATGGTGGAGATCCTGGCACGGAAGGCCGCCCAGGGCGTAGACGTAAGGGTACTGTACGACGATCTGGGAAGCATTTCCACCTACAACAAGAAAGCCGCAAAGCTCCTTTCTCAAAAGGGGATCCGCTGTACTTCCTTCAATCCCCTCGTCATCATAAAGGGCACCCTGAACTGCCGGGATCACAGAAAAATGCTGATCATTGACGGAAAAACCGCCTTCAGCGGCGGCGTGAACCTGGCGGACGAATATATAAATCAAAGAGAAAAATTTGGCCACTGGAAGGATATCGGCTTTCGGATAACCGGGGAGGCCGTACAGAATTTCACCAGAATGTTTGCGGAGTTCTGGGACGCCTTTACCGGCGAGCGAATTCCGGACGAACTTCTGGATCTCCCCGACTTTTCGGAGACATCCGGAGAAAAAGACGGTTACGTCTTAAGCTATTATGACTCTCCCCTGCGCGACGACGCGATCAGCAACGAGCTTTACATTGACCTTTTATCTCAGGCCCAGGATTACGCATGGTTCTTTACCCCTTACCTTATGCCGGGAGACGCTCTGCTGGACGCTTTTGTCCGGGCGGCGCGGCGCGGCGTGGACATTCGGATCATTCTGCCCGGTATTCCGGACAAGAAGCTTGTGTACCGTATGTCCCGCAGCTTTTACGCGGTACTTCTGGAGGCGGGCGTGAAGATATATGAGTATACCCCCGGATTCGTTCATGCCAAGGGTTGTATCGTTGACGATACCATGGGAACGGTGGGAACGGTAAATCTGGATTATCGAAGCCTGTTTCTGCATTTTGAAAACAATTCCCTGTTCTACCGGGCGTCTCTGTTAAAAGATCTGAAAGCGGACTTTATCGCCACCCAGGAAAAATGCAGGGAGCGCACTGTCGAAAACATCGGAATGAATTTCAGGAAATGGCTGACCGACGGCATCCTCCGGATCTTTACCCCGCTCTGTTAAAAGCGGAGTATTGACAAAACAATCATTATATGATTTTATATTTTTGAAGCGGGAGAAGACACTCATCACTAAAAACGAAAGCTTCAACGTCAATAACAAGGGGGTCGGAGCCCATCGAAAAAAACATTTCCGTTATCGACGAAAAAGGTAATGAATATGAAGCGACCTATCCGAAAAGAGCGAAAGGTCTTGTTAAAAAAGGCAGGGCACGCTTCGTAGACGATAATACGATTTGCCTTGCGTGTCCGCCGGATATGATGGAGGATACAAAAATGTCTGATAACAACATTAAATCAAAAGAAACCGTTAGCATAGAGTCAACCGAATCCATCGCCGAAAAGCCCGCTTCGGCAGGATGCGCGTTCTCCGTCGGGTACATTCTTGGACAGCTGGAACTTATCCGCAGAGACAACGAGTATATCATGAAAGCAATCAGCAGCCTGGAAAATCTTGTTATAAACAGTGGCGCCGGCGATATCGCCAATCAGGCAAGGTGCGAAGCCATTGGGAACATTGTAAGCTACCGCGAAACGACGAACCAGAAGCTCATCGCGTTTTATGAGATGCTTTATAATGACATGAGACCGCCGATGTCAAATACGGAAACGGCGGTGGAATGATTGTAAGCAGTCCTGTTTTCTTGTTTTGTTGTCCTAAAAAGATTGCTTTCTGTAACGAGGAAAGTGCAGCCAGATAGTGGCTGCACTTTTTTAAGGATGCATTTAAGTATTTTTATTATTCTTTTATTAAAATATCTCTTAATCAATTATATCTCTTGGATATAAAGATAACATCTGGCTTTTCAGCGTTTCTATAATCTGCAGTGCTTCTTCCGATGTAACAAAAAACTCATTATCCATTACATCCATGTAATAAACATATGTTGTATCACCTGATATTGGCATTATCACATTCTGATGCTCTTCATAGCAAAACACTGGTGTAATATAAAAATCGTCGTACAGTTTAACTATTAGGGTGCCAGTTTCTATGTCATCACTTACAGATTCCGCAAACACCAAATAGTCCGTTCCGACTTCCATGATATTCACAAATCCTCTTTCGATCGAGTCAGGATTTCCATCTAAAACTAATTGCCAATGTTTAGAAAAAATATATATTTCTTGACCTTTTTCCAATTCACTGCCTGCATACACTTCCCGAATTACTACCTTCTGCCTGTCCACCTGAAACAAATGCTCCATTTCTCCAGTCACTTCTACTCTTAATATAATAGCTGAATTAGGCAGATTCTGGGACATGACAGCACATTCATTCTCTGCAATACTTTCTGTTAATTCTGCAACCTGAATTTGCGCCAGATAATTTTCTTGTTTCGCTAAATCTGTATATGTCTGTTTTTTCACAATACCCAATGCCATTACTGCTAAAAAAACACATATGGTAAAGAACAATAATAACTTTTGTCTCATAAATATAGTCCGCCTTTCTGCGAAAGGCACCAATGCGTCATGAAACAAGTTGGCTGCCCTTCACTTTTAATTC
>CANQWM010000020.1 GCA_947627535.1 uncultured Acetatifactor sp.
ACCGTGCCGTCCAGGAAAAACTTGCCATAGAGGAAAACTATTTTAATCCGATGCTGAATACAGGGGATTATGAAACGTTGGAGATCATGCAGCGGATGATCCGGGCGTGCTCGGTATACCATTACGAAAAGGCATATGACTGTCTGAGGGAGATTGAGGAACGCCTGGAGAGGAGCGGGGAGATCCAGGATGAATATAATCAAAAAATGGTGGGGATATATCGGGCGATGGTCAGCTTCTCACTGGGAAAAACCACGGGAGAGCAGCTTAGAGAAGCCAGCTTAAATGCGTTGGGATGCCGTTATGATGATATTTTTGAAGAAACGTTCTGGAATTGCTTTCTCTCCAGCAACAGAGCGGATTATCTGAATTATATCGCGATTTCTCTGGCCAGAGAGAACCCCGACACAGCCATTTACATCTGGGAGCATATCCTTGTAAAACTGGAAAAAAGCAGGGTGGCGCTGGGCGACCGGTTTTGCGCCGCGATGACGACAATCGGAAATCTTACCACGAGATATGGACTGGCGGGTAGATTTCGAGAATGTATTGATATGTGCAACAGGGGTATTCGACTCTGCTCTCAAACGAGCCGATTTTTAAAAATGGGTCATTTAATTGGGGACAGGGCGGAAGCTCTGATCTGTCTGGGGGATGAAAAAGAGACCTACAGGGATGCCTTCCGGCAGGCGTATTATCTGTGCGATATGTTTGAAGTGAAACATTCTGTTAAGTATTATGACAGATTTTACAGAGAAAATTTTGAATCGGATGTGAAGTGGTATTAGATACCTTTCGGCAGTATTTTAAATATTTTATATTGTGATGAGGTAAAATACCATGAAATTTCTGGGGAATTTTTTTCCCTGAAAATTTCATGGTAACTTATATTTATATTTTATAAAATTGAATAGATGCGGAACGGATTTGAGTTTGTGTAAGTGGGAAGGCGGGGATAGTTGTATATGGAATGGAAATATAAAAAAGGAATGTTCAGGAAAGAAATTGCAGGGGTCTTCTTCTGCCTGGCATTCCTGCTCGCAGGCTGTGGGAAAAAGGAGCCGGACGCGGGGGATCCGAACCAACTGTATTGTCATTTCCATGAGACGGCTATCCCCGATCCCGACGAAGCGTTGGGCAGTGTTCTTGAGCAGGAGTACAATATTGTGGAAACCGATCGGAAGCTGTTCGGAGATACTTTATACAGAATTGTCTTCTGCGCGACTCGGGAGGAACCATTTCAGAGCAAATATTTCGTGCAGGTCCTGAAGCTGTCCGACCGGGAGTGGACTATGCAGGAGATCAGTTTTTTTGGTGGACTGGGAGCCATAATTGACGAAAAGGAAGGCGCGCTTACCGTTCTGAAGGATGACTATGACACAGAGCAGGATCGTTATACCTATTCTCTGGCGCGCTGGAAGCCGGGAGAAGATGGTCTGGAACAGGTGCAGGACAGCGGGTTCGAGAGCACGGAGGAGGAGTTTGAGACTGCGGGAGAATTTTTTACTGCTCCTGATGGAGGATACTGTTATTACAATTCCTACACAGGCAGTGTTGTCCTGTGCGACGGCAGCCTTCGGCCGACGGAGAAGAAGGAGCTGGGGGGAAATGTCTGGATCAGCGGTCTGATTCAGGAACCGGAGAGTGGCGAGCTGCTCTGGTACGGCTTAACGGATCGGGAACCGGGAGTCTGGAAACTGGAGGACGGAACCTCTGTGATCGAGGCGGGACAGTCTCTCGGCACGGTAAGTGCGGCGGACTTTCGGGCGGTCTACGGCGCGGACGGAGCGCTGTATCTGGCGGACACACAGGCCCTGTGGCGTATGGCGGACGGGAAGCTTACGCAGATCTGTCGGTTTCTTGACAGAGACTATCCCCTGACAGCGTTGTATGAAATGGAAGTGCAGGAGGATGGGAGTCTGCTGCTGGAGGTTGAGAGTACAGAGGAGGAGTTTGCGCTTCAGATCGAGATCAACCATGAGCCCCTGCCGGAAAAGCGGGAAATCACCATGGCGTCGCAATGGACGGGACAATACAGTCTGGACAGCGCTATTGCAAAGTTTAACAGGACGCAGGAAACATATCATGTTACGGTGGAGTATCCTTACGATTTCTATGCGGACGATCCTTACTCGGATCATTCCCAGGAGGAGGAGGCGTTCCGAGACCGGATCCAGATGGAGATTTCCGCCGGCCGGGGACCGGATCTGTATTTCTGCAAGATGAACTATGGTATCATAGATCCTGAGGATATGGCCAGGGGAGGATATCTGCAGGATCTGGAAGGGATCGTGAAGGAGGAGGACGGCTGCTGGCCCGCCGCGCTGGAAGTGGGAAAGATAGACGGGGTGCAGTATGGGATTCCTTTTTCCTGTTCTCTTACACTGGCGGCATATTCCCGCAGCCTTGCAAAAGAACGCAGCTCCTGGACGCTGCCGGAACTGATGGACGAGGTGAGAAAATCCGGCGTAGAGGTGCTGGACGGATATTTAAGCGGTCCTGCCCTTGTTTTGTACTATGGGCTTTATGACAACGACAACAGGGAGTTTATAGACTGGGAGAAGGGAGAAAGCCATCTGGACGAGGAACCCTTTAAAGAGTTTCTTGCGTTTGCAAAAGAATATTCAGGTGACGGAGACAGCTACGGCCCCGGACTCTCGGATGCGGAGAGCCTGAAAAAAGACATAGCGGAAGGCAGAACCGCAGGGTGCAGAACACTGGTTACAATCTCAAACTGGGGCGTAATCTGGGACGAGGACGATGATTCCACCAGCCTGGAGAACATTTTTTCCGGGGATCCTGTGTGCATCGGATATCCGCGATCCCAGGGAAACGGGATCTATGTGCTCGCGGATATGATCTATATGAATGCCAACTCCGAAAACCGCGAGGGAGTGGAAGAACTGCTGCGCTACCTGTTGTCGGAGGAGACGCAGCGGCGGATCTGTCAGAGATACTTGATAGGAAACATGGGAACGAGTCCTGGATTTCCGGTACGGTTCAGCACGTTGGAGGAAACCATCGAGACGGCGCTGGAACGAAAAAAGAAGGGAGAGAAAGGAAGTTACTTGCGCCCCGCCCTGACAGAAGAGCAGGCACAGACAGCCCGCTTTCTGCTTGAAAACGCCCGGCCGGGAAACTTTAGGGCGGAGCAAGTGGAAAGCATTATCTATGAAGAGCTGGAGCCCTATTTCCAGGATCGGAGAAGTCTGGAGGAGACGGTGGAAATTCTGGACAACAGGGTACAGCTTTATCTGGACGAGAGGTAAAGAAAGACAAAGAAAGACAAAGAAAGAGGATAAGGTATGGAGAGGACGATCCCATACCTTATTTATCTGGAAAAATGTATCCGTTCATGTTACAATGTCAGAAAACGGGGCGTCTGAAATATCCGGGATGGCGTCCGAAGGAGGTATCGCATTGAAAACAGCGGCGGAATTACAGAATCTGCTTCGGCAGATCGATCATAGGAGTTATCCGGCCTATAAGGATACAAGGGGAAAATATCAGTTTCAGCAGTATATTCTGTCCATCGACCACGTCCAGGGGGATCCCTTTGCGGCACCCTCCAAAGTCAGCCTTCTCATTCCCGGGAAGACGGCAGCGTTCGATCAGCGTCTTTACGAGTCCGTGCACAGGCGCATTGCTCTTCAGGACTATCTTCTGAGACGGGCGGCGGCAAAGATCAGGGAATATTCCTTTCAGGCGAAGGGGTCCGGGAAAAGCGGGCTTCTCGGCATCAGCCAGCCGGGGCAGGAGATTCTGGAGCGGAGCGCCTGCACCCTTAATCCCGCTTCCGGCGATATCACTGTCCGTATGGAGATCGGGTTTCCAGCCAATGGCAGGACCATCAACTCCGGGGAACTGATAAAGATCCTCTTTGACTTTCTTCCGGTATGGGTCAGACAGACGCTGCTCGCCTCCTCCTGCAGGCGGGAGGAGACGGAGGCGGTGGCTGATCTGGCGGACGACCAGCAGTTTATTGAGGAGCAGCTCACAGAGCTTGGGCTTGTGGCCTTTGTGGCGAATGGATCCGTTCTTCCGAGAAAATCCGGCGTCTCTTCCCTGCCCATGAAGGACGCCGTGGTCTTTCAGTCCCCGGCGTCCATGGAGGTGGCGCTTAACCTGCCCCACCGCGGCATACTGAAAGGAATGGGGATCAAAAAGGGCGTTACCCTGATCGTCGGGGGAGGCTATCATGGAAAGTCCACCCTTCTGGAGGCTTTGGAGCTGGGCGTATACCGGCATATCGCGGGCGACGGAAGGGAGTATGTGATTACGGATCCCGGCGCCATGAAGATCCGGGCGGAGGACGGGAGAAGTATCCAGGATGCGGATATCTCCATGTTTATCCGGAATCTTCCCAACGGGAAGGACACATCCTGCTTTTATACGGAGGATGCCAGCGGCAGTACGTCTCAGGCGGCGGCGACGGTGGAAGCCATGGAAATGGGGGCCGGTCTGCTTCTCATCGACGAGGATACCAGCGCGACGAATTTTATGATCCGGGACGAGCTGATGCAGAGAGTGGTGAGTCGGGAGGTGGAACCTATCATCCCCTTTATCGACAGGGTGCGGGAGCTTTATGAGACCTGGGGCGTTTCCACCATTCTGGTGGCGGGCAGCTCCGGTTCTTACTTCCACAAGGCGGACTGCGTGATCCAGATGAACCGTTACCGGCCCGCGGAGATCACGGATCTCGCGAAGAAGGAAGCGCAGCGGTTCCCGCTGACGCTGGAGGAACCGGAAAAGGCGTCCAAGCCGTCCTACCGGCGGGTGGCAAAAAGGGATGCCGGGTTTGCCAAAGAGGACCGGATCAAGATGAAGACGATGGGACTGGACGGTTTTTCCATCAACCATGAGACCGTGGATATGAGATATGTGGAGCAGCTTGCGGACCCGGAACAGCTGACCGCGCTGGCACATATGATAAAATATATGAAACTGCAGATTTTTGACGGAAGCCGCACTGTGGGGGAAGCGGTGGAAAGACTTTATCAGGGGATCGCCGCGAAAGGCTTTGCGGCTTTTTGCGGCCCCGATATCCCGGGAAATCTGGCAATGCCGAGGAAGCAGGAGCTTTTTGCCGCCGTCAACCGCTGCAGGGGACTGGTAAGGCTTTAAGAACGACACGGCCGAACCGTCGAAAAATTTAAGAGTTTCTGAAATTTTTGTTTGCTATTACGAAATTTTGTAGTACAATGTAACAAAGACTGCTGTTATGTCAGACGGCGGTCCTCTTACAGAAACTGTCGGGAAGTATAGAGGTGTGCAGAGTTGAAACAATTTCACATAAGTTATGACAGCGATGAGCAGTTTTTAAGCGAACTGGAAGCGATTAACAGATGGAGACGGGAGAATGCGTCCTATCAGGTTGTCTGCAGGATTTATTCCCAGGACATGGAGAAAGAGCATATCGGGCATGTATGCGGGATGCTGGATGCAAACATGCCGGACGCGCTGTATCTTGGATGTACGTCAAACGCCAATATTCTGGAAGGCAGCCTTTCGGAGGCTGAAATTTTGGTGATCTGTACGGTCTTTGAGTACGCGACGACAAAGGCACATCTGCTGCAGTATCCTTTTCAGGAGTCGAACTATAAGGAGGCTGTGGACGGCCTGAAGCAGTTCTGCGAAGCCAATCCCTGGGTAAAATCCGTGGAAATGCATGCTACCATCATGAATATGTCCATGAAGGGGTTCTGCGACGAGATGAGTTCGCTCCCCAGAGATATCCAGGTATTCGGGGGCGGTGCGTTTAATCCCAATATGGACGACGAATATGCCGGTGTCTTTTCAAAGGGAAGCGGGTTTTGCGAGCACGGAATCGTGTTCCTGCTTCTCGGCGGGGAGGACTATTACACATACAGCAGATATATATCCGGCTGGAAACCGCTTAAGAGAAAATTCCGTATCACGAAAGCAGACAAGGAGGTGCTGTACGAGCTGGACGGCAGACCCGCCTTCGAGGTCTATAAGCAGTACCTTAACATAGAGAAGAACGAGAACTTCTTTTCCAATACGCTGGAGTTCCCCATGTTTCTGGAGCGGGGCGGATTTCATATTCTCCGCTGTCCGCTTGCCGTGACGGAGGATAACGCGCTGATCATGTCTTCTGACATGGAGGAAAACGCCTATGTGAGCATCGCCTATGGAGATCCGGAAACCATTCTGCGCAGCATCTGGCAGGACGGCCAGATGATCGCGGATTTTCAGCCGGAGGTCATCCAGACGTTTTCCTGCGCGGCGAGAAGAGCTTTCTGGGGAGATCTGAATATCAGCAAGGAAACGGTGATGTTTAAGGATCTCGCACCCACCGCAGGATTTTATACGCACGGCGAGTTTATCCGGCTGGAGGGCGAAATGCTGAACTTCAACGTGACGCTGGTGCTGGCCGCCATGCGCGAGGGAATGCCTCAGAAGGAGAAAAAGGTGGATTTCTGCGGCCCCACGTTTAAAAAGCTTGATAAAATCCCCATGATCTGGCGCTTTGTGTCCTTTATCGAAGCGTCTACGGCCGAGCTGGAGGCGATGAACAGGAAGCTGACGCTGTCGGCCATCACGGATGGTCTGACGAAGCTGTATAACCGGTCGGAGATCGAGAGAAGGATCAACAGCGCGCTGGAGGAAAGCAGGGAAAGCGGAGATAATCGGGTTCATCTGATCATGCTGGATATCGACAACTTCAAGAAGGTGAACGATGTCTACGGGCATAAGGAAGGGGATCGTGTTATCATCGCGCTCTCCGATATCCTGCAGAAGGCGGCGGAGAGCGTGAAGGGAGCCAGCGCGGGAAGATGGGGCGGCGAGGAATTTATGCTGATCCTGTCGGGAAATGAAAACGAAGTTGTTATGGAACTGGCGGAGAAGATCAGAGCAAGCTTTGCCGAAACAAAATTCCCGGCTGCCGGTCATCAGACCGTCAGTATCGGCGTGACGCAGGTTAGAAACCGGGAATCCATCGACAGGATCTGCAGCCGGGTGGATAAGGCGCTGTATACGGCGAAGGACGGCGGAAAGAACCGCGTGGTGAAGCTGGATTAAAGATACGGACGCCGGTTAAGTCGGGGTTTCGTGCCGGATCTGCAGTTCGTACAGTTTTTTGTAGATTCCGCCCCGGGCCAGCAGCTCCTGATGAGTGCCCTGCTCCCGGATTTTCCCTTTGTGCATGACCATAATACAGTTCGCATGTTGAATGGTGGAGAGCCTGTGCGCTACCATGATGGTAGTCCGGCCCTCCATCAGTTTTTCCAGGGCCTGCTGGATCAGAAGCTCTGTCTCTGTGTCGATGTTGGCCGTGGCTTCGTCCATTACAAGAATACTGGGCTTGTGGGCCAGAGTCCTGGCAAAGGACAGAAGCTGGCGTTCCCCGGCGGAAAAGGAGGCGCCGCGCTCGGAAACGGGTTCCTCATAGCCGTGGGGAAGCCGTTCGATAAAAGCGGACGCATTCACGTATTCCGCGGCTGCCTTCACTTCTTCCTGTGTGATTTCACTGTCATAAAGCCGGATATTGCTTTCCACAGTCCCCTCAAAGATAAACACATCCTGCTGCATCTGGCCGATGGCGCTTCGCAGCTGTTTTTTGTCCAGCAGACGGATATCAACGCCGTCGATGGTAATACTCCCCTTTTGTATGTCGTAATAGCGTCCGATCAGATTCAGGATCGAGGTTTTTCCGGCGCCGGTTGCGCCCACGAACGCCACCCGCCTGCCGGGTTCGATTACAAAGGATACATCCCGGAGCACATAGTTTTCGCCGTCGTAGGCAAACCATACATGGGAAAATTCGATGCGGCCCAGAATACGGGGCAGGAGTACGGGCTCTTCCGCCTCTTTTACGGTGGGCTCTTCATCCAGAATCGCAAAGATCTTTTCCGCGGAGGCCAGGGAGGACTGCAGGGTGGAAAACTGTTCCGCAAGCTCCTGAATGGGGTCAAAAAAGGACTGAATATACTGGGCGAAGATATAGAGCGTACCGATGGAGATCGCGCTGTCCAGCACTTCCCGGCTGCCCACGCCCAGCACGATCATAAGGGAGATCACGCTCAGAAGATAGATGATGGGGCGAAAGACGGCGAAGACCATCATTTCTCTGTAATATGCCTGGTACAGCTTACGGCTTTTGTCATCAAATTCCTCAAATTTTCTCTTTTCCCGGCCGAAGATCTGGATGATGCGCATACCGGAAATGTTTTCCGAAAGAAAGGTGTTCAGATCCGTCAGCCTTGTCCGGGAAAGACGGTAGGTCTTTCGGGCAACCTGCCGGAAGATCACCGTGAGCACGCAGACTACGGGAAGCAGGAGAAAGGAGATCAGAGCCAGCCGCCAGTCGAGAAGAAGCATGATCGCGGCGAGCCCGGTGATTTTTACGATATTTCGGAACAGCCGGACCAGAATGCCGGAGTACATCTCGTTCAGCGCCTCCACATCGTTGGTGACGCGGGTTACGAGTTTGCCCACCGGAGTCAGGTCGAAATAGCGGCTGCTCAGGCTCTGGATATGGACATAAAGCTCCCGCCGGACGGTAAAGATAATGCGCTGCCCGGTTTTCTGGAGAAGCCAGGTCTGGGATATGTTGAAGATCACGCTTAACAGCAGTACGATGCTGTATTTTACGGCTGTGTCGGTGATTACGCTGTAATTTCCCTCCGCCTCAAACAGGTCTATGGCATCCCCGATCAGCATGGGACGGTAGAGGTCAAAGCCTGTCAGGGCAAGAATCAGAAGAAGACACAGAAAAAACCAGCCCAGGTAAGGCTTCATGTAGGAAAGAAGCCGGAAGAGAGCGTTTCCGTTGTAATTGGATTGTGTTGTATCCTCAGTCAGTTTGTTCATGGCAGTTTCTCCTGAAATATCAGTCCGCATCCGCCAGCTCCTGTTCCAGACGCTGTTTTTCGCAGATGTGGGCGTAAAATCCTCCCGCCTCCAGCAGCTCTCTGTGGGTGCCGTATTCCGTAAGCTTTCCCTCTTCCAGGACCGCTATGTGGTCCGCCTGCTGAAGGGTCGAGATCCTGTGGGCGATGAGGATGGTGGTTTTGCCTCTTCTGATCCGGAGAAGGTTGCTAAGGATCTGTTCCTCCGTGTCCGTATCTACCGCCGAGAGAGAGTCGTCCAGGATCAGAACGGCGGAATCCTTCAGGAGCGCCCGGGCGATGGCGCTGCGCTGCTTCTGGCCGCCGGAGAGGGTGACGCCCCTTTCGCCCACCAGCGTCCGGTAGGCCTCCGGAAATTCCATGATGTTGTCATGGATACAGGCGTCTTTTGCCGCCTGCACGATCCGCTCCCGCAGGTCGGGATGATCCGAGATCCGCTCCTCCAGACCGAACGCGATATTTTCCTCCAGCGTATCCGAAAAGAGAAAATTATCCTGAGGGACGTAAGCCATATCCCGGTGAAGCACGGCCAGAGGGTATTTGTCTATGGGGACGCCGTCCAGAAGGATGGCGCCCTTCTCACAGTCATAGACCCGCAGCAGCAGGTCGGCCAGCGTGGATTTTCCGCTGCCCGTCCGCGCCAGGATTCCCAGCATCTCTCCCGGCTCTACATGGAGACTGACGTGGGAGAGGACGGGCGTTATGCCGTCCGGGTAGGTGAAGGTCAGATCCCTTATGTCGATGCCGCCCATAAGCCGTATACCGGTTTCGCCTTCCTGGGCAGGCGCGGGGCAAAGATCGATGATATCCGGTTTTTCCTGAAAAATCATGGCAATCCGCCGTAAGGCCGCGGCGGCCTGGGTGAAGGTGTTGATGGAATCGCCGCAGGCGATCATGGGCCAGACCAGCATACCGATGTAGGAATTAAAGGCCACAAACTGGCCGATGCTGATCTGCCCGTCCAGCACCATGCGGCCGCCGAAGACCAGAGTGAGCAGCAGGCTCACGCCGGTGACCGCGTCTAAAAAAGGGTTGACTACCGCCCAGAGCTTGACGGCGGACAGGGTTTTTTCCATGCTGTTCCTGCTGGCGCTGTCGAAGGAGGCAAGATCTTTTTCCTCCTGAACAAAAGCCTTCAGAACGCGGATGCCCGCCATACTTTCCTGCACCTTGTCTGACAGGTCGGAGAACGCCTGCTGTCTTTTCAGATGACGCTTTTTGGATTCGATCCCGAAAAAATAGCAGGAGACGGCAACAAGGGTCAGAGGGATAAAGGCAAAGACGGTCAGCTGGAAGCTGACGTACAGGATCATTTTTACCAGCACCATCAGGGTCATGATCACGGCGTCGAAGGCGGTGATCACCGCCATGCCGCAGGCCTGTCTGACGGCCTGGAGGTCGTTGGTAAAGTGGGCCATCAGATCCCCTGTTTTGCGGCTGTTGTAATAGCGTGCGGACAGGGTTTCGAGATGGGCGAACATATCGTTGCGCAGGCGGTATTCGATGCCCCGGGAAGCGCCTACGATAAAAAAGCGCCAGCCGAACCTTCCCAGCGTCATGGTAAGACCTGCCGCAAGAATGCCCGCCAGAAGCGGCCTTACGTCGGTGAGAGTGCCGTCTGTCAGGCCGTCTATGATCTCGCCGGTAAACTGGGGGATGTAAAGGCTTGCCAGGTCGACGAGGAGCAGGACGGTGATTCCCGCTATGTAATGCCACTTGTACCGCAGAAGATAGGGCATCAGCGAAAAGCTATTCTGTTTTGTCGCAGCGCTTGTGGCTGTCATGGTATTTTTCATATCGCGTTCCTGTTTTTGCGGGTAACATATTGAGTATACCTCATTTCCAGCGGATTGTCATGCAAAAAATCCCGGAGCAAAGATTTATTTTCATTGCCGAAGAAGTCTTTGTATGGTATACTATATAAGTATGATTTCGGGTTGTTAACCGCATGTTTCGGCGGCGGATATTATTGTGAGAGACTAGGAGGAAATACAGGTGAGATTAGTTACGAGATCTGATTTTGACGGACTTGCATGCGGCGCGCTGCTGTTGGAGGCAGGTGTTATCGACTGTTGGAAATTCGTACATCCGAAGGATCTGCAGGACGGCCTGATAGAGGTGGATGAGAATGACTGCCTTGCAAACGTGCCTTATGTGGAGGGATGCGGTCTGTGGTTCGACCATCATTCCAGTGAGTTCGAGCGCAACCAGCTGGAGGGAAAGTATAAGGGAGAGAGCAGGATCACTCCTTCCTGTGCCCGCATTATCTACGAGTATTACGGCGGAAGAGAGCGCTTCCCGCAGTTCGACGATATGATGGAAGCCGTGGATAAGGTGGATTCCGGCAATCTCACCGTTGACGAGGTGATGAATCCGAAGGGATGGATACTTGTGGGATTTCTGATGGACCCCAGGACGGGCCTGGGGCGCTGGAGACAGTTTTCCATTTCAAATTATCAGCTGATGGAGAAGCTGATGCACTGCTGCCGGGACATGAGCACGGAACAGATCCTGGAGCTTCCCGACGTAAAAGAGCGGATCGAGGTGTATAACGAACAGGCCGAAAAGTTTCAGGAGATGGTAAAGGCCCATACCAGGGTGGAGGGCAACGTGATCATCAGCGATCTGCGGGGCGTTGATCCGATCTACACCGGAAACCGCTTTATGATCTACAGTATGTATCCGGAGCAGAACATCTCCGCGTGGATCGTGAGCGGAAAGGGCGGCATGGGCTGTTCCGCCGCGGTGGGATACAGTATCATAAACAAGACCTCCGATGTAAATGTGGGAAGTCTTATGCTGAAATATAACGGCGGCGGCCATAAGAAGGTGGGAACCTGTCAGTTTTCCGATGAAACCATGGGGACGGAGCTTCCGAAGATGCTGGATGAACTCTGCCGGCTGGCAAACGGCTGACGGCGCGCCGCGGCAGAAGCATATTTTTCTTCCGCAGGATGTGTAAGTGCCTTCAGGAGCGGATAAACTCTGAAGGAAATAGGAAATTAAGGCTGCCGTCAGGCAGCGGAACGGAGGGAAGGATATGAAAAGAATATGGGCCTTGTTCTGTGCGGGTATGCTGGTTCTTGGCATGGCAGGCTGCGGCGGGAAAGATGACGGGAAGCAGGAGGGCGGCCAGACGCAGGGTTCTGCGGGGGCCGGTCAGGAGACGGCGGGTACGCCGGATTCCGGTCAGCAGGAAGATCCTTCGGAAAGCCATAATTACGAAGAAGGCTGGACGGAGGAAATGGAGAAGATAAAGCAGGCGGTGGTGGATAATCTGGGTGAGGACTACTGGCCCAACACGGCGATGACGCCCGACATGATGGAAAGCCTGCTGGGCATCACGCCGGACATGTATGAGGACTATTTTGCGGAGATGCCCGCGATCAATGTGAATGTGGATATGCTCGTGGTCGTCAAGGCTGCCGCGGATAAAGCGGATGCGGTGGAAGAAGCGCTGCTGGCGTATTATGACAGAAATGTCAGCGACACCATGCAGTATCCCCAGAATGTCGGAAAGATACAGGCTGCCAGAGTGGAGCGGATCGGCAGTTACGTGATCTTTGCGCAGCTTGGCGCGGATACCACAGCGGTTTCCGAGGAGGGAGACAACGAGGTCATCATCGCCCACTGCCAGGAGGTCAACGATCTTGTCATAGAGATCATCAGCAACCTGATTGAACACTGATCGGTACGATAAGAGCATTCGTGAAGGAGATATGCCATGGTATTCAGCAGCGTATTATTCCTTTTTCGGTTTCTGCCTGTTTTTATGTTGTGTTATTTTCTGGCTCCCGGGAGGATGAAAAATTTCATCCTCCTTTTGGGGAGTTTGTTTTTTTATGCCTGGGGAGAGCCGGTTTATGTGGTGCTGATGCTGTTTTCCACGGTGACGGACTATGTGAACGGGCTGCTGATCGAACGGCTCCGGGGCAGCAGGAGGGCGATTCTTCCTCTGGCGGCATCGGTTGTGATCAATCTGGCGCTGCTGGGGTTTTTCAAGTATGCGGATTTTCTGATCCAAACGGTGAACGCCCTGGCGGGAACTTCTCTCCCACTTCTGGACCTGGATCTGCCAATCGGTATTTCGTTTTATACCTTTCAGACCATGTCCTATACCATTGATGTATATCGGGGCCGTGTAAAGGCACAGAAAAATATTCTGGATTTCGGCGTCTATGTCACGATGTTTCCCCAGCTGATCGCGGGACCCATCGTAAAGTATAAGGATGTGGCGCAGCAGCTTCACAGCCGGCCGGTGGATGTGGAGGCGGTGAGCCGCGGCCTGAAGCGGTTCTGCATGGGATTGGCGAAAAAGGTGCTGCTCGCCAACAATCTGGGCGTTCTCTGGGAGGAGGTATCCGGCCAGGGATTTCAGGACATGAGTATGATGACATCCTGGCTTGGGATTCTGGCGTTCGCGTTTCAGATCTACTTTGATTTTTCCGGATACTCCGACATGGCTATCGGCCTGGGTGCAATTCTGGGATTTCATTTTCCGGAGAACTTTAATTACCCTTATATTTCCGCGTCCATTACGGAGTTTTGGCGAAGATGGCATATTTCCCTGGGGAGCTGGTTTCGGGAATATGTATATATTCCGCTGGGGGGAAACCGTCGCGGGCTGCCAAGGCAGATACGGAATATTCTGATCGTATGGACGCTTACGGGCATATGGCACGGGGCGGGCTGGAACTTCCTGCTCTGGGGCCTTTGGTTTGCCTTTCTGCTGGTGTTGGAAAAACTGTTTCTGGGAAGGGTGCTGTCCTGGCTTCCGCGGGTGGCAGGAATGCTGTATACCTGGGGGGCAGTGCTGGCGGGGTGGGTGCTGTTTGCCCTCGCGGCGGGGGACGAGATCCTCGCCTGCCTGCAGGCTATGACTGGCGCAGGCGGAATTTTTGACGCAAACGCTCTCTATCTGGGCCGGGAATACATGGTGCTGCTTGGGATCGCGGCGGTGGCGGCGACACCCATCCCGAAAAAGCTGGCGGTCAGACTGGAAAATTCAAAGGCGGGACTGTGCGTGGCGCTGTTCCGGCTGTGTGAAAAGGTGGTTCCCGCCGCGCTTTTGCTGTTGTGTATTGCGGGGATTGTGGATGATTCCTATAATCCGTTTTTGTATTTCCGCTTTTGAGGCGGACCGTAAAGGAAGGAGGACAGGGCTGTGAGGGAAAAAGGCAATGCCGTATTTACCATAGTGTTTCTTTCATCCATTTTTATAATTTTTACGCTTGCCGATCTCTTCAGCGGGACAAAGCTGTTCTCGGAATCGGAAAACCGGCTGCTGGCCCAAAAGCCGGAATTGTCGGCGCAGGCGCTTTTTGAAGGAAATTATACGGCTGATTATGAAAAATATGTGGCGGATCAGTTTGTGGGCCGGGACAAATGGATTTATCTGAAGACGAAAACGGATCTGCTGCTTCAGAAAAAGACGGTCAACGGTGTCTACCTTGGGGCGGACGGCTATCTGATCGAGCAGCATCTTCCTGAAGACTACCCAGAACAGCTGGAGGATGAAAAGCTTGCGCTGCTTGCGCCTCTTGTGACGGATTGGAACGCCACGGTGATGCTGGTGCCTGCCGCAGACAATATCCTGAAGGAAAAGCTGCCTGCCTATGCGCCTTATTATGACGAGACGTCGCTGCTGGAACGGGTGGCGCAGCTTGCGGGGGACGGACAGTATGTGGATGTGTACGCTGCGCTCAGAAAACATGCGGGGGAGGAAATTTACTATCGGACGGACCATCACTGGACCAGTCTCGGGGCGTATTACGGTTACCTTGCCTGGGCGGAGACCACGGGGGCTGCGCCTGTGGCTTATGATCCGGGCGGGATGGTCACAGCCAGCGAAGCGTTTCTGGGTACGCTGCATTCCAAGATCAATATTGACTGGGAGCCGGATTGTCTCCGGTATTTTCCGGAAACCCTGGAGCAGACGCCCCATATCACATACGATTACGGGGAAACGACCCAGAGCTATTATGAGGAGTCCTATCTGGACACAAAAAACAAATACGGATTTTTCCTGGATGACAATCATGGGTTTGTTGAGATCGAAACCGGTTATCGGAACGGGAAGACATTGTTTGTGCTGAAGGATTCCTACGCAAACAGTGTAATTCCGCTGCTTGCGCCCCACTATGAAAAGATTTATGTGGTGGATCTGCGGTATTATAACGGCAGGCTTTTTGCGCTGATGGAACAGTGCCGGCCGAATCGGGGAATGGACGTGCTGCTCCTTTATAACTGTATTCATTTTCTGGAGGATTTCCGCTATTTTAAATGAACGGGAGAGTTGAAATTTTATGGGTATAGGCGGAGCGAAAGCGATGAGGGCGGTGGTCTTTGACATGGACGGCGTTCTGTTTGACACGGAACGGATCTGCAGGGACAGCTGGCTGGAGACGGCGAGGAAAAGAGGACTGCCAGGGATGGAAGAGATATTTCCAAGATGTATCGGTCTTAACAGCAACGGCAGCAGGAAGATCGTGACGCAGGCATACGGCGGGGACTTTGACTATGACAATTTCCGACGGGAGGCTTCCGATTGGTTCTGGGATTACATAGACAGAAACGGAGTTCCCATTATGCCGGGGGCTGAGGCATTGCTTTTATGGCTGAAGGAAAACGGCTGGATGCTGGGACTGGCTTCTTCTACCAGGCAGGCCAGTGTGGCGTCCTGTCTGGAGCGGTCGGGATTAGATCGTTTTTTCCCGGTGGTGGTTACCGGTGACATGGTAGAGTATTCCAAGCCGAGGCCGGATATTTATCTGCTGGCCTGCAGCCGGATGGGGATAGAGCCTGGGGAATCCTATGCTGTGGAGGATTCTCCCAATGGGATCAGGGCGGCCAGCGCGGCGGGAATGCGTCCGCTGATGGTGCCGGACATGATCCCGCCGGATCAGGAAATGCGGAAACTGAGCTTCCGGATTTTTGAAGACCTGAATCAGGTACTCGCATATTTGAAAGAGAAGGCGGAGTGAATCATGGCCGATTCTGGAATACCTCAAAATACAATTGAGATTTTACAAAAGTATGATTTCCGTATTCAAAAGAAATACGGACAGAATTTCTTGATAGATCAGAGCGTGCTGAACCGAATCGTGGAAGCCGCCGGGATCGAAGGGGATGACTGTGTGCTGGAGATCGGTCCGGGGCTTGGCACCATGACACGCTGTCTGGCGGAGCGTGCCGGCAGGGTGGCAGCGGTGGAGATCGACAGGAATCTGATTCCGGTTCTGAAAGAGACGCTGGCGGGTTATGACAATATAACGCTGATCAACGATGATATTCTGAAGGTGGATCTCAACGGCATTGTCGCAGAACTGAATGGCGGACGGCCTGTGAAGGTGGTGGCAAATCTGCCCTACTATATCACAACGCCGATCATCATGAAATTGCTGGAAAGTCATGTGCCTCTGCAGAGCATTACCGTCATGGTCCAGAAAGAAGTGGCGGACCGGATGCAGGCGGGACCGGGGACAAAGGATTACGGCGCCCTTTCTCTGGCGGTGCAGTATTACGCAAAACCGGAGATCGTGGCCAACGTTCCGCCTAATTGTTTTATACCCAGACCCAGTGTGGGGAGCGCTGTGATCCGGCTTACCAGGTATGAGAAGCCGCCCGTACAGGTCAGGGACGAGACCGGATTATTTACGCTGATCAGAGCGGCCTTCAACCAGAGAAGGAAAACCCTGACAAACGCCCTTTACAATGCACAGGGCCTTCATGTACCGAAAGAGCGGACCGCCCAGGCGCTTGAACGGCTGGGGCTGCCGTCCTCCATTCGGGGAGAGGCACTTACGCTGGAACAGTTCGCGGCTCTTGATTTCTTAATTTATGCCTTTTATTTTTGACATACGCACGGTTGCTATGATAAAATAATTTTATTCTGGAAAGCATAGTGAAGCTTACGTACCGATAGGGGAGCGGATTACCTTGGATAAATATGAATATAAAGTAAGAGCGGATGAGATCAAGGAACTGATAGCGCAGGGGGATTATGTCCAGGCGGCTGAGATCGCGGACACCATCGACTGGCGCCGGGTAAAGAGCGTTATGATGCTCTGTACCATCAGCGATCTGTACAAGATCAACAGACGCTATGAGGATGCAAAAAACATGCTGCTTCTGGCCTATGAGAGAAGGCCGGGGGGAAGAACGATCTGCTATGCCCTCTGTGAATTATGCATCAAGACAGAGGAGTTTGTGCAGGCGGTAAATTATTATAAGGAATTTGTGCAGGTGGCGCCTAAAGATCCTGCCAGATATATCCTGCAGTACAGGCTGTATGAGGCGCAGGACGTCAGTCTGGAGGAACGAATCGGTGTTCTGGAGGAACTGAAAAAGCGGGATTACAGGGAAAAGTGGGCGTATGAACTGGCATACCTCTATCATAGAGTCGGACTGGCCACAAAGTGTGTGGAAGAGTGTGACGAGCTGATTCTCTGGTTTGGGGAAGGAAAATATGTTATCAAGGCCATGGAACTGAAAATGCTGCACCAGCCCCTTGATCCGGCCCAGCAGCAGAAATATGACCGCAGATTTGAGACGTCTTCGCGGGAATCCGGCGTGGAAGGGCCGAAGAAGGAAGAAGCTGCGCTCTCCGAAGAGGATTATGACGACGGCCGCAACGAAGGAATTGCGGAGATAAAATTGCCGGAGCAGGAAAACAGGGCCATGCAGGGTGATACGGTTGTCTATGAGACCGTTCACCACACGGCGCCGGAACAGCCCCCGGCGGCGGAGGGCGAAAAGACCGGGACGGCTGACCAGACGGAGGAATTTGACATCCATGTAAAAACCATGGATATGGGACAGTATAATACCATCAATCTGCAGGCGGAGCTGGCAGCAGGTCTGCGCGAGGTCCTGGGGGATGAGCAGTCGAAATCGGCGGCCATTACCCGCTCCATTGTGGCGCCTATGCTGGATACGGAGTCCCTTGATTATCCGGAGCTGGAAGAGGAAGATGTGGATGAAAATGACCTGGAAGACGACATCGGGGAGATAGAAGAGACGGAGGTCTTTTTCGGTGAGACCGGGGATCTGGCTTCCGTACAGCAGGAGACGAATGTCACGGATCCGGATCATAGCGCGGAAAAGCCGGAGGCAAAAGTCCTTATGCCGCGGGAAACGGATCACGATGAAACGCGGCAGATCGTTATGGAACAGATTCGTCTGGAAAAGACGGGCCGGGCGGAGGAGCAGGCTATGACTGCACAGCCTCCCAGGGAGCTGGCGGGTGTTCTGTCTCAGGAGTCGGACGGACAGATCAGACTGGTTGTTCCGGAGCATGAAACAGTAGTAGAAAAGCAGATCACGGGCCAGATGAACATACAGGATGTTCTCGCGGAGTGGGAGCGGCTGAAACAGCAGAGCCAGGAACGCCGCGAGGAAGAGGTGCGCCAGCGTGTATTGCAGCAGACGGGAAACATGTTTACGGAGTTTGAGGCTTCTGTGAGAGACGGGCTTCTGGAGCAGCTTGAGAGCGGCGCGGCTGTGGAGCCGGAGGAAGAGCTTTTTGATTCGGAGGATGATTCGGAAGAGGTCTTCGACCCGGATGACCTTGGCGAGGTAGAGGAGCTGGAAGAAATCCAGGAGGAAGAACCGGAAGACACGCCGGAAGGGGAAGAGCCGGTGCCGGAGCCGGAAGAAACTGCGCCGGAAGCAGAAGATCCGGGGCAGTCGGAAGAGCCCGCGCCAGAGCCGGAGGAAACTGCACCGGAAGCGGAAGAGCCTGGGCAGGCGGAAGAGCCCGCGCCGGAGCCGGAGGAATCGGGGCAGGCGGAGGAAATCGCACCGGAAGCGGAAGAGCCGGGACAGTCGGAGGAGCCCGCGCCGAAAGCGGAAGGGCCGGGGCAGGCGGAGGAAATCGCACCGGAAGCAGAAGGGCCGGGGCAGTCGGAGGAGCCCGCGCCGGAAGCGGAAGGGCCGGGGCAGGCGGAAGAACTTGCGCAGGAAGCAGAAGATCCGGGGCGGTCGGAAGAACTCGCGCCGGAAGCGGAAGAGCTGGGGCAGCCGGAGGAGAGCGCGCCGGAAGGGGAAGAGTCGGAGTCGGAAGAGCCGGGGCAGCCGGAGAAGCCCAAACCGGAGCCGGAAGAACCCGCCCAGGAAGCGGAGGAACCGGGGCAGCCGGAAGCGGAATCCGAACCGGAAGAAAAGCCGGACAGCTCAGAGGAGATGCCCATAGAACGTGAAAAGCCGAAGGTGAGAGCGCTGACCCTGGAGGAAAGGGAACTCTTCGCCCCTTATATCCAGAGCAGGGCGGCAAAGGAGCAGCTTGTGAAGGCCATCGACAATATCAGTCTGGCGGCGTATACGGGCAATATCATCATTACAGGCGACGAGGGCATGGATACGACAACCCTTGCGAAAAACATAATTCGGGAAGTACAATTGACAGACAGCAATTTTTCGGGAAAGGTGGCGAAAATTTCCGGTCAGGCCCTGAATAAAAAGGATGTGGGCGAAACGCTGGGAAAGCTGAAAAACGGCGCGCTGATCATTCAGCAGGTATCCGGCCTGAACCATGACACCACGGCTGCTCTTTACAGAGAGCTCCAGAAGGAATCCCTGGGGATCATTATTGTTCTGGAGGACAGCAGAAAGGCTGTACAGAAGCTGTTGGAGGAAAACGAAGATCTGGCTTCCTGCTTTACGGCCCGCATGAATGTGGAGGCGCTGAGCAACGACATGCTGGTGGCGTTCGGCAGGCAGTACGCGAAAGAACAGGAATATGCGATCGATGATCTTGGCGTTCTGGCTCTTCATACCAGAATCGAGGAGCTTCAGACCATTGACCATGCTGTGACCGTGATGGAAGTCAAGCGGATGGTTGACGAGGCCATACATCACGCCAACAGGAAAACGCTGGGACATTTTGTGGATATTCTGATCGCAAAGCGATATGACGAAGACGACAGGATTATACTGACGGAAAAGGATTTTGTATGAAAGGCGGGGTAAGGGAATGGCGAGGACATCAAAGACAGAGGCGGTAAAGCCGCCGAAAGCGGAGCGCACGGTGAGGGAAAAGGCGGTGTTACAACCGCAGCCCTCAGAGAGGGTTTTTATTTCGGAGGCGGATCAATATCTGTTCTCTCAGGGAACCCATTATGACATTTACAAGAAACTGGGGGCGCATCCTTCCGTGGAGGACGGCAGGAAAGGCTTTTATTTCGGCGTCTGGGCGCCTAACGCCGTGCAGGTTCATGTGACGGGAAGCTTCAACGGCTGGAGCACGGACGCCCATCCCATGGAAAAGCTGGGCCCTGTGGGAATCTGGGGACTGTTTATTCCCGACGTGGGCGAGGGGGAAATGTATAAGTTCCTGATCACCGCCCAGGACGGAAGAAAGCTTTATAAGGCGGATCCCTTTGCCAACTATGCGGAATACCGCCCCGGCACGGCTTCCGTTACGACGGACTTAAGCGGGTTTGACTGGAAGGACGAAAAGTGGATGGAGCAGAGGGATCAGAAAGATCCGAGAAAAGAGCCCATCGCTATTTATGAGTGCCATATCGGTTCATTCATGAAGCATCCCGACGGAACCGCGGAAGGCTTTTACAGTTACCGGCAGTTTGCGGACAGGATCGTGGAATATTTAAAGGAAATGAAATACACCCATGTGGAGCTGATGGGCATTGCGGAGCATCCTTTCGACGGTTCCTGGGGGTATCAGGTGACGGGGTATTATGCGCCCACTTCCCGCTATGGGATGCCCAAAGATTTCATGTATCTTGTGAACGCGCTTCACAGGGCGGGTGTCGGCGTGATCCTGGACTGGGTTCCGGCGCATTTTGCGACGGACGCCCACGGCCTTGGGGAATTTGACGGCCAGTGTATTTTTGAACATCCGGATCCCCGCCTTGGCGAGCATCCCGACTGGGGCACAAAGATCTTTAACTATGGAAAGCCGGAGGTCAAGGATTTCCTGATTGCAAATGTGCTGTACTGGCTGCGGGAATTTCATGTGGACGGCATCAGGGTGGATGCTGTGGCTTCCATGCTGTATCTGGATTACGGCAAGCGCGACGGACAGTGGCTTCCGAATAAGTACGGCGGGAACAAGAACCTTGAGGCGATCGAGTTTTTCCGTCACATGAATTCCGTGGTGCGCGGCACATACCCCGGATTTATGACCATCGCGGAGGAGTCTACCGCATGGCCCAACGTCACCGGAGAGGTAGGCGACGAGGGTCTGGGCTTTACCTTTAAATGGAACATGGGATGGATGCACGATTTCTGCGAGTACATGAAGCTGGATCCCATTTACCGCAAGGGCGACCATTACGGTATGACCTTTGCCATGAGCTATAATGAGAGCGAGAAATATATTCTGCCGCTCTCCCACGACGAGGTGGTGCATCTGAAGTGCTCCATGGTAAACAAAATGCCCGGCTATCAGATTGATAAATACGCCAATCTCAGGGTGGGATATACCTATATGTTCGGTCACGCCGGGAAAAAGCTGCTGTTTATGGGCCAGGAGTTCGGCCAGGAGCGGGAGTGGAGCGAGGCGAGAGAGCTGGACTGGTTCCTTCTTGGGGAAAAGTGCAACGCCGGTATGAAAGAATATGTGAAGGAGCTTCTGCGCATCTATCGGAAATATCCCGCCATGTATCAGCTGGACGACAGCTGGGCGGGATTTGAGTGGATGAATGCGGATGACAAGGAGAACAGCGTATTTTCCTTTGTGAGAAGATCCGCCGCGGGGACGAACAGTATTCTGTTTGTACTGAACATGACGCCCGTGAAGCGGGAGGGGTATCGGGTGCCCGTTCCGAAAAAGAAGAAATACCGGCTGCTCTTAAACAGCGACCAGGAGAGATTCGGAGGCTGGGGAAACGAGGTGCCGGCGGAGGTGACGGCGGAGAAAATCTCCTGTAACGGACACGATGCCTCCATCACGCTGGATCTGCCGCCTTATGGAGCCTTGGTATATGTGTTTTAAAATGGGAAGGGCAGAGAAGATCAGTTTCAGCCGCCTGACAGTGCAGGGAAATTTGTTCCTGCGCCGGCAGGCGGCTTTTATTTAGAAGAAATATGCGTCTGTAACCGTATTCTGCCCTCTTCCGCAGATTACAATGCACTCTCTTGGGTCGTCAAGTATTCTGACGCTGCAGCTTAACCCCTGGTAAGCGCTTACATCCGTTCCCACGTTCTGCTCCCACACGGCTTTTCCGGTTTCCGCGTCGTAGATCCGCACTCTCCAGCCGCCGTTCCAGTCATCCGCGTCTTTGGAGATCGCGGCGGTAGCAAGGTATTTCCCTGTGTCCGACCCGAATACGCCGTCTTTTCCTGTGTCCTCTCCCTCCAGATCCACCGTGCGGATGATCTGCCCCGTCAGATCCGTTACAAGCAGTTTTCCCGTGGCGTTCAGAAAATCTTCCGGAAACCAGACTTCATCCTCATAGGCGATCAGCTCACTGGACAGCGCATAGTCGGAGAGCGCGTGACAGTCCAGACCGCTTCCGTCTGTGTTCAGCGTCCCGTAAATGGGTACGGAGTCCGACTGTCCCTCCGGAATGGCGATGCCGGTAAAGATCAGCCTTTCCTCAGCGGGGAAAGAAGCTTGTTTTCGCCCTGTGAACCGTACCATGGAAGGATCCACATATCGTAAGCTTCCGCTTGTTGTCCGTCTGTCGGTCAGCACGCGGAGCGTTTCCTCATTCACGTGATACAAATACAGATTCGAGATCCCCGCAATCGCAATCTGCGTTCCGTCCTTTGAGATCGCGGCGGTTTCCATGGGCTCCTCGTATCCCTGCGCTTTTAAGAGCCGGTGCAGGTCCAGACTCCTGCGCAGAGAAAGCGACTCGTCAAAGATCCAGCATCTGAGACCTTCCTCGTTTCCGGTTATTGTCACGATTCCCATAGATTCGCTTTTTTCCACATGTTCCGAGGAACTGTCCTCCTTCTCAGAAGACTGCGCCGTGCCGTCCGCGGCGTTTTCCGGAAGTTCGCCGAACAGCGCATATCCGTCGGAGATGGCGAAGAAGTCATAAATCTGGACGTCGTCCTCCGGAAACGTATATTCCCCGATGATCCGGTCCTCCGCCGCGTCGTAGAGAAAAAGAGAATCCGCACATACAAGCAGCCTGCCGGGACCGGCATATTTCAGATCCCTGATCTTTCCCGGAAACATGCCGCTGTCAAAGAGACGGTTGGAGGACTGCCTTGCGCTGTCGTCCGCTTCCGGGGAACCGTCTTCCGGAAACGCACCGGAGTCGGACGCGCCCTGTGTCCCCGGGGTATTTTTTCCCGGAGAGTCCAGCGGGGCCACATGTTCCGGAAGAGAACCCTCGTAAGAGGGAACGCTTCCGCAGCCAACAGAGCAGCCAAGACAGATGAGACACAGGACACAACAGAAAAGTTTATGTTTCATATTCATTTTTTGCTTCCTTTCTGCGCGGTGGTTTCATAATTCTCACTGACATACAGCGACACTCTGCGCTGAATGATATTCATGACATCCTCCACTGACTTTTCGCCCTCGAAATACGGTTCCGCTTCCTCCGATACGATGTTCCAGACCGTTTCATCAAAAATGGTGCTGTATTTCATCTGGCTCAGACCGTCATACAGGGTGTCGATCTCTTCCTGTTCGGCCGGTTCCCAGCTCTCGGAACCGGGCCCGTCCCCATAAGGATTTTCCGTCATGACTGCCTGCAGCTCTTCTCTGAGAATATCCAGTCGGACCGGCAGGCAGAAATGTACATGCGTTCTCTGGAACTCTTCTTCCAGCAGGGAACGCACAAATTCCCAGGCGCCGTCCTTATGTCCGCACATCTTTGAGATTCCCACAGGCATCCGCGGCGTGAGAACGGCTCGTCCGCCTGTTTCGGAGGGAAAGCCCAGCAGGGAGATTTCCCCGTCTCCGAAGCGTTTTATGCTGTTTACATATTCCACAGGCTCCGTAATGTAAATCCGGCAGAGCCGTACCTTGTCGTTTTTCAGGCCTTCCGTCAGTTCCTCATCCTCCAGAAAGACTGTTTCCAGAGAACCGGCGGTCGTCAAAAGTTTTTTGAATTTTTCTCCGTCAAAGGAACAGGTCCCCTCTTCCCAGTTTACGAAATCGCCCATGTCCGCCGCGAGGATCGCCCGCAGCAGGCCCGTCGGAGCGAGCCCCTCTACCAGCACTTCATCCGGAGAAAGCTCTTCCGCCATCGACAGCAGTCTGTCCACCGTCCAATCGGATGCGTCGCCTGTCAGAGCTTTTTTGCCCGCCAGAAGCTCCAGACGAAACTCCGGCAGGATTCCATAGAGACCGCCGCCCGATTCGTAGGCCTGCAGGACATTGGCCAGCAGGTCCTCTCTGGAAATGTTCCGATCACTGTCCAGGTAAGGATTCAGGTCTTCCAGAAGTCCCTTTGCAACAAAGCTGCTTACGTTGAGATAAGCCAGGTCAAACAGATCGGGGGATTTTCCGGACACGATCTCATTGTTCAGCTGCGCCCGGCCGGTATCGCTGTTTTCATATTCCAGTATCTCGACCCGGTATCGGCTCTGAGACTGATTCCACCGTTCAATCCATTGTGCCATCTCAAAGTCCAGATCAAAAGTTGCGTAGGTTAAGGTGATTGGTCCCTCCTGCGGTTCTTTCCGCCCGCAGCCTGCCGGAAGAAGCGCCGCCGCAGCGGCCAGGATGGCAGCGGCCTTCCGGAAAAGTTTTGTTTTCCAAAATTTGTTCATAAAAACCTCCCTGTCCGTAAAGTTGTATTTGATCCGGACAGGGAGATTGTAGATCTGAAAGGTCAAAATGCGGTCAAGGCAGGATTAAGTTTTTATAAAGGCTCTTGCCAAAGCGCCGCCGGGAAGATTTTCTCCGCCGTTGGAAAGCTCCAGACATCCGCCGTGCTTCCGGCACAGGAGCTGTGCGATGGCAAGTCCCAGGCCGCTGTGCTTGTTGGGCTCTGAGACATGCGCGAAAGGTTTTATCTTTTCCTTTAAAAGCGTCTCCGGAAATCCGGGCCCGTCGTCCAGAACCTCTATCATAAGGTAACGGGCGTGTGTCCCGGAAGTATCTTCCGTCACGGCAAAGGTGAGCCGCACGATCCGGCGGGCATATCGAAGAGCGTTGTCTACCAGGTTTTCCGCGATCCGGTACACCGCGTCCCTGTCCAGCGACAGGGTACACGCGCCGGATTGTTCCGTATTCTGCAATGGCGGCCCGAAGACCGGCTCCAGCCGGACCTGAGTGCCTTTTGTCAGTATGCTGAGATCCTGCGCCAGCTTTCGAGTAAATTCCGAGGCGTCCGCCGGAACCGGGTGAAGCGCGATATCCTCCAGCCGGTTCAGGTATCTGACGGATTCCGTGTACCGTTCCAGCCGCCCGGCGGCTTTTTCTATATTGCCGGCGGTCTCCCGGATCTTCTGTTTTGTCAGGCTGCCCGCCTCCAGCCTGATCTGCAGATGCTCCGCATATCCCTGAATGATGGCGATGGGATTTCTCAGATCGTGGGCTACGGACGAAAGGATCAGTTTTCGCTCCTGTGCCAGATCCCACATCGCGCGGTTATTTTCCGCCAGCGCCTGCCGCATCTGTTCAAAAGACCGGCACAGTGCGCCGAGTTCATTGTCGGATCCGCATTCTACGGTGAAGTCCAGATCCTGTCGGCTGATATGCTCAGCGGCGTCGTCAAGAACCGTGATGGGGGGCGAAAGCTTTTTCCGGTAGAACCATAGGGCGCAAAAAAGAAAGCCCGCCACGGAGTATGCGGCGGGCAGAACGCCCATGGCGATTCCCGCTCCGATATATGCCGCCTTTCGGCGGGGACCTTTCCGCCCGATGCCGTAGTCAACGCTCTTTACAGAAAGTCTGATATCCTGCGGAGAATAGTTTTCGGTGACAGGGACGCCGTCTTCGGCGGCCGTCATCAAAAGAACGGCCTGCTCCGCGCCGTCCACCTCAAACCGCATGGACAATGCCTCTCTGATTTTGTCCTGTGTGTACAGTTTCATAGAAAGCATGACGTAGTTTTCGTCCGGTACAAGCCATTTTCGGAGCCTCCAGCACCCGAAAACGGTGACGGCGGAGACCGACGCCACCAAGAACAGCGTAACGCACACCGCGGCGAAAAATTCGGTTTTCAGTGATTTTTTCCCGGTTTTCAGTCCTTCCATTTATAACCCACTCCCCAAACGGTTTCGATATATTCCTGCTGTGTCGTCTCGCGAAGCTTTGCGCGTATCTTTCGGATATGCTCCTTTACCACGCCGCTGTCTCCCTGAGCGTCCAGACCCCATACCGCCTCATAGATCCGTTCCCGGCCAAAGATCTGGCCTCTGTTCGTCATCAGGTATTCGATCAGGTCGAACTCTCTTCTGGAAAAGAAAAGTTCTGTTTCTCTGTAAAATACCCGGCGTTGCGTTAAATCGACCAGCAGCCCGTCAGCGTTTGTCAGCACGGAGGCCCGGCTGCGGTTCCTTTCATCCCGACGCAGATGGGCGGCGACCCGCGCCGTCAGCTCCTTCAGGCTGAAGGGCTTGGTAATATAATCGTCGCCGCCCAGCGACAGGCCGTTGATCTTATCCTGTTCCGTGACCCGCGCCGTCAGAAAAAGAATGGGGCAGGCCACATGACTGCGAATATTCCGGCACAGCTCCAGACCGTTGACGCCGGGCATATTGATATCGAGAAGGATCAAATCCGGCCTTTTCTGCAGCTGCTCCAGGGCTGTGCCGCCGTCGTTGGCGGTAAGCGTCTCATATCCGCTATCCTGCAGGTGCGCCGCCAAAAGATCCGTCAGCATGATTTCATCGTCTACAATCAGAATTTTGTACTTCATAATACCCTCGGCTTTTTGTTCTGAATAGATATTTCCTATTATACGTCAAAAGGTCAAATTTCTGTCAAGTCTTCCGCTTCCGTCATACCCTTTCATGGGGGAATTGTCAGACAAAATCCGCAGACACTGTCCGGGACCGTCGCGGGACGTCAAATGCGGCAGGCGGACAGGTTTCCCATAAAGATTTGCCGCAAAACAACCGAAATAAAAGGTAGGCGAAATACGCCCGGAAAGATGAGGAGAATCGGATTTGAAAATATCTTTGTATCAGCAGAATGTCCCCGAGACGGAAAAACAGCATACGGAAAAGAACGGGTCGGCCCGCGGCCTGCGGAGCAGCAGCCCTGCGTCCGGGGCGGTGACGCCGGGCACCGTGTACTCTGAAAACAGACAGAACTGGGCAGGCGGGGGAAGGACGGAAAAGGGCAAAAGTCTGCTTGATATCAGGCAGGAAGCACAGAACGCTGACGTGGACATCCAGCAGGATTATATGACGCTCATGTCACATACTATGTCCGAGGAAGATTATGCAAAGCTGCAGGAGGAAGGGTTTGACTTTTACAGCATGGAGCCCGGGGAGGCTGTGACCATCGTGGACAGGATCAAGGCGGAGCTGGTCCGTTCCGGGAAGGAGATCAAGGGCTACACGGACGATCTGGATCTGGATACGCTGGCGGCCGCTCTGGGAAGTCAGACACTGGCAAACGCCCTGGCGGACAGCTTTCGGGCGGCGGATCTTCCCATGACGGAAGAAAATCTGGAAGCGGTGGAAAGGGCCTGGAGCATGGCTTCCGAACTGCAGCCGCAGGAGGACGGAAGCAGCCGTTATATGATCGACAACGAACTGGAGCCGGAGATCTGGAATCTGTATCTGGCCCAGAACAGCGGGGCAGGTGCGGCGGGCGCCAGCGCGCCCCGGTATTATGCCGAGGATGTAGAGGGGTATTATACCCGAAGCGCCGGTCCTGAAGCGGATGGGGAGCTCGGGGAACAGATCGACCGCGTGATCGCCCAGTCCGGCAGGGAAGTGACGGAGGAGAACCGGCAAAATGCGGTGTGGCTTCTGGACAGAGGTCTGCCGCTGACGGAAGAAAATCTGGACCGATTGGAGGAACTCCAGGGGATCCGTATGCCGGTGAAGGAGGAAGAGTTTGCCCGCGCCGCGGCGAAGACCATCGCGGAGGGAGGGGATCCCATACATGCGAATCTGGGCGGAGACGGGGAAACACTTTATGAAAAGGCGGCCCGTTTTGCACAGTTCTATCAATCCGACGAGATCTGGGAACAGTTCGCGGGGGATGTGACCGCCAGAAGGCAGTTAGAGGAGATTCGCCTCCGGATGACGGCGGAGGTCAACATAAAATTGCTCAAGAGCGGCTTTTCCATCGACACTGCGCCCATGGAGCAGCTGGTGGAGGCGCTGAAGCAGGCGGAGCGGGAGCTGGCGGAACAGTATTTTCCGGAAGATGCCGGCGCGGTGGAAAAATACCGAAGCTTCCACGCGGCAAATCGTGTGGCGGAGGATCTGCCCGGTCTGCCCGCCCAGGTGCTGGGGACCTTTGCGGAAGGGCAGACCATTCCCACGGTGGAGGAGTTCCATCGAGAGGGAAAGACGGTTCAGGAAAATTATGAACATGCAAGGGAAAGCTATGAGACCCTGATGACCGCTCCCAGAGCGGATCTGGGAGACAGCATCAAAAAAGCGTTCGCAAATGTGGATGATATCCTGCGGGATCTGGGCATAGAGCCCGGGGAGGAAACGCGCAGAGCGGCAAGAATCCTGGGGTATAACCACATGGAGATGACGGTGGAGAATCTGAACGCGGTGATGGAGGCGGACAGACAGGTAAAATCCGTTGTGGAAAAACTGACGCCCGCGGCTGTGCTGAAGATGATCCGGGACGGCGTGAACCCCCTGGAAAAAACCTTTGGCGAGCTGGAGGATTACTTTGAGCGGATACCGGAGGAATATCGGCGGGAGGCTGAGAGCTACAGCCGGTTTTTGTACGGGCTGGAGCAGAATAAGGCAATCACCCAGGCGGAGCGGGAAAGCTATGTCGGCATCTACCGTCTGGTGCGTCAGATCGAAAAGACGGACGGGGCGGCCATCGGCGCTCTGGTCAATACGCAGGCGGAGCTTCATTTTTCCAATCTGCTCTCCGCGGTGCGAAGCGGGAAGGTAAAGTCCGTCAACGTAAAGGTGGCGGATGAGCTGGGGACGGTGTCGGAGCTGGTTCGCAGGGGGGAAACGATCCCGGAACAGATTGGGAAGGCCTTCGCACGGATCGCGGATGACGTTCTGACAGAAGTGTCATATAATGAGACGGTGGAGCGGGAATATGACCGGCAGCAGCTGGAGGAACTTCGGGAGGCGGTAAACGGGGCCGATGCGGAAAGTATTGCGCTGCTGCAGCGGGGACAGCTTTCTTCCGGCGCAGACAATCTGATGGCTGCGCAGGCTCTGCTGAACGGCAGGTCAAATCTGTTTGATCCGCTTGGCGGCGGTCGAAAAAACCGAACCGGCAGTTCCCGGGAGAATACGACAAACGTGTCGGAAAATGTCGAAAGGGGACAGGCACAGGCCGCGGAACCGCAGAAAGAAGGAGAGACGCAGACACAGATTTCGGATGAAGGAACAAAACCCGGTGAAACGCTCTGGGAGGAGCTGGCGGAGAAGGAAAGCTTTCTTCAAAATTATGACAGCTCTGTTCAGGCAGCGTCATCGGATGTGGAATACGCTTCCCTTCAGGCGGCGGATACCGTTTTTGATGTGCGCGGTCTTCAGCTGCTTCACAAACAGCTTTCCGTTATGGGGGCGCTGTCGGCGCAGGAAGAATATTTTCTTCCGATGTATGTGGGAGAGACGCTGACCAGAGTGCACCTGACCTTTGACAGGACCGGTGCGGAGAAGGGTTCCGTGAGCGTGAGTATGCAGGCGCCGGATGAGTCGAAGCTGGAAGCACGGTTTTATTTGAAGGACGGTGTGCTCCGGGGAATTTTTAAAGCCCAGGATCAAAATGAGGTAATGAAACTCCGGGATCTGGCCGATATCTTTAGAGAAGAAGTAGGAGAGGTCTGGACGGTGAGCGGTATTGAGATCGCCGCCGCGGATTCCGGAACGGCCGCGGAACCGGAAAACGCTGATTTCGCCGCCGCAGATAACGCGGAGCTTTACCGTGTGGCAAAAATGTTCCTGCAGGCAGTTCAGAAAAGAGGAATTTAGCTTATGAGAATTAATTACAATGTATCCGCAATGCTGTCGAACAATGCGCTTTCCGACAATGACAATCTGCTTTCCAAATCCTTGCAGAGACTGTCTTCCGGACTTAAGATCAACAGCGCAAAGGATAATCCCGCGGGCCTTGCCATGGCGAAAAGGATGAACGCCCAGATCGAGAGTCTGGCGGTGGCAAATCAGAATGCCAGCGACGGCGTTTCCATCATAGAGACGGCCGACGGAGCCATGAACGAGATCAGCGAGATGCTGCAGAGAATGAACGAGCTTTCCGTGAAGGCGGCAAACGGCACCATGTCCGACAGTGACAGGGCTACCGTTCAGGAAGAGATCGTACAGCTGAAGGAAGAGATCACAAAGATTTCCGAGACAACGGAATTTAACGGGCAGAAGCTTCTGAACGGCGAATTTTCCCTGAAGGGCTATAACCTGAACGAAGCCGTCAAGGTAAAGGTCAATGCGTATTCGGATGAGGTTCCCCCGAAGGAATACACCATCCGGAAGCTGACCATCCTGCAGAATCCGGAGGACGGCACCTATGAGGTGGCGCAGAATCCTGCGGGCGATACATCCAACAGCGTTTTGGACCTGGGACCGGATTTCCCGGACGGCGCAAAGGTTTCCATGGAAGATGACATTGTTGTCATAAAGGATGACGCCGGGTTTGAAATGCGTCTCGATATTTCCGGAGTGGATTTTTCGGACGGAGACGATGTGGTGATAGACGGCGTGCAGATGAAGAGCGTGACGTTTGGCCTGCCGGATGCGCCGGCGGACCCGGCAGATCTCGGCACCGCCATCGTTGTGGACGCTACCGGTATCGGCGCAATGAAGATTCAGGTGGGCGCCAACGAGGGCCAGACCATGGACATGGATATTCCCGCGATCAACCTGAAAAATATGGGAATAGAAAATATTGACGTAAGCACACAGGCGGGGGCGCTGGATGCCATCGAACGGATCGACGGCGCGGTGCGGTATGTTTCCTCGGTGCGCGGACGTCTGGGCGCTTATCAGAACAGGCTGGAATCCACCATCAACAATCTGGATGTGACCAGCGAGAACATGACGGCCGCATATTCCCGGATCATGGATGTGGATATGGCGGAGGAGATGACAAGATATACCACATATCAGGTTCTGACCCAGGCGGGAACTTCCATGCTCGCACAGGCGAACGAAAGACCCTCGCAGGTTCTTCAGCTTTTGCAATAAGGAGTGAAAGATGACAAGGGAAGCAAAACAGCAGTTTACGCTTAGAATTACACAGGCAAATTCTACAGAACTGGTGGTGATCCTGTACGAGATGCTTCTGAGTTATCTGAAGGAGAGCACCGGTTTTCTGGAAGAAGAGGACAGGAAGGCTTTCCGGGAGGCGGTCCGTAAGGCGAGGGGCTGTCTGAACGAACTGATCAATTCTCTCCGGATGGAATATGAGCCTGCGCCAGCACTGCTGCAGCTTTATATGTTCTGCATCAGAAGACTTGCATCCGGCGAGGCGAGGAGCGAAGCGCAGCCCCTGCGGGAGATCGAGCAGGTGATACGTCCGCTCCATGACGCTTATGAAAAGATAGCGGTACAGAATGTCTCGGGCCCGGTGATGGCAAATTCCCAGACGGTTTACGCGGGTCTGACCTACGGCAGGAACACCTTAACTGAGAACATGGCTGACCAGGGCGCGAATCGGGGAATGTATGTTTAGTTCCGGATCCTGGGACGGGTCCTCCGCGGCGGCCAGATCCGTCAGGTGCTTGTATCTTTTCTGGAGTGCGTTGATCTCGTAAATATAGCTGTCGATCAGATCCTCTTCGAGCGCGTTGTCAAAACCCGCATAGGCAAGATCCAGAGCCTGGCGGGTTTTTTCTATGGAATCCTGCAGTGTCACAGGGGCGTAATCCTCCTCTGCGGGACAGGTCCGGCCTGTCCTCTGGCTAAAATAAGTTTTCATGGCTTTCTGATCCTTTCTGCTGGATTACTAAAGTATAAACACGAAGAATCTGATTTATACCAGATTATTCCAGTTTTTTGGAAAAGTCATTCAGGCAGGAATAATCTGCCCCGTTGTCTCATAAGGTTTAGGGAGGACGGGCGGAGGACAGGAAAACGATGACAAACCGGACATCCGGAATGCTGGCACTGGTGGCAGTATGCGCTGTTGTATTATTTATGGGAGTGATAAAGAAGAGATCCGAGTGGCTTTTGAACATCCTGATGAGAAGCATTTTGGGAACCATAGCGATCTATTTTGTCAATGGGGCTCTTGCGGGCGCGGGAATCGATCTTGGCGTCGGCATTAATCCTGTTACAGTTTTGACATCTGGAATACTGGGATTTCCGGGGCTTTTAGCGATTTATGGCGTTGGAGTTTACAAATATTTGTAACAAATCACCAAAATTAATTTTTTGGGATTATTTCTATTGCAATTTCAAAAATCTTTGGGTATAATGCGATTACATCAAGTCAGTGATCACTTTTGATTCTAACATTCCTTTTATTCGAGAGGCAGTTTTCGCTTCGGATTTCAGGTAAGATTGATCAGAGAAAAGGAGATGATGTAGTTTTTGGCGGCATTGTGTGTTCTGTTGCTGGCTGCCTGCTGTTTTGACTATCGAAAGAAAAAGATCCCAAACTATCTGATTATAGTTATTGCGTCCACATGCCTTTTATGGCGATTTGGAACAGAGGGAATACGGGGAGCTGCGGGGTGTGTCCTGCAGGCGCTGGCTGTGGGAGGTATTCTCTATCCGCTCTATCGGATCGGCGCCATAGGTGCAGGGGATATTAAGTTGTTCGGTGTCACAGCGGGTTTTCTGCCATTCAAAAAAGTCTTTTTGTTCTTGTTTGTATCTTTGCTGATCGCGGCAATGATCTCATTGGTAAAACTTTTTCGGTACGGGAATATGGCAAAGCGTCTTCGATATTTGACGGAATATCTGGCGGACGTGTATCAAAGCGGCAGATGGCGGCTCTATTTGGAAGAGGATGCGGACAGCCCTGATATCAGGCTGTGCCTCTCCGGCCCTGTGTTTTTCAGCCTGCTGCTGTATCTGGGAGGTGTCTTTTGACGGAGGTTGTAAAGACGGCACAGATGCCGGATGAAAAGGTGCTGGTACTTTTTGATACGGAAGAGGAATATGCCCAGCTGATGACGGATTTCCTGCAGAAACAAAAGGAGCTGCCCTGGGTGCTCCGCACCTATACGGATGAGAGGGAGCTGAGGAAGGACGGGCTTGAAAAGGCGGCGCTTCTGGTTGTGGCGGAGTCCGCGTACCGGGATGAATTTCTGGAACTTTCCAGGGGGCGGCTTGTAGTGTTGAATGAGAGCGGACTTATCCGTTGGAAAAATCTGCGTTATGTGGACAAATATCAAAGGGCGGATAATGTGCTGCAATTTCTTCTGGAGGTCTATATGGAAACCGCCGACACCCCTCTTCCCAGGCTCCAGAAGAGCTGCAGGACCGTCTTTATCGGAAACTATTCTCCTGTCAGGAGAAGCATGCAGACCACAATGGCGCTTACCCTGAGTCAGCTTCTGGCCAGAGAACACACCACGTTGTATTTGAATTTTGAGCATTACGCGGGGCTGCCGGAACTGGTTCCGGATAATCGAACCCATGACATTGCGGATCTGCTGTATTTTTTAGGGACAGAAAAGGAAAAATTCCGTCTGCGGCTGCAGACCATGATCAAGAGAATCGGAAATCTGGATTATGTGCCTCCAATGCGATCGGGACAAAACCTTCTGACCGTAACCGCTGCGGAATGGCTGGCTTTTTTTCAGGGAATTGAAGAGCTGGGAGAATATGAATATGTGGTTCTGGACTTAAGCGAGAGTATGCAGGGTCTTTTTCAGATCCTGCGCCTGTGCAGAAAAGTATTCACCATTACCAGGGAGGACAGGATCTCAAAGAGCAAACTGCTTCAATATGAGCAGCTGCTTGCCCTGTGCGAATGCGGGGATGTGCTGGAGAAGACAAAGCGCCTGAGTCTGCCTCATATCCGCAGGCTTCCGGAAGAACTGGAGCAGCTGACAAAAAGCGAACTTGCAGGTATTGCGGGGGAACTGGTGAAGGAGATCGAGAAATCCGGGTAAAACGGGGAAGGAGAAGCTGTGTAATGGATTATGCGGAACTGAAACGAGAGCTTCGGATGATGGTTCAGGAAAAAATGGATTATGGAAAAGATCTCTCGGATCAGGAAGTCGAAGAGACAATAGACGAAGTGATTCTGGAGCAGGAATGTCTTGTGACCTGTCCCATAGCAGTGAGAAGGAAATTAAAAAAGGAGCTTTTTGACTCTCTCAGAAGACTGGATATCCTGCAGATTTTTGTGGAGGACAGCTCTGTCACGGAAATTATGATCAACGGAAAGGACCATATTTTTGTGGAACAGGAGGGCAGACTCAGAGAACTGGACGCGGGCTTTGAATCCATGGAAAAATTACAGGATGTGATCCAGCAGATCGTAGCGGGCTGCAACCGGGTGGTGAATGAGGCATCTCCCATTGTAGACGCGAGGCTGCCGAACGGCTCCAGGGTAAATATCGTTATGAATCCGGTGGCTCTGAACGGGCCGATTGTAACCATCCGGCGGTTCCCTGACAGCCCCATTACGATGGAACGGCTGCTGCAGTACAATTCTCTGACGCAGGAGGCCGCGGAATTTCTGGAAAAGCTTGTGAAGGCAAGATACAACATATTTATCAGCGGCGGCACCGGCAGCGGAAAAACCACATTTTTAAACGTGCTATCCGGCTTTATTCCCGCCGATGAGAGGGTGATTACCATTGAAGACAGCGCTGAGCTGCAGCTTCAGGGGCTGCGCAATCTGGTTCGGCTGGAGACCAGAAACAGCAATGTGGAGGGATGCTGTGAGATTACGATACGGGAGCTGATCCGTTCTTCCCTGAGAATGCGTCCGGATCGGATTATTGTGGGAGAAGTGAGAGGAGCGGAGGCCATTGATATGCTGCAGTGCCTGAATACGGGACATGACGGAAGTATGTCCACAGGACACGCGAACAGCGCCGCGGATATGCTGTCGCGTCTGGAAAATATGGTGCTGATGGGAGTGGAGCTGCCGCTGGCCGCCATCCGGCAGCAGATCGCGTCGGGTGTAGACATCATCGTGCATCTGGGGAGACTGCGGGACAAATCCAGGAGAGTGCTGGAGATCATTGAAATAGCGGGATATGAGGACAATGCAGTGAGGCTGAATCCGCTGTATCTGTTCGAGGAGACCGGGCAGGATGAGACGGGCGGTGTTCTGGGTGTTCTTAGAAAGAAAGGGGAGCTGCTGCATGAAAATAAACTTAAAGCGGCAGGAATGTTATGAATACTGCTGGAAAAAGAGGGAACAGGCTGCCGCTGTCATTTTAGCCGCCGGGGTCACGGGACTGCTTGGTTTTTTCTTTTACCGCAGCATCTGGGCTGTCCCGGCGCTCTCCCCCGTAGGAATTATCTATTATCGGGGGATCCAAAGAAACAGGATGGAGCGGTACAGGGAAGAAATGACCGCCCAGTTCAGGGAATGCATTCTGGCTGTCGCCACCTTGCTGCAGGCTGGTTATTCCGCGGAAAATGCCTTTTTGGAGTGCGGAAAGGATATGCGGATGATGTACGGGAAGGACGCACCGATCTGCAGGGAGCTTGATATCCTCCGCAGAGGGCTTCAGATCAATATTGCGCTTGAAGAGCTGCTCCAGGATCTTGCCGGCCGGAGCGGCTGTGAGGAGATCAGTCAATTTGCGCAGATTTTTTCCCTTGCCAAGCGAAACGGCGGGAATATGGCCGCGATTATAAGGAGCTCGGCGGTTTTGATCGGAAAGCAGATTGAACTGCGGCTGGAACTGAAAACGTTGCTGGCGGGAAAGAGGATGGAGCTGAATATCATGAAGGCAATGCCGTTTGGCATTCTGGCCTACATCAGCTTTGGAAATCCGGGATATTTTGACATGCTGTATCACAGCTTTCCGGGCGTGGCACTGATGACGGGGTGTCTGGCGGCCTATCTGGGCGCCTGCCTGCTGGGGGACCGTGTCATAGCACAGATGACAGCGGAGGTGTGAAAAAATGGAAGGTGGACGAAGCGAAAGGGAAAGACGAAGCGAAAGGGAAAAAGAAAAAACAACAGGGAAAGCATGACAAAGGAGAGTCACTTTTCCGGAAAGCTGCCATGTTTCTCTACAAACAGGCGTGTATCAGAAAGCTGCCGCTGTTTTCATCCAGACAGGTGGAAAGCGATCTGGTGCAGCTGCATCCCGGGGAAAACATACAGTGGATCCGAACGGAATATTACGTGAAAAAGCTGTCGCTTACCCTGGTTATCCTGTCTGTGGGGCTTTTGTTCGGAGCGGCGGCGAAGGCTGCAGCCGGAAGGAGCATACTGCTTCAGGAGGACGGAAGTATTCGGAGAGGAACGTATCAGGATGGGGAGAAAGAGATTCAATTGACGGCGGACCTTGGAGATCACAGCCAGGAATTTACCGTCAGCCTGCATCCCAGACTGTTTACAGAAAAAGAACTGGAAACCCTGTGGGCGGAATTTGCCGAGACCCTTCCGGAGCTGATAAAAGGAAAAAACGAAAGTCTGCAGCAAGTGACCAGAGATTTGATCCTGCAGGAAAGCTATGACGGATTTCCCTTTCAGGTGGAGTGGGAGAGCGGCAGGCCGGATGTGCTGGGAAGCGGCGGTGCGGTCAGTGAGGTTAAGGTCCAGACAGAGGTAGAACTTGTGGCAAAGGCATTTTGTCAGGATCGTACATGGGAGAAAGCCATCCGGGTCACGCTGGTTCCTCCGTCAATGACGCCTCAGGAAAAACTGCACAGGGATTTGGAAGAATACTTGACTGATTCCGAAGAACAGGGACGCAGTGAAGATCAATGGGTCCTGCCCGGGCAGTGGCAGGACCGGCAGATTAACTGGAGCCAGCAGGTGGAAGACAACAGCGTTCTGCTATGGGCTGCCGCATTGATCGTGGCAGCGGCAGTATATCTGCTTTCCGACAGAGATCTTCATCAAAAGCTGGAAAAAAGAAAAAGAGCCTTGCAGCAGGAATATCCTGACCTGGTACATAGACTGACATTGTATGTTGGAGCAGGCATGACGGTGCGGAGTGCCTTTCAGAAAATAGCCTCCGATTATGAGAAGAAGCGGGAAAGCATGTCAGGGGATCATCCGGCGTATGAGGAGATGATCTATACCTGCCGTGAACTGAAGGCAGGGGTCTCGGAAGGAGCGGCCTATGAGCATTTTGGAAGAAGAACGGGACGGCAGGAATATATACGGCTCAGCACATTCCTGATGCAGAATCTGAAGCGTGGCAGCAGTACCTTGCTGGAACGGCTGCGAGAGGAAGCGGAGAAAGCCGGAGAAGAAAAGCTGATGCAGAGCAGGAGGCTGGGAGAGGAGGCAGGGACGAAACTGCTGATTCCCATGGTAATTATGCTGGCAGTGGTGATGGTAATGATCATGGCGCCTGCGTTTTCGGCCATGTGATTGCTGTAAAAAACAAAAATGCAAAAAGAAAGGTAGGTAGAAATGATGACAAGATCAACAAAGCTCAAGACATGGAAGCAGTTTTTGAGAGAGGAGGACGGCATGGGCACGGTGGAGGTTATTCTGATCATCGTGGTCCTGGTGGGCCTGGTTATCATCTTCAAGGACCAGCTCACAAAAATCATCAATAATCTTTTCAGTAAAATCACTTCCCAGACAAACAAAATATGAAAAAGAAGGAGAACGGATATCTGACAGTATTTCTTTCCCTCTGTATCGCCGTGGTTCTTTCGCTGTGTCTGACGTTGATTGATGGGGCGCGGCGGGGCGGAGCCGCGCTGGAGGCTTCCTGTGCGGCCGATGCAGGGATTCAAAGTGTTCTTGCCGAATATCACCGACAGCTTTTGGAGCAGTATAATCTGTTTGCAATCGATTCCTCTTACGGAACGGAAACGCCCGGAGCCAGCAACACGGAAATACGCCTGATATATTACCTGGATAAAAATCTGACATCCGCTGACGGCCCCTTGCTGTCCTCCGGCTGCAGGGATCTTTTAAAGCTTCGTCTGGATGGGGTAAAAATGACAGAAATGTCCATTTTGACGGATGAGGAAGGAGCGGTATTCCGCAGGAGAGCAGCTGAGGCGGTGAAAGATGATATAGGCCTTTCCGCTCTGAACGAGGTGCGGGAATGGATGGAAGAAATTGAGGTCAACGGACTTGACACCGGGGAAGCGAGCCAGGAAAAAGAAAGGGCCGACCAATATATTCAGGAATACGAATATGAGGATGAAGAGGGAAAACAGCATAAGGGTGTGGAGAATCCCACAGAGGTTCTGGAAGGAAAAAGAAGCCTGGGGATCCTGAAGCTGGTGGTGGAAGATGAAAGCCGGCTTTCCGGAAATACCCTGCCGCTTTCCGGTCTGGTTTATCAGCGCATGAGACAGGGTAAAGTCAGTCGGGGAAACCTGCCCGCAGAAAATACAAACTGGCTGGATGGTTTCTCGGAGCGCCTGCTGTTTCAGGAGTATCTGCTTCGTTATATGGGAAGATATGGGAACGATGAGGGAAAGCAGGCGTTTCATTATCAGATAGAGTATCTGATTGCAGGAAAAGAAAATGATACAGACAATCTGCGGCATGTGGCGGATCGAATCTGCGCCGTCAGGGAGGCGGCCAATGCCCTTTTTCTCTGGAACGATCCGGCTAAGAGCACGGAGGTGGAATTGGCTGCGGGCGCTGCCGCCGCCGCTCTTGGCCTGCCCGCTCTGACTCCGGTATTAAAAACCTCGATGATACTGGGCTGGGCCTATGCGGAGAGTGTTTATGACGTAAAGACGTTGTTTTCCGGAGGCAGAGTCCCGCTGATGAAGGATGGGACAAGCTGGCACTACAGCCTCGCTGCCGCGCTTTCCGGAAATCTGGGAGACAGCTCCCCGGGGGGAACCGGCATGAGCTATGAAGATTATCTGAGGGTATTTATGACCATGACGGATCTTGACGTACTGACGGGGCGGGCCATGGACATGGTGGAAGCGGATATCCGGATGACAGCGGGAAACGAATTTTTCCGTCTGGACGGCTGTTATGACCGGGTAGGCTTTGATATCAGGATCAGCAGCGCTTACGGATATGAATACCGGACAGAACGAAAAGGGGCGTACTTTTAAAACGAAGGGAGGTGAGCGGAGATGTCCTTTCTATGGAGTGGAAAAAAACAGAAACTGTCAACAACTGTCAAAAAACAAGAACCTTCTCCGACCAATCAGAAATTTCCCCGGAGCTTTGCCCAGAGCTTTGGAAGTACAATCCACGGCGGGATCAGCCGCCTTATTTCCAAATTCTGCGCCATAGAGAGGATATCCCCGCTCATCTTTCGAGGCCCCCGGGCAGGAGCGGGTATGACGGTGGAAGCTGCCATGGTCATGCCGTTGTTTTTATGTTTTCTGTTCAATCTGGGCAATGTCATTGAACTGATTCGGCTTCACGGCAATCTGCAGCTTGCGCTTTGGGATACCTGCGGGGAAATGGCAGTTTACGGATATGCGTTGGAGGACAGTGAACTGGCGCCGGTATTTTCATGGATTTATTTACGAAACAGCCTGACGGATTATGCGGGAAGGGAGTATTTGGACAATGCGCCTGTAAAGAATGGGGCGAATGGGATCAATCCTTGGGGCGGAACGCTTTTTCCTTCCAAAGATGAGCTGGATGTGACCGTGACATACAGGACGATGCCCTTTGGCAGCTTATCAGCTTTTTCTGAATTTTCCATGGCAAACCGCTGTTTTATGCACCTGTGGACGGGATATGAGATCACACAGGATCCGGAGAAGACTTTGAAAGCGGTGGATGTGGTTTATGTCGCGGAAAATGGCAAGGTATATCATGAAGACCGAAGCTGCACGCACCTGAAACTGAGTATCCGGGAAATTGCGGCATCAGAGGTTGAAAATGTCAGAAACAAAGGCGGCGGCAGATATTCTCCCTGTGAAAAGTGCAAGCCGGATGCATCACAGCAAAAATGGTATATCACGGAAGAAGGAGACCGGTATCACGCTTCAGCGGAATGTCCAGGGCTGAAACGAACCGTGTTTTCCGTGCCGAAAAGTCGTGCGGTGCAGTACAGGGCGTGCAGCAGGTGTGGATAAGACGGGGCATGAAAATTAGAAAGCGTGGGGAAATTTTATGTGGCAGTTTGGCTTTACAGCTCTTTGGCTTTTGGTTCTTGCAGTTCTGGACATAAAAGAAAGGCATGTACCGGTCTGGATGATCGCTTTGGGAGGAGTCCTTGCGGCCGCGTCGTCAGCTGTTTCCATTTGGCAGGGAACGATCCAGGGCGGCGAACTGTTTTGGAGCATGGTGCCTGGGGCGATAATGCTGGCAGTTGTCATTGTTACGGGACAGGCTGGATGGGCGGACGGAGCGGTACTGGCTGCTTTCGGCCTTCTGACGGGATCCCGTGCGTGCGTTTTCAGCTTTACGCTCAGTATGCTTTTAATTTCGGCAGTGTCCCTGCCGCTGCTTGTTTTCAGAAAGGTCAGAAAAAATACGAGACTTCCTTATCTGCCGTTTTTATGTGCGGGATATTTTGTCCAGGTGATTGCCAAGCTTGTGGAATAGACGAAACGGAGGCCGAAAATGGAAAAGGGAAATGCATATTTTACTGTGGAGGCTGCCCTGGTGCTTCCCATGGTGATAAGCGCTATGCTGCTGGGAATCTTTCTGGTCTGTTATCAGTATGACCGCTGTCTTCTGGAGCAGGATATGGGAAGGCTTATGATACAGGGCAGGGCCGTGGTTACAGAAAATGCAGGCGATACACAAAAAGCGGTGGAACAGATCCGGAAGCAGGCCGCACAAATCTACCGGGGAAAATATGCAGCCTGGAGTTTTACCGATATAAATATCAGCCTGGATCAGAACAAACTGTCCTGTACGGGCGTGGGAGAGCTGGTTTTCCCGGTGCCGGAATGGAATTTCTGGAACCGGGAACAAAGATGGCAGGCTGAAATCAGTTATGACAGCGGCAGACTTTCGCCGGTGTTTTATATCCGGCAGTATAGAAAGCTTCACCGTTTGTTTGAAAAGAAGGTTTAGGAAGCGCATAGAAAAGGGAGGTATTATGCTTCAGACAGAATATTTGAGAAATCTAAATGTAAATTATGAGAGAATCCGCCTGGACAGAAAGCCGGAAGAAAACAGATATCAATACTGTATTCTAAACCGGGGAGGAATCAGGGGGCTGCTGCCCTGCAGCCTGCGGTATATAAACGGTGAGGCCTATTTGTATTATGACATATCTTCCAAACAGAACGCTGCACAGCGATTTGGAGACCGATGCGTCGGCAGGGAATGGGTCAGAGATCTTCTGTGGAGTATGGAGCAGATCCGCCAGGAACTGGAACGGTTTCTGCTTGATCTAAAAAATGTGCTCTGGTATCCGGATCAGATCTTTCAGGATCTGGAGAGCAACTCCTTTTATTTTCTGTATTTGCCCTATTATGAAGGTGAAAACAGCTTTGTCAGGCTGCTGGAATTTTTGGTGGATCACGTCGACTATAACGATGAGACGTTGGTAGACTGTGTTTATCACATGTATGAGCGATTGGAAAGCATCGGGGATGCGTATCTTCAGGGACAGATTTTTGAGGACGGGAAGGTGCTGGAACGGATGACAGAGCAGGAGCAAAACAATATGCCGGAGGAAAAAGGGACGGCATTGGAGGAAATACCGGACGAAGGCGAAAAAGGTACTTTGTCCCAGCGCAGGGAGGAAAGAAGAGGTTTTTGGGGATTTTTTGACAGTAAACGTCACAGGGAACGCGAGCTGAGGGATAACTACTGCGCCGAAATGCAAAAGGCGATGGGCGGTTATGCCGTTGCAGAAGAATCGTCATATGAGGAAGAATTTGGACGTACCATATATATTGAGGAAAAATCTGAGGAGACGGAGCGGGTGCGCAGACTTTACACCTCCGATGACAGGCTGGCGGCGACGGTGGAGAAGCCTGTTGTTACCATCGGCAAGAAAAAGGAGGAGGCGGATGTCGTGTTGGGGGATGCGTCTGTCAGCAGGCTGCATGCCCGCATTATACGGGAGGGGAAGGAATACTATCTGGAGGACCTGAATTCCACTAACGGCACATTCAAGAACGGCCTGCGACTGCAGCCCTATGAAAAAAGAAAACTGGAGGCCGGAGACGAAATAAAGTGCGGCAGGGTTGTTCTGTTTTTTCGATGAGAGATGTTGCCGATTGAAAAGAGCGGGGAGTTATGGTACAATAGAACCGATTTGGAGGAATGTGAACAAAGTTCCGCACAGTGCAGCGCGGGACTGAAAGGACAGACTTGGATTGAATAAGTTAAAGAAACTGCCGATCGTCAGTTCTGTCATCGTCGGTATCAATGTGATCGTATTTATCTATTGTATGTTTGTTGACAATAATCTGTATAGGGCAGGAATGCTGGATGCCTACAGAGTGCTGGTTTGTCATGAATACGGCCGGGTGATATGGTCGTTGTTTCTGCATGCTGACGTCTCGCATATTTTAAGCAATATGATACTTCTTTTCTTTATGGGAGTCATGCTTGAGGAGGAACTTGGCCACTTCAGATACCTGGTACTCATTTTTCTCTCGGGAACGGGAGGCAATCTGCTTTCGCTTCTCATCAAGGTGACCAGCGGCGATATGATACCTTCCATTGGCGCCAGCGGCATTGTGTTTGGACTTGACGGGGTCCTTCTTGCCATGGTCCTTTTCTGGGACCGGAGGATGCCTACTGTGACATTGAGCAGAGTGGTCATGATGATCCTGCTTTCTTTGTACAGCGGTTTTTCCGGAGAGAATGTGGATAATGCCGCCCACATCGGCGGCCTGCTGATCGGCTTTCTGGGCGGCTGCGTGGTTTGCTTCCTGGAGCGGAGAAAGCGAAGCAGGATTCGTATTTATGACAATTGAGGTGAAGAGTTGAACATTAATATTTATTACGGCGGCAGAGGGATCATCGATGATCCAACCCTGTTTGTGCTCAATAAAATGCAGGAGATACTGGAAGAACTTCGGGTCAACGTGACGCGCTATAACCTGTATGAAATGAAAAACACGATTCCGACGCTTCCGCAGACTCTAAAGGATGCCGACGGCATTATTCTGGCTGTGACGGTAGAGTGGTACGGAATCGGCGGATATATGCAGCAGTTTCTGGATGCGTGCTGGTTGTTTGGCGACAAGGAAAAAATAGCCGGTATCTATATGTGCCCGATCGTCATGTCGACTACCTGGGGTGAACGGGAGGCAAAACTGAACCTGTCCACAGCGTGGGAAATCCTGGGCGGTCTGCCCTGCTCCGGTATCTGTGGTTATATTGAGAACACGATGACCCTGGAAATGAACGAAACGTATATCAATATTATTGAAAAGAAAGCCGAGAACCTGTATCGTACCATCAAACAGCATGTGGCGAGTTTCCCAGCCAGCAATCAGGCTGTAAAGCAGAAGGTTGCGGTTCCGAAGTCTACCAATCTTACGCCCCAGGAAACAGAACAGCTCTCTCAGTACGTTTCCGATGACAGTTATGTACAGCGTCAAAAACAGGATATTCAGGAACTGACCAGTCTGTTTCGCGGCATGTTGGATGAGGAAGGGACGGACAGCGAGGAAGAGTATCTGGGCGCATTCCGAAAGTGCTTTAAACCTCAGCCGGGATTTGATGCGGAATATGCTATCGCGATAGAAGAGAAAGCGAATAAGCTGATTGTGTCTGTGCATGGCCCTAAACTGGAATGTTTTTATGGTACGGCGGAACAGCCGGATGTGGAGATCCAGCTGAACAGAACGACCATGGAAGAGATTGTAAGCGGACGCATGACCTTTCAGCGCGCGTTTATGTCGGGTGGAATGAAGACAAAAGGAAATTTCCGGATTCTCCGGACCCTGGATCAGATTTTTTTGTTTGAAACGGCGAAGGAAAGTGATTGATTAATTGCCGGATGATAAAGAAAAGGCCTGACAAGGCCGGAAAGGAAAGAAGATTAGTATGAAAAAAGAGGATTGCATTTTCTGCAGGATCGCGAACGGCGAGATTCCCTCCAGAACCATTTATGAGGACCAGAAATTCAGGGTAATACTGGATCTGAATCCCGCGACCAAAGGGCATTCTCTGATCCTGCCGAAGGATCATGCGTCGAGTCTTTATGATCTGCCGGATGAGACGGCGGCAGCCGCACTGGTACTGGCGAAGAAGCTGGCGTCAGTCCTGAGAGACCGGCTTGGCTGCGACGGTCTGAATGTGGTTCAAAACAATGGGGAGGCCGCCGGTCAGACGGTGCCGCATTTTCATCTGCATTTGATTCCAAGATATGAGAATGATGGTAAGATTTTGGAATGGACGCCTGGAAAGGCCACAGAGGAAGAATTGGACGAAATTAAGGAAAAACTGACAAAACAGGTGTAATTGAGATGAGAACGCTGAATGTGGCTGAGATCACAAATGCTATAAAAGAGATGTGTATTGAGGCGAACCACTCTCTGTCCGGTGACATGGAGCGCGCGATCAAAACTGCGGCTGACAGAGAGGAATCGCCGCTGGGACGTCAGATTCTGGGGCAGCTTTGTGAAAACATGCGGATTGCCGGAGAAGATATGATTCCGATCTGTCAGGATACCGGGATGGCAGTTGTGTTTATGGAAGTGGGACAGGATGTACACTTTGAGGGCGGTTCCCTGGAGGATGCCGTTCATGAGGGCGTAAGGCAGGGCTATACCGACGGCTTTTTAAGGAAATCCGTTGTGAGAGATCCTATATACAGGGAAAATACCAATGACAATACGCCTGCCGTGGTTCATTATAGCATTGTGACCGGAGATAAGGTGAAGATTACGGTTGCGCCCAAGGGATTTGGCAGCGAAAATATGAGCCGTGTGTTCATGCTGAAGCCGGCAGACGGTATTGAGGGTGTGAAAAAAGCGGTATTGACCGCCGTAAAGGATGCGGGCCCCAATGCCTGTCCGCCCATGGTGGTCGGTGTCGGGATCGGGGGTACTTTTGAAAAGTGTGCATTGCTGGCGAAAAAAGCGCTGATCCGTCCTGTGGACAAACGTTCGGAGACAGAGTATGTGCGGGAACTGGAGGCGGAGCTCCTTGAAAAAATCAACCGATCCGGAATCGGCCCGGGAGGACTTGGGGGAAGCACAACAGCCTTGGCTGTGAACATTGAGACATATCCTACCCACATTGCCGGACTGCCTGTGGCTGTGAACATCTGCTGTCATGTAAACCGGCATGGGGTGCGGATTTTGTAAAAGGATCGATCTTATGAAAAAGGATGAGACGGATGGATAAGTATATTCGGGTGCCTTTTGACGGTTCAGAGGCAGAGTCTCTGAGTGCGGGAAATTATGTATATTTGTCGGGGATCATTTATACCGCCAGAGACGCTGCGCATAAGAGAATGGCGGAAGCGCTGGAGAAAGGCGAAAAGCTGCCTTTTCCTGTGAAGGATAATGTGATTTATTATATGGGACCGTCTCCCGCAAGGCCGGGCAGGCCCATCGGTTCCGCAGGTCCCACCACCGCAAGCCGTATGGATAAGTATGCACCGGCTCTGCTGGATCTGGGGCTGAAGGGGATGATAGGAAAGGGAAAGAGAACAAAAGAGGTAAAGGAAGCTGTAGTGCGCAATGGCGCCGTCTATTTTGCCGCGGTGGGAGGAGCAGGCGCGCTGCTGTCCCGCTCTATCGTCTCTTCAGAAGTCATAGCGTATGAAGATTTGGGAACGGAAGCGGTCCGCAGGCTGGAAGTGAAGGATTTTCCGGCGATTGTAGTTATGGACGCCCGGGGAAATGATCTTTATGAGACGGCTGTCTGTAAATATCGCAAAGAATAAGGTATAAAATCTGTATGGAAGGGCATACATATTAATGAACCGTATTATTCTAATGGTGGTCAGGCTTATTTTCAGAGTGCCTTACTACGTGTTTGGCATCTGGTGGAGCGGGAAAAGAAAGCATTACGATGAGGAAAAAGCGTATGCTTTTGTGAAAAAAGTGACAAAGGCTGCCAATCGGGCAGGAAGAGTGACCATAAAATCTTATGGATTGGAAAACATACCTGCGGAAAACGGTTTTATCTTTTTTCCGAATCATCAGGGCCTTTTTGATGTGCTGGTATTCCTGGAGTCGTGTCCGGTTCCTTTCGCTTTTGTGATCAAGAAGGAAGCCAGCCGGATCATTCTTTTAAAGCAGGTCATTTCTGCTCTTCGTTCCATCGCGATTGACAGGGAGGACATCAGGCAGTCGCTGGAAGTGATAAACCAGGTTGCGGAGGAAGTGAAGAAGGGAAGAAATTTCCTGATATTTGCCGAGGGAACCAGAAGCAGGAAGGGAAACGCGCTTCTGCCTTTTAAGGGAGGAACCTTTAAGAGCGCGGTAAAGGCCAGGTGTCCCATTGTGCCATGCGCTTTGATTGATTCGTTCAAGCCTTTTGATGAAAAATCCATCCGGCCTGTCACTGTGAAACTGATTTATCTGCCGCCGATACCTTATGAAGAATATTGCTCCATGAAGACGCCGGAAATTGCAGATATGGTCAAAAACAGGATTGAAGCTGCGATTGCGGAGTATACAACAGGCGACTGGCTTAAAGAGAATCAGGAAACAGAAAAATTGCATTGACAAAAATGCAGGCTTTATGTATAATAACTTTTGCGTCATGTGATGAGTGATGCAGTTTATTTATATATAGTGAAGACGCAGTTCGGATTAAGGAGAAATACTCAAGAGGCCGAAGAGGCGCCCCTGCTAAGGGTGTAGGTCGGGCAACCGGCGCGAGGGTTCAAATCCCTCTTTCTCCGTTTCAAAACGGAACATCAATCTTAATTTAAGACCGGTGTTCCGTTTTTTGTTTCTGACTGTCATTGTACTTTTTTCATAATTTTTCAGCATGATAGAATGCGGGTAGTTTTATCTGATAAAAAGTGGGAATTTGTGGTTGACAAACCTACAGAAATTATGATAGGATAAAAATTGCCCCTCAAAAAGAAACATTGCAGGGACAAAAAATTATTAAAAAAGTTGTTGACAGGAAAGAGCGGCCGTGATATCATGTTCTAGTTGCCGCAAAAAGCAACAAAATCAGCACCTTGACAAATAAACAGTAATGCAACCCTGAAGATTCCAAAAAAATTTTCAGAGAACGAAGGACCTAGCAGTA
>CANQWM010000021.1 GCA_947627535.1 uncultured Acetatifactor sp.
CCGAATATATGGGCATTTGTAAGAGCTCTATGTTGGTTTTGCTCCTAAAAAATCTGGCGTTAACTACCAAAGACGGGTGTATAATTTTGCCCGTGCGATCTTCTGAGACGGCATTGTATGGAAAAAAATACAATTTTTTTAAAAAAGCCCTTGCCAAAAGGGCTTTTTGCATGTATACTAGTCAATGCTGTGGCATGATAGCTGTGAGACGTGAGGTTGCTGGTTGCCAGCAATGGCGGTCAGGTTTTCCGTGGAGCGAATGTCAAGTTAGAAAACTGACGACAAGTCACTGTACCAGATGAATGTCTGCTGAGGGCAGAAACGACGTGTTAAGGGCCTGGATCGATGAAGAGTTGCGTAACGCTTCAGGACACACACGGGAGAGTGTACAGTCACCGCTTGTCGTACTTGAGGATTGAAAGTGCGAAAAGGAGGCGACTTTTTTTATGGCAAATCAAGTAATGAGGATCACACTGAAGGCATATGAGCATCAGCTTGTGGATGCATCCGCAAAGAAGATCATCGAGACTGTTAAGAAGACCGGATCTGAGGTGAGCGGCCCCGTTCCTCTTCCCACAAAGAAAGAGGTGGTGACCATCCTGAGAGCGGTACACAAGTACAAGGACTCCAGAGAGCAGTTCGAGCAGAGGACCCACAAGAGACTCATCGACATCATCACCCCTACCCAGAAGACGGTGGATGCGCTCCAGAGACTGGAGATGCCTGCGGGCGTGTATATCGACATTAAGATGAAGACAAAATAATCCGTTAATCCATACCCTCTACTTAGACGTAAGAACACGTTTCCGCCGGAGCGGAGACAGGGAGCGACGCTCCCGCGGTTATAATCGCAACGATAACCGCGTGGTCCGCTATGTAGACAGCCGGAAGGCAGAAAGAGAGGAAAAATGAAGAAAGCAATTTTGGCAACCAAAGTCGGAATGACTCAGATCTTCGGCGAGGACGGCACACTGATCCCCGTTACCGTTCTTCAGGCAGGCCCCTGCGTGGTAACGCAGATCAAGACGCCTGAGAACGACGGATACAGCGCCGTACAGGTCGGCTTCGTTGACAGGAAGGACAGGATCGTCAACAAGGACGCAGGCGGCAAAAAGGAAGTGATCCACAGACACGGCACCAACAAGGCCGAGCAGGGTCATTTCAAAAAGGCCGGCGTCAGCTCCAAAAAATATATCAGGGAGTTCAGGTTTGAGAATGCCGGGGATTACAGCATGGGCGCAGAGATCAAGGCGGATATCTTTGCCGAGGGAGATAAGGTGGATGTGTCTGCCATCTCAAAAGGTAAAGGATTTCAGGGCGCGATCAAGAGACTGGGCCAGCACAGAGGACCTATGAAGCACGGTTCCAAATTCCACCGTCATCAGGGTTCCAACGGCGCATGTTCCTCCCCCAGCCGCGTGTTTAAGGGAAAGGGAATGCCCGGCCACATGGGCTGCGTAAAGGTGACCGTTCAGAATCTCCAGGTTGTGAGAGTTGACGCGGAGAAAAACCTGCTTCTGGTAAAGGGCGCAGTTCCCGGAGCCAGGAAGGCACTAGTGACCATCAAAGAAACCGTTAAGGCTGAAGCATAAGCGCACGTGGAAGGAGGACCAACCAGATGGCAAAAGTAGCTGTTTATAATATGGAAGGCAAGGAAGTTGGTACAATAGAGCTGAGCGATGCGGTGTTTGGCGTTGAGGTAAACGAACACCTGGTGCATATGGCTGTTGTACAGCAGCTTGCAAATAATCGTCAGGGTACGCAGAAAGCAAAGACCCGCGCCGAGGTATCCGGCGGCGGAAGAAAGCCCTGGAGACAGAAAGGGACCGGTCACGCGAGACAGGGCTCTACCAGAGCTCCCCAGTGGACCGGCGGCGGAATGGTATTTGCTCCCGTTCCCAGAGACTATTCCTTTAAAATGAATAAAAAGGAAAAGAGGGCGGCGCTGAAGTCCGCGCTCACGGACAAGGTTCAAAACAGCAATCTGATCGTATTAGACGAGCTGAAATTTGACGAGATCAAGACCAAAAATTTTGTCCGGGTGATGGATAACCTGAAGGTGCAGAAGGGCCTTGTAGTGATCGAGGAAAATGATGTAAACGTTGTAATGTCCGCAAGAAATGTGGAGGGTGTAGACACCGCTCTGGTGAACACCATCAACGTGTACGATATCATGAAGGCTAAGAAGCTGGTGCTGACGAAGGCCGCAGTGGCAAAGATCGAGGAGGTGTACGCATAATGGCTGATCTTAAATATTACGATGTAATTCTCAGACCGGTTATCACCGAGAAGAGCATGGCCGGCATGGGCGAGAAAAAATATACGTTCCTGGTACACCCGGATGCCAACAAGGTCCAGATCAGGGAAGCCGTGGAGAAGATGTTCGACGGCGTCAAGGTCAAGAGGGTGAACACCATGAACTGCAAGGGCAGGAACAAGAGGCGCAACACCCGCCAGGGCGTGGTGGCAGGCAAAACGGCAAAGACCAAGAAGGCCACCGTACAGCTCACCCAGGACAGCAAGGACATCGAGATCTTCGCGGGTCTGTGATGTGCCGGATTTAGGTATGCGGCGCGGAACGCGCTGCGCAAAAAGTCAATGAAAAGGAGATAAGACAATGGGAATCAAGACATATAATCCCTATACACCTTCCAGAAGAAACATGACCGGCTCTGATTTTTCCGAGATCACAAAGACGACTCCGGAGAAAAGCCTCTGCACTTCTCTGAAAAAGAATGCCGGACGCAACAATCAGGGTAAAATCACCGTCAGGCATCAGGGCGGCGGAAACAGAAGAAAGTACAGGATCATTGATTTCAAGAGATATAAGGACGGCATTCCCGCAACCGTGATCGGAATCGAATATGATCCCAACAGGACGGCAAACATTGCGCTGATCTGCTATGAGGACGGCGAAAAGGCATACATCATCGCGCCCGAGGGACTGACCGACGGCATGAAGGTGATGAACGGCCCTGCGGCGGAGGTCAGAGTAGGCAACTGCCTTCCTTTATCGGAAATCCCCGTTGGTACTCAGGTACACAATATAGAGCTGTATCCCGGAAAGGGCGGACAGCTGGTTCGTTCCGCCGGAAACAGCGCGCAGCTGATGGCAAAGGAAGGCAAGTACGCAACCCTGCGTCTCCCTTCCGGAGAGATGAGAATGGTTCCCCTCGTATGCCGCGCGACCGTCGGTATTGTCGGCAATGTGGAACACAGCCTTGTAAAGATCGGTAAGGCGGGCCGCAAGCGCCATATGGGAATTCGTCCTACGGTGCGCGGTTCCGTGATGAACCCCAATGACCACCCGCACGGCGGCGGCGAAGGCAAGACCGGTATCGGACGTCCCGGTCCCAGCACTCCTTGGGGCAAGCCTGCACTGGGACTTAAGACCCGCAAGGCGAAGAAGGCTTCCAACAAGCTGATTGTAAGAAGACGCGACGGCAGAGCGATCAAGTAATTGAGGAGGAAAGAAAATGGCTAGATCACTGAAAAAAGGACCTTTTGCAGACGAAAGCCTGTTAAAGAAAGTAGACGCATTAAATGCATCAGGACAAAAGCAGGTCATCAAGACCTGGTCCCGCCGTTCTACAATTTTCCCTTCCTTTGTGGGACACACGATTGCAGTTCACGACGGCAGAAAGCATGTTCCTGTATATGTAACCGAAGATATGGTAGGCCATAAGCTGGGTGAGTTTGTCGCCACCAGGACTTATAGAGGACACGGCAAGGACGAGAAAAAGTCCAAGGTAAGGTAACGCGATTGGAAGGCGAATCGCCGGGAGGGCCAAAAGCCCTGCCGGAGTTTGAAAGAAGGAGGACATTTTTCTATGGCTAAGGGACATAGATCTAAAATTAAGAGAGAGAGAAACAAGCTCCAGAGAGAGACGAGACCTTCGGCAAAGCTTTCTTACGCCCGGGTGTCCGTTCAGAAGGCCTGCTTTGTTCTGGATGCGATCAGAGGGAAGGACGTGCAGACCGCTCTGGGAATTCTGGAATACAATCCCAGGTATGCTTCCGGTCTTATCAAAAAGCTTCTCGAGTCCGCGATTGCAAACGCGGAGGTCAAGGGCATGAACAGAGAGAATTTGTATGTGGCGGAGTGCTACGCGAACAAGGGGCCTACCATGAAGCGGTTCCAGCCCAGGGCACGGGGCAGCGCGTACAGGATCGAAAAGAGAATGAGCCACATTACCGTTGTGCTTGATGAGAAGAAGTAAGGAAAGGAGCAAAACAATACAATGGGACAGAAAGTTAATCCTCATGGCTTAAGAGTCGGAATTATTAAAGATTGGGATTCCAAGTGGTATGCTGAAAGCGAGTTTTCGGATTATCTTGTCGAGGACTACAATATCAGAAAATTCCTGAAAAAGAAATTATTTAATGCCGGCATCTCCAAGATTGAGATTGAGAGAGCGTCCGACAGGGTGAGAGTGATCGTCCATACCGCAAAGCCCGGTCTGATCATCGGCAAGGGCGGCGCGGATATCGAGGTGACGAAGAACGAACTTTCCAAGATGACGGATAAAAAGGTTTCCATCGACATCAAGGAGATCAAGAGACCCGACAGAGACGCACAGCTTGTGGCAGAGAACATCGCTCAGCAGCTGGAGAACCGTATCTCGTTCCGACGCGCCATGAAATCCTGCATGGGCAGGACCATGAAGGCGGGCGCCCTGGGAATCAAGGCTGCATGTGCCGGCCGTCTCGGCGGAGCCGATATCGCCCGGACCGAGTTTTACAGCGAGGGAACCATTCCCCTGCAGACTCTGAGAGCAGATATCGATTACGGTTTTGCGGAGGCTGACACCACCTACGGTAAGATCGGAGTCAAGGTTTGGATCTACAAGGGCGAGATCCTTCCTGTAAAAGGAAATCAGACGGAAGGGAGCGATAAATAATTATGTTAATGCCGAAAAGAGTAAAGCGTCGTAAACAGTTCCGCGGCACCATGGCAGGTAAGGCAGCGAGAGGAAACAAACTCTCCTACGGTGAATTTGGTCTGGTGGCTTTAGAGCCCTGCTGGATAAAATCAAACCAGATCGAGGCGGCACGTATCGCCCTCACCCGTTACACAAAGCGAAGCGGTCAGGTGTGGATCAAGATCTTCCCTGACAAGCCGGTTACGGCAAAGCCTGCTGAGACCCGTATGGGTTCCGGAAAAGGAACACTGGAGTACTGGGTCGCAGTCGTAAAGCCCGGACGTGTCATGTTTGAGATTGCCGGCGTTCCCGAGGACCAGGCAAAGGAGGCGCTGCGCCTTGCAATGCATAAGCTTCCCTGCAAGTGCAAAGTCGTCTCTAAGGCAGATTTGGAAGGCGGTGTAGAAGAATGAAATCGAATAATTTTGTAGAAGAATTAAAGAGCAAGTCCGTTGAAGAGCTGAATCAGGAACTTGTTTCCGCTAAGAAAGAACTTTTCAATCTGAGATTCCAGAACGCAACCAATCAGCTGACGAATACTGCAAGAATCAAGGATGTCAGAAGGAACATTGCACGTATCCAGACAGTTATCACTGAGAAGGCCAGGGCTTAAGTCCGGAGCGCAGAAAGGAGAGCAATCGTGGAAAGAAATTTGAGAAAAGTTCGTACCGGTAAGGTTACAAGCAATAAGATGGATAAGACGATCGTTGTTGCTATCGAGGAGCATGTAAAGCACCCTTTGTATGGAAAGGTTGTGAAGAGAACCTACAAGCTGAAGGCTCATGACGAGAACAACGAGTGCAATATTGGCGACACCGTCAGAGTGATGGAAACCAGGCCCCTGTCAAAGGAGAAGAGATGGAGACTGGTCGAGATCGTAGAAAAGGTTAAGTAAAGTCCATATTTGGCCGTTTTACGGCAAAGGAGGAAAATCATGGTTCAGCAGGAGACAAGACTTAAGGTTGCTGATAACACCGGCGCAAAGGAGCTTCTCTGCATCCGGGTTATGGGCGGCTCCACCAGAAGATATGCACAGATCGGCGATATCATTGTCGCTTCCGTTAAAGACGCAACGCCTGGCGGCGTTGTAAAGAAGGGCGATGTCGTCAAGGCGGTCGTAGTCCGTTCCGTAAAGGGCGCGCGCCGTAAGGATGGTTCCTATATCAAGTTTGACGAGAATGCGGCGGTTATCATCAAGGAAGACAAGACACCCAGAGGAACCCGTATTTTCGGGCCGGTAGCGAGAGAGATCCGTGACAAGCAGTTCATGAAGATCGCCTCTCTGGCTCCCGAAGTATTATAAGGAGGTGCCGTATGTCAGCATTAAAGATTAAAAAGGGCGATACCGTTAAAGTGATCGCCGGCAGAGATAACAATGCGGAGGGAAAGGTCCTTTCCGTAGACGTAAAGAAGGGGAAAATTCTGGTCGAGGGAGTGAATATGGTCACGAAGCACGCAAAGCCCTCTCAGGCAAATCCCAACGGCGGAATTATCCAGAAGGAAGCTCCTATTGACATTTCCAATGTGATGCTTGTCTATAAGGGCAAGGCGACAAGAGTCGGCTTCAAGATGGACGGCGACCGGAAGGTCCGCTATGCCAAGGCGACCGGCGAAATCATTGACTGATCAATAGGAAGGAGGAACGAAAAGTGGCAAGATTAAAAGACTTATACTACGACGAGATCGTAGAGGCTATGACCAAAAAGTTTGGATATAAGAACGTGATGGAAGTTCCGAAGCTTGAAAAGATCGTAGTCAATATGGGCGTCGGTGAGGCGAAGGACAACGCAAAGGTCCTTGAGAACGCCGTGGCTGACATGGAAGCCATCACCGGACAGAAGGCGGTGCTTACCAAGGCAAAGAAATCCATAGCAAACTTTAAGATCCGTGAAGGTATGAACATCGGCTGTAAGACGACGCTGCGCGGCGATAAGATGTATGAGTTCCTGGACCGTCTGGTGAATCTGGCGCTGCCCCGTGTGCGTGACTTCAGAGGCGTTAATCCCAACGCATTTGACGGCAGGGGAAATTATGCGCTTGGAATCAAAGAGCAGTTCATTTTCCCTGAGATTTCCTATGACAAGATCGATAAGACCAGAGGCATGGATATCATCTTTGTGACCACTGCAAAGACCGACGAAGAGGCGCGCGAGCTGTTGACCCTGTTCAACATGCCGTTCGCAAAACAGTAAGGAGGTAAATTCTTATGGCTAAGACATCGATGAAAGTAAAGCAGCAGCGCAAGCCCAAATTCTCCACCCAGGCTTACACCCGCTGTAAAATTTGCGGCCGTCCCCACGCCTGCCTGAAAAAGTACGGAATCTGCAGAGTCTGCTTCCGTGAGCTGGCTTACAAGGGCGAGATTCCCGGCATCAGGAAAGCAAGCTGGTAGGAAGGAGGAAGAAGACAATGACAATGAGCGATCCTATTGCAGATATGCTTACAAGAATCCGTAATGCGAACACTGCAAAACATGATACAGTTGACGTGCCTGCTTCCAGAATGAAACTTGCGATCGCGCAGATTCTTCTGGACGAAGGGTATATTGCAAAGTATGACGTGATCGAGGACGGCGGATTTAAAACCATCCACATCACGCTGAAATACGGCGCGGATAAATCCGAGAAGATCATTTCCGGTCTGAAGAGAATCTCCAAGCCCGGCCGGCGTATGTATGTGAGCAAGGAAGAGCTGCCCAGAGTTCTCGGCGGCCTGGGTATTGCCATCATCTCCACCAATCAGGGAGTCATCACCGACAAGAAGGCGAGAGAGCTTCAGGTAGGCGGCGAAGTGCTGGCATTTGTATGGTGAGTCAAAGATCAGGCAACAGTAAATTTTAATCGATAGGAGGTACGGGCATGTCACGGATAGGTAGAATGCCAATCGCGATCCCCGCGGGTGTAACCGTGGAGGTTGCAGAAAATAACAAAGTGACTGTAAAAGGTCCCAAGGGCACACTGGAGAGAGTGCTCCCCGCTGAAATGGAAATCAAAGTGGAAGGCGCACAGGTTCAGGTGAACAGACCCAACGATCTGAAGAAGATGAAGTCCCTGCACGGTCTGACCAGAACCCTTGTGAACAATATGGTGACAGGCGTTACCCAGGGCTTTGAGAAAAGGCTGGAGGTAAACGGTGTCGGTTACAGGGCGGCCAAGTCAGGGAAGAAGCTGACCCTGAACCTTGGATACTCCCATCCCGTTGAGATGGAGGATCCCGAAGGAATCGAAACGGTGGTAGACGGACAGAACTTGATCATTGTCAAGGGCATCGACAAGGAAAAGGTGGGCCAGTTCGCGGCTGATATCAGAGACAAGAGAAGACCTGAGCCTTACAAGGGCAAGGGAATCAAGTATGTCGATGAGACGATCAGAAGGAAAGTCGGCAAGACCGGTAAGAAATAACAGATAAGGAGAGTATGAAGATGGTTAACAAGGTATCAAGAAAAGATGTTCGTGCGAAAAAGCACATGAGAATTCGTAACCGCTTCAGCGGCACCGCCGAAAGACCCCGTCTGGCTGTGTTCCGGAGCAATAATCATATGTATGCTCAAATTATCGATGATACTGTTGGGAATACATTAGTATCCGCTTCCACCCTTGAGAAGGAGATTAAGGCAGAACTGGAAAAGACCAATAACGTTGAAGCTGCCGCATATCTTGGAACCGTGATCGGAAAGAGAGCTGTGGAAAAGGGAATCAAGGAAGTGGTCTTTGACAGAGGCGGCTTTATATATCAGGGTAAGATCGCAGCGTTAGCTGACGCGGCCAGAGAAGCTGGCTTGGAATTCTAGGAAAGGAAGAGGAACACACCATGAAACACACGATCATAGATGCAAGCCAGTTCGAACTGAATGACAAGGTCGTCACCATCAAGCGTGTTACCAAGACCGTAAAAGGTGGACGCAATATGCGCTTTACCGCTCTGGTAGTGGTAGGCGACGGAAACGGCCATGTGGGCGCAGGACTGGGTAAGGCGGTAGAAATTCCCGAGGCAATCCGCAAGGGAAAGGAAGATGCGATGAAGCATTTGATTGAGGTCCCTATGGATGAGAACAGCTCCATTACCCATGATTTCATCGGCAAGTACGGTTCCGCAAACGTGCTGTTAAAGAAAGCTCCCGAAGGAACCGGCGTGATCGCGGGCGGTCCCGTCCGTGTTGTCTGTGAGCTTGCGGGCATTAAGAATATCCGTACCAAGTCTCTCGGCTCCAACAATAAGCAGAATGTCGTTCTGGCGGCGATCACGGGCTTGAACCAGCTGAAGGCTCCCGAAGAGGTTGCCAAGAGCCGCGGCAAGTCTGTGGAAGAAATTTTGGCTTAAGGCACTTTGGAAAGGAGAGCGAGAGCAATGGCAGATAAGAAGTTAAAAGTCACACTGGTAAAGTCCACCATCGGCGCCGTGCCGAAAAACAGGGCAATCGTTGCGTCCATGGGACTGCGCAAGATCGGCAGATCCGTTGTGCTTCCCGACAATGACGCCACGAGGGGACAGATCCGCCAGGTGGGATATTTATTGAAGGTTGAAGAAATATAAGGAACGGAGGTGTTAGAGATGGAATTATCCAATTTGAGACCTGCAGAAGGCTCCAGACACAGCGACAATTTCAGAAGAGGCCGGGGTCACGGTTCCGGAAACGGAAAGACAGCAGGTAAGGGCCACAAGGGCCAGAAGGCTCGTTCCGGAGCGCCCAGACCCGGTTTTGAGGGCGGCCAGATGCCTCTGTACAGACGGATTCCCAAGAGAGGCTTTACGAACAGAAATACAAAGGAAATCGTTGCCATCAACGTCAGTGTTCTGGATCGTTTTGAGGATGGCGCGGCTGTGGATGTAAATGCATTGATTGAAGCTGGTATCGTTAAAAACCCCCGGGATGGGGTCAAGATACTCGGAAACGGAGAACTGACCAAAAAGCTCAATGTGAAGGCAAATGCGTTCAGCGTGGCTGCGAAGGAAAAGATTGAGTCTCTTGGTGGAACAGCAGAGGTGATGTAATGTTTACAACACTGAAAAACGCATTCAAGATCAGGGAGATCAGGGGAAAGATCTTATTTACCTTCGCCATGCTGGTTGTGATCCGTATCGGGTCACAGCTGCCTACCCCGGGCATTAACAGCCAGTATATCAGGGACATGTTCTCTGCACAGGCGGAGGGTGCGTTAGGCTTTTTCGATGCGATCACAGGCGGTTCGTTTTTTAACATGTCCATTCTGGCGCTGGGGATCAACCCTTATATTACATCGTCCATTATCATGCAGCTGCTGACGATTGCGTTCCCGAAGCTGGAGGAAATGCAGCGTGACGGTGAGGACGGCAGGAAAAAGATCGCGTCTATCACAAGGTATGTGACAGTTGCCCTGGCGCTGTTCCAGTCCATTGTAATGGCGGTGGGATTTGGCAGACAGGGTCTTCTGACAGGCTATTCTTCGATGTCCGGCGGCGCAAAAGCGCTGAGCATCATTACGGCGGTGGCCACGCTGACAGCGGGCAGCGCGTTTTTGATGTGGATCGGCGAGCGGATCACGGAAAACGGGATCGGCAACGGGATTTCTATCGTGCTGGTCATCAATATCATATCCCGCCTGCCTGAGGACATCAGCAATCTGTTCACGATGTTTGTTGTGGATAAGTTCAGCCAGGGAGCGCCCGCAACGGGACTTTTGGCAGCGGCGGTCATTGTGGGAGTTATCGTCGGCATGGTCGTGCTGGTCATCATCCTGAATGACGGTGTAAGAAATATACCGGTGCAGTATGCCAACAAGGTACAGGGAAGGAAAATGGTAGGCGGCCAGACATCCAGCATTCCGCTGAAGGTGAATACCGCCGGTGTGATCCCTGTGATCTTTGCGCAGTCGATCCTGCAGACGCCGATCATTATTTCTTCCTTTGTGGGATATCACGGAACCGGCGTGTGGAGCGAGATATTAAAGTATCTCAATTCCAATCTCTGGTGTGATCCAGGCCAGATAAAGTATTCGGTGGGACTATTGGTGTATATGGTGCTGATCGTGCTTTTTGCGTATTTCTACACCTCCATCACCTTTAATCCCCTGATGATCGCTGACAACATGAAGAAGCAGGGCGGGTTTATTCCCGGGATCAGGCCGGGGAAGCCGACCAGCGATTACCTGAACAAGGTGTTGAACTACATTGTGTTTGTGGGAGCGGTGGGACTTACCATCATATCGGTGATCCCCTATATCTTCAGCGGCGTGTTCAACGCCAGCGTATCTTTCGGAGGCACCAGCCTGATTATTATTGTGAGCGTTGTGCTGGAAACGATGAAACAGGTGGAATCTCAGATGCTTGTCCGCAATTACAAAGGCTTTCTGGAAAATTAGGAAAGAGATACGGAGATCGGGCAGGCGACTGCCCGGTCTCGTTTCACAATTGGAAACAGGAAATTAAATGTCCGCCGCAGCGGACAGAAGGGGATGACTGAGTATGAAAATCATCATGTTGGGAGCGCCGGGGGCCGGCAAGGGAACACAGGCGAAGCTGATCGCCGAAAAATACGGGGTGCCTCACATTTCCACAGGCGATATCTTCCGCGCCAACATTAAGAACGGAACGGAGCTTGGCATGGAAGCAAAAAAATATATGGATCAGGGACTGCTGGTTCCGGATGAACTCACGGTCCGGATCCTGCTTGACAGGGTGGCACAGAAGGACTGTGAGAACGGCTATGTGCTGGACGGTTTCCCGCGCACGATTCCCCAGGCGCAGGTGCTGGACGAGGCGCTGGAAAAGCTCGGGGAAAAGATTGACTGCGCCATCAATGTGGATGTCCCGGACGAAAACATCGTGAGAAGGATGTCCGGCAGACGGGCCTGCCTGAAGTGCGGCGCCACTTATCATATCGAACATGTTCCGCCGAAAAAGGAAGGGATCTGCGACGCCTGCGGCAGCGAGCTGGTGCTGCGCGACGACGATAAGCCGGAAACCGTGCAGAACCGTCTGAAGGTTTACCATGAGCAGACACAGCCGCTGATCGATTTTTATACGAAAAAGGGTGTGCTGAAAACGGTGGACGGTACGATGGATATGCAGGATGTGTTCCAGGCAATCTGTGGGGTTCTTGGCTGAAACAGTGTCTGAAAGGAAGTAGTATAGTCATGGGTATTACGATTAAGACCGAACAGGAGATCCGGCTGATGCGGGAGTCCTGCAGGCTGCTGGCAGATGTTTTTCAGAGCCTTGAGGAAGCGGTGCATCCCGGTATGTCCACTATGGAGATCAATATTCTGGGGGACCAGCTGATCAGGCAGCACGGCTGTATACCGAATTTTCTGCACTATAACGGTTATCCGGCGTCCATCTGCGTGTCCGTGAACGACGAGGTTGTCCACGGGATCCCAAGGAAGCATCATATCCTGCAGGAGGGCGATATCGTGAGCCTGGACGCTGGCCTGATCTATCAGGGCTATCATTCCGACATGGCCAGGACCTTCGGCGTGGGACAGATAAGCGATGAGGCGCAGAAGCTGATCGACGCCACAAAGCAGAGCTTTTTTGAGGGAATAAAGATGGCAAGGGCGGGCAATCATCTCTATGAAATTTCCAATGCCATTGCCGCATACATCGACACCTTCGGCTACGGAATCGTGAGAGAACTGGTAGGGCACGGCATCGGGACGAGGCTGCACGAGGATCCCCAGATACCGAATTTTGCGCAAGTAAGGCGGGGACCGAAGCTGAGACCCGGGATGACGCTCTGTGTGGAGCCCATGATTAATATGGGAAGAGCGGATGTGGAGTGGCTGGATGACGACTGGACGGTAGTGACCCAGGACGGTTCCTGGTCGGCTCATTATGAAAACACGATTCTGATCACGGAAGGCGATCCTGAGATTCTTACGCTCTACTGAACATCCATTGGAGAAGGAGAAGGCAGAGTAGATGATGATAGGACAGTTTGTAACTTCAAAAGCCGGCCACGATAAAGGGACGCTCTATGTAGTCACTGCAGAGGAGGGCGATTTTGTTTATCTGTGCGACGGCCGGCTGAAGCCGGTGGAGGCGCCGAAGAAAAAGCGCCGGAAACACATTCAGCCGATCAATGCCATGGTGGAGGAAGAACTTCGGGAGCGTCTTGCCAGCGGCGGCCGGGTCCGGGATGAGGAGATCCGGTACGCCGTCAGGCTTAAGGCAGAAGAAAGAAAATCAGCAGGAATGACAGAAATGGAGGAAATGTATGTCAAAAAGTGATGTGATCGAAATTGAAGGAACTGTTGTGGAAAAGCTGCCGAATACCATGTTCCAGGTGGAGCTGGAGAACGGTCACCGCGTACTGGCGCATATCAGCGGCAAGCTGCGTCAGAATTTTATCCGTATTCTTCCCGGCGACCGCGTAACCCTGGAGCTTTCTCCCTATGATCTGAGCAAGGGAAGGATCATCTGGAGAGATAAATAAGGAGAAGCACAGTTGTGTGGAGGATTTACAGATAAAGGGCATATCCGGTTTTCCGGCGCTCCAGCATTTAGAAAGACGTTGTGGATCTTCAGTTTTCTTGCGCTGCTCCTTCTGCCGCTGCGTCATGTGAACGTTGGGGTGGATCTTTGGGACGGCGGTTATAATTATGCCAATTTCCGGTATAACAGTACGGAATTTATGGATCCCATGTGGTATTTTGCCACCTGGTTGGCCAATGCGCTGGGAAGTCTGCTGATGCGGCTGCCCTTCGGAAACACCATGCTGGGTATGAATGTTTATACGGGACTGATAGTGAGTATTCTGGCTGCAGTCTCTTATTTTTTCTGTGTCAGAAGGCTTGGAATCCCGGCTGTGGTTTCCTTTCTGGGGGAGCTTGCTGCCATCGCGCTCTGCTGGGCGCCGACGGCCGTTCTTTACAGCTATCTGACCTATCTGTGCCTGCTGGCGGCGGTCTGCTTTCTCTATCGCGGCCTGACGTCCGACAGTGTACGGTGGCTGGCTGCGGCCGGTGCGGCGCTGGGGCTGAGCGTGGGTGTACGCTTTTCCAACCTGGTATACATGGGGCTGATCCTGGCAGTCTGGCTGTATGGTTTCTGGGACAGAAAGAAGCCGTCCGCAGTCCTTAAGGATACGCTGTTCTGTGTGCTGGGCTATGGGGCAGGGCTTGGAGGGTTTTTCCTTGTCATTTCCCTGCGGTATGGAGCCGGCTTTTATCTGGGGAGTGTGGGGCGCCTGTTTCAGATGACGGAGTACGCCGCGGATTATGCGCCGGATTACATGCTGTCGGGAATGCTCCGGACCTTTCTGGAAGAAGAGAACACCTACTGGACAAAGCGTTTTCTGGTTTTGCTCGTCTTTGGAACAGCAGTATGTCTGCCGTTTCAAAAAATATTCCGCGCCATGTCTGCCGGGAAAAAAGATACAGCGCCATCGGCCGCGGACTCCCCGGAAGGTTTTGCGGGGCTGCGGAAGGGAATCTGCCTTGCCCTTGCCGTGTGCCTGACGGTCTGGCTGCGGCGGAGAGGGTTCTCCTATCCGGACTATGCCGCATATGGCTCCATCTACGCACCCTGTGTGGTGTTGCTTGAGCTTCTGATCCTGCTGTCAGTCTGGGAGATTCTGAAGAAGAACGCCCCAAAGCGGGACAGACTGGCCGCACTGCTTCTGCTGATGACGGCTTTCTTTTCGTCGCTGGGCGGAAATAACGGAACCTACGCCAGCATTAACAATATGTTTCTTGTCATGCCGGGGTTTTTGTGGCTGTGTCTGCGGTTTGTCCGGGAGCAGAAAAAACTGTGGGCTTTTCCGGTAAAATGTGTTCTGGGCGTTGCGGTTTTTTTCGTTCTGACATCCTGCGTGGGTTTCGGAAGGCATTTTGTGTACGAGGAAGCCACCGGAGGCCGAAAGATGGACAGAACGGTAAACGGGATCCCGGTTCTGGCGGGAATGCGCACGGAAGCCGGGAAGGCGGAGGCGCTGGAGGGGCTGTACCGGTATCTGACGCAGGAGGATCTCACGGGCAGAAGGTGTATTCTTTACGGCGGGATTCCCGGGATTTCCTATTATATGGAGATGGCGCCGGCCATTCATATATGGAGTGATCTCACATCTTACGGAGTGGATGTGATGGAAGAAGACATCGCAGGGGTAGACGATGGAATTGCGGCGGGGGAAAGCGGCCCGCTGGTGATCCTGGAAAGAAAATACGCAGATTATCTGCTGGAGGGAAAGGGAGACAGCGCCATACTGTTTCCGGACGCGCTGGGAGAGCGGAAGCTTCAGCTGATCAGAGAGTTTATGGACCGTCATGGGTATGATATGACCTATTGTAATGAAAAATTTGCGTTATTTCAAATAAATGTCAAAAACACTTGCATAATCCAGAAGCTTATGTTACAATGTAAAACGGTCTTTTTTGAAAGGAGGGTTTAACGTGAAGGTTAGATCATCAGTAAAACCGATCTGCGAAAAGTGCAAGATCATCAAGAGAAAAGGACGCATCAGAGTAATCTGCGAAAATCCGAAGCATAAGCAGAGACAGGGATAATCACCGGTTTAAGAAGCCTTGAAGAAGGCGTATTAAACGAAGTGAGTTCTTGTCCGGTTGTTATGTGCGGCTGAACCGATGCGGCTCTGAGGGGCGGCATTGATTATCATAAAACTGGGATAGAGAGCTTGCAGGGAGATTACTTGTTGATACCAGGACGAAGAGATCTTATGAGGGTCAGAAGGTCCTGGAAAGATCGGATGATCGGAATGTGTCCGGTTGGGTGGGAACCCCAGTCAACTTAGTAACAGAAAGCACACAAAAAAACAGGACCGATGTGTGCGGCGCGAATTTCCGCAGTCAGCGGGAACGCAGGAAAAATGGAGGAAATGTAAATGGCTCGTATCGCAGGTGTGGACTTACCAAGAGAAAAGAGAATTGAAATCGGTTTGACTTACATCTATGGAATCGGCAGACCTACCGCCAACAAGATTCTGGCGGAAGCAGGTGTTAATCCCGATACCAGGGTGAGGGACATGACCGACGACGAGGTGAAGAAGATCAGCGAAGCTATCGAAAAGCTGAACGTTGTCGTGGAAGGCGATCTGAGGCGTGACGTCGCCCTGAACATCAAGAGACTTCAGGAGATCGGCTGCTACCGCGGCATCCGTCACCGCAGGGGACTTCCCGTTCGCGGACAGAACACCAAGAACAACGCGAGAACCCGCAAGGGTCCTAAGAGAACTGTGGCAAACAAGAAAAAGTGATAAGTTCCGGTAACTGTAAATTGGAATCATACGGATTCCAGAAGATCAAGAAAGTAGGTTAGTTTAAAAACATGGCGAAACAAGTTGCAAAAAAAGTAACGAAAAAGCGCGTTAAGAAAAACGTTGAACGCGGACAGGCACATATCCAGTCTTCTTTTAACAATACGATCGTGACCCTGACCGATACGGAGGGGAACGCTCTCAGCTGGGCAAGTGCCGGTGGTCTGGGATTTAAAGGTTCAAGGAAATCTACTCCATATGCCGCACAGATGGCGGCAGAGACGGCTGCCAAGGCCGCTCTGGTACATGGACTGAAATCCGTAGACGTATTTGTTAAGGGTCCCGGTTCGGGACGTGAGGCCGCGATCAGGGCGCTTTCCGCATGCGGTCTCGAGGTAGTGAGTATCCGCGACGTGACCGCAGTCCCTCATAACGGCTGCCGTCCTCCCAAGAGACGCCGCGTATAAGGATTTTGTGTAAGGTTTGGGCCGCAGGAGCGGCGCAGTTGGAAGAAAGTGCCGCGGCGCGGCACTGTAAACAATAAAGAAGGGAAAAGGAAAAATGGCAGTAAATCGCGTACCTGTATTAAAGAGATGCAGAGCCCTGGGACTGGAGCCTTCCCAGCTGGGGTATGATAAGAAGTCTAACAGACAGAACCTGAAGGCGGGAAAGAAGGTCAGCGAATATGGTCTCCAGCTTCGCGAGAAGCAGAAGGCAAAATTTATCTATGGCGTTCTGGAGAAGCCCTTCAGAAACTATTATGAGAAGGCCGACAGAATGAAGGGCACTACCGGTGAAAACCTGATGGTGATGCTGGAGAGCAGGCTTGATAACGTTGTGTTCCGGATGGGTTTTGCGAGAACCAGAAGAGAGGCAAGGCAGGTGGTTGACCACAAGCATGTGCAGGTGAACGGTAAGGTGGTGAACATTCCTTCCTACCAGATCAAGGCAGGCGATGTGATCGAGATCACAGAGAAGGCAAAGTCTCTGCAGAGATACAAGGACATTGCGGAGGTGACCGGCGGCAGGCTGGTGCCCGAGTGGATGGATGTCGATATGGAGAATTTCAAGGGAACCATTAAGAATCTTCCTACCAGAGAAATGATCGACGTCCCCGTGGATGAGATGCTTATTGTCGAGTTGTACTCCAAGTAAGATAACAGTTCAAAAAGGAGGGTATTCGCAGTGTTTGATTTTGAAAGACCGAATATTGAGGTCGCTGAGATTTCGGAAGACAAGAAATACGGCAGGTTTGTCGTTGAGCCCCTGGAAAGAGGATACGGAATTACACTGGGTAACTCCCTGAGAAGGATCATGCTTTCCTCCCTGCCCGGCGCGGCCGTAAGTCAGGTGAAGATCGAAGGCGTACTGCATGAGTTCAGCTCCATACCCAATGTGAAGGAAGATGTGACTGAGATTATCATGAACATCAAGAGCCTTGCCATCAAAAACAACAGCGAGACCAACGAGGCAAAGACAGCATATATTGAATACGAAGGCGAAGGCATTGTACATGCGTCCGATATTCAGGTGGATCAGGATGTGGAGATCCTGAACCCCGATCTTGTGATCGCAACCCTGAGCGGGAAAGATGCAAAGCTTTTTATGGAACTGACCATTACAAAGGGGCGCGGCTATGTGAGCGCCGAGAGGAACAAACACGAGGAACTGCCTATCGGCGTGATCGCGGTAGATTCTATCTACACGCCTGTGGAGAGGGTAAATGTGACCGTGGAGAACACCCGCGTGGGCCAGATCACGGACTACGACAAGCTGACACTCGACGTGTTTACCAACGGCACACTGGTTCCCGACGAGGCAGTCAGCCTTGCCGCAAAGGTGCTCAGTGAGCATTTAAGCCTTTTCATTGATCTCTCCGAGAATGCGAAGATGGCAGAGGTTATGGTGGAGAAGGAGAACGACGAGAAAGAGAAGGTGCTCGAGATGAGCATCGACGAGCTGGAACTCTCCGTCCGTTCCTACAACTGTCTGAAGAGGGCAGGGATCAATACTGTGGAAGAGTTGTGCAACAAGACTCCCGAGGATATGATGAAGGTCCGCAACCTGGGCCGCAAGTCCCTGGAGGAGGTGCTGGCAAAGCTGAAGGAGCTGGGATTGTCCCTGAATGCCAGCGAGGAGTAAGGGGCAAAAGGGTTATAGATAACCGCGGCGGTAAGACCGATGTGTTCGCCGGCGGTTCATCTCTGAATGGCAAATCAAGCAAGCATCCGGTAAGTAAGTCCAAAGCGCGTGGCCGGATGTACCATGAATGGAGAAAGGAAAATTTATTATGGCAAAGTACAGAAAACTTGGCAGAACCTCTGCTCAGCGGAAAGCATTGCTGAGAAATCAGGTGACGGCGCTGATCTACAAAGGCCGGATCGTCACAACCCAGGCAAAGGCGAAGGAAGTCCAGAAGATCGCGGACGGCCTGATCGCACTGGCCGTAAAGGAAAAGGACAACTATGAGACTGTCAAGGTCACGACCAAGGTTGCCCGCAAGGACAAGGACGGAAAGAGAGTAAAGCAGATCATTGACAAGGACACGAAGAAGGTCCTTTCTGAGACGCACCGCGACAAGGACGGAAAGATCCTGAGGATAGAAAACGGCGTTACCGTTACCGTCTATGACGAGGTGGAGAAGGAGGTCAAGAAGGATCTGCCCTCCAGATCTCATGCGAGACGCCAGATGCTGAAGGTGCTGTGCCCGGTGGTAGAGGTTCCGAAGGAAGCGCCCGGCAGAAAGAGAAATACCAAGGAAGTGAATCTCGTGGAAAAGCTGTTTGATGAGTATGCGCCCAAGTACGCAAACCGTAATGGCGGCTACACCAGGATCATAAAGATCGGCCAGAGAAAGGGCGATGCAGCCATGGAAGTAGTTCTGGAGCTGGTATAATCAGATAACAAACAAAAAGTGTGGGGAGAACCAATGTGATGTTTCAACACGTTGGTGCTCCCTTTTTTTCGGGAAGTCACTACATGCGGCGAAACGGCGCGGAAATGGAGGAAGGGATGAAAAGAAGCGGAAAAAAGCCCCGGTATACAAAAGAAGATATTCTGAAAACGCTGAATATGGCGTGGCCTGCCATGCTGGAATCCTTTTTTACGGCTCTGGCCGGTCTGATTGATTCGTTCATGGTAAGTTCTCTCGGCTCCTATGCGGTGGCGGCGGTAGGACTTACGACGCAGCCGAAATTCCTGGGACTTTCCCTGTTTTTTGCGGCGAACGTTGCGATCTCGGCCCTGGTAGCAAGAAGGAAGGGCGAAGACCGGCGGGAGGATGCCAACCGGATTTTTTCTACGTTTCTGCTCTTTGTCTTGATCGCGTCGGTTCTGCTCAGCATCCTCTTTGTCGCGTTTGCGGACCCGGTCATCCGGTTCTGCGGTTCGGAGGAACTGACCCATGACAGTGCGGTGCAGTATTTCCGGATCATCATGGGCGGCATGATCTTTAACTGTGTTCAGATGGGTGTCAACGCGGCCCAGAGGGGTGCGGGCAATACCCGTATCACCATGCGGACCAATCTGGTTTCCAGCGCCGTGAACATTGCTGCCAACTATCTGCTGATCGAAGGGCATCTGGGATTTCCGGCGCTTGGCATCCGGGGAGCAGCCCTGGCAACAGTGCTCGGCACCGTTGTGGCCTGTGTCATGAGCCTGGCTTCCGTCTGGAAGCGGGAGACCTTTGTGAGCATCCCGCTGATCCTGAAACAGAGAATGAAACCCACTTTAGACGCGCTGAGGAATATTGTCAAGGTGGGGTACAGCGTATTCGCGGAGCAGGTCCTCATGCGGATCGGTTTCATGCTGACGGCCATTATGGCCGCGGACCAGGGCACGGCGGCCATGGCGGCCCATCAGGTGGGAATGAACATCATGGGCCTGTCCTTTTCCTTCGGGGACGGCCTTCAGGCCACGGCGGTGGCGCTGATCGGCTACAGCCTGGGGGCAAAGCAGCCGGAAAAGGCGAAGGACTTCGGCAGAACCTGCCGGATGATCGGCGGGGTGATCTCCGTGGTGCTGTCCGTGGCATATTTCTTCGGGGCGAGACCGCTGATGCGGCTGTTTTTCCGGGAAGAAAGGGAGATCGTTGACATTGGCGTGGGCATTATGCATGTGATCATCTTCGTCGTGGTACTCCAGATCGCCCAGGTAATTTACATGGGTTGTCTCAGGGGCGCGGGGGATACCCTGTACACAGCGCTGGCGTCCGCCTTCAGCGTCACCGTGATGAGGACCCTTGGCTCCTACCTGTTCGGATATACCTTTGGCATGGGGATCACGGGAATCTGGATCGGCGTGGTGGCGGATCAGCTCTCAAGATATGTTCTGGCATCCATCCGTTTCCGACAGGGGAAATGGACAGAGATAAAGATATGATCCGTTCCGTCACTGGGGTGTTTTCTGGAAATGCTGGTAATCTTTGCAGCTGTTCCAGTTTCCGCCCCAGGTAAAGCCGTGCTGGGTAAAAAGCTTATAGCACAGATCGTCTTCGTCGATTTTATAAGGGAAGCTCAGCGAGCGGTCCGCGTAAGATGCGCCGGAGGCGGGGGAAACCGTTTCACTCCCGTCGCTGTTGTAGGTGATGTAGGGGTTATAGAGGGGATTGATGTCCACGGCAAGTCCCAGGGCGTGTCTGGAAAGGCTCGAGGAGCCCTCTACCGTCCGGTAGTTAAAGCAGGAGGTATTGTTGTCCTCCATGGAGGCGGTGTCATCCCCGTCGTATCCGTCGATCAGCAGTACCCGCTCCAGGCGGTATTCGTTCCGGTACAGCTCGTGGAAAATCTCCACAAGATCCTGCGCGATAAGGCTGTTGCAGATCAGCTCCCCTTCCGCGGAGTTTCCGTCAAAGTCATAGTGGAGGATATGGACATAGCTCAGCTCGTCCAGGGTGATGGAAGGCTCCTGTCCGTCCTCTGACACTGCGGGATAGGAGACGCCGGTGATATAGCGGCGCAGATCCTCGGAGAGGGGCTCATAATAGAATGCGTCCGCAAGCGTCTGGCGAAATTCCAGCTGGGAATCACCGTTTAAGACGGCACCGGTAAGAGAAGAGGAAAAGGCGCCGCCGTCCGTGTCTTCCTGCGCGGGAGAAGCGGTGGGAGACTGGGAGGGCGCAGGGGACTGGGAGGACACCGGGGACCGGGAGGGTGCCGGAGTCTGATCGGCCGGCCTGCCGTAAAGCTCGGCGTACTCCGTAAGGCTTAGGGAATCGCCCAGAATAAATCTGCGCAGGCAGACGGTAAACAGGATCACAGCGCCTATGATGGCAAGCATTTTTAACAGTTTTGACCGTTCCATGAAATCATCCTCATTGAAAAGATTACGGGTATCAGCAAGCTGCCGCTTTTGTACTTTCAAGCATACCACGGAAACAGTGGATTGTAAACGGGGACACCGCTGCAGGCCGGGCGGTGCCGGCAGGGAAAGGGCCTGGTGTTTGGTAAAACGGTTGTATTTTGCGGGCGAATCTGATATAGTGGAACAGGTATTTGGAGAGAAAACATGGGAATTGTAAAAGCTTCGGATGTAGTATACGAATATATCAGACGGGATGAAGAGGGAAATGTAGAGGGGATCACCACGGCTGTGGACAAGGTGAGCTTTGAGATCGCCCCGGGAGAATTTGTGGCCATTCTGGGACACAACGGCTCCGGAAAATCCACCCTTGCCAAGCATATCAACGCCATCTTAAATCCTACGGAAGGGACTGTGTGGGTGGATGGAATGGACACCGGCGATGAGGACAGGCTCTGGGACATCCGGCAGACGGCGGGGATGGTGTTCCAGAATCCCGACAACCAGATCATCGGCCAGGTGGTGGAAGAGGATGTGGGATTTGGACCGGAAAATATCGGGATCCCTACAAAACAGATCTGGGAACGGGTGGAGGAAAGCCTCCGGGCGGTGGGGATGTACGAGTACAGGAAGCATTCTCCCAACAGGCTTTCCGGCGGCCAGAAGCAGCGGGTTTCCATCGCGGGGGTCCTCGCCATGCATCCAAAGTGCATTGTGCTGGATGAGCCCACTGCCATGCTGGATCCCAGCGGCCGCAGAGAAGTGATCCGTGCCGTTCGGGGGTTGAATCAGGTGGAAGGCGTAACGGTGATCCTGATTACGCATTACATGGAAGAGATCATCCACGCGGACAGGGTGTTTGTGATGGATCAGGGGAAGATCGCAATGGAGGGGACGCCCAGAGAGATCTTTTCCCAGGTGGAACGGCTGAAGGAGCTGCGTCTTGACGTGCCTCAGGTGACGCTTTTGGCTTACGAATTGAAGAAAAGGGGCGTCAGCCTGCCGGACGGGATCCTCACGCCCCAGGAACTGGCGGACGCTCTCACGGGGCAGAAAAGAGGACAAAGCTGATGTCGATTATACTGGATCATGTGAATTACACATACGGCGAGGGAACGCCCCTGGAGACAGCGGCTTTGAAGGATGTGTGTCTTCAGATCCCGGACGGGCAGTTCGTGGGCATCATAGGCCATACCGGCTCCGGAAAGTCCACGCTGGTTCAGCATTTAAACGGTCTGCTGAAAGCCACCTCCGGCCATATCTATTTTAACGGGGAGGACATTTCCGATAAGGAGTACGACAGGAAAAAGCTGAGAAGCCGGGTAGGGCTGGTCTTCCAGTATCCGGAGCATCAGCTTTTTGAGACGGATGTGTTTACCGATGTCTGCTTCGGGCCGAAAAACCTTGGACTGGACCGGCGGGAGACGGAGCTTCGCGCCTATGACGCCCTTCGGAAGGTCGGCCTGCCGGATTCGCTTTTTTATCAGTCGCCCTTTGACCTTTCCGGCGGCCAGAAGCGACGGGCCGCCATTGCGGGAGTCCTGGCCATGAAGCCGGAGGTGCTGATCCTGGACGAGCCTACTGCGGGGCTGGACCCCAGGGGGCGGGACGAGATCCTGGGCCAGATCAAGGAGCTGCAGACAACCACAGGGATGACGATCTTGCTGGTCTCCCACAGCATGGAGGATGTGGCGGAATATGTGGACAGGATCATTGTGATGAATCAGGGCAGCGTCATGTACGACGGCGTTCCCCGGGAGGTCTTTGCGCACTACAGAGAGCTGGAGAGCGTGGGTCTTGCGGCGCCCCAGGTAACGTATATCCTGCATGAACTGAGGGACAGAGGGCTTGACGTGGACGCGGCGGCTACCACCATCGGGGAGGCGGCCGATACCGTGATGCGCGCGCTGGGCCGTTCATCTGGTCCGGGAGAAAGGCAGATAAGGACGAATGCTTAGAGATATCACACTAGGACAATATTATCAGACGGACTCCGTGATCCACAGGCTGGATCCCAGAGTAAAGCTGGGGGGAACGCTGTTGTTCATTCTCTCGCTGTTCTTCTTTCAGCGTTATCCGGGTTATCTTGCGGCCGCGCTTTTTCTGGGAATCGTGATCAAGCTGTCCCATGTACCCTTCCGGTTTATGGTGCGGGGGATGAAGGCCATTGTGTTTTTGCTGATCCTCACGGTGGCCTTTAATCTGTTTCTTACGCCGGGGAAAGAGCTGGTCTCGTTCTGGAAGCTCACCATCACCTGGGAGGGGGTGAAGACGGCGGCCGCCATGGCGGTGCGCCTGACCATGCTGATCATAGGATCCTCCATCATGACGCTGACCACCACGCCCAACAATCTGACGGACGGCATGGAAAAGATGATGCGGCCCCTGCGGGTGTTTAAGGTTCCCGTCCATGAAGTCGCCATGATGATGTCCATTGCCCTCAGGTTTATCCCCATTCTTCTGGAGGAGACGGACAAGATCATGAAAGCGCAGATTGCAAGGGGAGCGGACTTCGAGAGCGGAAATCTCCTGAAGCGGGCGAAGGCCATGGTCCCTCTCCTGGTGCCTCTGTTTGTATCCGCCTTCCGCAGGGCGAATGATCTTGCGCTGGCGATGGAGGCAAGGTGTTACCGTGGGGGAGAGGGGCGAACGAAGATGAAGCCTCTTGTCTATCAAAAGCGGGACAGGATCGCCTATCTGTGCATCCTTCTCTATCTGGCCGTGTCAATCACGGTGGGAAGGCTGGTGTGGATGTGGATCTGACGGGACAGGGAAGGGATCGGACGGAACGGGAAAGGAATCGGACGGGTATGGCGGATGAGTCCGGAGAAAGGGCGGAGAACAGCGGGGATGGCAGATCCGGTCATTTAAGACGGGTCCGTCTGACGGTGGCCTATGACGGCACCGGCTATCACGGCTGGCAGATCCAGAACAACGCAGTAACGGTGGAAAGCGAGCTGAACCGCGCGCTGAGCGGACTTCTGGGCAGCAGGGTACAGGTCATCGGCGCCAGCCGCACGGATGCGGGCGTACATGCGCTGGGGAACATTGCGGTGTTTGACACGGACAGCCCCCTGCCGCCGGAGAAGTATTCTTACGCCCTGAATCAGAGACTGCCGGAAGACATACGGATCCAGCGCTCGGAGGCTGTTGCGCCGGACTGGCATCCCAGGCACTGCGAGAGCCGGAAGACCTATGAGTACCGGATCTACCGGGGAGAATTTCCCATGCCCGTAAAGCGGTTATATGCCTATTTCACATACCGTCCCCTGGATGTGGACCGGATGCGCCAGGCGGCGGCTTTTCTCGTGGGAGAGCACGATTTCCGGAGCTTCTGCCAGTCCGGCTCCCAGGCGGAGAGTACGGTGCGGACGATTTATGCTCTGAATCTGGAAGAACAGGGAACGGATCTTGTGATCCGTGTCTGCGGAAACGGTTTCCTCTATAACATGGTCAGGATCCTTGCGGGAACCCTGATGGAGGTGGGGCAGGGAAAGCGGGAGCCGGAGAGCATGAAGGCGGTGTTGGACGCCCGGGACCGCGCGGCGGCCGGACCTACGGCGCCGGCCTGTGGACTGACGCTGGTAAAATATGAATTTTTATAAAGCCTGATTCGGAAAGAAGAGAACGGCCCGGATGTGATCCGGGCCGTTGTGTGCATTTCTGCCCACCATCAGAAAAATCCTCTGTGATAAAATGCTGTAAATAGCAAAATTTATCGGAAAGGATATGATACGATGAAACAATGTCCAAACGGTCATATTTATGACGAAAAGCGGAACAAGGAGTGTCCTTACTGCAGCGGTGGGAGCAGCTTTCAGCCGATAGGTCTGGGCGGGCAGCCCGACTTCCCCAGGACGGTTCCCATTGCAGGCGGAGACGACGGCGCATTTCCCCCTACCGTTCCGGTGGACAGCGGCGCGGCGGCCACGGTTCCTTCGTCTCCCCAATCCGCCATGAGTGTGACGGTGGCGCTTGAGGAAACGGAGAGCGGGATCAATCCGGTCCGCGGCTGGCTGGTGGTGACGGACGGCGAGAAAAAAGGGATTTCCTTTGTGATACACGGGGAGCAGAATTCCATTGGAAGAGGAAACAGGTTTGATATCAATATTTCCTTTGACAAAGCCGTTTCCTCCGACGGGAACGCGGTGATCGCCTATGATTCCAAGAACAGGAAGTTCTTTTTAAGTCCCGTGCTGGGAAAAGGAAAGAACAATATTTACCACAACGAAGCCATGCTGCTCATGCCGGTGGAACTTCACGACTATGACAAGATTCAGATCGGGGCGTTTGAGTATGTTTTCAGAAGCTTCTGCAACGAAGCCTTTTCTTATTAACGATGAGGCGCGGTGATCTGTCCGTCCGCATGAAATTTGCGGACTCGGATGTGAAAAGAATCGTCCTGGGATGCGTCAACGAGCGCGGAGGCAGAAATTATCAGGAGGACAGCTTCGGGTTTTCCTCGGTGGAAAAGGCTGATATCGAGAAAAGCGGATTCACTGCCATAGTGGCGGACGGGATGGGAGGACTGTCTCAGGGAGCGCAGGTCAGCGGCTATGTGGTGTCCGCCATGTTGGAAATGCAGAGGAACCGGAATGCCGCCGTTCCCGCCCATGTTCATCTTTCCCGGTCTTTGTGCGCAGTAAACGACAATGTGGTTGCAAGCGGCTTGAACGGAGGCTCTACCGCGGTGGTGATCTTTTGTACGGCAAAGGGGATCTATTGGTGCACCGCGGGAGACAGCAGGGTTTATCTGTTCCGGGATCAGGCGCTTACGGTACTCAATGAGGACAGCGACTATCTGAACAGGCTTATGGAGCAGGTCATTTCCGGAGACATGACGTTTGACGAGGCGGGAGAAGACGCCCAGAAGGATTCCCTGGCGCAGTATATCGGCTGCCGGGCCGGAATCTGCCCCGAGGTAAACGCGAAACCGCTGGTGCCTCAAAGAGGCGATAAGCTGCTTTTGTGCACAGACGGAGTGTACAACGCGCTGAGCGGGCAGGAACTGTCGGAGGCGCTTGCGGGATCTGCGGGAGAGGCGGCAGAGGATCTGAAGAGCCGCATCTGCGGCAAGGGTTATCCGAATCAGGATAATTTTACGGCTGTAGTAATGGAATTTACAAAGTAGAAAGGATGAATGTGATGAAAAGATTCAGGAAGTTGGCGGCCGCCCTGTTTACGGCAGCAATTGCAATCATAATGACGGGGCCTCTGCCGGTGCAGGCAGGCTCTTTCTCAGACGCGAAGGAAGGCGTGGTATACATAGAGTCCCATTTTACTGCGGACGCTGATGTGGCAGCGGAGGATGATTTTATCTGGGCCGTCGGCGACGGAACCTATTCCTATCAGGCCCCGGGTACGACGATGGGATTTCGGGCATCCGGTTTCGCTATCGGAAACGAAGGAGAACAGGTGCAGTATATCGTGACCAACGCCCATGTGGTGCTGGATGATACATCGGAAGGAATCCGGAGTGTGGATCCTTTGAATGCCACTATGAATGTGAGCAGCAAAAAAGCGTCGGAGGTGCTTGTGTACTTTTCCTATGGCGCGAATGATTTCATGCGGGCTCAGATTTATTTTGTGGACGAGGAGAAGGATCTGTGTATCCTGAAACTGCCGCAGGCCACGGATAAGAGAAAACCGCTGGTTCTGTGCAAATCTGGGAATGTAGATATGGACGGCAATTTTGCCGCACTGGGTTTTCCCGGGGACTCCGATCTTCTGATGGACGAAACTTCGCTGGCATATGATATTGATGATATCACCAGTACGAGAGGCTCCATCTCCAGACAGTCCACCGATGAAAGCGGCGTCAGCGTCTATCAGATCGATATCGATATTACCGGCGGAAACTCCGGCGGGCCTCTGGTAAACGAAGAAGGACAGGTGGTAGGAATCAATACTTATTCTGTCACGAATCTGTCGAACGGTCATCAAAATAACTATGCCATTGTGATTGACGAGCTTTTAAGACTCATTGACCGGGAGACGGTTCCCTATACCCTCTCGACGGAGTTGGGCGCATCCGCAGGCAATTCTCCTTCCACGGAAAGGGAACCTGCAGCTGGGAAGGAATCTGCAGCTGAGAAGGAACCTCCAGCTCCCGGCGCCGATGAGGGGATTTCCGCAACCAGCGCTCCTTCCCCGGAGAAAGAATCTTCCTCTTCTTCCAATAACACGGTCCTGATCGTGGCAATTGTCCTTGTGGCAGTCGTGGTCATCCTTGCTGCAGTGCTGCTTCTCAGGAAGAAAAAGACTTCCGGACAGACAGGATACGGTCAGAGCAGGGGAAATGCGCCCAGTCCTTCCGGGGTTGGGGCGGCGCCGTCCCGGGGCGCAGTGATCACGGGCATGAAAGGGATCCTGGCAAACAAGACATTTCCCATAGCCGGAAGCATTGTAATGGGAAGAAATTCCCAAAAGTGCAATGTGTGCTTCCCGGTGGATGCGCAGGGCATATCCGGCGTACACTGCCAGATCCGGCAGGTAAACGGCGGTTATGAGATTATGGATCTGGGCTCCAGCAACGGTACTTACTTAGGAAGCGGCCAGAAACTCACCCCTAACGTGCCGATATCTATTCCGGACGGAACTTATTTTTACCTTGGAAGTGCGGAGCAGCTGTTTCAGATTAAATTTTAAGCAGTAGACAGGAAAGGGCTTTCCTATGATAGTTGATTCATTTCATTATACCTGTGAAGGCGGGCGCGAGATCAATGAGGATTCCTTTCTGTGCAGTACCGACCGCGGCGTTTATGTTGTGGCGGACGGACTGGGCGGACATTCGGACGGCGAAAAGGCGTCCCTGGCGGCGGTAGATTATTTTGACAAAAACTGCTTTGGCGGATACACAGGGGAAAGCGTCTCACAGCTTTTGGAGGGCGCAAACGCGGAAGTGCTGAAAATGGGCGACGGTGGCAAGAGCACCGTCGCCGCAGGCTTTCTTGAAAAAGGCAGGTTTCTCTATGCCAATGCGGGGGACAGCAGAATCTATTATTTCAGAGACAATAAGATCATTGCCCAGTCCAAAGACCACTCCGTCTGTCAGGCGTCAGTGGATATGGGACTGATCCGGCCGGAGGATATCCGGGGAAACGAGGACCGTTCCAGACTTTTAAAGGTTCTGGGGGGCGAGGAAAAGCTGAACATCAAGATACACTATCCGCCGATCCGTGTGCAGAACGGAGATGCTTTTCTGATCTGCAGCGACGGCTTCTGGGATTATGTCTACGAAGCCGAGATGGAGGCGGACCTTTTGAAATCCGACTGCGCGGAAGTGTGGGCAAAGCACATGCTGAAGCGCCATATTCTGCGGGCACAGAATAAGGGGGACAATTACACGGTCATCTGCGGAATGATCCATCTGGATGAGGACGACATATTTGAAGAGATACCGGATCCCTCTCCAGGGGAGGGAAGAACACGGCTGCCCGAAGCGCGGGGAAGCCGCCGCAGGCTTTTCGTTGAACTGGCGGTTCTGGCTGTCATTCTGGTCATCCTGCTGGTAATTGCATTCCGGTGATTTCGCTTGAAATAAGAGTGTATTTTCATGTATAATAGAGGAGAAGCGGTTCGATGGTAACACTGGGTAATAAACTGTTATGCTCGGCATGTTTTTCGCCAATAAAAAAAGAGCCTTGTAAAAAGTGCGGCTTTTCTGAAGAGAATTATGTGCCGGACAGTATGGTGCTTCCTGTTGGAACGGTGCTGATGGGCAATTTCATCATCGGCAGGGTTCTGGGTAGAGGCGGATTCGGAATCACTTACCTTGCCTACGATGTCAAATACAATAAAGTGATCGCCATTAAAGAGTATTTTCCGGTAGAACTTGCCATGCGGAGGCAGGGCGAGACAGGACTGATGGTGCGGGACAGGAAATCTGCGGAGCTGTTTAAGAGCGGCGTCCTGAAATTTTACAATGAGGCGGGGTTTATTGCAAGGTTTGCCGACAGCGAGGGAATCGTCAAGGTCTATCAGTTCTTTTACGAGAATAACACCGCCTATTTTACCATGGAATACCTGACGGGCATGACGTTAAAAGATTATGTGCTAAGCTGCGGCGTTCTCACGGCGGGACAGGCGCTGCGCATTGCGGATCAGGCGGCGGCCGCCCTGCAGAAGATACACAGTCAGAATGTACTGCACCGGGATGTCTGCCCTGACAATATCATGCTCTGCAGCGACGGCAGCGTTAAGATTCTGGACTTTGGCTCAGCCAGGCAGGTCTTTCCCGAGGGCTCCCAGCTTTTGACGGTGATCCTGAAGCCGGGCTTTGCTCCGATCGAACAGTATATGCGCAAGGGAAAACAGGGGGAGTGGACGGATATCTATGCGCTTGCCGCGTCCGTTTACTACGGACTGACCAGGCAGATTCCGGAGAATCCTCAGAACAGGCTGGAGGATGATTCGGATATGGAGAACAACAGATATCATGTCGCCCCGGAGCTTTGGAGTGTTCTGTATAAAGCCATGAAGTTAAAGTACACCGACCGCTATCTCTCTACCGAAGAATTTCAGAAAGCGCTCGCAGATATTCCGATCAGACGCCAGAACATACGGATATCCGGCAGGACAATTCACAAAAAGGATACCGACAGTCCCCTCCGTCAGCTTCTTTCAAAGCTGTTTCGGGCCTGATAAGAGAAAAGGAGCGTAGTTGCGGATATGATAGAGATAAATGGAAAGAAGCTGTGCGAGAACTGTTTTTCTGAGATATCCCAGGAGCCGTGCCCCTGCTGTGGGTATGGCGAGGCGCAGGAGGAGACGGATCGCAGCGTCCTGCAGGCGGGTACAAAACTGAACGGACATATCCTGGTGGGAAAGGTAATGGGGAAAGGAGGGTTCGGCGTCACTTATCTGGGTTACGACTGCAGAATGGATAAAGTGGTGGCCGTAAAAGAGTATTTCCCCAACGGTATCGTATACCGTTCCGGAGGGACAGAGGTGCTTCTGGCGGATGCAAAGTCCCAGGAGGTCTTTTCCAAGGGAGCGGATAAGTTTTACGACGAGGCCCAGATGGTGGCGCAGTTCAACGGGAACCCTAATATTGTCAGCGTGTTTGAGTATTTCCGGGAGAACAACACCGTTTATCTGGTGATGGAATTTCTGGACGGCATCACGTTAAAGGATTACATCAAAAAACGGGGTAACCTTTCGGACGGTCAGGTGCTGTTTGTTTTCAATAAGATGGCTTCCGCCCTGAGCATTACCCACAGCGCGGGGGTGCTGCATCGGGACATTTCTCCCGATAACATCATGCTGTGTACGGACGGCAAGGTAAAGCTGATTGATTTTGGCGCTGCCCGCCAGATCATGGAGGAGAGCGCATCCAATCTTACGGTGGTATTGAAGCCGGGTTATACGCCCATGGAACAGTACACAAAGAAGGGACAACAGGGTGCCTGGACGGATATTTATTCTCTGGGGGTTTCCCTTTATTATGCGCGGACGGGGATCCTGCTGGATGATCCTTATGAGCGTCTGGACGGCGACAGGGAGTTTGAGGAGAACCGTCACGGGATCAACAAGGATCTGTGGGCTATCTTAAAGAAATGCACGATGATCAGTACCTCGGATCGTTATGCCAGCGCTATCGAACTGAAAAAAGCCCTGGCCGGCGTTTCCGCTCCCTTAAGACCGGAACCCATTTCCGTAGGGAGCGAAGATGTGGGAAAGGAAGAAAACGGTTCCTCCGGGGATGAGGACCGTTCCCTGCAAACGGATGCGCCCGGGGAAAAGGAAACGGAACAGACCGGGGGAGAACAGGAGGAGCCGGCGGCAGATCTGACGGCGGATCTTCCCGTGGATGCTTCCGGCTATGACGCGACGGTCAACGTCTATAAAAAGAAAGGCGGCGGGGACCGTAAAAAACGGATCGCCGCGGTCTGCGCGATCTGCGCGGCCGTCGTGGTTCTGGTGTGTGTCGTTTCGGTCTTTGTCGTGGCGCGGAGGGAGAAAGGCCCTTCTGTGGTCATCCATTATGAAACGGATTTCGGAAATTACGGTGTGGGCAATCTGATCCCGAAGGAGAAACTGGAATCCATTGGAGGGGACGTGCTCGTAACGCTGGAGATAGAGACGGGAGATTTCGTTCCGGAGGAAGACGGGAGGTTTTATTATAAAATTCGACCCATCACCGGGGACTACTGGTTTAATGTGAATACCAAGATTGTTGACACGGATGTCATTTTAATTGATGATGCTGGGTTTTTTTACGTGCGTCAGGATTGCAGCCGATTTTCTTTCACGGTCAATCAGAATCAGATCAGCCGGTTAAAGGGAATCGGATATGACGGCGAGGAGACGCTTGCAGGAATCTGGTTTACCGGTACGAACATCAAGATCCGGTCTGCCCGTCTGGAACCGGCGCCCCAGTAAGGCCGGATCGGACCGGCGCGAGTTTGGGGCTGTCGGTCTTTCAGCGGGAGAGCGGCACGGAATATCCGGGAAGGGAGGGGCGGCTACGGATACGGTAAGTCTTGAAAAAAAGCTGAGAGAGGACAGTTTTTTTGACGAAGCGGCGGTTCTGGAATCCAGAACGCCCGAAATCCATCTTCTCATCAACCAGTATATCACTGACAAGAACCTTTCACACGCCGACATCATTCGTATGCTCAACGTGGAGAGAAGTTACGGATATCAGATCCTCAACGGGAAGCGTACGCCTACCAGAGAACAGATGATACGGCTGGGTCTGATCTTTCGGCTTACGCTGCCGGAGCTGCAGAGGTTTCTGAAAGCCGCGGGCAAGCCGGCGCTGTATGCCAGAAATATGGCGGATGCAAGAGTCATCTATGCGGTGGAGCACGGCTTCGACTATGACCGGGCCTGCGAGTTTGCCATGGAAAAAGTATAGGATGAGACGATGCAGAAAATATGCGGAAGATGTTCTTCTCCCGTCAGGGGAAAATATTGTCCGGTGTGCGGCTATGACTGCGACAGCGCCGAAGAGTCGGTGGCGCTTACGGCGGGAACGGTTCTGGATCAGAGATATGTGCTGGGGCGGGTGATCGGTTCCGGCGGTTTTGGGATCACATACCTGGCGTATGACACGGAAGAAGAAAAAACGGTGGCAGTAAAGGAATATTATCCGAAAGGTGTGGCTTTGCGGGGAGAAGATAATCTTTCCGTGGAGCCTTATGCTTCCGCACAGGCAGATGAGTTCAGAAAAGGGATGGAGAGCTTTCGGAGAGAGGCGGAGATCCTGTCGGGACTGGACGCTGACGCTGTCATGAAGATATTCGGCACGTTTTCGCAGAACGGAACGGTTTATTATGTCATGAAATATGTCCATGGGATCACCCTGAAGGAGTATGTTTCTCAAAATGGGAAGATTACGGAGGGGCAGGCTCTTTATGCCGCCCGGGAGGCCGCGGCGGCTTTTGAGGCGATCCATGGGAAGAATGTGATCCACAGGGATCTGTCACCCAATAATGTCATGATTGACATGGACGGCAGATTCCGAATCGTGGATTTCGGAAATGCAAGACAGTTTTTTACAAAAGAGGGAAAAAGTATGACCGTGAACCTTAAGCCGGGGTTTGCGCCGCTGGAACAGTATCAACGTCACGGTAATCAGGGACCCTGGACGGATCTTTATTCTCTCGGCATGGTGCTGTACTATGGCCTTACCCTGAAGGTTCCGGAAGATCCCATGGACAGGCTGGATGACGACAGAATTTTTCAGGAGGAGCTGTCGCGCATGGATTCCAGACTCGCGGCGGTGCTTGAAAAGCTGTGTCAGGTGAAGGTACAGGAAAGGTACGCCTGTGTGCAGGAGCTGAGTAAGGCGCTGGATAAGCTGAAAATCGTTCCGGAACATTTCAAAACCGGTGATTGAGAGGATGCCGCCGGCGGTACGGTTTCCTGAGTGTGCAAATCTTTTTTCACGCAATTTCTGCGGCATTTTTCAAGACAACAATTCATCTCACAGGAGGAGTCTGCCTGTATTATCTGTTTTACAACGGGACAAAGGACGTACCCGGTGAAAAAGTATTAAAACTTTCGGACGGGTATATTGTCAAAACCAAAGATCCTATGTTAGAATTGAAGGTAAAGATGATCAACATTAATCTTCCGGCGGGACACAGGCTGCTTCGGGACTGCGTGCCGTTGTATGAGTATTCCTGGTTTATCGAACGGGTGAGGATGTACGTAAAGGAAGGTCAGGACCGTGACGGTGCGGTTACCCTTGCGGTGAAGGACAGTGTGCGGGAAGGGATCTTTTCAGACTTCGTAACGAAGCATGGGTCGGAGGTGGAGAATATGCTGTTTACGCAGTTTAACATGGATGATGCTCTGGAAGTGAGATACGAGGAGGGCGTGGAGGATGGCATGGAACGCGGTCTGGAACAGGGCAGAAGACAGGGCCTGACGCAGGGTCTGGAGCAGGGCCGCACCCAGGGGGAACGCCGTCTTCTGATTCATTTGGTCTGTAGTAAGCTTCAGAAGGGAGAGAAGCCGGAGAAGATCGCGGAAGATCTTCTGGCGGACGAGGCGCAGATTCGCTGGATCTGCGAAGCGATTGCGGCCTGCGGGCCGGAAGAGACGGCAGTTTTCCGGTGGCTGGAAGAGCATTTTTGAATGCGACATGCAGGTCGGAGGTGGAGAATATGCTGTTTACGCAGTTTAACATGGATGATGCTCTGGAGGTGAGGTACGAGGAGGGCGTGGAGGATGGCATGGAGCGCGGTCTGACGCAGGGTCTGGAACAGGGCCGTACTCAGGGAGAGCGTCGTCTTCTGGTCCATCTGGTCTGTGGCAAACTGCAGAAGGGGGAGAGCGTGGAAAGAATTGCGGAAGATCTTCTGGCGGACGAAGCGCAGATTCGCCGGATCTGCGAAGCGATTGCGGCCTGCGGTCCGGAGGAGACAGATATTTCCCGCTGGCTGGAAAAGGATGATCCGCTGCCGGAACCGGAACGCCAGTAGATGTAGCTGAATTCTTTAAATTATTTATTGACATATGCGGGCGCGTATAGTAAAATACATGAATGTGGCAGTGTTTCCAAACGCGGCGCCAAAGCCCCGGCAATGCGTTTGAACAATAGAAAACAAGCTGTTTCGCAAAGCTTTGGAAGGCAGCCGGACATCTGCGGACCGGAGGGGAGCGGGACACAACAAAGTGACAAGCAATACGGAGGGAACATAATGAAAACATTTATGGCTAGTCCAGCTACAATCGATAGAAAATGGTATGTAGTAGACGCTGACGGCAAGACTCTTGGCCGTCTTGCTTCCGAGGTCGCAAAGGTTCTCAGAGGCAAGAACAAACCGATCTTTACCCCTCATATCGACACAGGCGATTATGTGATCGTCGTGAACGCGGAGAAGGTCCAGGTGACCGGTAAAAAACTGGATCAGAAGGTTTATCATCATCATTCCGACTATGTGGGCGGCATGAAGGAAGCGACGCTGAGAGAGAAGATGGCAAAGAAACCCGAGCAGGTGATCGAACTTGCTGTGAAGGGAATGCTTCCCAAGGGACCCTTAGGAAGGCAGATGTTCACAAAGCTTTTTGTATACGCGGGACCTGACCACAAGCATGCGGCTCAGAAACCGGAAACGCTGACATTCTAAGGGATAGGAGGAAAACAGATCATGGCAAAAACGGAGAGGTACTACGGTACAGGAAGAAGAAAGAAATCCATCGCCAGAGTATATCTGGTGCCCGGGAAAGGCGATGTTACCATTAATAAGAGAAGCATGGACGATTATTTCGGACTGGAGACGCTGAAGGTCACCGTTCGTCAGCCGTTGGTGGCTACGGATACCGCAGGCAAATATGATGTACTGGTAAACGTACACGGAGGCGGATATACCGGACAGGCAGGCGCTATCCGGCACGGCATTGCAAGGGCTCTGCTCCGTGTGGACGCAGATTACAGACCTGTTCTGAAGAAGGCGGGATACCTGACCAGAGACCCTCGTATGAAGGAGAGAAAGAAGTACGGTCTCAAGGCAGCTCGTCGCGCGCCGCAGTTTTCAAAGAGATAATCTGGCTGCGCGGAAATCCATACGTCAAGATGTAAAAATCCCGGAATCAGGACAGTTCCGGGATTTTATTATAGACTGGGCCCGCCGCTTTTTCGGAGGCGGCAAATTGATAAGGGATACGCACTATGGTGCGTTTACCTTCGGACGGCTTGGGGGGTGAAAAAGAGATGCTCATCATTGCAGCGGCTCCATGCAGAGCCTGAGGAGTCTGCATGGAGGAAACATTTCAGCCGATTTCCTCAGGCTTTGCTTCTGATCTGAAAAGAAGGAGAAGAAAAGGAGCAAAGCGATGAAATTTATTAAAAAGAACGAATTACATGACTTAAAAGATTTTTGGATCCTTTGGAGTACGCAGAGCGTATCCCAGCTTGGCAGCAGCATTACGGGATTTGCACTGACGCTGTGGCTGTACGAAAAGACAGGGTCTTCTCTTGACACGGCTGCGCTTGCGATCTGCTCTTACGTGCCCTATGTGTTGATGAGCGTTTTTGCAGGGGCATTGACAGACCGATTTGACAAAAGGAAGACAATGCTTGGCTGTGACCTGTTCGCCGCAGTCTGTACAATGATCCTATGGATATTGCTTCGGACACACAGTCTGATGGTATGGCATTTGTATGGATTGAACGCGGTTACAGGATTAATGAATACCGTTCAGCAGCCTGCCAGCGAAGTAGCTATGACGCTTATTGTACCGGAAGCGTATTATCAGAAAACAAGCGGGCTCCGCTCTCTTTCAAGAAGCCTGATCTCAGTAGCAAATCCTTTGATCGCCACTTCCCTGTACGCTTTTTGCGGGCTCAATGGCGTGATCGCGGTTGATCTTGGCAGCTTTTTTGCCGCGTTTACCGCGTTGCTGTTTTTTGTCAGGATTCCGCAAAACAAAAGCGACCACAAAGAGGGCACAGCGGTTCTTGCGAAGGAGGGGTTCCGGTTTTTGAGAGGGAATCGGCTTATTCTGGTGCTGATCCTTTTTATGTCGGGGGTTAATTTTGTGGCATCCGCCTTCGACGCGGTACTGCCCGGTTATATCCTGCCGAATCCGAAGGGTGGCACCGCCGTTCTGGGAGTGGTCACTTCCTGCGCCGGAATTGCCATGATTGCTGGCAGTCTGGCGGTTTCCGTCCTGCCGAAACCGAAAGACAGGGTCAAGGTTATTTACCTGACAATGCTGTTTTCCCTGGGAAGTGAGAACTTTTTGCTGGCGTTTTCCAGAGAACCGCTGCTGTGGTGTGTGGGGCAGATCATCGGATGGGTTCTTGTGCCGATTATGGATGCCAATCTGGATGTGATTCTCAGGACCGCTGTCCCTGTAAAGCTGCAGGGCCGCGTCTATGCCTGCCGCAATACGCTTCAGTTTTTCACCATTCCCATTGGATTGTTTACAGGCGGGTTTATGGTAGATCATATATGTGAGCCATTTATGAAAAGATATGGCGGCCTGCCGGTTCTGAAAGCGCTTTTTGGCGCGGGAAAGGGCTCCGGGGCAGCGCTGATGATGCTGATACTTGGGATTAGCGGAAGCCTGCTCTGTATCGTCACGGGCAGACGGCTGAAACGGTATCGGTATTCCTGAGGGATTTACAGGGCTGCCGCTTTTGCAACTGAAAATTGCGAAGCGGCAGCTTCTTTCTGTTATTGCAGATACGCGTTGTTTGATAACCCTCTTTGGCTTTTTTCAGAGGCGGCTTGTCAAGGGCTTCCTAATATTCCAGCATGGCTCCTTTCAAAATTGGATAAAACAACAGCGTCCAAGTTTTTACGCTCGGACGCTGTGATTTATGTCCTATGCAGTCTGCATTTCTTCTGCAAGCTGAAATTTACTTTACACGATACATCATTTTTAATCTTTGTGCCTCGTTTGCAGAAAAACCGAATTTTTCATAGAATGGGATTTTATCAGGCATAGCACATAATTCTACAAAAATATCTGTATTGTTTACGCCATTGTCATTTATGAATTGCATCAACTCATTGATCAGCATTTTTCCTATGCCTCTATGTTGATATTCTGGTCTCACTACAACATCTTTGATATAATAGTCCAATCCCATATCGCCAATCATTCTTGCCATAGCTACTATTTTATCTTTGTCATACACAGATACTCTGAACAGTGTATTTTTCATAGCAAGTTCAGTTTGTTCCAAAGAAGGGCCCTGTCCCCAGACAGTTTCCCATAAAAGAATAAATTCTCTGGCACTTAATTCATTGTATTTTATGGTTAATTCTCTCACGTCTATTCCTCCGTTAAACCCGATTGATCGAACAGTCGTCCATTCAACATTTATCATATACCACCCCAATAGGAAGAAACCTGCCTCTGCCCAAATATTAGGAGCAAAGGCAGTCGCAAAGCGGCAGAAAACGCATAAGCGGTACTACGATAAATCCACCACCCTGGTAGCGATCTTTTCCCGAAACCGCACGTCATGATCCACCACCAGCATGGTGGGCTGGTACTCAAGGATCAGCTTTTCGATCTGCATTCTGGAAAAAACATCAATATAGTTAAGGGGCTCATCCCAAATATAAAGATGGGCCGGGGTAAGAAGGCTGGCGGCGATCAGCACCTTTTTCTTTTGGCCCTCGGAATAATCCTCCATATTCTTGGGAAACTGCACCCGTTCCAGGTCCAACTGCCGCAGTACCGCACAAAAAAGGCTTTCTTCCAGGTTGTTTCGTTTGCAGTATTCCTGGATGCTTCCCTGCAGAAAGGAAGTATCCTGATTGATGTAGGATATCGCCAGGTTGGGTACTACCCGCAGAGAACCCTGCTCCCGCAAGGTTTCCACCATACGGGGGCCTTGCTCCTGGGGAGTCTCCTCTGTTCCGGCCCAGGCCTCCTGCTTTTGAGAGCCCTCGTTCTCCTGGTGCCGCAGGATTGCCTTGATCAGGCTGCTCTTTCCGCACCCGTTTGGTCCATGCAGAAATACTCGTTCGCCCTGCCGAAGTTCCAGATTCAGGTGCTCCAGGACCTGTCTGCGCCACCCTTCCGTCCTTTCGCCATGGTCCTCGCCGCGGCAAAGGGAATCCAGCCTTCTCTCATAATACAGGCCGAAATCGGACGCCCGCACCAGCACCTCCTTGTAATGCCGCAGCGGCACGATTTTCAGATCCTTTGGCTCCTCAATATCCGCCAGAAGCCCCTCTCTGGCCTGAATCTCTTTTTCCATGCGCTGTTCATACTGCTTCACCCGGCTCTGCATCTTCTTGGTTTTGGCGCCGATATAAGCCCTGGTATCTTTGCTGCGGTCGTGTTCCTTGATGGGATCAAAACCGATCTTGGCGGCTTCATTGTGGGCCGCCCAATTCCGGCTCCGCTCCGCCGCCTTTTTCAACTGCCCGATCTCCCGCAGATGTTTTTCATTTTCCATTCTGGAGAAAGCGTCCTTCCGGTTCTTGTTTTCCCACCAGCTGCTGAAATTCCCGCTTTGCACTTCGATGGAACCGCGGTTCAGCACCAGCACGTGATCCACACAGGCATCCAGCAGATCCCTGTCATGAGAGACCAGGATGAACCCTTTTTTCCCGGAAAGATACCTCTTGACCAGCTCCCGGGATTCCTGATCCAGGTGGTTGGTGGGCTCGTCGATGAGCAGAAAATCATTTTCTCCGGAAAACAAAACTGCCAGCATCACCTTGGTCCGCTCCCCATGGCTCAAGGTCTCATAGGGACGATACAGCGTTTCGGCTGAAATCTGCAGTTTTTCCAGTTCCCGCAAAACTCTCCACAGCTCACAGCCCTTTTTCCAGCTCTCCATGAGTTCCGCACTGTATTCTTTTCCCGCGGTCCCTTCCACGGAATAAGGAAAATAATCGAACGCCGCAGGAGTGCTGATCGTGCCCTGATATTCATATTTTCCCATCAGGAGATTTAAAAAGGTTGTTTTTCCCTTTCCATTCCTGCCGATGAAACCAAGCTTCCAGTCGGTATCGATGGAAAAGGATACCTTCTCAAAGATATTGTCGATTTTGCCTTCATAACAGAAGGTCAGATTAGATACATTGATCTGCGCCACGGTTTTCCTCCCATCCCGTGCCGCCAATGTCGGAAAACGTCTGCAAAAAAAGCCCGCAAAAAAGAGAGGCTGTGCGCAGCATCATCCACTTTTGGCAACACGACGAAAATGTCCGGCGGCTTTGCACCGGATCTCAACAGCTTCGCAACATGTTCTCAAAAGCAGATTATCTTCGCATCTTTTCACCTCTCTCCATCAAGATAAAATCATTATAAAAGTGAAATGGAGCATTGTCAACCCTGAAAAAACGATGCGCAAAAGAATTTCCTTCGCGGTTGTGAAGCGCAGCGGAGTCTGGTATAATGGTTTTGCTGTGGGAATTATGCCATTGGAATTATGGCGTTGGAAGTTTTACTGTAGAATGGGAGGTCCCATATGGCTGACAAAAACAAGACCTGTTCCGCACCTGAAAAAAGTCCTGCGGGACGCCAGGCGAATCTGGAGCTTTTGCGGTGCGTGGCCATGATGATGGTCATCGTCCTGCATTACCTGGGCAAGGGAGAGCTTTTGACAAATCTTCAGACGCGGGATCTGTATCCGGCGGAATATCTGGCGTGGCTTCTGGAAAGCTTCTGTATTGTGGCTGTGAATGTTTACATGTTTATCAGCGGGTATTTTCTCTGTACCTCTTCCTTTAAACCCAGCCGTCTCATTCAGCTTGTGATCCAGGTATGGATGTATTCCGTCGCCTTCGGACTGATCGGGTCAATAACGGGTGTTATGGAAGAGACGTCCGTTGATACCCATTTTCTTTTGACACTGCTCTTTCCTGTGTCTATGAACCATTACTGGTTCATGACGGCATATATTTTTCTCTATCTGCTCCTTCCTTTTCTTGGAAGCGCGGTGCGCCGGATGACAAAGCGGCAGCTTGGGACTGCGGTACTGCTTCTGCTCTTTACTTTCAGCGTTTGCAAGAGTGTGCTGCCGGTGAGGCTGGAAACGGACGGACAGGGGTATGACTGCCTGTGGTACGTTTGTGTGTTTGCGGCGGCTGCTTATCTGCGCCGTTTCGGAGTTCCTTTTCTCGAAAAAAAGGGGCGCGGGGCAGCGCTTTATGTGGTCTGCTGCCTTTTGATCTTTGGCGGGACCATGCTGCTCAGGCAGGTGTTCCTGCGCACTGGGAGTCTGGAACGTATGCTGAAAATGTGTCTGGAATATAACCATATCTTAGCGTTCCTGGCGGCGGCGGGACTGTTTGCGGCTTTTCACAGGCTGAAGATATCCGGTTGGTTTGCGGCTTTTGTCTGCAGGATTGCGCCGTATACGCTGGGCGTATATCTGCTGCATGAGAATCTGGGTCTGCGGTACAGCTGGCAGAAATGGTTCGGGAGCGAAGCGCTTCGTGAGGGCGTGCTGTCCTCTGGCACGATGGATCCCCGCCTGCAGTCGGCGCCGAAACTGCTGTTTTATACGGTGGCGGCGGCAGTCTGTGTGTTTGCGGCAGGGATTCTGGTGGAGCTGCTGCGGGTGCTGCTGGTGAAGGCGCTGGATAGGATCCTGGAAATGATCGGGCCTTATCGAAGGCTGAAGCGGTTTGTGGCAGGGCTGGACGGAAGCTTCCGGGAGGAAGCACAGAGATCCTCCCTCTGATAGGCAGCGCCTACAGGAACCGGGGATTGGATGGAGGAAAACCGACGGGACGCAAATAAAATAGCATGTGTTTTTATAGGAGAGACAGAATATTCATGGATCGCAGAGAAAACAGCAGGGTGAACAAACACAGAACAGCAAAAGACAGCGCAGGTGCACAGGAGAGAGGAACCGCTAGGAAAAGCGCTGCCCTGGCCAGTGTGCGGGGCAGAAGTTTTGCCCAGGGCGGGATCATGGGGATTCTGGGCAATATCTTTGTCGTGATCCTTGCCTTTTATCCTCTGCGTCATATCGACTGGGGGCTTGACCTCTGGGATACGGGTTACAGCTATGCGAATTTTCAGTATATGGGTACGGATCATGTGGATCCTATGTGGCTGTTTTCCACTTATCTCGCGAACGCGGTGGGGCATGGAATTTCCATGCTGCCAGGGGCGGGAAGTCTGATGGGCATGAATCTGTACACAGGGCTTTTGGTGAGCATTCTGGCGCTGTCCAGTTATTTTTTCTGTGTGAGGGCGCTGAAAATGCCGTCCTGGGCGGTTTTTCTGGGAGAGTTCGGAGCGCTTAGCCTATGCTGGTGCCCGACGGCGAAGCTGTATGATTATCTGACCTATATTCTGCTGTTTTTCTGTGTGATCCTGCTGTATTTTGGGCTGACAAAGGAGAGAAAGTGGTGTCTTTTCGGCGCAGGCGTATGTCTTGGGGCCAATGTGCTGGTAAGGTTTTCCAATCTGCCGGAGGCTGTCCTTATTCTGGCGGTATGGGGCTGGGATGTGATCCTGCGGGTAGAGGAGCGGAAAGAAGGGCGCAGGGAGTGGAAGGACTTCTGGCGGCGGCTGGGAAGGCATACGCTGTGGTGTCTGCTGGGATATCTGACGGCGCTTGCCATGCTGCTTGGGTGGATCGGGCTGCGCTATGGGGCCGGCGCCTATGCGGAAGGAATCAGACAGCTCTTCGCCATGACGGACAACGCGGTTTCCTATAAACCAGCGGCCATGCTGACAGGTCTGATAAAGATTTATGTTTCTCATCTGTACTGGATTGTTCGGTTTGCGGTGATCGCGGCGGGAGGTGTGGTAATATTCTGGGCCGCCCAAAGGATACAGGACCACCTTGCCGGTTCAGGACAGGATGGGGCCCGCCGTGCCGGAAAAGCGCTGCATATAGGTGTTGGGGCGGCATGGGGGCTGGTCTGTTGTGCCATGCTGGTCTGGCTTTACCGCCGGGGATTTTTTTCTTTTCTTTTCTATAGCTATGATTCCATATGGCATCCCGGTGTGCTGTTTTTGATGCTGACGATGTTTGTGGCAACTGTCCAGATCATTTGTCCGGGGACGGCGCGGGAAGAGCGGCTGCTGGGAGGAATGGTGCTGCTTGTGGTGTTCTTTACGTCCGTGGGCAGCAATAACGGAATTTATCCAAGTCTGAACAATCTGTTTCTGGCGGGGCCCTATACGGTGTGGCAGAGTGTGCGGTTTTTCAGGGGAGCGTCAAAAAGGAGATTTCAGAAGCTTTCCATTTCCATATTTCCGCTGAAGGGAATGCTGGCGGCGTTTCTTGTTCTGTGCTGTTTTCAGTTCGGCATGTTCGGGGCTGTATTTGTGTTCGCGGAGGGCACAGGCGTCCGGAACGCGGACAGCTATGTGGAGAACAATGAGGTGTTAAGAGGTGTCCGGATGAGTGAAGAAAAAGCGCTCTGGATGGCCCAAATCAGCGGATATGTGGAGGAAAACGGTCTGCAGGGCAGCGATGTAATTCTTTATGGGGATATTCCGTCCCTGTCCTATTATCTCCGGATGCCTGCGGCGTTTAATCCCTGGTGCAGCCTGCCGTCCTACAGGCCGGAGCAGATGGAGCGGGCCATGGCGGAGGTGGCGGAGAAGGTGAAGACCGGAACATACAGGCCGCCGGTCATTGTGGAGAAAACCTACACGGCTTATTGGTCCGGCGGAGAGGAAGCTCTTGAGGAAATGGGGCTCTCCGAGGAAAAGATCCTTTTTATCTCACAGGATGAAAAATGGAAGATGCTTGTGAAATATATGGAAGAAAACGGCTACCGGAGCGACTTTGACAACGGGAAATTTACGGTGTTCCGTTGAGGGCAGTTCTTTGGCATGACCCGCGCCCGCTTCAGGCGTGTAAAGGGGAAAACCGAAAGGAAGGGAAAACCGAAGAAAAGGGCCGCAGCTTATAAAAGCTGCAGGCCCTTCTTTTCCGCTTCCTCCATGACCTCCCGGGGCCACAGGGAACACTGGACTTCTCCGATATGCGCCTTGCGAAGGAAAAACATACAGATCCTGGATTGGCCGATGCCGCCGCCGATGGTGTAGGGGAGTTCCTCCGCCAGCACGGCCTTGTGGAAGGGAAGCTTGGCCCGCTCGGGGCATCCCGCTTTTTCCAGCTGTTCTTTCAGCGCTTTTTTATCTACCCGGATCCCCATGCTGGACAGTTCCAGGGCAATGTCGAGCACAGGGTAATAGACGATGATGTCCGCGTTCAGGGCCCAGTCGTCGTAATCCGGCGCCCTGCCGTCGTGGGGTTCGCCGCTTTCCAGTTTATCGCCGATCTGCATGACGCAGACGGCGCCCTTTGCCTTCGCTATATAATACTCCCGCATTTTTGGGGTGTAGTCCGGGAACATTTCTTCCAGCTCCCGGGTTGTAATGAAAAAGATATCGTGGGGCAGGATTTCTTCTATGTAGTCATATTCAATGGCAAGGTACTTTTCCGTCTTGCGCAGCACATTATAAACGGTTCGGACGGTGTCCTTCAGGGTGTCAAGATTGCGGTCTTCCTTTCGGATGATCTTTTCCCAGTCCCACTGGTCTACATAAATGGAATGAATATTGTCGGCCTCTTCGTCCCGGCGGATGGCGCTCATGTCCGTGTAGAGCCCCTCCCCCACGGAAAACCCGTACTTTTTCAGGGCGTAACGCTTCCATTTGGCAAGGGACTGCACGATCTCACCTTCTCTGCTGTCCTGATATTTAATGTCGAAGGTGACAGGGCGTTCCACGCCGTTTAAGTTGTCGTTGAGACCGGAGAGGGGGTCTACAAAGAGAGGCGCGGAAACCCTCAGAAGATGCAGCCGCTCCGCCAGAAGATTCTGGAAAAAGTCTTTTACCGTTTTGATGGCCACCTGAGTTTCATACAGATTCAGATGGGATTTGTAGTTTTTGGGTAACATGATATCTGCCATTGCTCTTGACCTTTCTTGTGTGCCGGCGAAACGGCACCGTTTGGGTTTTGCCATACAGCATATGCCGTACCATATACAATTTAACCCCTTTTCCGGCTTTTTGGCAACAGATTTTTAAAAATGAGGATAACTTTTTTCTGCTTTTTTCCACAAAAGAACTTGCAATAGAAGAACAGGTGTGCTATTCTTAAAGCAGAACATATGTTCTATAAGGAGGACAAAATGGAATATCTTACCGTGGACGGGGAGCAGCGGTCCCTGTCGGAAAAGCTGCTGATCCTGTCGGACGCGGCAAAATATGACGTTGCCTGTACCTCCAGCGGCGTGGAGCGAAGGGGGAACGGACGGGACATGGGAAACTGTGTGGCAGCCGGGATCTGCCACAGCTTTTCCGGCGACGGGAGATGTATCTCGCTGCTGAAGATCCTTATGACCAACGAGTGCGTATATGATTGTAAATACTGCAGAAACCGCTGTTCCAGCAATATTCCCCGAGCCACCTTTGCGCCGGAGGAAATCTGTACCTTGACCATGGAGTTTTATCGAAGAAATTATATCGAGGGCCTGTTCTTAAGCTCCGGCATCCTCCGAAATCCTGACTATACCATGGAGCTTCTCTTCAGGACGCTGTGGCTGTTGCGAAACAGGTACTGCTTTAACGGGTATATCCATGTCAAGGCCATACCGGGGGCGGATCCGGAGCTGATCGGGAAAACAGGGTATCTGGCGGACCGGATGAGCGTCAACCTGGAGTTGCCGACAGCGGAGGGACTTCGGACGCTGGCGCCCAACAAGCACCGGAAAAATATTCTGGCTCCCATGCGTCAGATCCAGAACGGCATTCAGGCGAACCGGAACGATCTTGTATTGTATCGCAGCGCCCCCCGTTTTGTGTCCGGCGGCCAGTCCACGCAGATGATCGTCGGCGCAACGCCGGAGAGCGACTGGCAGATTATGAACGTTGCGGAGAGCCTCTACAGAAAATTTGAACTGAAGAGGGTGTTTTATTCTGCCTTTGTGAACGTGACCGGGGACAGCGCCCTGCCGGCGCTGCCCGGGGGTCCGCCGCTGCTCAGGGAGCACAGGCTGTATCAGGCGGACTGGCTGCTTCGCTTTTACGGATTTCAGGCGTCGGAGCTTTTGGATGAAAAACACCCGTTTTTTAATGTGCTTCTGGATCCCAAGGAGGACTGGGCTGTCCGGAATCTGGGACAATTCCCGGTGGAAATTAACCGGGCGCCGCTGGAACAGCTGTTGCGCGTACCGGGGATCGGCGTGAACAGCGCCCGCAGGATCATAGCTGCGCGCAAGAGCGCTGCGCTTGCCTTTGGGGATCTGAAAAAGATTGGTGTGGTGTTGAAACGCGCCCTGTATTTTATCACCTGCGGCGGGAGAATGCTGTATCCCGTGAAGCTGGAGGAGGACTATATCGTGAGGAATCTGACGGACCGGCGGGACAGGGTGCGGTTTGGAAGCGACGGCATGACGTACCGTCAGATGTCGCTGTTTGACGACGGCGTTTTTACGCGGCCCGTAAGGCCTGTGGAACAGGTGCAGGACGCGGTGGGACAGCTGTGACGGAAAACGGGAACGGGTGCAGGATGCGGAACAGTGGTGCAGGAGGCGGCAGATGCTTATTTATGTGTGTGAAGACTCCCTGGAGGGTATTTTTACCGGAATTTACAGGGCTTACGAAGAAAAGAGAGATCCGCTGGATACGGCGCTTTCCCTGACGGACGATCCGGTGCTGTTTGCGGAAAAGGTGACGGTGGAGCCGGACGGGACCCGGGCGTTTAAAGTCGGCCGCACCCTGCGCAGAAGGTTTGGAGAGGACGATTACCTGAGGCTCTGTCAGGCGCTTGCCGCGGAGGACGAGGGGAAGGCGCAGGCGGTGTATCGGACGGTGGCCCGGGGACTTGAGACAAACTGCAGGCCGGGACACCTGTTTGACAGTCTGGCGGAGGAAAATGTGCACATGGCTTTCTCCCTTGCCCGGGGAGCAGGCCGCGAGATCGGACATCTTCAGGGCTTTGTCCGTTTTCAGGAGCTGAAGGATAAGATATTGTACGCCGTTATCGGACCGAAGAATAATGTGCTGACATTTCTGATGCCCCATTTTGCGGACAGACTTCCGGGGGAAAATTTTGTGTTGTTTGACAGAGGAAGAAATCTTTTCGGCGTTCATCCGGCGTACAGGGAATGGTATCTCCTTCGGGGGAAGATGGAAGGACCCAATCTTTGTCCGACAAAAGAGGAGGAAAGATATCGGGAGCTTTTCGGATTGTTTGTCCGGGGCATTGAGATTCAGGAGCGGAGAAACCTGCAGCTTCAGGGGAAACTGCTTCCCCTGCGTTTCCGGGAATATATGACGGAGTTTCAAAACCCAGGGGGACAAAAGTCTGCAAAATAAACAAAAAAATTTGCCAAATCCACTCTTTTTTTAGTGAGGAAAACAATTTACAACAGGCGGAATTTGAATATAATACCTGTCTTTGGTATCAGACATTGAAAAATGGCGTTAACTCATTGAAAAACGAAAGCTGTTACGATAGATTCGCAG
>CANQWM010000022.1 GCA_947627535.1 uncultured Acetatifactor sp.
TTTCAAACTGGTAGTAGAGAAGGTAACAGGTAAAAGAAGAATGAAGAAAAATGACAAACAATAAACTTCCCGTTTGTTGAGAAGTTGCAAAACCCTTTAGGAACTAAAGGGCGCACTTCTATACATAGGTCTGGCGACCATGTATCGTGCGCTCTGCGAGGCTTCCTCTCTGACAGCAGAAAGCCGCCGTCCGAGAGGTTTCGTCGCTTCGCTCCGTCAAGGGGGCTACACCCCCTTGCGCCGCTAAAGCGGCTATCCCCTGTGTACTTGCCGAACAGATAAACCCGCTTCGCGTCTTTACCTGTTCAACAAGTTTGAAATGGAATTTCAAATTTAGTGAGGTGACTAATATGCAGATAGAAACATCAAGAATGTATGTCAGGGATTTTACTCCAAACGATATAAATGATTTACATGAAATTTTCGGCGACAGCGAAACAATGAAAAATTGTGAGCCTGCATATACGCTTGAAAAGACGCGGCAATTTCTGAATGAATTTTGCATTGGAAAAAGCGGCGCACTCGCGGCGGTACTGAAACAGACCAACAAAGTAATTGGTTATATCCTATTTAAGCCGTGGGAAGATGATGTCTATGAAATTGGCTGGATATTTAATAAAAAATATTGGCGTCAGGGTTATGCGTATGAGTCCTGCTCCGCAGTAATGAAATACGGCTTTTCTGACATGAAATTGCATAAAGTAGTTGCAGAAGCCATTGACGGTGTGAAGTCAGTTGGATTGATGGAAAAGCTGGGCATGAAGCGCGAGGGAGTACAGAGAAGTCAGACGCAAAACAATGAGGGGAATTGGGTAGACCTGTATTTGTACGGATTACTTCAAGATGAATTTCAGGCGATGAAAAGCTAAGTTTCCGTTTATCATCGTCCCATTAAAACTGAATACCGAAAAATTGACCGTTGACACACCGGCTCCCCGGTGAAAAAGCCAGCGGTCTTTTTTATCCAAAAATCAAAAAGGAGGTCACACAATGGCAAAAACAATTGACCAGTTCCAAGCGGAAATTGAGAAAAAGGAAACCCAGCTTTCGCAGGAGCGCCACAAGGAGCAGCGACTCAAAACCGCTTGAAGGATTACGAAAAGGGCGAGCGCGGCAAGCGCACCCGCCGCCTCTGCAATCTGGGCGGCACCGTGGAGAACCTTGCCCCGGAGGTAAAGGAACTGACCCGGACGGAGATGTATGAGCTATGGAGTACATTGTATACAATATTTTTAATAAAAGTATTGCCAGACAATTCTTAACATACCCCAAATACTACCAAGAACACCCATAACTGCAAACGAAATCAGTAATTCGTGTTATATTCAACAATTCCAACTAAAAATTTTGCGGCAAGATATACTCCACAGCCTTCAGATCTCTTTTCTGAAAAGCGTCTTGAAGATAACTCTCACGGCAGGCTGAATGCCCCTGTCTGTTCTACATCCCAAAATAGCGGAAGATCAGCATCGTCATATCCTCCTGGCCATGCCGCATGTCTCCCAGAAATTCCTGCACATCCTCCTGCATCAGCTCCAAAATATCCTTCAGCTCGTAGACCTGGCTCAGCGTCTGATTCAGTCTCTGCTGCATATGCTCTTCACTGTACTGCATTTTATCTTCATTTTCCGCTTCCGTCAGCCCCTTCGTATAGAAAAACAGCAGATCCCCCTGTGTCAGCTGTACCGACTGCTGCCAGTAGGGCACTCCCGCCATGCTTCCCAGCACAAAGCAGTCCTTCGCCTGCAGCGGCTCAAATTCCCCGCCCGCGTGCTTCAACAGCGGTACGCGGTGGCCTCCGTTTACATAGGAAAAGAGACCCGTGGACAGGTTCAGTATTCCCAGAAAGGCCGCTGTGGTCATTCCCTCGTTGCTCTCGCTGAGCTGATTGTTCGTCTCTATGAAAACCTTTTCAGGTTCAAAGCCAAGCCGGGCATAATTCTTGATCAGAGTGCGGGTGATCACCATAAGCAGCGCCGCCGGGATCCCGGTTCCGTTGATATCGCCGATCACCAGCGCCAGATGATTTTTGTCTACCAGAAAGAAATCATAGAAGTTGCCGCTCATGTTGCCGGCCACCTGCAGCGTCGCGTAAATATCAAACTCCGTCCTCTCCGGAAACGCCGGAAATTTGCTGGGGAGCATACCGGTCTGAATGTTCTGGGCTACATTCATCTCCGCGGAGAGCCTTTCCTTATCCGCTGTAGCCGCGTTCAGGTTTTTCATGTAACTCACCAGCTTTTGCGTCATCTCCTTCAGGTTTTCGCTCAGCAGCTGAACCTCATCCCCCGTGCTGACACAGGGATCCCTAAAGGAAAGCCGGGACGGCTCCGTTCCCTCGTTGCTCTGCCGGACGAAATCCTCTGCGGAATCCGCCATACGAACTACCGGCGCAACCACGCTGCGATTGACCATGCGCAGCAGAAGCAGCAGGAAAACAGATCCCACGATCAGCGTGCCAACCAGCACAAACAATACGTATTGGAGCACATCCTCGTGAATTTCGTTCATCAGAATGTCCACACAGACCAGAACCTGTGTCTCCCCGTCCCTGCTTTTTAACGGCAGCATCCCGGTCAGCACGAAGCCGAATTCCGATGTGTTGTTGGAATAATAGGTTACCTGGTCCCCCTGCCGGAGCGCATCCGTAAACACTTCCGCCATCTCGCCGGAAAATCCCTCCCCGGACAGATCGCCCAGGGAAGCGATGTCGGAAAATTCTTCCAGTTCTTCCGCCGTCACCGCATTCCAGATATACCTGGCATTGTCCGTCTCCTGCGTATTAAGCGGCTGGATCACATATAAGAACTCCACCTCAGACTGGCTTTTGATCAGATTCAGCTGCTCCTGAGTCCTGTCGTATGCCTCTGATTTTTCTCCAGTCCGGATACACGCCGCCATATCCTCCACATCGATATGGCTGCCGGCGATTCGGATCATCGCCTCCACATACTGCTCATACCGTTCCACAATATTATTGTAGTAAGTAAAAAACCCAAGCAGACCAAGGGTAAAGCTGATGATAAACACAAAAGCACCGCATATCGCCGTCACCTTGCCGCTTAACCGTTTTCGCCTTTTCTCCCTCATATCATCTGCCGCCCCTTTCTTTTTGCTGTCCCGCCGTCCGTCCCATTCTTACAGATTTATTTTTTCTTCTTTTTCCTGTGAAAGACCAGCGCATAGATCGCGTTCATGGTTCCGGAAACCGCCACAAATCCAGCCAGTCCTGGCAGAATGCTGGCTCCGCTCATAAGGGAGCTGAACAAGATCGGCCCCGCCGACTCACCCACATTATCGGTCAGATTATAGATACCCATAGAAGCTTCCTCGCCGTATTTCTGTACACCCTCAAGTTTCGTGAAATAGGTCTGTCGAACCGCGACTCCAAAGCTTCCCGAAAAGCCTAAGATCAGCAGAACCACAATCAGCATCGGTACAGAGCTGTTGATTCCAAACAGAAGCAGCGCCGCGAAAGAAATCACGCTGGAAAGATAGACACTCTTCATTCCAAACCGGCTGCTCATAAAATTTGTCACAGAGACGCTCAGGTAAACGCTGCACAGAGAGTTCAGCATCAGGAGCAGACACACGATACTCTCGCTGAAACCATGGGCGTCCCCGTAGATCGGAACATAATAGAATACGAAACTGTTGATCACTATGTACGGAAATTGGATCAAGAGCATATAGGGAACCACGCCCCGAGAGGCAAGAAATGTTCCCACATGATTTTTTTGCACACTCTGTCCCTGCTCCAGCTGTTTAATATGTCTGCCTATGATCAGGAACAGAATCAGCACCACGCCCCACGCGGCCGCGGAGCAGCCAAATACCCTTCGCTGTCCCAATACACCCGCCAGATAAGCTCCCAGCATCATACCGCAGTTAATCCCTGAAAGGCTTCCCGCATTGAACAGAGAGAACCCTTCCTGCTTTACCTCCTCCTGGGAAGTACCGGCGATCAGCATATTGATAGAGTTCGTGATCAGCCCCACGCCGATACCGTTTAAGATCAGGCCGGACACCAGCAGAATATAACTGTGCCCTAAGAGCAGCGTAATGTCTCCCAGCATGGAAATACCCGCGCTCACCGCGGCCACGCTCTGGAAGGAAAAGCGCTTCATGAGCGGCGCACAGAAAACGGAGGTGATCCCAATAAAGACCAGATTCAGCGTGATGGGCAAGGATGCCGCCAGCTCTCTGGGAAGCCCCAGATCATCCGTCACAAATCCGGCGGCATACACCGGCAGGAAGGAGCTGGCTACATTAAAGGCCATATAGGTGACAAACACACTCACACGAAGCAGATGCAGAGGAACGGTGGGCTGGCTCCCCTTTGGGCGCTGCGCCTCCTTCTGACGATAGCGGGCCTTTTGGTCAAAGAAAGATAGAATCTCACCGAACAAAAAGAGCACCGTAAGCACCACCAGCACCAGAGTAATCATGACCGTCTGGCGCATCTTTTGTATGCTGTTCGTAATGACATAGGTAGTCGTCCCCACCTCTATCACACCGGCGACCTTTCCCTCGCTGTCAAAAACAGGCACACTCACATTAATATACGATCCTGTGGCATCCTCCACCTCGTTGCGCACTTCTTCCCCAGTCTCATATATGTGAGCCAGCTCCTGCGTCTCCCCGGCCTCTCTGGGGTAATAGGTTCCGATGGAATTGTCCTGATAGGCGATTGCGAATCCTTGACCGTTTTCATACCGGAGCACATTGCAGTACATCTCCTGGACCGACGGATCCTGCCTGTTCAGCCCTTGCTCCAGCTGCTCCATCAACGCCTGGTAGTCCTCGTTCATATAGTCCTCCGAGGTTCGGATCCGGCCAAGGCTGTCGCCGTCCACCATGCCGCTCAGCGTATGGGCCAGAATATACAGTTTGCCCACCAGCTCCTCACGGTACACATCAGCGAACTGATTCAGCAGCTGCGATACAATGACGATGGCTACAACCGCCGCTGCGCCGGCCGCCAGAATACCGTTTTTCTGGACATCGGAAACCCGAATCCCAAGGAGGAACACAACGAGCCGGATCAAGATCCACAGAAAGGCTGCCAGCGCCGCCAGAACTGAGATCTGAAACAGGGTCTCTCTCAACAGGTAAGCGGAAGATTTGGCAAAGATATCCCCCCGGATTTCCGAAGCGCCATCCTGCAGCTGCCCGTCCGCCGAATGTATCCAGATGCCGCCGTCCAGCCAGATTCCCAGAACCGTATCTCCCTCCGCCGTCTCCGCGGTGGAGATACTCAGCACCTGTCCCTGATCCATATAGTTCTCCAGCGTGGTATCCCCTTCCTGAAACCGGTAGATAATATTCTGCCGGATATCAGCAAGATATATCCTGCCCTGTCCGTCCACATCCAGCCGATACAGGGCCGTCTTTCCCATAAGCTCCGGGTCCTCGGCCGTATCATACAGAACTGTCAGTTCTCCGTCCGCTCCTTTCAGAATCTTTCCCCGCTTATCCAGCGCATAGACAACGGAATGTTCCGCGTCCACCGCATAATCCTGAATCAGATCAAACGCATTTTCATACTCATAAAACCCTATCCGCTCCGATTCCCCGGTCTTCAGAGACAGCCTTGACAGAGAGAACCCTTCCGGATTCGACTGCACGTAAAACAGGGCATTGTCCCGGAAAGTAAGGGCAAACAGCTTGTGCTTATCCACAAATTCGTCTTCATAGACGATATCCAGCAGGGTATCCGTGTATTTCCCCTTCCGGTCATATTTCAGGATACATTCCCTGCCCACCGTAGAACCGGTTTCACTCCAGCTTGCATCCAAAAGATAAGTATTTCCCTGTTCATCAAAGGCCAGATCCTCCGCGTACCAGAAGGAATCCGCTTCCCGCGTATTGCTCTTCAGCAGATATTCCACCTGGCCATGGTCATTGACTGCCACTACCCGGCTTCGCTCATCATCTATGACAAAGGTATTTCCTCTGCCGTCGCTCCGTGCCAGATAGGGATTCACCAGCGTAATCTCCGACCGCGGCCAGACGGAATACCAGGCACTTTCCCTCTGATAGACAAACACTCCCAAAAGCAGGATGAGCAGCATCACTACATCCAGCTTCCGAATCTTTCTGCGGGTCAAGTACCGACCAAATTTTTTCAGGATTTTCATACACACAACACCTCTTTCCATGAATCTGTCTCAAGTATACTCTTTATACTCCAGGGGCGCATTAAAGATCGTCTGCTCTCCGTCGGCGCTTATCTTTTCCGGATACAGCACCGCTGTCAGAGCAAAGGCGCCCTTATGTACCTTTTTGCACTTTCGATAAGAATCGGTCTCATCCAGATTATCGATCTGAACGACCTGGGGCGTTTTCCAGAAATAGTACGGCAGCGCCAGCATCGAGATATAATCGAATATGGCATCCGTCTTTTTCCGCTTGGCCGTCAATTTATGGATCACGCCGGAATTTTGAAAAAATTTTTCTCTCTGGGTGTAAAATTCCTCGCAGGCTTCCCGATCCCGGTCGTGGAGCACTCTCACTTCCACGTCCGGATATTTTCGTTTCAGATTCTCGATCCGCTCCAGATACATATCCGCGATCTTGTACGCCTCCACCCGAAATTCTTCCAGAACGGCGGCACGGAAGGAAGGCTCCAGCGCTGCCGTCATGGTAGACAGATATTTCAGATAGGACAGATCCGGAATCGGGATCGCCACCCGGGCATGCAGCACGGTTCCCATGGCAAACAATACCTCCAGGCTTTCATGCTCCTGAGCGGTCACTCCCTTTTTCCAATTGCGGAAGTGGATGCTCCGGATCTCCCCGCCCCACTGTTCCACATGATCCGCAAATTCATATGCGTTGTGCTTCACCTGGTCGTAATGCCGTCCGCTGCTGAAATCAAAGGAAAAGCACTGTCCGTCTTTGTGCTGCACGACGATTTCCATCTCGTAGACGCCAAACAGGCAGGGGCCTCCTACCAGCCCGATGGGGACCTTATCTTCCACCGCTTTTTTCAGTGCGTCCGTATTGTGGAGCAAAAGAGGCGTTTTCCTCAGCCATTCAAGCTCCGTCTTCTGCAGGACGGGGATCTGACGTTCCAGATCCGCGAAGCTTCCCAGGCACACCGTATTCTTATATACCAGCAGCTTCCTGTCATGAATGCCGTAGACGGAAGCAAACTCCTGTGTCAGTTCCGACTGGTAATACTGGTTCAGCTCTTCCAGCGCGCTTTCGAGGCTGTGTCTGACGGCCCGCAGATTATGCAGCTGTGGCATATGCTGATATCCCTTGGGGTCTTTCGCCTTGATCTGAGCGATATCCTCCTTGATTTCCCTTAACATTTTTAAAAGCCCTTGGTACGTAAGATCTTGTTTCTTTTCCCACAGCCGTTCCTGAAAACGATCCTGAATCCAGTAATTTCTCTGCCATTTTTCCGACGACTCCAGACAAAAGAAGTTTCCGGCGGTAATAGGAAACCGGTTTATCTGATTTTCCGACAGGGTATACATGGTGTCTTTCAGAGGAACACCCGTCTGCGCCAGCAGCTCGTCAATTGAAGTTTTCATGCTATTTTCCCTCGCACTAATAAATTTCCAGATAAGAAATATTTTTCCCCAGCGTTGTCCCCCCTGAAACAGCCTGCGAATATTGGTCGCAGAGATGCAGATATTCCTTCGCGGCGCCATCCATCCGGTTGGCCTTCAGCACTTCAATAAAATGCAGCCGCGCGTCATAGTATTTTCCTTCCTTAAACAGATCCACGCCCTTTTCAAACAAAAGTCTTGTCTTGCGCTTCCCGTTTTTGTCCTCCGCCTCATCACCGTCGTAAACATCATAGAGCTCCTCGGTCTCCCCGGCCGCCTTTAAATAAATATTTCCTAGATACCTGCCGTTATAATTCTTCTCAAAGTCCGGTATCTGCGACCTGAGACTGCCGGTGATCAGGATCCGCGCCCGGTATCTGGGCGCCAGCTCCTGCAGGAAATCTGCCAGTCCTGTAGTATCGGAAACGGTCATGATCCCAAACCGTCTTTCATGCCCCGCCACGCCTATCTTCACATCCCCATAGCTCAATCCAATGGCATATTCTTCTTTGATTCCCGCCTCACTCAGCGCCTCACAGACCGAGACCGCGGCTTTCAGCGCCCGCTCCGGAGAATTCAGGAAAAAGGCCAAAAACCCGGCGTTCACAAACTTATCGATCTCGCCCTCCTGATACAGAATGCAGGGCACCGCCAGGCTCAGAATCTGGTTTACAAAGCGGAAGATCCCCGCAGCGTCCTGCTGCCGGACAATGGCCTCAAAGTCATGAATATTGACGGATAAGACCGCCGCTCTCACGCTCTTTTCCGCGCCGATATACAGATTTTCCAGCTTTCCGTCCTGAAACAGCCCGCAGAGCCTGGCAGGAAGCATGGCGTCGTAGATCCGCTCTCTGCCTTCCGCCTCCTTCCGCTTTTCCTCGCTTTGCTGCAGGGCCCTGGCCAGGCTGCGCTTCTGCCGTGACAGCAAAATTGCCCAAATCCCCAGGCCGGCAGCCAGCAGCGCAAGTGCTATTATCATTGCCCACATCTCTTTTTCCTCCGTCCCACTATTTTACCTGTACATTGGTCGTACCCGGATTCTGGATCTGGATTACACCGCCCCAGTTGCAGATACATTTGCTGCTGTTGTTCAGGCAGGGTTTTCCGCCCAGCAGAACCGTGGGGCTGCCGGGAGCCCAGGGCGCCGTGATCACCGGGATACAAGGCATGGGAGTCATCACTCCCAGCTTGGCCGCTGTAGCCGCCGCCACGGTAGGATTCGCCATGGAGCTGCACATCCCGAAAGGCGGGATATTCACCAGCGGCACCTGATCCATGATGGTCGCCATAGGCATTTTACTCATCACCCGGGACGCAGGCAGCACCATCAGTGTAGACGGCGCCGCTCCAAAGCTGCACATGAGCGTCGCCCCTCCAAATACGCCAAACCCCACTTATTTTTCCTCCTTCCATAGTTCCTCTGAAATCCAGTTTTCTCTCCCGGAAGACAGCGTCACTTCACACACGCTCTCCCTGCCGTCCGTCCCGCGCAACATACAGAGACATCCTCCCTCCTCAGGGACCGAATGGATGGGAAGATAAAAGCTTCCATCCTCTCTGACTGCCGTTTCATAGACCGGATAGATGCTGGTGCCGATCTTTCGGTAAGCCCTGGAAAGCGGATGCTCCAAAAGACACGTCTCTCCCTCCTGGGCCGACACCCGGAAGAACTCCCGGTCCTTTCCCTTTCCGCCGATACACAGAGTCTTTCCCTCCAGATGCATCTCAAAGGGCTGGAACAGAGACAGCCTTCTGCCCTGCTCCCCGGGATCGTAATCATACAACAGCTTACAGCTTTTCTTCTGCTCCTGAAAAAACAGCCGGATCACGCTTCCTCCCGGCAGCCTTCCCTTTACGATGGTAGCCCCCCGGGGAATGGGATAGCCAGGGCCCGGCACCATCCGGACCTGGTAGACGTCCACCGTTTCCCCATTTACCGGCAGCGTAAGCGTCTGCCTCTGGTACAGGGGGCCTTCGATGCAGATACCGGCCTCCTGCCCCTCCAGGTCGCAGAACACATGATAGCCGTCGCTCTTGCGGATAGCCGGGCGGTTTCCCTCCAGGGTGTACATGCGGATCTGGGAGCCCAGGATAATCCGATCTGTGAAATCATCTATGGGAAGCAGCACCAGCGAAACCTTTCTTTTCAATCCTACCGTCATAAAACGACTCATCTTCACCTCCGATTCCGCGCTCTTCTCTGCGCATAACAAGTTTATGTCTGGGAACGGGAATCCTTCCGGGCAGGATTCCGTAAGCGCGCAATCTATGTATAATCCGCTCGGAACGCAACGTCCTTCACACGCTGGATGCCCTTCGTTCTCGCGGACTCCAGAGGCACAGGCCCCAGCTTGTAATACAGGGACAGTCGATGCGCCAGGTTCGGGAAGGTCCACACCTTCAGTTTCTCTTCCATCTCCATTTTTTTCATCTCCATACGGATGCCGTCCCGTCCGCCTCCGGCGCCAAATTCCATTGTCTCCGGGTCAAATACCGGATAATCCCGCAGGACCTGAACAACCTTTCCCAATATCCTATGCTCTTCCTCCGAGCGGAACTTTACATCGCTGGCGGAAAACGCTGTGATCAGATAGGACAGTGTCAGATAGACCGGCGGGAACTTCTGTCTGTCCACCCCGTCCGAAACCATGCCGCTCAGCCTGAAATCCTCGCTCTCGCTCATATCATATAAATGGATGCACAGCGTCAGGTCTCCCTTGTCCGCCGGAGATGCCAGACCGATTCCGTCCTCATTCTGTATGATCTCCGGCACCATCTCTCTTCTGAGAAGCTGCACCAGCGCCCTTCCCGCATCCGCTATGACCGTGTAACTGCCCATATCTTCCTCCTTGTGCCGTTTTCAGGACTCCCCTCCTGCAAAGCGCGAAACCTTTTCTCACATTATTTCCCCCATGTCCTCTGCAGGAGCATCCTCCGGGGGAGTCTCCGGAGGGACTGCCGGCACGTTTTTGTTGAAAATACCCTCAAAAGCGACGGTTCCATCCTCGGGATTGTACAGGGTCCCTTTCCCGTTGTAGGTTCCCAGCAGGAATCCGCCCTCATAAAGCAGACTGCCGTCTTCATAGACGACTCCCTGACCGTCGAAGCTGCCCTCCCGAAAACCGCCCTCATAGATCAGATCCCCGGTCTCCGGATCATACAGCTTCCCCGTCCCGTCGTAAAGGTTCCGGTAAAAGCTCCCCTCGTACAACAGCTTCTCCGTCTCCGGATCGTACAGCCTCCCCTCTCCGGAATAGGCTCCCATCTCGAAGCTCCCGTCATAGATCAGGCAGCCCGTATCCTCCCGGTACAGCTTCCCGGCCCCGTGATACTGTCCTTCCTTAAATTCTCCCTCATACACCAAAACTCCGCCGGAATAGAGCCTGCCGTTCCCGTCATAGAGTCCGTCCGCGATATTCCCCTCATAGAGCAGGCTCCCGTCCGGATCACGCAGGATCACGCTGCCCGCCGACAGGCTGCCCATGTGGAAAGTGCCCTGGTACAGGATCTTTCCATTTTCATACAGGGTTCCTTCCCCCTCGTACTGATCCTGCGAAAAAGCCCCGTCGTAGACCAGCCGGCCGGATGTATCGTATTCCTTTCCGCTGCCGCTTTTCTTTCCTTGAAAAAACTCTCCCTCGTAGGAGACCGCCCCGCTCTCGTAATAGAGCGTTCCCGTGCCCTCATACAATCCTTGGGAAAATTCTCCCCTGTACCGGGGCTCCCCACTCTCATAGCAGAGCGTTCCCGTGCCCTCGTACTGTCCTTGGGAAAACTCTCCCCGATACCGTATCTTACCGTTCTCATAATAGAGCGTCCCCGATCCTTCATACAGATTCTGGACAAAACCGCCCTGATAAAGCAGCGTTCCGTTCTGATAGCTCTTTCCGTTTCCCTCGTACATCCCCTGGGAAAATCCGCCCTCATACAGGAGAGTCCCGTCCTCATTGTACAGTTTTCCGTCTCCTTCATACTGATTGGCCGAAAACTGTCCGCTGTACTGTATCTTTCCATTCGCATAATAGGTTTCGCCCGCGCCGGAATACTGCTCCGCCAGAAATTCTCCCCGATACCTTAAGCTGCCGTCATAACTGTAGAGAGTCCCCTGGCCGTTGATCCTTCCGTCCGTCAGCCTTCCCTCAAAGAGTACAAGATGCGGATCCTCTCCCGCCACCAGCCGGACCTTGCCGCTGTAGCCTTCCATATCCTGTGAATTGATTACCATGGTCCTGGTTAAAAAACGGGACTGCACCCAGGGGTGCACGAAGCGCAGCAAAAGCAGCGGCGTCAGGATCAAAAGCAGCGCCAGCACATATACCAGCTTCTTGGCCACATACTTTTCCCCGATGGCGTAATATCCCTTCAGAGAATCCGGCTTCTCCCCGATCTGTTTGATCTGCTTCTTTACGTCCCCGCTGACCTTTCCCACAATGGTCGTGGGGCTGAAGATACGGACCATCTTGCGGTACAGAATCTGCAGCGGCGCACTGACAGCCCGCACGATCCTTTTTATGCCGTACAACACACTGTTTTTTAAATTAAAACTGCTTGGTAGCTGCATTGTAATCTCCCGCCGCGGCAGTCCCGCTTTTTTTCATAGTTTCTCTTACCGGATCTCCACATCACCGATCTGCCGAATCGTCTGCTGCGCCACTCTGGAACCGCTGGTGTCCAAAAAACAATGCACTACATACAGCACCGCCGCGGCCAACAGAACCACCATCAGAACCTTTTTCAAAACCCCCAGCCATATTTTCACCCGCTCCCACAGCCGAAACAGGAAGGTCTGAGGCGTCCGCTCCTCCTGTTCCTCCGCGCACAGATCCCGGTACACGGGCATGAATCTTTCGTACAGCTCCAGATAGGCGGAAATCTTCCCCCCGGCCAGATCCCGAAGATAACTGTCCAGCAGCGGATAAGATTTCCTGGCAATTTCCGCCCGGAACAAAATCGCAAATATCTGGTATAGCTGCTCAAGCGCCAGCTCCAGAGGGCAGGAGACAAAGGATCTCTCGTTTGTCAGCTGATAGTTCCAGGAGACCTCCATGCTCCCCGATACTGTGACCAGATCCGCCCGGAGCGCGCATTTGAGAAAATACGGATGGGGATCGCGCAGCAGGATCTGTTCCAGCAGCCTGCGCGCGATCTCCGCCCGCTCCTTCCTGCCGCAGTTTTCCCGGGCCAGCTTTTCCTCCAGCGAGGGATCCGGGCTGTAGGCAAAGACCGCGTAAAAGTTTTTATTCTGCCGGAAACATTCCAGGTAATCCGGGAACTGGCTTCCCTTGATCTTTTCCTCCAGGAACAGGGTAAAATGCTTCGCCACCGTGCTGTCCGACACCTTTACCAGCAGATAATTCTTCCCGGTCCGCTGCTCCAGGCACAGATATTCCTCCATTCTTCCCGTGCTGTCCAGCTGACGTATCACTTCGTAATTTTTATTCACATTCTGAATAACCATACGGATTCCTTCTCTTCTCCCGTTATTCTCTGACGATTACAAATATGGATGCCTTTACCTCCGGATAAGCTTCGCTGACAGCCGTTACCTCATACACGCCGGCCGCGTTGGGGGCCGTATACATGCCGTTTGCGTCTATCGTTCCTCCATTGTCCTTTACCTGCCACAGGATACCGGTTTCGTTCATATTGCTGCACACCGCCTCCAGGTAATAGCTCTCCCTCGTATGCAGGTTGAGCACGTTCGGCCGGATAAAGATCCTCCGCTCCTTCTGCTCGTTCAGGATCTCACGGCGGTCCCGCAGGGCGGTCCAATGGACCCGGATTCTCTCCTGCGGCGTGGACGCGGTTACCTGGACCCCGATCACGAAAGTTCCTCTCTGGGCATCCGTTTTTGCCGCCAGTTCCACCCTCGGAACGGCGCCGCCAAAAATACCGGCTGCACCGAAATATTCTTCTTTGGGAGAGTTGGCTTCCAGTCCCAGAAGGATCGTCGTGCGCCCGATTCCAAGCCCATGGGAGATCTCCCTGCTGAACAGTTTCTTTCCCTTGCCGGAACCGGCTCCCAGTTCGATCTCCTCCACACCTTCCGAAATGCCGATTCCAAAAGTCTCCCTGCCCTTCGGTTCCCCGGTCTCTCCGAGCGTATCCCTCTGACCCCCCTGGCCGGCCCTGTCCCGCTCCAGCAGCCGGATCATGGCATCCTCCAGATAACTGCCGGCAACATACTGCTGGAAAGGCATTTTTTCTATTTCATTGATCACAACAGAATCCCCCGCCCGCAGCAGGGATATCTTGGCCAGATACAGATTCTGGCAGCCGTTTTCCTTCAGTACCTGATCCATACCCTTCTCATAATAGTCGCGCCGTACCGCCGTCTTTTCGTCCACGGCTCCTATCTGAACCACCGCGCTTGTCTCCGCCTTTTCCACGGTCTGATTCTGGCCGATCCGCAGGATAAAGCTGTCGGGCACCAGAGTGGCCGAAGCCTGCGTCCCCGTCACGCCCAATGTATCCAGCTGGTAGGATACGGTATAGCGGCCCGCCTTCTCCATCAGCAGTTCATCAAAGGATACAGACAGTCGATTCTGTCCCTCATAGGTCAGGCATTTCAAATCCAGCTCATAGGAAAAGGCAAAATGCTCCTGCTGCCCCATGTTTTCAATCTGGATCCGAAGCTCCACGCGATCCTTTCCTCTGGCAAACTTGGGCATACTCTGGCTTACCCGGATCCCCTTGTCCCAGAAGACCACCTGTGTATGCTCGGAGAGGTTCCGGTTAGACAGATATTCCGGCTCCGGCTCATTTCTGGTCAGGTACAGCCGGTATCCTTCCCGGATCTTATTATAAGAGACATTCCCTTTCTGCCCGCTGTTGCTGATGCTGTGTACCGCCTGGACCTCTTCCTCATCATAGGCTACACAGAGATAGAGATAGCCCGTATTGCGGTCCTCCTCGTAATCGGAAAATCCTTCCAGCATCTGCAGCTTGCGCGCCACCGGCTCGTCAATGACGATCTCCCTTCCGTAGTAGTCCAGAGCCAGCCCGCTCTCCACCAGCACGGTGGAGTCATCCACGCCCACCACATTCATGCCGGTCACTACCCCGGTTCCGTACAGAAAGCGGTTCAACATGCGCCGCTTATCGTTCCCGTACTTCTGTTCCAGCCGGAAATCATCCACTGAGAGCAGTTTCCCGTAAAAATAATTGTTTCTCTCAAAAGGGAAATACTTTGTGTTCTTCATCTTTAAACCTCCCATTATGCCGCCTCAGGCGGCGCGTATGCCGGCCCTGCGGCTGTTATCCAAGAACGGTCTGTCGCAGGAGCGGTCAGTCCTCCTGCTCTGTCTTCTGCAAAGTGGTAAATTCCAGTTTGCTGTTTGCGTCCAGCAGGGATCTCTCATACTGTCCCAAGACGCTGTTGACACCCAGATACGAGTATCCTCCGGCAAAAATATAAGGTTCCAGAACGATCAGGTGAAGCTCCATCTGTACCGGTTTTATCTGTTCGATCACGCGCAGGAGCGCCTGATGTTCCTTGTAGGTGGGAATACACGCTTCTCTCACCAGAACCGTAAAACTTTCCGGGTCATCCACATACAGGCTTTTCAAAAGTCCTCCGTACTCCCCTTCAAAGTCTTCCCAGTCCTGCCACTCTATGACAAAAGGCGGTTCGCCCGTATACAGCTCCACGAACAGTTCGATTCCCCTTCTGGTCCCCCGGGCCTCGTAAAACTCCATCACATGCCCCAGCAGATAGCGGAGCTGCTTTTCCGTCCACATATAGGTCTCTTCTACCCCCATCCAGGAGGCAAGCCAGTTTAAAAACTCCGGATCGGCTGTCCCGGGATCCAGATTCCGGACGAACTCCCGCATCTGCCAGGATATGTCGTCATAAAGGGACTGGTATACCGCGAGATACCGGTCCAGAAAGGAATCATTCCCCGTCTCCCTTCGGTAGATCTCCGGCAGATAATTCATCCAGCTTTCCGCCTGAAAAAATACCGCAAAATCTCCGATTTCCACAGTTTCCTCTGTCTGCGGATAAATCTCCAGCAAAAACCACAGATAACGCCCCGTCAGGCTGTGCAGCAGAGTGTCCTCTCCCAGCGCTTCCTCCTTTCGCAAAAAAGGACGGCAGAATTCTCTTTTTTCCGTAAAAGACATTTTCTCCGAACCAAGAATCTCCCTGACCGTCTTTGTGCGGCCCCCTTCCTCGAAGGAAATCTCATCGGCGGTATAAAAGGAAATCTTCACCAGGGCCCGGGCCGGTTCCGGTACGCTGCAGGTCATCCTGTGCCAGATATTGCCCTCCTCAGCGCTGTCCAGGATACGCGACCAGAAAACGGCCTTCCCGCCGTACCCGCCCCTGGCGGAGAGCCCCCGGGGGCCATAGACAACATTTTCTCCGAATCCTCTTTGATAGTCCGAAACCTTGTTAAACAGAAAATATTTCATACCAACCTCCATCGTTTCGGTCAGGCAGACCCTTTATCCCCTGAAAATGGGATCTCGCGGCCCCGGACACACTACGTCTGGATACTGCAGGAGCATTGGACCTCTATCTCGTCCGCGATACCGTTCCCCGGAAAGATCAAATCGCCGTAGGTATTTCTCCGGACATCATTTCCCTTTGCTTCCAGCATCAGGGATCGGACGCCGCACACACAGTCCAGTCTGTCAACATACCCGTACAGGCCGCTGTAGGAGACCGTTTTGCCGAACTCTTCCCGCATCGCGGCAAGATATTCCTCCACCGCCCGCTCCACGATGTTTTCCGCCAGATGATAGTGCGGATAGACCGCCACTTCCAGAGATACGGACAGCCGGATATAAACTGGGGAAAGCAGTCTGATCCGCACACCGAGAAGCCGCTTCTTCTCGATATGGCGCAGAATATTCTGGGTGTACACAGGAAACAGCTTCGGCTGTTTCTCCAGACTGTAAGGCTTTACCACGATGGACAGTTCCCGGTCGGCCTGTTTCTGTCCGTCCTTCACAGGGTAAAAAGCTTTGCAGCTTTCGATCCGAAGCCCCGGGGTGGACCGGACTCTTTGCTCGTAGTCTTGAGGCGTCACCAGGTTCTTCGATTGAGCCAGCGCCCTGCGCACCCGGGCGAAAGCCTCCTGTATGGACTCCTCATCCCGCCCGTCATAAGCGTCCCAGAGGTTGGACACCGCGAGCCCCTCCTGATCCGGCGCACGGCCGATCCGGGCCGCCTTTATATTTCCGCCGCTTCCCAGCGTTCTGGCATAGGACACCAGGAGAATCCGGCCCTCCGGCGCCATGCCGTGTATCCCGTCTCCAAAACAGATCCGTCCTGTCATACCGTCCACGCTAAAGTGCGGATCATCCGGCCCGGAGGCGGAAAAATCCTCCCGCCTTTCCCACTTCCGATACTGCCCGGGCCGATCTGCCTCTTCCACCAGAAGCTCCACATCATCAAAAGATACGGCATCGTCGTCCAGGAAAAAGCTCTCGCCGGGAAACCCATGCCCCACACCCAAAATGCTGTGTCCCCGATACCAGTCCTCCCCGTTGTCCGCCGCAACCCAATAAGTGTCTGCAGAAAGGGCAGCCTGTTCCCGGCTGTCCGGACCCGCCGCGACCCGGATCGTAACTCTGCCGGAATCCGGATCCGCCGTCCTCTCCAGGACTTCCTCCTGACGGTAATATCCCTCCCTCAGGGAGAACACCCGGACCGTTCCGCGGGCGCACAGAGAATGTTCTGACAGCAGCACGTTTTCCCCGGGCAGTTTCGCGGCAGGCAGCCATTTTGCCACCGTCTCTTTCTGTTGGACGCGGACCGTGTTCAGGTCCAGAAAGCTCAGCGCGGGAGGCGCCTCGTACTGTCCCTCCTCCATGCGTATCCGCAGAAAATATCCTTCTCTCCCGCCCACGGAGCCTTTCTCCATGGGACTGTGGAGCCGGAACACGATCTGGCCGTCAAACAGAAGTCCAAAGGTTTCGTCCTTAAGCAGCTCCACGGGCTCGTACCGCTCTCCGTTCCAATAGGAAAAGCTCAGCTTCGCCAGCAGGATCGTGTCAGCATCCGCCGGATTCCTCTGACACTTCTCCTGTCTGCTGACCCGTATGGTCAGAGCGGTCCTTTTTTCGGCCGGAAGGCCATCGGACAGCTCCAGGTACAGACAGGTCCCTGTCTGTGCCTTTCGCCCGAAGGGATAAAACGCAAGCGAGTGCCCCAGGGACATTTGTTCCCCATCCAGAAAACTGACGTTTTCCTCCAGCCGCCCAAAACAGCTTTTGATGAAGACGGCCGGCAGCAGCTGCTCCTCCATCGTCTCAAAAATCACACCGCCAGCTTCCATCCTGCTGCCCTCCGGAAGCAGAACGGGAACCTCCGGCACCGCCGTCACATAACATTTGGCCGCCGTCCGGTGCCGGATATCCGTCCCCATAAGCCGCAGATACTTGCGCTTATGGCTGTCGCCGATGTGATCCATCTCATACTGCTGGATCTCCTTCTGCCACGCAAACAGCTCGATCAGCGTGATCCCCGGGTCGTGATAGTTGAAATCCGTCCACCCCGGATAAAAACCCACGATTCTGTTTTTCGCCCGTTCCACCATTTCGTCGAACGTCATCCGGTCAAGATGTATATCCGGCAGCATAACGCTCCTCCTTACGCAAACTCCTGTATCAGAAATAAGGCCGCGGTTCCTTCCGCCCTGCCGTTCAGTGTACCGTCACCGCCACGTCCACATCCCCACAGACGGGAAGGACATAGGGATGTCTGCGGATCTGCTCCAGGTCCGCCTCCTGCCTTCCCCTGGGTCCGTTGACGAACGCAAGCAGATAAATCCTGGAAATCCATACAATTTCAGGGATATCTTTCAAAATATTCTGTATCTGGAGCATATTTGGCAGCTGGCCGATTTCCCAGCCTTTTCCGTCAAAATGCCCCTTCATGGGATCCAGGAAAGCCCGGATGCGCTCTCCGACCCGGCGCCGCATCTGGAAAATAGTCTGAAACCCGGAGACGGTCACCTCTGCCTTCACCTGTATTTCCACCATTTTCGGCTCCACCACATAGAACTGTCCCCGCTCCAGGATCCCCTGGTCCATTCTGGGGCCCAGATATCGGAGAATCTCTTCCCGCACGGAGCAGAAGAAGCTTTTATCCCTCAGATGCTTCTGCGGATATACCACCAGCGTCACCGCTCCCGGTTCTCTTTCCCCCTTATCATTTTTTCCGCCAAAGCAGCGGACCTTCTTAAGCGCTCTGGAGGCTTCCATCGCCAGTTCCTCATAATCCCCGGCCGTGACCGCCCGATCCCAGTGCCGCAGCCTTGCGCTGAAGCGCTTCATGGCCTCCTCCGGAGTCTCCACATCCAGCCCTCCCCACAGATCCATGGGATTTAAGACCGTCTGAACAAACCCAAGCGTCTGATTTAGCTTGGAGACCTGCCCCTGGGCCACATTTCCACGGGATCCTCCGCCGCACTTATAATGTACCCGGATACCCTGTGTCTTTCCGAAAGCCGGGACCTTGCCGTGAAGGCCGTCTCCGAACCGGATGATTCCTTCCGTCCGATCCACCTGACAGACGCTTGCGTCCCCCGGCCAGGCTTCCAGGTCCGACACCTCCTCCCAGACCACCCAGCGCTCCTCCTCGTCGCTGCCCTCCAGCACCTCCACCGATATCTTATCGATACTGCCGTGCAGCAGCTTAAAGCTGCAGTCCTCCTCATACTGATCCAGCGTAAAGCTTTCCGTCTCCTCCCGGTCCATGTGACGGATTTCCACGGCGTTCATCCATATTTTCCGCAGGACGGGATATTCCGTCCGCGCGTTCCTGACGGAATAAAAACCGCCTTCATCCCTCAGCCGGATCCAGTACCGTTCCTCTCCGAACCGGGACACCTTGCAGAAATCCTGCTGCCCTGCAAACGTGATCAGCCCGGTCCGGGATAAGTGGTCCGTCAGGTCCGCCAGATTCATCTCCCGAAACCCCTTCCCTGTCTCATACTCCCAGGTGATGCTTCCCCTCTCCCCGGACAGGATATCCTCCATTACCCAAAGCATCCGGATCGGAGCGCCCACAGGCGGCGTCTCAAAACCGATATACAGAGTCTTCTCTTTTTCAGACAGCCCTGTGAGCAAAGGGACAGGCTCTCCCCCGTCCTCCATATCCTCCTCCCGATACAAGCTCCTTTCCAGATTGTTCTCCAGTCTCAGGATTCCCGGCTTCCTCCCGGATTCCTGATAATGATAGGACAGCAGCAGATTCCCGATCACGGGGACGATATACTTTCCCTTTATCTTAAACAGGTTGTTCAGCTTTAAAATGCGGGCGCGGATGTAACAGGTCTCGCAGGAGTTTACCAGCACGGGGGCAATATCCCGGGGGCATACGAAGGTCAGGGTCTTTTGCTGGCTCAGTCCTCCCATCCTGGCGCTGAACATGTCGCTGTATTCCCTGCCGGCAAACAGACGGCTCCATCCGCTTCCGTTGTAATACTCCCATATCACTTCTTCCACCGTGATGTCATATTCCGGATCCGGATGAAATTCGGAACGGTTCATCACCCATTTCCATTCCACCGGCTGTTCCTCTTCCGTGATTTCCAGCGGCACCTGCATATAGTCCATATGGAAGGTCATGGATACCTGCGCGCCTCTCTTGGTAAAGACCTCGTCGGATCCGAAATATACCTCATCATACAGATTCAGCCGCTCCCCAAAGGGCATAAATTCCGTCCGGTTGCATTCGGAATCCCCCGCGTACAGATATTGGGGCAGCAGGTTCACGCCCCGGCTTTTCAGTCGGATCTCCCTTACAAGGATCTGCCCGGAGGCCTCAATATCGCTGACGCTGCAGCGGATCGCAAAGCTCTGTCTCTCTTCCCCCAGGTCATACTTTTCAAAGGCAGGCATACCCGCGCTTTTGTGCAGGAGCAGTCTGCCCTGATAGACGGACACCCCCGTAAAATTCTGCCAGCGTTCTCCCGTCCAATAAGAAAATTCCGCTGTCCCTGGCTCCGTCATACTTCGCAGCAGCCGTTCCTCCAGCAGCTGTCCCGGACGGACGTAAAAGCTTATTTCCACATAGGCTTCTCCCCGGATCCCCAGTATTTCATCATGGGCCAGGATCAGTTCATGTCTCTGCAGGTTCTCCCCTTTCTCACGGAACAGGGTGATCGGCTCTGTCTGCTGTGAGAGATCCCCGGAAAGCCTGTAAATGCCATCCTTTCTGCCGTCCGTCAGGTAGAGGCAGCACGGCTGGGCCGGCGTCACATAAAGATCCTCCCCTGTCTCGAAACGGACGTCCCCTTCCTCCTCCGTTCCCTCCGCGGTCACACCGGTACAGGCGTCCACCTCCGTCCCTTCCGGCGCTCCGGCAACAAGCCCGAAGACCGCAAATCCCCTGGCCGGCACGGCGCCGCGCTGCTGTGCCCCCAGACTGTTAAAGAAGGCCAGCTGATTCTTATAGCCCAGGCGTCCCAGCTGCCGGACGGTGTCCTCCGTCATATCGGCATACACATAAGCTATGGCAGACCCGATATCCGGATCCTCCATGCTGAAATTCCATTCCGGCGTATAATTGGCAGCGGCAGTCTGAATATTATGAATGATTTCCTCACTGGTTCCAGATTTTCCCTTCCAGTCCTTCATAAGGTATCCTCCTGCCCTCTATGCTCCCGTCCCCTCATTGATGTAATAGGGATAGACCAAATTAAACGGATTGTTGGTACTGCGCACCAGATAGCTGATCTCTATCAGCAGCACGCCTTCCCGCTCCTGTTCATTGTTTACTCTGACGGTTATATCTGTAATGCGCGGCTCCCAGCGGACCAGCGCTTCGCTGACCGCGTTTTCCATCTGGACAAGCGTCGTGTAGTCCGTTGTTTCAAAGGCATAATCGTAAATGTCACATCCAAAATCAGGACGCATCACGCGCTCCCCCTTCCGGGTCATCAGGATGATCCATATCGCCTGTTTGATATCCTCCTCCAGGGAGACCTCCTTCATCCTGCCGGTGGCTTCCTCTACCTCAATGGGAAAATGGAAGCCCGTCCCCAGAAAACTTTTTACTTTTTCCCGTTCCGTCATCGCTAACCTCCGCGCTGTCTAGTTGATCTGCACCATGGCGCCTTTCAGCTGAGCCGTGCCGCTTGCCTCCAGTTTTAACGCTCCCGATCCCTTTACCTCCGTGGAGGTTCCTTCCAGCTTCGTCGTCTGTCCCTTTATCTCTACGCTTTGATCCGCGCTGCAGGCGATCTTTCCGCCCTTGATCTGTACCGTCTTGGAACTGCCGTTCAGAGACAGCATGGCGCTGCCGCCCACCTTGAATTCCATGCTTTTATCCGCCAAAAGCGTCAGTTTTCCATTTTTTGTGTCCAAAGTGATCTTGTTTTTCCCGGCCTTGTCTCCAAGCTCCAGCGTCTCATTCTGATCCTCCATCAAAAGCTTCAGGCCCTTAGGCGTATGGATCAGGATCTGTTCCTTCTTGTCCTCCTCCTGGATCTGGATCTCGCAGCCTCCTTTCGTCAACAGTTTTTTGATCGTATTTTTCTCATTGGCTGTGTTTTTCGGCAGCGCCGACTGTTTGTTCCAGATACATCCCAGAACGATGGGACAGTTGCGGTTGCCCCTCTGAAACGCCAGCACCACTTCGGATCCCACCTCCGGCAGCGCATAGGAGCCAAACTCCTTTCCGGCATAGGGCACCATGACGGGAACCCAGCCGGTGAGATTCTTGCCCTTCTCTCCCAGGAAATACTCCACCTTCACCATTCCCGGATGCTCCTTGCTCCAGTTTTCCTTTACCAGGCCGGTTATGATTCCGGGAACTTCTCCAATCTTCCGGTTGTCCGCGCTGCCAAACAGCTCGTCATAAACGCCCATCAGGCCCATCCTCCCGTCTCAAATTCCGTGACAAATCCTTCCCCGCTGATTCTGTGGTTTACACGCTTCAGATAATACTTCCTGTCTGCCATGGCCTCCAGCTTCGACACCTCCACGAACCTGCCCGGAACCAGCTCCGGCAGTCCTACGCAGGTTCCTCTGCCATTCTGGCCGTCCGCCATCTGCATATTGGCAAAGATCTGCGCGCGGGCGTTCACCTTGTTCTGGTTGTCCGCCTCCTCATCTATGATATTGGACACCGGCGTCTTTGCCCAAAGAGAGCTGATCGGTTCTCTGCTCTTTGCCTTCGCCTTTCCGATATAGGGCTTCTGCTCCTCCTGGTTGTAGCCGGTCACCTCTATCTCCAGATCCACATAGGAACACTCCATCCGAAACGACCACAGTTCCCGCCCGTATTCCAGGGAACAGACCGGCCGGGCCTCCTTGCGCGGCCTGCGGAAATACGCTGTATCCCCCACCACGAGAAATTCCCTCTCGCAAAGTCCTCTCCCGATCAGCTCCTTTGTGATAAAATCATAGTCTGTGGACTGCTGGGAGAGGGGTCTGTCCAGATTGTCGCTGGTGGCGTCTATGTCTACGCGGCACAGCCTGGAATATTCGCCCAGCACGGCCTTGACCGCATCCGAATAATTTTTTACGTTGTACAGCTTGTGATGGGTGCCGTTTATCATCATCAGTCTGCGCACGTCCATAATGGTTACCACAAGACAGGCTTCCTCCGAAAATTCAGCGCCCAGCACCGCCACAAACCCTTTGAGCACCTTCCGGATCTCCGAGAGATAACCTATGCCGACCTCCACGATCGTCCCCAGCTTAAACTTGTTTTTGACCTTGCTGTCAAAGCTTCTTTTTTCCAGGTCATACACGCCCCCGATCTGAATCACCGCCGTACTGGCTTCCGTGCTGGCCAGAGAAATGTCCATGGACACAACAGACAGATTCAGCTCCTCCACCGCGTCCCTGCCGTTGATGCACAGTTCAAAGGCAGGCACCTGGAAGTTACCGTATTTATTTGCAAGAGAATCATAGGTGTAGACATCCGTCATGAAACCTGCCATACAGACCTTCCTTCCGTCGGGGCAGCAGCCCGCATTTTATTACAGCGCGGGCACCTTGATGATGGTTCCGGGCGGGATATGCAGAGGATCCGCCAGGTTATTTGCTCTGGCGATCACCTTCCATTTGGATACATCCCCATACTCATTCAGCGCGATATCCCAGATACTTAAATCCTCCCGGATCATCCTGCACTTTGTCCTGTCGGGAGATTCAAAGGGACTCTTCCGCTTTTTCTCACTGGAGGAATAACAGGACATAAGCGACAATTCCACTCGGGCCTGGATCGGCATACCGCTTTCCGTAAACTTGGTGTAAGTGCTCTTTACGTCCGTAACAACGCCCTTGAAAGACAGAGAGCCCCATTTAAATTTCACGGACGGCGGCGCGTGCAGATTTCCCTTGATATATACCAGCTCCTCAAAATCCTTCACCTTTTTGGACACGTCTGTGGCTTTCGCGCTGGTCAGGACGGTGGTGGTCAAAACCGGGCTGGTGTCAAAAAACAACTCCACCTGCAGGGTAGTGGCGTTCCCACCTATAAAGGTCATCTGCGGGACATCCGAGCCGGGCCTTGGCCGCGTGGCATATTTCGCGGAATCCTGCAGCGTATATTGGGACGGGTTAAAAAGCACCTCGATCTCCCTGGATTTTCTCCCCCGCTCATCCAGCACCTCTATTTTTGCCTTCTTGAGATCCTCCGGCAACATGCTGGTGATATTCAATGCTCCAAGCGCACCCAATGCTGGCATCCTCTATCTCCTCGTCTTACAAAAGTCCTCTGCGCATCCGCTCCATGCGAAGCTGCCCCTGGAGCCGTTCCAGCACCCTTTTCTCCAGCTCCTCCCAGGTCTGCTCCGGCTCCTTGAGCTGCGCCTGCAGTTCCTCCTGGCGCTTCTCCATGATACGAATCGCGTTCTCCTGCTGCCTGTTCTGATTCTGGAGCTGCATCAAAAGCTGGCGCTGGTTCTCCTGACGCTCCTGCTGCCTTGTCTGCTCCTGCTTCACAAAATCCTGCCTTACGATCAGAGAACGGAAATCCCGGATCTCCCCGGCTCCGCTCTCCTGCGGCTTTCCGGTCCGCCTCCCCTTTTCGGAAAGCAGTTCCCGGCCGACTGCGGCATAGCCGCCTTCGACCGCCCCCGGATCATCTGCCTGAAAAGTCCGGTTCTCTGGTGGGAGAAAGGCTTCCTCTCCTCGAGACTGCCCCGTTCTTACGCTTCCGTCCGGGAAGGAACGCCGGTCCGAACCGGAATCCGCCGCCTCAGGCGTAAGCCCGACCCGCCCCGGTCCCACGCCGTCCTCAGAGACGGTCAACCCGGAAAAGTGTTCCAGCACACGGACAATCTCAAGATCCTGAAGCAGCCGCTTTGGCCGGAGATCCTTTACAGAGTTCCCGCTCCGGTCATAGGTCCGTCCGGGGGCAGGCCGCTGTGCAGCCGCTCTCTCCGCGGGACGCAGTTTATCGGCCAAAAGGCGTTCCGCCCACACAATCTCCCCGGGCGAGCCCTTCCATGTCCGCAGCCATGTTTCAAACCGGTCGGTCTCCTGGGGATCCAGCCGTCCGATCAGGGTGGTAATGCCAACGCTCTCGGAAATCTCCGTCCAAAACCCTTCCGGAAATTTCCCATGCTGACGGCTGTCCCTCACCTGAAGCAGTCTGCGAAAATCCTGTTCCGCAGACTGCCGCAGTCTTTGGCCCCGAAGCTGAATCAGTACCTTCTGTACCCACCGCTCCCGCTCTGCCCCGGCGGGGTAACCCTCCTTCAGTCCGGCCTCCGCCCGGTCGATTTCTTCCAGACTCATGCCGCCGGCCAGCCCCCGCTGCACCTCCAGCAGCCGCTCCGGAAATTCCTGCGGCAGTTCCTGCGGCAGTTCCTCCAGCAGTTCTATCGCATGGGAAAGCTGCCTTATCTTTCTTATCTCCAGACGTTGGGCCAGCCTGGAGGGATCTGTCTCCTTCAGCAGCCTGGAAAGGCACTGTATCTGGCGCTTTTTTTCCGGAGATTCCTGCCAGTCTTTTCTGAGAGACGCCTCCCGGCTCTTCCATCGCAGCTCTTCCATCAGTTTCAGGCTCTCCGGATGTTCCTGCCGGATATGAATCAGAGTCTGCCCTTCCTCAAGCCGCTCTATGGCCTGCTCCAGTTCCTCGGGGCGCATCTGCGACGCCGTCTGCCACAGCAGCTTAAACGTCTGCCCCGGGGACGCTTCCTTCAGGGAATCCAGCGCTTCCAATCCTGTACTCTCCTGCAGGCGTTCTGTCAGCGTCTCGATACCGGCGATACCGGCATCCGACTCCCGCAGAATCGCCGAAAGCAGGTAAACCTGGCGAAGCTCCGGCTCTCCCTGTAAAAGTTCCTTTTCTCCGATACGGAGGATTTCTTCCTGCCGGGACCGGATATAGCGGATAATTTCTTCTTTTCGGATTTCGTCTTTCTGGATTTTATCTTTCTGGATTTCGTCCTTCCGGATTTCATCCTTCCGGCTCTGCTTTTGGCTCTCCCTCCGCAGTTCCTCTAAAAGTCCCCTGCTCTCCGGGGGTTCCTGCCGGATATGAATCAGGGTCTGCCTTTCCTCAAGCCGCTCTATGGCCTGTTCCAGTTCCTCGGGACGCATCTGCGACGCCGTCTGCCACAGCAGCTTAAACGTCTGCCCCGCAGCCGCTTCCTTCAGGGAATCCAGCGCTTCCAATCCTGCACTCTCCCGCAAGCGTTCTGTCAGCGTCTCAATATCGGCGATACCGGCATCTGACTCCCGAAGAATCAATGAAAGCAGGTATGCCTGGCGAAGCTCCGGCTCTCCCTGTAAAAGTTCCTTTTCTCCAATACGGAGAATTTCCTCCTGCCGGGACCGGATGTAGCGGATAATTTCTTCTTTTCGGATTTCGTCCTTCTGGATTTTATCTTTCTGGATTTCGTCCTTCTGAATTTCGTCTTTCTGGATTTCGTTCTTCCGGATTTTATCTTTCTGGATTTTGTCCTTCTGGATTTCATCCTTCTGGATTTCGTCCTTCCGGCTCTGCTTTTGGCTCTCCCTCCGCAGTTCCTCTAAAAGTCCCCTGCTTTCCGGTGGTTCCTGCCGGATATGAATCAGGGTCTGCCTTTCCTCAAGCCGCTCCAGGGCCTGCTCCAGTTCCTCGGGGCGCATCTGCGACGCCGTCTGCCACAGCAGCTTGAACGTCTGCCCCGGGGACGCTTCCTTCAGGGAATCCATCGCTCCCAATCCTGCACTCTCCTGCAGGCGTTCTGTCAGCGTCTCGATACCGGCGATACCGGCATCCGACTCCCGCAGAATCGCCGAAAGCAGGTATGCCTGGCGAAGTTCCGGCTCTCCCTGCAAAAGTTCCTTCTCTCCGATACGGAGGATTTCTTCCTGCCGGGACCGGATGAAGCGGACAAGTTCCTCTAAAAGTCCCCTGCGCTCCGGGTGTTCCGCGTATAAATCTTCTCCGGGTTCATCCCACCCGGTCAGAAACTGCCACACCTGCGTCAGCCGCTCCTGAAACCTCTCTCTTTCCTCGGAATCCCTACCGGCGTCCGGCACTTCTGTCCGGGCAGCACTTTCTCCTGCGCCCGTGTGCCCCGCCTGTCTTTCGCGGGTATCGGACGACTCCACAGCTTCCTGCTGCACATGCTCCGCACAAAGCCTGCGCACCTGATCGAACAGCCGGTATTCCAGTCTCTGCTCCAGTATCCTGCGCTCTTCCAGAAGGCGTTCCGCGCTCCGAGCTGTCTCCCTTTGATAAAAAGCATCCCGGGAGGCATCCGCCTCCTGCCACAGCGCGAGATTTTTCTCCAAATCTTCTATTTCATCCTGGAATCGTCTGGGCGCTGCCTGTTCTCTCTCTTTCCTTCCACCCGTTCCCTGTACTGCACTTCGGCTTTCCGGTTCGTCCGGACTCTGCGCCATCTCCTTTGAGGAAACCTGTATCTGCGACAGTTCTCTCTCAAATTCCCTGCATTTTTGCACCAGCTTACGCACCTGGCAGATCGTCTGTTCCTTTCCGGCCTTTTGCAGGAGCATTTCCCGCGGGCTTGGCATAACGGCTCTCTCCTCTATGCGGACGACAAACTCTCTGCTTCGCAGACTGTTGGTGATAAGCCGCACGGTTTCCTTTTCTCTCAGCACATATTCCCTGGCGCGTTCCTCATCCCGCTTCGGCGCCTCTTCCTCCGGCGGCGCGGCCGTCGGAAGGAGATACACAAAAGAGACAGGATCAAATACATACTTTTCACCCTGCCCGTATTTTTCAAAAATACCTTTTACAAAAAGGGAGTTTTTTCCGACTGTATCAGAGAGAACGGATCCTCTCCCCATTCTATTTTCCCTTAGGACACGCACCAGCTACCGCCTCCTATATTCCCGGTACTGGGACCTCCACCAGCCCGGAATGTGCGATTTCCAACGATTCGATCACCAGCTCATTACTCATAGCGTCCAAATCGGAAAACGTGCGCTTTATGATCATTCCCTTCTTAAAAAAAAATGCCTTTTGCAAGCCGGAATCCTTTGCCATCAGCAGGATCGTCACCAGCTCTACCTGCATCCCTTCCTGCAGCAGATCAAAGATCATGTCGCAGGATTTTGTTCGGATTCCTTTTTCCATCACCAGTATGTCCGGATTGGTCTTCTGCTTTTTAAACAGCAGAGGATAATCGTTGTTTCCCCCTTCCGGGACAGCGTCGTATTCTACCTGCGCCACCAGGTTGGAAACCTTGGAAAAGCTGAACATAGCCGGCCCGATAGTTACCAGGAAGCTATGCCCCGGTACTAGCTGCTTTCTGGCATCAAACAACGAAAACACCTTTTGTCTCCTTTCCCCTTCCGGTCAGCGGGCAGTTTACAGCTGAAACGGATTTTCCGGCTCCTGATTCAGCCTGCTGTTAATCTGTGAAACCTCCCTGCACCACCTCAGGCGCTCCAGATGACTCAGTTCAAAGATCTCCTTCCGCCCCCAGTGCAGATAATAGCCCAGGAATGCGGTTTCTTCATATATCTTGTCAGCCGGATAGGTAATCATTCCCCGGCTTCCATAAAATTTACGGGAATCTCCACCTGCTTTCCGCAGTGAGGACAAACTCCCTTATAAACAGGGATTTCCATGGTATTGATCCTCTGGTATAGATCCTGCAGATAAGCGAGATCCATGGTATAGAGCTCCTCCACCACTCTGGTATCCACTGTGGGAAGCGTTCCCAGCCTGGTAATCACCCGGGCCAGCAGAATGATCGTCAGGTAACCGGGATTCTGCTGGACCCTTGGATCTTTCAAAGGCAGGATCTCATCCCCGGCATTGGCCATCCGCATAACGCCGTCCTTGTGTATGTTCCCTTCCCTGTCCCGATATCCTCTTGGCAGCGTAAAGGGATACTCCGTCTGAAATTCCATCTTTCCCTCCCTGTCTTAGTCCTCAAATGACATATAAGGCGCCGCAGGATACAGATACCTGTCCTGCGTCCTGCAGCGTCTTCATCCTCCGGAACCGTTCCGGCCGCAATCTGATACTTGTGTCAGGAAACTCTGGTCATCCCTTCATGGGCGATCTCCAGGGACTCGATCGCCACCTCCGAAGAAGTCGCGTTAAAGTCCGGAGCCGTGTATCTCATGGGCCATGCATTAATCACCTGCCAGGAAGCTGCCGGAGCCTCTTCCTCATCCAGCAGTGTGATGGTGATCGTCTTTCGGTCAACCGCTCCGTTCACACCGGCGACGATCCACTCATAGAGCACCATGGAATCCGCCAGTCCCTGTCTGAGGGTAATGTTTCCATATTTTTTCAGTCCCGGGAGCTTCATGGGCGTCTGTACCATATCTCCCTCCCGGTACTCGATCACATCGATTGAGGCGTCAAAACCGGTCACCTCTGAGAAACCACCTGCATCCAATCCGTCAATTTCAACTTTATATCTAAATCTACCATGTGGGTACGGCATACGATTACACTCCTTTCACTCGATCAAACCATTTTATTCAGCAGCCTCGCTGGTCTTTTGGGAAATTCGGAAGATCACAAATTCAGCGGGTTTTACAGGCGCTACACCGATCACACACACCAGACGGCCGTTGTCGATATCGTCCTGGCTCATGGTATTACGCCCGATATTTACGAAGAACGCCTCCTCCGGAGAGCTTCCTGCCAGAGATCCGTTTCTCCACAAACCGGTGAGGAATACGCTGATCGTGCGCTGTACTCTCACCCACAGCACCTCGTCGTTCGGCTCAAATACCGCCCAGTTGGTATTCGCCTTGATCGATTCCTCTATGAAGATAAACAGTCTGCGCACATTGATATATTTCCAGCTGGGATTGCTGGTAGCGGTGCGGGCGCCCCATACCCGGATTCCCTGTCCCGGGAAGGTACGGATGAGGTTCACGCCTTTGGGATTCAGGATGTCCTGCTCGCCCTTGTTGAACTGGCAGTCCAGACCGACACACGCTCTCACTACCTCATTGGCCGGGGCCTTATGTACGCCTCTGGTGTTATCGCTTCTGGCATAGATGCCAATGACGGATCCGGAGGGCGGAATCGCGATATTTTTCTTGTCCAGCGGATCAAAAATGGTCAGCCAGGGATGATACAGCGCTGCGTAATTGCTGTCAAAAATGTCTCTGTGAGCGATAACATCCGCCACCTTCCTGGAGTCTCTGGGAATATCCAGAACCGCGAACCGGCTTGCCAGATTCTCACAGTGAGCCACCAGCATCAGCTGCACATTGGGATCCGTCACGCCCGGCACCGCCATGATGGAAACGACGTCATTGTCCAGGAAGGACTGAATTCCCGTCCGCTTGCCCGCGCCGTTGTCCGTGCCGATAAAATCCGCCGCGGAAATATTGGAGATAGAGCCGTTGCTTCCGCCCGTAAAGGAGATGGTCACAACCGCTGCTTCCTCGTCCTCCGGGCTTAAAAATGCCGCGAAGGGAGCCTGGGGTTCTCCGCTTTCCTTTCCTACATACTGCACTGTGATCAGATCAGACTTTGCGACCTTCTTCTCAATATAATTGGGAGCGCTGATATTAAAGGAAGCGTTCTCATAAAGCTCTACCTGGTCGCTGTACTTTACTTCCAGCGTAAATTCGCAGGTAGTGATCACTTTTGACGGAAGGAGGTTTCTGTCCACCACGTCATCCTCGAACTCCTTCTGGAACGTGATGACATTGTCCTGGTTTTTCACGACACGGTTGTAGACGGATTCCGTCTTGTCAAAATACATTACCACGTCGCCCGGCTGGAAACCGGCTCCGTTCTTCACAAGATACTTCTTGCCATCCGCAGTATCCAATACCTCCAGTATCTGCGTCTTTGCCTTGCTGGACGGTGTCACGACCACACGGATATCATCGCCCCAGGTGCCCGGGTTCTTCGCCGCAAGCCTTACGACGGCGCCCTCCTTCGCAGGAGCGTACCCAACGGCGCATTTCGCGTTCTGGGGAGCTACTCTGGCCACAAAGCAGCGGGAGCCTCCGTTGATGAAAAAGTGCTCCACCGCATAAGCCAGGAAGCGGTACTCTCCAAACTCATTTTCAGACAGATACCCGCCATAGGTCCTCCTGAAATCCGCAAAATTGGTGATCAACTGAGGGACACCCTCGATCGGTCCCCTCTCCGCAAGCCCGATAAAGCCGGCTGTGCTCGTTCCCACGCCCTCCATGGGCTTACCACCCGACTCAAATTCTTCCACATAGACTCCCGGTGATAAATACTCAGCCATGCACATACCTGATCCCTCTTCCTATATTGAGGAACCAGTTACCTCCTTTCATTTTTATAATCAGCTCCTACGTACAACCATAGAATTATAATTTCATTTTAGCTGGCGTCTCTATACAAATTTATAACCAAATCGACAAAATAAAACTTTTTCAGCTTTTTTTGCGCCTGCCTGTTCCGTCTGCGGGCTGATCCTCTGTATCGTCCAAAGCTGCCGGAGCTTCCCCGGATACGCCTCCTTCTTCCGTAAGACCCTGCACAGGCTCCTCGGAGCCTTTCCAAAGCGCCGCGCCCTCCCCGTGCATCAGCTTCCGCGATTTCTCCCGGGCAAAGGACAGATTCTGATAAAACTGTCTGCGCATCTGTTCCTTTTCCGCGTCCTCCTGACGGAGACTCTCCCTTTTCTCCCGCAGGCGGTCGTACTCGCTCATTCTGCGCTTCTCCAGGCTCTCCCTAAGCTCCCTCTCCGTGTCCTCCCTCTCCTGCCGGTCCTTTCTAAGGTCCAGGAAGGGCAAAGTCCTTTCCCCGCTTTCCTGGCGGTTTTCATCCAGCATCTCCTGAAGCTTGCGCATCATCCTGACCGGCGACTCCTCCAGCCTCTCCCGGTAGAGCATGGCACTGTCCCTCCGGTCATGGCTGTTGGTGCGGAAATCTCCCTCCAGCCGGCTTAAGGGAACCGTCCTGCTTCCCTCCACCTCCCGCTCATCCTTCTTGATCCCTGGTCCGTTATGCCGGCGCTCCTCGTGAAAAACCATGGTCATTTTTTTCCTGCGGCTGGCGCCAATGGCTATGCCGCCGTAGGAGTTTTCCATGCGCATCATTTCGTTGGATCTGTTTTCCCTGCTCCTCTCCCGCTCCGCGGGGTGATAGGCTCTGAGCTTTTTATCCGTCCGCAGGTCGCTTTTCCCGACGCTGCGCACACGCCCCTCCGAACGCTGCCAATCCTTTTTCACATGTTCCATCCCGTACCTCCATGCACGTGTGCTGTGATCTTTCCATTTGGTGGATCACAGACCGCCTTCCGGCTCTAAAAGCATGTAATACTGTCCCAGCTGTTCCTTCGTGAGAATCTTTCCGTTCTTGGAAAATTCATTTCGGATGCCTGCTATAATATGACTCATGGACACCCGATCGGAAGCGGCCGCAGCCAGAAACGCGGCGTGCAGCGCCGCATTTTTGATACCGCTCCCCGACAGTTCAAAGCTGGCGGAAAGAAATTCATAATCCAGATCCTCGCACACCGGCGTCTGATCCGGAAAAGCCTTCCTCCAGATCTGCTCCCGCCTGGAGGCATCCGGAAAGGGAAAATCGATAATAAACTTCATCCTGCGCTTAAAGGCTTCGTCAAAATTTTGCAGATAGTTGGTAGCCAGAATGGTGATCCCCTCGTATTCTTCCATCTTCTGCAGCAGGAAGGCCGCCTCCATATTGCTGTATTTATCATTGGAGTCACGGACTTCCATCCGCTTGGAAAAGAGTACATCCGCCTCGTCAAAAAATAAAATCACCTGGCTCTTTTTCGCCTGTTCAAAGATATCTTCCAGATTCTTTTCCGTCTCTCCCACGTATTTGCTGACCACCGCCGCCAGCTCGATCCGATACAGGTCCAGACACAACTTTGACGCCATCACCTGAGCCGCCATGGTCTTTCCCGTTCCGGGAGGCCCGGCGAACACCACAGAAATCCCTCTCCCGTAAGAGATCTTCCGATCAAATCCCCATGCCTCATACACCCATTTTTTATAGAGAACCTGATCGCAGGCTTCCTTCAGTCTCTGCTTTTGAAAGGGCGGAAGGATCAGATCCTCCCACGTATAGCAGGGCTGGATCTTGACTGCCTTTTTGCCCATGCCGTCCCGCAGCAGATAATAACAGCCCTTCTGCAGATCCTCCCGTTCCAGCCGGACACTGCCTCGGATAAAGGCATACCGCCTGGCATTCTGTACCGCCTGCCTGATCTGCCCCGGCGTAAAGAAAAATTTATTGGCCCACTCGGAGGGTGTGCAGAGTTCCTGCCCCTCCAGCATCCTCTCCCACAGGGCGACGCTCTCCTGATAATTCGGAAGGCCCATTTCACATTCCAGATGGGAAAAATCCTCCAGACAGGCTCCCGGCGCCAGAGGCTTTTCTCCTGCGGTAAACACCACATCTGCCTCTTTGAGTATCCAGCAAAAGAGCCGGGTCCTATACAATTCCTCCTCCGCGAACCAATCCTCCGGCAGCTCCCGCAGGAACAGATAAGCCCCATAGATCCTGCACTCTCTGAGGGCATCCCTCAAAATAAGAGGATCCCCGTCCAGATAACTGCCGTCCAGAACCAGAAGCGGGCGTTTCCGTCGGCTGCAAAATTCCAAAATACGGCTTTTCCTGCCGCTCCCCTCGGGACCGTACAGATGAAAAAGAACCGGCCCGTCATCCGCCCGGGTCTCCATAAAGCGCTCCATCACCGGTACAGGACCCGGGCCTACAAGCTCTTCCTGAAATTCTTCCGGAAATTTCATGCTCCATAGGAGATCATAGGGACCATAGCCGTATATTCCTCCTTCCAGAAAAACCCGGATCCGTTCTTCCAGAAAATAGAAATCCTGACCGTCCCTCTGCTCCTTTTGAAGAAAATAGCTAAGCAATTTGCTGTCAGGCCAAAAGTAGGACGCATACTCTGTTTTCAGACCGTATCTCTCCGCCAGCGCGCAGGCAGTCAGGCCCTGGTTTTGCTCCTTCGTTTCCAGCAGGGTCTTTAGGCAAAACTGTTCAAAATCGTCCAGTCCAAAGATCCCTTTCAAATATTCCGCCGGCCGGAAGTCCCGGCTCTCAGCATTTTCTCTGTTGTTCTTCACGCTTCTTTCCTCATCGCCTGTTCATAGACACGGACCGTTTCAGCGCTTAAGTCTACGCCCAGTTCCTCCCGAAAGATCTTTTGAGAGGACTCAAAGACCCGCTTGATCTGATGGCGGTTCCCCGACTGGACATAACACCGCATCAATCCCGCCACCGCTTCCTCCGAATACCGGTCGGAAGCAACATACGCCGTCCAGCAGGCCTCCTCTGTTTCATGGTCCCCCTGCTTCCTGCAGTAATCAGCCAAAAGAGAACAAGCCTTTCCATAGCATCTCTCAAAGTAAACGCGCCTGGCCATACACCAGGTGCCGTCCACCTCCGCCAGATAGACACCCCAGGGAGTCAGAATCTCCTCCCTGCGCGCATAGAGCGCCTCGGCGTCCGACGCCTCCGCCAGCCGGCAGATCTCTTTCTTGCGCTCCAGGTCGATCACCATCTGGGAGGTATCCAGGTAATACTGATGGTTCCTGTATTGGATCAGACCTGCCAGCTCCGGCTGGGAACTCAGTTCCTTGCGGATGCTGTAGATCATGTTGTGCAGCATCGCCACACTGTTGTTGGGCGCATTGTCAGGCCAGAGCTGCTCCAGCAGAGCCCTTCGTTCCACAGGCTTTCCCTCTCTGTCTATCAGACAGGCGAAAAGCTCCAGCGCCTTGCGGGTCCTCCAGGAAATCTCTTTTCCCGTCCGGGAGATCTCCACCCGGAATTTTCCGAAACAGGATACCGTCAGAAGCTTTTTCTTCTCCCCGGTCCCATCTTCCTCCCCCAGGCGTTCCAAAGCATCCTTAACCTTTATAAGTCCCGGCGTAAATTCCACACCGCCCTCTTCCAGACGCTGAAGATATTCCGAGACCGTCTTTCGCTTCCCCTCGCCCAGAAACAAAAGTCCGTATTTTTCCAGAACGGTAATCAGAATTTCCGGTTTCCCGGACAGCATGGCATATCTCGCGGCTACGTCCGGATCCTGGTGCCGCAGGTAATAACCCGCCATCTTTTTGTAGATTTCCTGCCGCTGCTCCTGGCTGACCCTGTCGTTCAGGAAGCTTCGGAACATGGAATGATACCGGTAACTGCCGCTCTTTCCCCCTATGCGGAGAATAAACAGATTTTCCTGAAGCAGATACTGTAAGATTCCCCTGGCGTTTTCAATGCCGCAGATATCGTTGCACAGATCCGGCTGCAGCTCTTCCGCAAAGGAGGTATTGAGCAAAAACTGCTGAATATCGTAGGGCAGGCCCTTGTACAACTCATAGGCGATATAATTCTGCACCATGGACTCCTGGGTAATGCTTTCCCATTCGACATCCAGTTCAAAGCAGCCCAGGCGGCGCAGATAAAGTGCGGCAAACATCACCCCCGCGGGCCATCCCTCCATATTGCTCCAGATCATGTTGGCGTACCGCTCAGCCTCCTTTCCGGGCAGCATGGCGCCCAGAAAATGAGACACCTCCTGCTCCCGGAAGCTCAGACGCTCCGTCTCTATGATAACGCCCTGGCTACGCATGAAATACTTGGTAAAAAAATCCGGCACGGCTCCCTTTGTCGCTGCCATCAGCGTAAAATACCCGCCGGTATGATCCAGAAGCTCTTCCAGTATCTTAAAGATCTCCGGGTTATCGATCACCTGGAAATCGTCCAGAACCAGCACCAGCCTCCGGGAGGCGGCCATGGACTCCAGGCTTTCCTCTATTTCCACGATCAGATCCCTGACAAACTGGCTGAGGGAATCCGGCGTTATCCCCACATAGTATTCCTCGTCCAGTTCGAATCCGTCCAGGACCCGGCTCAGGGACCGGATCAGGTACTGTATAAAGGTGACCGGCTGGTTGTCCAGCACATCCAGATGATACCAGGCACAGATATTCTCCGGCAGACGGGCAAACTGAGACATCAGCACTGTCTTTCCGTAACCGATCGTGGCATGCAGTACCAGAAGTTTCCCCTGCTCCTGCCGCAGCTCCGAGAGGAGAAGTTCTCTCTGTTCGTATTCTTTTTGCATATCCGGGATCAATATTTTTGATTCCAGCTTTCTGTTTCTGTCCATGTCCATCTACCCCTAACCGAAAGCCGATCCGTAATATAGTATGCTCCGCCTGCACATCTCATGTCTGCCGGCGCAGGCATCCCCCCAGAAGTCCTATACGTCCGTGATTTTTGTCTTATCCTGTCGATAAAATCACTTGCATTATACCCCCCCGAGAACTTATTGCAACCCCTGTTCACAAAAAGGAAAAGAATGGCTGACGCACTGAAAGTGCGTCAGCCCCGCGAGCCGCAAAAAAATAGCGCCGGAGATGATCTCCAGCGCTGCAGAGGACAAATACCACAGGCGTCAGGCATCAAGGCCGGACGCCTCGTCAATCTCCTCTCCGTAATTCTCTATAAAACCAAGAATCAGGGCAATGACCGAGACCGCGCCCGCCACAAACCGATCCATATCCGCGGGTTCCTCCACGATCAGGCTGTACTTGTGATACACCTGGCCATCCTCCTCAAAATACCCAAAGGCTCCCAAGGGGACCGGCAGATTCAACCGATTCAGATGCTCCAAAAGTCCTGGCACCGCCTTAGGCTGCACCTCCGGCACAATCACCGTGTAAAAATTCAGAAACTGCAGCCCCTGCTTCGACGGATATACCGCCACATCCATCACGGCCAGATCGTCCTCGTCATCTCCCGTGGAAAAAAGCATCCGCAGCGTGTCCGGGTTATTCCCTTCCGCCTCAAGGATCCTGCTCTCCTCCACATCCTTCTCAAGCTCCTTCTCCAACTGTCTCAAAAAATTCCGTGTCCACTCCATTGGCTTACCATACCTTTCTTATGATCTTCGCAAATGCTCCGCAAAAATGTTCTTACAGACATACGCTAAACCGTGCCCTCTCCCCGGGCCTTGTTGCTCCATCTCTTTCTGCCCTTCTTCTGGTGCCTTCTCTCGATGCTGGCATCCAGGTTCCCGGCATCCTTCTCTTTGACGCCCAGCCTCTGGTTCAACAGAGAATCCTCCGCTTTCCTCTCGTCATCGGTGACACCGTTTGTACCCACTCCGAGAGCCGTTTTCAGCTCGCTGATCCCTTCCGTTCCGGCGTCCCCCTTCTGCTCCCGGATATTTTTCAGGTAAGCTTCCTCATAGGATCTGGAACCGGACAGCTTCATCAGCAGGAACTGTTCCGCTTCCTTCCTGCTCAGCTTCTTCCCGTTCACCTGGTACTGCTCCCGGGTCTGTTTGATGAGCTCGTCCGTGATCCCCAGATCCTTTCGCACCTCGCTCTTTACCATCTTCTTATGGCGGCGCTTCATAAAGAAGCCTTTGCCTACATCCAGGCCCGTGCCCGCCGCGCTTAAGGCGATTCCCACTCCCGCGCCCGCGCCGGAGAGGGAGGCGATATTGCCCGCCGCCTCCAGTCCCGCGCTGGCAAGGTCAAAGCCCGCCGCGATCTGATCGTTCACGGCCTGCTTGTGGCCCTTGTGGAACAGGCTGCGCATGGATTTTCCCTTCTCCGTTTTATCATCCTTGTATTTATTCTCACCCTCGGTGGTCCGGCTGCGGACCTTGCCCGCTCTGGTAAGCTCTCCCACGGCCGCGCCGCCCTTTATGGCAGAGGTCGCCAGACCCACGCCGGGGATCACGGTATCGAGAGTATCCGCCGCACCCATATTGGCCAGCTGAAGTCCGCCCTTCGCTATGCTTGCGGCGCTGGTGCCGATGCTGATGCCGCTGGCCGCCGCGTTGGCTTTCTGTATTCTGGCGGAGGTCTTGTCTCCCGCCAGCTCCATCTGCTTTGCGCTCTCCAGATTTTCCTTCAGCTCCAGGCCACTGCCGACCATTCCCAGAGCGCCTCCCACTATGCTGGCGCCCCCGTCTATTTTGCCGCCAAGAGCCTCCATGCCTTCATTTTTTCTGGCCTCTCCGAGCTTGCCAAGATCGCTTCCCACGGCGCTCGTCAGATCGGCTCCCTTCTGGCCGTAATCCAGCGCCGCTTCCCCGACGGCCTGCATATCCTCCCCAAAGGTGCTGGTGGCATTCTGGCCGCCCGCCCGGTTGCCGAGAACACTCTGGCGGTCGGCATCGCTCAGCTCTCCTATGCTCGTCCTTGCGTTCGCCTGGTTGGCCTGCGCCTCCATGGCCATCTTCTCGATGGCCATCTCCCGGGTCAGCCGGTCTTTTGTGTTTTGCTGATTCTTTTTTGATCGGGCGGTCATTCTGGCGATAGGGTTTTTCACGGTCCACTTGAACCGCTCCCATCTGCTCTGCTGCTTATATCCCTCGTAATCATCGTTCAGCTCATCCACCGCTTTCCGGTAGCGCTTCTTAAAGCCAAGGAAATCTCTCTGAACCGTCCCCTGTAAAGCCGCCCCTCCGGATACGCCCTGCGTAACGGGAATACTGCCGCGGACGCTGTCCCCGCTCATCACCCTGGCTGCCACGCTGTCCGCTTCCTCTTCGGCGGGAGTCCGGCTTGCTCCTACCCGCAGCTTTGCCTGCATCACAGAATTTCCCACCGGGGATTGCGCTCTCCCGGACGCGGTCCGTGTACCGCCGTCCGTCTGAGCCTTCCGGGTCTGCCCTCTCTGAGCCGCCTGTGCGTATGCCATCGTATGCTCCTCCTCTCCGGGTATGCCTTCCCTCACATTTTCTCCGGAATCTGTCTCCTGGGCCACATGCCCTTGCTGGATCGTGTGCGTCAGCTCGTGGGCCAGCAGTTTCTGCCCCGAAGGACTTCCGGGATTATATTCTCCCTCGTTGAAATAAATGTCCCTTCCATTTGTAAATGCCCTGGCGTTCATGCTGTCCGCCGCCCTTTGGGCCGCCTCATCCGTATGAATCCTCACGCCGGAAAAGTCGGCTCCCAGTTTTCCGCCGATCCTGGCGTTTATCTCCGGATCCAGCACCCGGGCTGATGACGCACCCATAAACCGAGACGTCTCTGACCCGGCATCCAGGATGCCTCCCTCTCTTCCCGGCCCGGATTCGCTTTCCTGTCCTTTTCCTCCGGAACGCTGGAGCTGCACATTCTGAAGCTGCGCATCCCAAAGCTTCGCCTGCAGAATGGAATTGCTCACAGGCGCGCTCCCGGGACCGCCTCCCGCAGGACGCCCCGTCTCCCGGGCAGGCTCCCGGGCCGCATACCCTGGGCCCGTTTTTTTCAAACTCCGCATATATGCCATAACGCACCTCACTCACACGTTATCCGAGATACCCGAAATCATTCTTTGTCAGCACCTTGCCATATTTGGCATAATTGAGTTTTACCGCCTCCACCAGATCCCTGTTGGCCAGCCCCCTGTGTTCGGCGGCGGCGAGATAAGCCGCGTTCACCATAATTTCCTTGATGCTGCTCCCGGACAGCTCAAAGTGCTCCGCAAAAAATTCCAGATCCAGTTCCTCCTCGCAAAGCGCCTGTTCCGGCAGAATGCTGTTCCACAGCCGCAGCCTTACTCCGGGCTCCGGAAAAGCGATATGGATGATAAATTTCATCCGCCTTTTAAATGCGTCGTCTATGTTATTGAGATAATTGGTGGCAAGTACCGTAATGCCCTCATAATCCTCCAGCTTCTGTAAAAGATGGGCGGTCTCCGCATTGGCGTTTCGGTCATGAGAATCTTTTGCCTCCGAACGCTTGGCAAAGAGGGAATCCGCCTCGTCAAAGAACAGAAGCGCATTGATATCCTTGGCCTTGTGAAACAGGCGGCTAATGTTTTTCTGGGTTTCTCCGATATATTTACTCACCATCTGTGAAATATCGATCCGGTAGAGATCCAGACCCAGCTCATTAGCCATCACCTGCGCGGCCATCGTCTTGCCGGTTCCGGGAGGCCCATAAAAGAGCACCGAAAGTCCTCTCCCGTAAGGTGTCTTACGGTGAAAGCCCCATTCTTCCCCGACCACATCCCTGTATTTCATCTGGTCACAGACCATCCTCATCTGCCGTTTCTGCTCGTCTCCCAGAATCAGATCGTCCCACACGAACGGGCCATTAATCCTTGTGGCGTAAGCCCCCAGCTGGTTCGTCTGGTTCTGTTTTACCGCCTGCCGGATATCCTCCTGCAAAATTTCAGAACGTCCCTCTCTTCCGGCCAGGACCTCCGCCGCAGAAAGCGCCTCTCTGATCCCCCTGGGTGTCATAACGTACTTATTGCCATTCAGCTTTAAGTCCACATCCGCCCCAAGCGAGTATCCAGCCCCAAAATTTTCCCACAGCCTGACCTTTTCCACCGAGGACAATGACGGCAGTTCCACACACACTTTCACTCCCCGGAAATCCGAAAGCTGTTCTTCCTTTCTTTCCGCCAGAAGGAGAAAAAAGTCCACATGCTCCTCCAGATACCGGAAAATCTCCCTGCGGCAGTCTCCTCTTCCTCCGGATCCCTCTTCTCCCGTCTCCTCCAGATCGCAGCCGTACAGACACAGCCGGGCGGATCCCAGAACAGACTCCACAAAGGCGGCTTCCAATACGTCCCGCACATCCTCCCACTTCAAGACCAAAAGATTCGACAGATCCACAAAAACAAGACGCAGCTTTCTCTCCCGGGCCAGATGCTTTAAAAGGAAATGTCTGCCGATCCCTTCCTTTCCGCAGATCATAATCATACCGAGCTGTTCCTGCGCCGCCTCCTGCATCCTGTCGTAAAGACCGCACAGCTGAGCAAGCTTCTCCTCCCGGATGACCATAGGCGGGATTTCCTCTGTCCAGGAAAAATATTCCGTCCTCTCCCGTATCAGCTCTTCCACGTCCATCTCGCCCAGCAGATAACTCTGAAGCCTTGGACGCAGCCTGTAGGTTCCGGCCAGACCGATTCCTTCCTTTTCCCACAGCAAAAATTCGATATTTCCCGATCCGGAAAGAAACTCCGCCATATCCTCCACGGAAATCTCACCCCAAAATTCAGCCAGCGTCACACACAGGCCCCGCGTGGGGGAAAGCTGATCCACCCGATCCTGCAGAAAACCATAGATCCTCTCATATTTTCGATGGTACAGAGGCGCCGCTCCAATCAAAAGTGCAAGCCTTTCCAGGGAATTCAGGCGGAATTTTTCACAGACCGCATAGAAGGGCAGAAAGGATCCCGACGCTTGTCTTTCCCGGATACGAGACACCGTCTGCCGAATCTCATCCAGCACCTCGTCAGGAAATACTTCCGCCCGGCGCGGCAGCTGAAACGCCTGGTCGATCTCCTTTTCGGTGATCACCAGTCCCCGCATCGACAGATTCTCGCAATCCCTTTCCTTTTTCCGCTGAAATGCCGCATACAGCAGCATATCCAGCAGTTGGAACATCTCTTCCATGTACTCCTTCTGTTTACAGGTATCCATTCCTTCTCCTTCAGCCCTGTGAATTCCAGGCTGCCCGCCGCTCTCCGGGCAAAGTAAGATCCAGTACCTATAAAACAGTGTAACGAGAGACTATAAACAATTCAATAAACAGACCTTATTTTGATATTGCTTGTCTCATTATATTATCTCATCATAGGCCCGATTGTAACAGCAATTATCCAGGTATATCTTCATAATTCACCGCCTCTAAAGCCTTTTTAAATTATAATCCATTTTCTATTATTCATGCAACTGGTTCTCAGTCTACTTTTCATCCTACTTTTTTATTTGACATTTTCACCAATACTATTTATAATATTTATTACAATTGTAAGATTTTGGAGGGATTTCCTATGCCATCTTTACCACAAATTTCAGAGGCTGAATTTGAAGTCATGAAAATTGTATGGAAGTATGCGCCAATCAGCACAAATGAAATAACGGATCGTCTTACCAAAACCACAAAATGGAGTCCAAAGACGATACAGACTTTGATCAAGCGTCTGGTCACCAAAGGCGTTCTGTCCTATGAAAAGCAAAGCAGAGTCTTTGTTTATACCCCTTTGGTAAAAGAAAGGGAATATATCGGACAGGAAAGCAATTCTTTTTTGAACCGCTTTTATAATGGAGATATTACCGCCATGCTTTCTGCGTATATAGAGAATAACCGGCTTTCTGAAACGGAAATTGATACTCTCCGGTCACTTCTCTCCAAAAGTAAGAATAAGAGGGATAATTAGCATGACAGAGTTCATAATACGCTTTTTATTCGACAATCTGATCATCAGTGTCATATTTACAATTTTTTTCGCCGTCAGACTTATCTTTAAAAAACACCTTACCAGCCGGATGCAATATAATTTATGGTTTCCCTTGCTTGGACTATTATCAGTTCCTTTTATTCCATTCCGGCTGGCTGACTTTTCTCAACTTCTGTTGTGGCTTGAAAAACTCAAAAATGCATTTTCATCTAATGCCGAAAAAAATATAGAGATAACAATAAATCCAAGTATATCCGCTGCCAGCCAGATAAATGACTTTGCTCTTTCCGTCAGCAAAAGAACCCCTTTCCCCATAAGCCTGATACTGTGTGGAATATGGTTCGTGGGCATATCTGCTATGGTTCTTTTAGTGTTCAGATCATGGAAGCGTTTACATGCTTTAAAAAAATCCGCCCTGCCCTTACAGAACAAAGACGTTCGCAGGCTATATAACAGTTGTCTGAATGAAATGGGAATCAAAAAGACGATTCCCATCTATAGCACAGCTTTCCTGATGTCCCCTGTTATTGTGGGATTGTTTCATGCCCGCATATATCTTCCCATCCATCTGATTTCTGATTACTGTTCCGCGGATATTCGGTATATGCTGCTGCATGAACTACAGCACTACAGACACAAAGACATTTTTGCAGATTACCTGATGAGCCTTTTCGGTGTGTTGTATTGGTTTAATCCCTTTGTCTGGTACGCATTAAAGGAAATGCGCAATGACAAGGAAGTCGCCTGTGATTCTTCCGTATTGAAAATGCTTGGACGGGACTCATATGAGGATTATGGAAACACGCTGATCAACTTTGCGGAAAAAATATCACTCACATCATTTCCTTTTGTTTCCGGACTCAGCGGCAGTATGAAGCAAATGGAAAAGCGCATTTTAAGCATTGCTTCTTATGAGAAACCAACATTTCATAAACAGATAAAAGGCATGATTGCGTTCGTACTGATCACAGTTCTTTTATTGGGCTTTGCTCCTATATTATCGACATATGCTGCAGACAGGAACCGTTACCACTGGAATATTTCTTCCAAAAATATTTCCTACGCAGACCTCTCTGCATACTTTGGAGAATATGAAGGCAGCTTTGTCTTATACGATTCAGGAAATGATGTCTGGAGCATATACAATATGGATTATGCCACCCTGCGAGTTGCGCCAAACTCTACCTATAAGATTTATGACGCCTTGTTTGGGCTGGAAGAAAACATTATCTCACCGGATTCTTCCTTAATCGAGTGGGATCATGAAATCTATCCATTTGAAGCATGGAATTCCAACCAGACATTGCAGTCAGCCATGAGTAACTCCGTTAATTGGTACTTCCAGGCGATAGACAAACAGCTTGGCGCATCTTCCCTTAATGCATATATACAAAAGATCGAATACGGAAATGAAATGATACGCGGAGATCTTTCCTCCTACTGGCTGGAATCTTCCTTAAAAATTTCCCCCGTAGAGCAGGTGGAACTTTTAACAAAATTTTATAATAATCAATTTGACTTTGATCCTGAAAATATAAATGCAGTAAAAAATTCTATCCGTCTTTATTCTTCTGAAATGGGAACTTTTTATGGAAAAACCGGAACTGGACGAATAAATGACCAGGATGTAAGCGGGTGGTTTATCGGCTGCATGGAAACCGCTGACAATACTTACTTTTTTGCCACCAACATAAAAGCTGAGGCTAACGCCACTGGAAACAAAGCAGCCGAAATCACAAAGTCTATATTATCAGAACTGAATATTTGGAAATATTAACCATCTCAATCATCCCATTCTCTTATGGTCATCTCATAGTTCCCTGATACATCATATCCAATCGCATTTTCTTCCGGCGTCTGAATGTTCAAAACCTCCACATTGATTTGGTTGGGAAGAAACGTAATATGAATCGCCCCACCCCAGCCATCGTCAGTCAACTCAAAAACAAGTTCCCCGTTTTGTATCACACCCCTGATATTCTCCACCGATACAATCTGACCTGTGGTTTCTTGTTCCATAAATAGAGCTCCGTAAAATTCATTGCCGTTGCTGATACAGCAGATCAGTTCATTGCCACTGTTCGGCATAGGATCTTCATAAGCAGCAACATATCCGGGACTTACAGTCCATTTTCCCGTGTAGCTTTCATAATTTGTAAGCGGCTCATTTCCATTGATCAGTTGAATCAGCCGCTTGATATCCATTGCCAGCACATTGCTCTCCCATGGAAGATAGCCATTGATCTTATCGCTGAATTCCCTGTTGTATGTAAAATAGTCTCCGCAATCTTCATAAATCCGTATTCTTGTATGCGGTACCGCGCCCTGCGGTCCTGCGCCCGTTATATACTCCGGTCCTATAACGATGTCCTCTTTCCCGTCATCATTTGTATCCATAAATATAACAAACTTTACATCCCAAAAAAGACCATAACCGCTGCTGATCTTTCCTTCCAAGATATATGGAAACCGATACAGGATCTCATCCTCTTTTAGCAGATAAAAAGTTACATCCCCAAGCAGTTCTTTTTTTGAGGGATCAGGTTCACATGTTACAAATCTTACTTCGCCCCAGTCATTTAGTGTAATATCAAATGACTGCTCCGGTATCATATACTCATTTATATATTCTATTGAATCAATATCATGAAATAAATTTGTATCCTGCTCATCCAAGTCGATGTCTTCTTGATAATCTGGTTTGCCTGTATCAGTTGATTGTAAATTGGGTTCCTCAATTTTATCCGCATCCTCTACATCTGTAACTTTTTCTTCTATCGTTTCTTGTTCCTGATTCACACCTGTATCTTCACTGTTACTTCTTTGACAACCTGTTAAGCAAAAAACAAATAGAAATATTGATAAAACATAAATTTTTTTCATGCTTATCTACCTCGTGTTATATAATAGTATAGTGTTTATAGCCCTCTCTCTAGGAACTGTGTACTGTTCTGCGACGATCCACTGTTAGAGCATAGAAGGTTGTTACCCTGATAGCTGAGTCCAAGTACGTATTTTTCGGAGTATTCCCGGTTCATTTCACTCATTGGCTTCACTCTGATCATGCGGCTTCCATCCACAATTTCCGTTACTTCCAGCGGCTCCGGGACACATAACTCATAACAAAACCAGCCTTTATCCGTATATTGCCATTCTTTTATTCTGGTATAGGAAACATATGTGACCTCTGGTTCATTTTCTTTGATCCATGCTGCAGATGCACTTAACACATACATATCTGTTCCGTCATAGATAAATTTCCTTCGTCCTATACAACCACTGGAATAAATTTCATATACCACTGCAGAGCCGCTTATCGTTCTACCAAACCCCCTTTTCCCTCTGAGACAATTCCCTCGGTATCTCCGGCAGAAAACTCGTTCGATCCTTTATTCTGCTTTCCACATGTACACATCACGGAATATAATATCAGAACAATAATCAGTAACTTACTTTTTTTCTCTACTGCCATAACATCATCCTTACGCATATCGGATTAGAACAAATGTGCAAACATACTATTCCATTTGTCCTTGTAAAACATCCTCGACAGCATCAAATGCCTTTTTAGCAAAATTAATTTTACTGTCATAAATCAAATTATCATTTTCAGTTATTTTTATTTCTGCAATAATAAAATCATTATCCTCTGTTCTTTCCATTCTGCCACCAAGAGTTGTCCAAATAATCTCAACATTTTCCGGTGGTATATCTCCCTTGGGTTCGACTGTCAACCTGATTGCATCAAAAAAGACTGATTCCGATTCTGCACATATGACTAATGCATCTCTCTGCTTATAAATTTTCACAGTGTTATATCCTTCCTTGGAGCTGACTAGCAGTTCCCCATCATCTAGCGCAAACTGCTCCGAAACTTCTTGTTTATTCTCATTATTTCTGGAAAAAAGCACTAAACATCCTATAAAAAACAACAGAATTATAATCCAAATACTTTTTTCTTCATTTTTTATGAACCATTTTATATCTTCCATTACTTAGACTCTCCGTAATATTTTTTCCACTCTTCCTCTGTCAAGCGGGGAGTGTGCCACGTTTCCCCATAATTATATCCATTCCTTTCGCTCCGCTCAGGCACAAAACGTTATGAAAATGGTTTCCCTGAGCTTCTTTTTCTT
>CANQWM010000023.1 GCA_947627535.1 uncultured Acetatifactor sp.
CAGCATTGGCGGTATAAATATCCTATCTGATTGCCTGTATTATTGAGTTTTCAAGGTGCGAGGCCCATTTTTGCTATGGGAAGTTTTAGTTAGTTATTGTCAAATACTCTGATATGCCGTGTACCATACTGACAAATGAAACTCGGCAAATCCATCGGGCTATGTCCTTCAAGAGCATAATGAAATGCAAGTATACTTTTTGAGTCATCTAATTCCAGCAAATATACTCTGTACGAATAATTCTCATTGCTTTCATTCTTCAACTCTTTCGTACTGTTTTGCTCTAAATAGGCCATGTATTGGGATAAAATATCTATATTCCCAGATAGTTCAAAATAAAAATATCTTGAAACGTGAGTTCCATCGGCCAAGTGATAGGAAACATGTTCAACTGTAATTCCGTCATATAATTTCAAATTCATAGTTTCAAATATATCTTGACTCTACTACGGAGAGCATTTATCCATCTCGTAGTAAGTATGTTGATCCGCCCAGAACACATAATATACCAGCATATAAAGCATCAGTGGAATGCCGATGATAGTTATTGCGCATATTATCAATATTTTTTGAATGGACTTCATGAACACTCTCCATTAGACCTCGATTTTTTTCACTAACATATTACCACAATCACGCTCCCTTTCCTATCACATTCCCATTAAACTTCTTCCTCAACTTCCTATTTCTTGCCCAAAGCCTATCTATGGATTTCAAAAAATGCGTCCCAAGCAGATGCAGAAATATTCCATTTGAGATCGCCGCTCCCATCGAACCGTTCTACTCCACATCCAATATGGAGCAGCTGCAAAAAGCAGACCAGCAGATAAAGAATGGCCAGACTGTTACCAAAACAATGGAGGAACTGGAGGCATTGGCTGGTGAGTAAGATTACGTTTGCGGAAGATGCCTGGGAGGAATACCTGTACTGGCAATCCAGTGGGAACCTTTTGCCGGAGAAGGCAAGCCAGAACCCCTGCGCGGCAATATGAGCGGCAAATGGAGCCGAAGGATCAACGACAAAGATCGCCTTGTGTATGAGATCCAAAAGGATTCCATTACCATACTCCAGTGCCGCGGTCACTATGATGATAAATAGCAGCGGCATTTATGCACAATATGAAGGCGATTCAAGAAAAAAAGAACCCGCTCCAGCAACCAACTAAAAGCGAGTTCCCAATCGGTACATGCGGGTAGCCGGACTTGAACCGGCACGGGGTTGCCCCCGAGGGATTTTAAGTCCCTTGCGTCTGCCTATTCCGCCATACCCGCATTTTTCCGCACCGTAATACGCGGCACGGAATGGGTGGAGGTGGATTCGAACCACCGAAGCAATCTGCAGCAGATTTACAGTCTGTCCCCTTTGGCCACTCGGGAATCCACCCATGCAGGAGCAATGCCCTGACAATGTGAAATTGTAGCATAGATGAAGAAAAAATGCAAGGACTATTCCGCGGACGTACCTGTGTTATCTGGAAATTTTCAGAAAAAGCTCATTGATTCCTTCGTAAAATCCCACTGTCACAACAGTAATTCCGTCTTCCATACCGGAAAAGGTATATTTTTTAAAATACGGCGTAGTTTCCGATAAGGGATTGCTTCCCTGATATTCCTCCGGCTCCTCCAGTCCCATATACGCCGCCCAGGTCTCTATTATGACGTCGGGATCCACGTCCTGCCATTTGGAAAGATCTGTTCTGACGTAAAATTCATAAATCCTGCCGGTATCCGCATCCACATAGGCATCCAGAATCCGATCTGACCGGTCTGCGGTGCCCCTGCCCGTGTCAAAGCTGATCTTCCAGACCAGCACGTTATTTCTGGGCTCCGGCACATCAATGGCGGAGTACAGAACGGCGCTGTAGGACCATTCCGTAAGCTCCCGCACCGATTCCGGCAGAATACCGGTCTCCTTCAGCTCCCTTATTCCCTGATTGCACAGTTCGATTCCGTCTTTCTCCTCCACTTCCTGACCGTTTGCGTCCTTCCGGTTCACGACCATGGCATAGGTTCCCGTCAACTCCTGATAGTCAAGACTTCTGTTCTCCTCCGGGCGGGTCATGGCGTTCTGGTCACTTTCCGGCAGAATCTGATTGTTCAGACATTTGGACAAAATATAAAGCTTATCGTTGCTGCTTAAGGCATAGCGATATCCCGCCGTACTGTTCTCCGCCTCCTGAGACCTGATCCGGTCCAGGATATGCCGGTCCCGATATCCGGCCAGCGCCTCCGGCCCCCAGATCGCAAGCCCCGTGATCAGAACCGCCAGCGGAATCAGCAGAAGGCTGATCTTTTTTCTGTTACCTGTCTTCATGGTCCCTCTTTCCTTTCACGGCCTGTTTCCCTGGAAGTTCAAAGCGGATACAGGTTCCTTCTCCCAGCGTACTCTCGATCAGAAGCTCGCTGCCGTGCAGCCTTAATATTTCCACACACAGCGCCAGTCCCAGGCCGGCGCCGTTTTTGCTGCGGGATCTTGATTTATCTACCATATAAAAGGCTTCCGTGACCTTTTTAAGCTCTTCCTCCGGAATCCCTACGCCAAAGTCCTTTACCTGAAAAGCATAACCCCGCTCCGTATTCTGTCCCGACACCTCCACGATCCCGCCCTGGCCGGATGCCTTGAAGGCATTGTCCACCAGGTTTGACAGCACGGATTTGATCAGATCCTCTTCCGCGTACACCGTGCCGGGATCATAGGCCATCTTCAGCTCCTGCTGGGTGTTCCCCGCAAACATTTCCGCCAGATACTGAAAAAATATGTCTGCATTTACAGACTGAGGCTCGATCTGCTCCCTTTTCGTGACGATGATGTCCAGCAGCCGGAAGGACAGATTTTCCAGACGTTTCCCTTCGGTATAAATATAATTTGAGGAGAGGAAATGTTTTTCCTCGTCCAGCTTCCGGGAACGGAGCAGATCCGCATAGCCTATAATGGCAGTCAGCGGCGTTTTCAGCTCATGGGCAAAGGCGGCGATAAAGTCCTCTCTGGCCCTGACCTCGTCCCGAAGTTCTCCTATGGTATCCTCCAGCACATTGGCCATACGGTTAAAATCCTGGGTCAGCTGGCCAAGCTCGTCGCTGCTGACCTGTTTTGCCCGATAGTCGTAATCTCCCGCCGCCATCCTCTTTGTTGCTCTTGTAAGCAGCCGGATAGGGTTTGTCAGCAGGGTGCAGATAAAAAACAGAATGGCGGAGCTGCAGAGAAACATGACCAGCGTCACTTTCCGGTAGACGGAAAATCCGGTCGCCCGTTCTTCAAAAACCTGTGTCACATTCTCCATGGTTTCCAGATACAGGCTCCTGTCCATGGCATTGGCCATAATACCCGTGTGAATATAATAGTTTTCTCCCTGTTTCAGGACCTGCCAGACCACATTGTCCTCGGTAATGCTCTTCAAAAGAGTTCTTCCGTCCGTGAATCCCTCCCCGGCGTACAGAGGATTCCTGTTCTCGTCCGACACCCTCAGAAGACGCCCGGAGCCCTGGCCGCTCCGCTCCAGGTTGGCGCCGATTTCCTGCACCGCATTATCCTGAAGCACATTGTACTTGGTGGGGATATTGAGCGCTGCCGTCTCCAGGGCAAAACGAAGAATATTGCTGTCGTCAACAGCCTGATCCACCGCCCTGTCAAGAGCCGTCTCAAACACATAATTCACAAAATAATATCCGCTGACCCCAAACGCCGTGGCCATTGTAATGATGGTCCATATCAGTATTTTATATAGAAATTTCATTGGTCAGATCTCCAGCCGATAACCGATCTTATACACCGCCACCAGATTTTCTTCCCAGCCCATTTTCCTGCGAAGCCGCTGTACATGGAGATCCAGGGTGCGGCTGTCCGCCAGATATTCGTCCCCCCATACCTTCTCATACAGATTTTCCCGAAACAGCGCGATATTCTTGTTGCGTATGAACAGCACCAGAAGACCATACTCTTTGTTTGTCAGCACGACGGGTTTTCCGGCTCTTGTAACCTTTCTGGCATCCACATCCACCACCACATCCCCGGCGGTGAGAATGCTCTCCGTCTTGTTGTACCTGCGCAGCACCACTTCCACCCGCGCTACCAGCTCCACCACGTCAAAGGGCTTGACCAGATAATCTTCCGCGCCCAGCTTCAGCCCCTTCACGCGGTCTCTCACCTCATGTCTGGCTGTAATAAAGATCACAGGGATCTGAAGGGGTCTTATGTATTCCATAATGTCAAATCCGTCCGCTCCCGGAAGCATGATGTCCAGCAGGATCAGGTCGAAATTCTCGCTCTCGATCAGGTCTATGGCCTCCAGACCGTCCTGCACCGTCCTGCACTCATAGCCTGCCGCCGACAGATTAATATCGATCAGGTCACAGATGGATTTTTCATCATCCACGATCAGTATTTTAATCATTCCGACTTTTTCCACCCCCAGTATTCTCTGACCTGCGCCACCAGATCGCTCACCTTGACCTTTTCATCGTCCCTAATCTGATAAGAGGCCGTAAATTCCGTATCCTCCTCAAAGCCGTCGGTCCGCTGATAATAGATGCTGCAGACCGTGTCTATGATCATTTCTCCGTTGGAATCCGCGTAACTGAATCGGCTCAGCACCAGAAGATCCCGCATCCCGTCCCCGTCCAGGTCGTCCCTGCTGTCCATGCCCTTCAGCGCATACAGATTGTCATAGTCCCCCATGGGCTGAAAGCTCCACACGATATACCCCTGTTCGTTTACAAGGTAGATCATGAATACATTGTATTCCGCCATTTTTAGAATGCCGGGCACCACCCTCAGCACACCGTGCTTTTCAAAGCTCCTTTTATAACACTGCTGTTCAAAGATCTCAAAGCCGTTTTCCAAAAGCTCGTCCAGCGTTGCGGCGGTATAAAGGATCTCGGTGGAAATGCCGTCCCGGACATAGCTGGCAATTACGTCAATGCTCTTGTTCATGCTGAATCGGTTGATCTTATCGGAAATGCGCCAGTCACGGTAAAAGGAACCGTCCTTCTGAAAAAGCACATCCCCCACCTTGTAGGTCTTTTCCGCGTATTCCCCCGTCTTGTTACGGCAGCCCGTGATCAGGGTGATATCCCTGAGTCCGTCTGAATTCATGTCCTTAAAGGAAACCGAGATCAGGCTTACAACCGGCTGCTCCAGCTGTCCCGGCCACTTATAATTCGTCTCCAGCTGGTTGGTTTTGAAGAGAACATTGCCGCTGCTGTCCGCGATTATCACCGCCATCCTGTGATATGTATCGTGCAGGATGGGAAGGAACCGGACCTCCTCCTCACCGAAGGACTCCAGCTGTACGGGATGGCTCTCTTCTTCGATCACAGTATAGCCGTATTCCTCAATATCATCCACATGCTCTATAGCAGCAAAATCCGCCTCGTACCTTTCATACAGCCGGACCAGCTCATCCGTCTCCTCCCCGGCCCTTGCGGAAAGGGAAAGCCGGCTGCACAGACAGACTGCCAACACGGCACAGATCCATTTTTTCTCCACGCCCGCCTCCCGTTCTCATGTCAGACAACTCGCCAAAAGCATCATTCTTCCGAATATTTCAATATGACGGCACATGTCCTTGGCAGTTCGATCGTAATTTTTCCGGCGATCACCTCATAATCTCTTCCGCCCAGACTGTAACCGTGTTCGTCGGTCCAAAGAAGCACCCTCATCTTGCCGTGCTTGGGCGTGCCAAGATCCCATGCGTAAACATTTTTTGTAATGGGGTAGTCGTTGTTGTTGACCAGCACCGCGCACTGTCCTTTTCTGTTGAAGCGCCCATATGCCAGATAGTTATAATCCCCGTCCAGATATTTGATGGAGCCGCTGCGCAGTTCCATATTTTCCCTGCGGATACGGATGATATCCTTATGAAAAGCGATCAGTTCCTTGTCCTCGTGTCCCCAGGGATATGTGCGCCTGCTGTCGGGATCGGTGAAACCGCATACGCCCGCCTCGTCGCCGTAATAGATGGTGGGTGCCCCCCGCCATGTCATCTGTATGACCACCGCCTCCCGGAACACCGCCTTGTTCACATCCTGTTCCGCCATGGCAGGGCCAAGCGTATCGATCCTTCCTACCTTATGATTGGTACGGGTCAGGAACCGGGAATGGTCATGGTTGGAAAGCTCGTTCATGGCAACAGACCAGCTGGGCATGGAAAAACAAGTGTTGTTATGCATCATGGCACCCCAGAAGCTGTCGGCATTTCCCAAAAGATCCTCCCGGAAATCGTCGCTGTGCTTCTCCATCCCCGTCAGGAACCATGTCACAGGCTCCATAAAGCCGTCGTAATTCATCACCGTGTCCCACTCGTTGCCCTGCAGCCAGTCCCTTGCCGCTCCGTAGTGCTCCGCTATAACCACTGCATCCGGATTTGCCTCCTTCACGGCCTTGCGGAACTCCTGCCAGAAATAGTGATTGTATTCCTGGCTGTGCCCCAGGTCCGCCGCCACATCCAGCCGCCAGCCGTCGGCGTTAAAGGGCGGAGAGACCCACTTTTTCGCAATCCGCATAACATACTGGAACAGCTCCGGAGACTTCTCATAATTTAACTTCGGAAGCGTATCATGCCCCCACCAGCCGTCATAGGAGCCGTTGTAGGGCCAGCAGTCCTGCTGCCTGAACTGAAAATAGGATCTGTAAGGACTGTCCCCGCTGACAAAAGCGCCTTTTTCGTATCCCGGGGCATTCTCATAGATCCGCTCCCTGTCCAGCCACTTATTGAAAGAACCGCAGTGGTTGAAAACGCCGTCGATGATGACCCGCATCCCACGCCTGTGAGCCTCCTCCACCACCTTGATAAACATCTGATTGCTGGCTTCCAGGTTCGCCTTATTGGTTACACGGTCAATATATCTGGAGGCCTGGCAGTTCTCCTTCTGCCCGTTCTTCAGCAGCTCCCCCCTGTCGCTGACAATCTTTCCGAAGTGGGGATCAATATAGTCATAATCCTGTATGTCATATTTATGATTGGAGGGCGAAACAAACAGAGGATTAAAATAGATGACCTCTACGCCCAGATCCTGCAGATAATCCATCTTATCCAGAACACCCTGCAGATCGCCGCCATAAAACCTGCGCACATCCATCCGGTCCGGATACTGGCTCCAGTTTTCCACCCGGCTCACCGGTTCTCCGATATAACAGTATTCCCCTGTCAGCACATCGTTTTCCGGATCCCCGTTACAGAAGCGGTCCACATAGATCTGGTACATCACCGCCCCCTTCGCCCAATCCGGCGTCCGAAAGCCGGGTATAAGTACAAAATCATTGTACTCGTTCATCTCGTAGGCAAGCCCTCTGGTATCGTAAAATCCCTTCAGATTTCCTGTCTGCACCTCAAAGTGATAACTGATTTTTTTGTCCTCCAGCTGGATCACCTGGGCATAATAATCAAAGTGCTTATCGGATTCCACCTTGCTCATGACATAGTTTGTACCCTGACAGACCAGCACCACTCTGTCCACGTTGTTCTTCGCAGTCCGGAAACGAATGGTGACCCGGTCATAAGGCATTGGCTCCTCCGGACTGACGTACTCGCCGGTATAGTCCGCAAAAAGCGCCCTTCTGCTAAATACCGGCCTCATGTTCGCAATGTAACGGCAGTTGTTCTCCAACTGTCTTATCTTATCCAAATCGAATTTCTCGTCCACGGTCTGCCTCCTGACGGCTGCTGTTCCTTTGCAATAACATCCGCAATATACTATTCATTTTACTGAAAACCGGTGCGTAATTCAATACCCATTTTTATAAAAGGCGAAGAGGACAGCCATGGGGTGACTGTCCTCTTCAGAGAAGGTATTACTTCTTAGGGGTATAACAAAAACTTAAAAATATTGGGGGGTTACGTCTATTATCATAGCATTTCTCTTCGGGTTTGCCTATTCTTAAATTTCACAAATATTACAAAAAACCGAACTTGTTTTTATGCAATTTTCACATGGCAAACAATCCTTCAAATTCCTCCCGGCCGATCTTTTCTTTCTCAAGGAGCAGCTTTGCGCAGCTGTGCAGCACCTTTTCATGCTGAAGAATCAGCTCCTTTGCCCGGGAGTAGCAGTCGTCTATGATCGCCTTTACCTCTTTGTCGATCTGACCGGAGACAGCTTCCGAATGGGCTTTTGCATGAGCAAGGTCCCTGCCGATAAACACCTCGTCGTCATCATCGTCATAACAGATCACGCCGATATTGTCCGACATGCCGAACTTGGTCACCATGCGTCTTGCGACCTTGGTCGCTTTCTTGATATCACTTGACGCACCGGTCGTAATGTCTTTAAAAATAAGTTCCTCCGCGATTCTTCCGCCCAGGGAGACCATGATCTCCTGGAGCATCTGTCCCCTGGTCATAAACATTTCATCCTTTTCCGGCAGCGGCATGGTATACCCCGCCGCTCCAAGACCGGTAGGAATGATCGAGACGGTATGCACAGGTCCCACATCGGGGAGCACATGGAACAGGATCGCGTGGCCTGCCTCATGATAAGCCGTGATGCGCTTTTCTTTGTCGGAAACGATACGGCTTTTCTTCTCTGTGCCGATCCCCACCTTGATGAACGCTTTGCCAATGTCTTCCTGCACCACAAAGCCTCTGCCCTTTTTCGCGGCATTGATGGCCGCTTCGTTCATCAGGTTTTCCAGATCCGCGCCGGTAAAGCCGGCGGTCGTCTGTGCGATCTGTTTCAGATCCACATCCTCCGACAGCGGCTTGTTGCCTGCGTGTACCTTCAGGATATCTTCCCTTCCCTGTACGTCCGGAGTCCCCACCGCCACCTTGCGGTCAAAGCGTCCGGGACGAAGGATGGCGGGATCCAGGATATCCACACGGTTCGTGGCCGCCATGACAATGATCCCTTCGTTGATCCCGAATCCGTCCATCTCCACCAGAAGCTGGTTCAGGGTCTGTTCCCTCTCGTCATGGCCGCCTCCCATACCGGTGCCGCGCCTTCTTGCCACGGCATCAATCTCGTCGATAAACACGATACAGGGAGCGTTTTTCTTCGCCTCCTCAAACAGATCCCGGACGCGGGACGCGCCCACGCCCACGAACATTTCCACAAAATCCGAACCTGATATGCTGAAAAAGGGTACATTGGCCTCTCCTGCCACCGCCTTGGCGAGAAGAGTCTTGCCGGTTCCGGGAGGCCCCTCCAGCAGAACACCCTTAGGAATCCTTGCTCCCACCTTCGTATACTTGCCAGGCTCCTTCAGAAAATCTACAATTTCCTCCAGCTCTTCCTTTTCCTCTTTCAGGCCGGCCACCTGCTGGAACGTAATGGTCTTATCTCCCATCCAGAGCTTCGCGCGGCTTTTGCCGAAATTCATCATTCTGGCGTTTCCGCTTCCGGCATTCTGGGCATTCACGATCAGAAACAGGATGATTCCCACAGCCAGCACGATCAGCATGGGAACCAGCGTCGTCAGGATCCAGCTCTCTCTCTGCACATCCTTTACAGTAGGGTTGATGTCGTATGTCCGGATCAGCTCTTCCGACTCTGTGACATCCGTCACATACAGCTTCTTTTCCACGCCGTTTTTCAGTCTTATTTCCAGAAAGCCGGTGGGCGTCTCCCGGTTAGGCGTGATCTCGATCTGGGCCACATTGCCCGCCTCCATGTCCCGGACCAGCTCCGCGCGGGTATAATCCTCCTGCTCGTTTTTCCTGCTCACTCCGCTTGCCACTGCCACGATGAGAAGCAGCGCCATGATAAAGATAAAGTATAAGGTAAATCCTCTGCTGTTCTGTTTCAATTTATCTCAAGCCTCCTGACCGTCAAATTCCACTACCCCTATATATGGCAGGTTCCGATACCGCTGGTCGTAATCCAGCCCGTAGCCCACCACGAACTCATCCGGAATCTGAAATCCCGTATAATCCACCTTTACATCCACCACGCGCCGTTCGGGCTTGTCAAGCAGTGTACAAAGGCGCAGTGAACGAGGCCCCCTGTCCCGGAGCATTTCCAGCAGATAGCTGAGTGTGCGCCCGCTGTCCACAATATCCTCCACCACGACCACGTCCTTATCCTTCACAGATTCATCCAGATCCTTCACGATCTTCACCACACCGCTGGATTTGGTGTCTCCGCCGTAGCTGGACACGGACATAAAATCCAAAGAGACAGGCACTGTGATCCGCTTTGCCAGCTCACACAGAAAAAAACTGCCGCCCTTCAGCACACACACCAGATGCACCTGTTTCCCTTCATAATCCCTGCTGATCTGCTGCCCTATCGCCTTGATCCTGGCGTCTACCTCTTCCTCCGACAAAAGCACTCTGATCCGTTCCGCCATCTTTCTTCTCCGTCCCGCCGCAGCGGCTCCCTGTTAATTTTACCTGAAAGATCCGTTTTGTATTCCCGTCTACTTTATAATATTCGCTGATGCGGTAACCTACAAGCCATATCACATGATGCCCTTCCGCCAACAGCAATATCCGGTCCCGGTCCTGTCTGGGTATCTTTTGTGTAATCATATAATCCTTCAGAGACTTATGGATGATCCCGCCTCTGCCGTCAGCCAGGGTTAAATAATCCTGCGTCTCACGGAACCGGAATACCAATGATTTTTTCATTTTATCACAGTCCAGCCATTTCGTATACTCATTCTGCGGAATTTTCTGACCTTTTTTTGCAGAAAAAACGGTCAGTTCCGCCCATCCCCTGTGGCCAAGACCGATGATAAGGGGCTCCGCCGTCCCTTCCGGCGGTATCACGGCTTCCTGATACAGACGGGGCTCGGATACGGATGACGGCGCCGTCTCCCGTTCCAGCCGTACGATGCCATAACTTCTCACCGCCCGGATTCCAAAGGGCAGATCGATTTCCGGACTGCCTTCCTTCTCGAAAAGAGACAGGATATCCTCCACATGGCCGGCGGAAATATCCCGCCCGCCCGGGGAAAGCTCCGTCAGCAGCAAAAGCAGCAGACGCCTGCGTATGGCAATATGAAGCCTGCAGAACGCAGCCACATCTATATGGAAGCCGGATGCAGCCCTGCTCACGCAGTCCTCCATGGCCCTGCCCGTCTGAATCCCAAGGTAATCTTCCAACTCTGACAGAATATCCGCCGTGCGGCACATATGGGCCACAGCTCTGGCACAGACCTCTTGCTCCGCCACGGGAAGGATATGGTGCCGGATGCGGTTTCTCGTATACTCGTCCTCCCGGTTCGTGCTGTCCTGACAGTATGGGATCCCCCGTTCCGCCAGATATGCTTCAATCTCTTTTCTTTCCAGACACAGCAGCGGACGTATGATCTCCCCGCGCCTGGGCGGAATGCCGCAGAGCCCCCTGATCCCGCTGCCCCGAAACAGATGAAACAGCATGGTTTCCGCCCTGTCGTTTCCGTTGTGCGCCACCGCGATCCTGTCCGCTCCGAAAGCCTCCGCGGCCTCCCGGAAAGCGTCGTAACGCACCGCGCGGCCCGCCTCCTCCAGAGAACATTTTTCCCGCTGCGCCAGCTCTCTCACATCCGTCTCCTTCAGAAAGAGCGGCAGATGAAGCCTTTCGCACAGCAGACGGACATATGCGGCGTCTTCCCCGGCGTCTTCGCGAAGGCCATGATTTACGTGCACCACCGCCAGTTTCAGATCCTTCCTTCTGGCATACTCCAGCAACACAAATAAGAGGCAAACCGAGTCTGCCCCTCCCGAAACCCCCGCCACAATCCTGTGGCCGGGGGATATCATGTGGTGATCCTCCATATAGGAAAAGACCTTTTCTTCCGTCTTCCGCCGACTGTTCATATGAAAAATGTATCGCATTCCCCGGGAAAAATCAAGTCAATCCTTCCAGATTCCGATTACTCCCACCGTCATGTCGTCCCTTATCCTGCCGCCGTTTCTGCAGATCGCCATCCGCAGAAGTTTTTCCGCAAATTCTCCGGGATTCCGGCTTTCTATGCCCGCCACGGCGCGCAGGATCCCTTTTTCATATTCCTCCGCCCCAAAGGCATCCACCACGCCATCCGTGACCATCACAAGGAAGTCGCCGTTCTGAAGCTGCCTGTACATGGGCGCCGCATCCACGCTCTGAAAAATGCCGAGAGGAAGGTTTCCTGCCGCCAGAGTCTCCACAGCGCCTTCCCGCTTGAAAAATGTGGCGGAAGCGCCTACCTTCCAGATCTGGCATTTCCCCTGGTACAGGTCTATGTCACATAGATCCAGGGTGGGATGCTTCTGATCCTCACATGTGGCAAACAGCGACGCGTTGACCATATTGACCGCGGAGTCAATCCCATACCCCGCCTCCAGCAGTTTTTCCATCAGCTCCAGCACCTGGCCGCTGTCCTTTCCGGCCTGTTCCCCGGAACCCGTTCCGTCGGAAAGCATTACCGTCAGTCTGCCTTTTTCCGATTCCGTCACCGTGTAATTATCCCCTGAAATTGTCTCGTTCTCTCTTGTAACGCGGGAAAACCCCGTGAGCACAAGATATTTTGTCTCCTCCTCCAGCATATAGCTGTGAGGAGCCCTTTCAATCCTGTAGGGACTGTTTAAAGACAGCTGCAGATGCCTGTCCAGCAGCACGGAGATCATATCCGCGGCATCCTCTGCGGACATCTGCGGCTTTCTGTTCGTTCTCATGGTAAGTACAAGCGTCTCCCTCCCGTTTTCCCGCGGCACATAGCAGGGGTTTTCCACCCGGATCCCCTCCTCCTTCAACGCCTGGACCAAAAGACGCTTTTTGCGTTCCTCCATAGGACGGTACGACATGACTTCGCCCGCCACCCTGGCCATAATTTTTGCCATTTCATTCAGATGACCCTTTATAATCTGTCTGTTTTCCCAAAGCCGCCTTGTTTCCAGAACGGACTGCCTGTTCCCGTCCGTCCCGTGAAATTCCCCGTCATAGCTTCTCGCCAGTTCCTGAAAGGTATCCGCGTAATTTAAAAGCTTTGTTTTACACAGATCCGGCAGCTGCTGTGACTGCAGCTCCTTATTCTTTTTTCGTTCTTTTCTGTTCCCGCGCCGTTCCACGATATCCTGTCCCGCTGTCATCCTGGCATCACATCCTCCCTTTCGCTTTTTCAGCCTAAGATTATAGGCGGTATCCATTGCTTTTTTTGTCAAAACCAGGAGCGCCCGCCTTAAAGTTTTGCGACAAAAAAGGCAGGAACCTGGGGCCCCTGCCTTAACATTTTATCTGACAAAACCATTATTCCTGTTTAAACATGATCTCACCTTCATAGACAAGGCCAAGCACCTCCCTGGCAATCTTCTCTATGTAACCCTTCGTCTGGACTTCCTTTCCAAACTCTTCTATCTCCAGAGAACGGGCCGTCTCAGCCTGGATCTGGCTCTCCAGAAGCTGTGCCTCCTGTTTCTTTGCGTCTATTTTCTGGTGAAGATCTACACTCTTAACGGCAACGACCACCAGGATCATCACCACTACCAGCGTTACAAGAAACATGCTGAACCGGTTCTGATGTCTGCGGCGATACGCCGCCCTGCGCCTCGTTCCTGCCATAGATCCTCCTTTGGACAATCACGTCTTTACCGTCATTTTAAGTCTTTTCAGATAATACGTCAACCGATATTTTACCGTCCTTCCAACTCTTTTGAACCCTCTGCCGGCCCTGCCGCCCGCTCTCCCTGCCGCAGACCCGGCTTTTCGGAAGACAAACCGAACCGGCTTCAAGAGCCAGGCCAGCAGCTTTCCTCCAAGAACCAATATTTTTTTCAGCGCTTTCGACACGTATTTAACGAAATAGGGACTTATAAGCTTCCTGTACAGGAGCATGCCCGTCAGAGCGCCCATCACCGCAAACCACCGAAGCGTCCCGTCGCTCTCGCGATACATCAGCAGAAACACTTCCCCGCCGCTGTAGATCCAGAAAAACAGATCCTCCGCTGACACAAAAAAGCCCCTGTGCGGCACTACTCTCCGGAAAATCCGCAGCAGATCGTAGACAAACGTAATAAAGGCGCCCATATAAAGCGCATGAAGAAGAAAGATGTTCTCCCCTGCCATACGCACTACCGAAAGAGTCTGTTCAGGAAAGATTCGTTTTTCCTGCCGCCGGGCGCCGCGTCAGAGTAGGTAAAGCTGTCAATTTTGCCGTCCACGTCCACTTCTCCTTTATCCAGCGTCAGCCTGCTCACATGCAGATCTGTGCCTTTGATCATCAGCATCCCCTGCTCCGTCTCCAGGAGAATCTCATGCTCGTCAAAGGAAAGTACGTCATTTACACCGTTTACGGCACAACTCTTTCGGTTCGTCACGGTAACTCTGTGCATACGCGCGCTGCTGCTTAAATCTTCCATAGGCCGCCCTCCCGTCCGGAAAGCCCCCTCTTACAGGCTTCCACCTGTAAAGTATATGCGGACCCGTCGAAGAACAGAACATACTGCAAAGGATCCGATTTTGGACGCACGCCGCTACAGATAGCGGAACAGCTCCGCCGCCTCCTCTTTTCTCACAGTTTCCTGCACATTCAGCACTTCCACCTTTACCTCTTTGTTGCCGAAAGAGATCGTAATGATATCGCCCGCCTTCACATTGGCGGACGCCTTCGCCGGTTTGCCGTTGATCAGCACTCTTCCGCCGTCACAGGCTTCATTGGCTACCGTGCGGCGTTTAATCAGCCTCGATACCTTCAGATATTTGTCCAGTCTCACTTTTGTTACCTCCCGGTAAAGCTTAACCGCCCCATGCGGCTGCAGGACACAGTGCTTGTGTGTATGCAGCATGGGCGGAGACGAAAAACGGAGAACCCCGAAGGGTTCTCCGTTGCAAGCTGACAGAAACTTAATTCAGCGCATCCTTGAGTGCCTTGCCTGCCTTGAACTTGGGAGCCTTGGAAGCAGGGATCTTGATGGGCTTCAGAGTAGCAGGATTTCTGCCCTCTCTTGCCGCTCTCTCGGATACTTCAAAAGTGCCGAATCCAACCAGCTGAACCTTGCCGCCCTTCTTCAGTTCGCTCTCAACGACATCGGTAAAAGCCTTCAGGACCTTTTCAGCGTCCTTCTTTGATACGCCGGCCTGTTCAGCCATTGCTGCAACTAACTCTGTCTTGTTCATATTGAACTCCTCCTCTAATGAGTCTCCTTATTGTATTTTCGTAGATGCTTCTTGTGAAACGTCTATATAATATATATCCGTTTTTTTCAGGTTTGTCAAGGCTTTTTCCGCAGATTTACGGCTTTTTGCAAAACAATGCCAAAGCCTTTCAGTTCAGGACGCTGTCCAGCAGATCCGTAATGCCATCCGTAATACCATCACCCACGGCGGTGCTGTCCACAAGATCCGCAAACGAATAGGAAATATCTCTTGCCTCACTGTCCACCTCCACAGTATAGCTTCTGGTGGTATAACCCGTTTTTCGCAGGGTGATCACATGAGTCCCCGCCGTTTTTGTAAAGCTGCATGGGGAAATCCCCTTGTAATTGCCGTCAAAATACACTTCCACACCTTCCGGCGCGTCAATGTACATCTTATAACTGCCGTCCGAGGTCTGTTCGGAACCGGATTCCTGAGCGTCCTCCGTCTCCTGCTCCTGTCCGGTTTCGTTGGGATCCAGCTCCACATTAAATCCCATGGATTCCTGGGCCACACGGATATACTGTGTAACAGATTGATATCCTTCCGCCCGGACAATCAGCTGATGAAGCCCGTACTCCAGGTTTACCGGCCCGGAAGGGTCCGCGGGGGAGCCGTCGATGTAAAGCTCCGCATTGGAAGGGTTCAGCGAAAAAAGCACCATGCCGTACTGAGGTTCCGGTATTTCCAGATCACCGATGTCAAGCACCGTCTCCTCGTTCCGGCTGATGACAACGTTTTTCGTACCCCCGCCGCCCTTATGGCTGACGTTCACCTGATAACTGCCCTCCGGAACCGGGAGCAGCATATCATCCGTGATACGCCGGATCAGGGCCTGTCCCACTTCGATCCAGCCCCCTATAAAGTTTTCGTCATTTTCCAGCCTCAGATACCCGTGCCCCTTCTCCACCCGGACCGTGAGCACCTGACTCCCGATCCCCATAAAAGTCAGCAGATCCGACGGATTCAGATCCATACACTCAATATTCCTGCCGTCTGAAAGATACTGGGTATTAGACGTAAGCTTAAACGCCTCGGAGCCGATGGTGACCTCGCTGCGCGCCGTATTGATCTCATAGCGCTCCGTGTCCCTGTACGCCCATGCCTGAGGCGAAAGCTTAAGCGTGGTAAGATGCTTCCCTGACTTTAAAAAGGTAATATCCACGATATCGCCCTTCTGCAGCTGGCTCAGGGTAAGCGCGCCGTCATACTTGTCATACAGCCTTGTCGTCCCGTCTAAAGAAAGCGTATATCTGCGTCCCAGTTCCAGATTCAGAAAAGTGACAGTGTTGTCATCTGCGTTTATTTCCGCGACAACCGCTGTGTCTGCCGAATCATAGCTGTCCGGTCCCGCCGCCTCATATCCCGTGTCATACCGAGTGGGAGAAGGCTGCTCCTGCCCGGCTCCGCTGCCGGAAGAAGACGCGCAGGCCGTCAGTACCACGGCCGCCGCCACTCCTATAAGCCCCGCTGTTCTCCGCTTCGCTCTCCCCATGTTCCTGTGTATCACTTTTTCTCCTTTTAGGCGTTGCGCATACCGCCCACATTGCGAAAGACCTCATCCAAAAACCGCTGTTTTTCTTTTTCCTGCGCAATCAGTTTTTCCAGTTTCTCCTGATTTCTTCCCGGTATCCATGCCTTTCCGGAATTATAGTAAAAATTGGCTATTTTCCAGAATTTTTCCGGATACGCCAGCCTGTAATACAAGTCTATCCTGCTTATGGCGGACAGCGGGCTTTTCTTTTCGTAAGTCTCCAGGAGCTCCGTGCCAAGGGATACAGACCAGTTTCCCTTTTCAAGAAGCTTCCTCATGAGCAGATACAGATCCCTCACCGGACTGTCAGGCAGGCACTTTTCAAAGTTTACAAGAAACCATCCGCCGCTTCCCTTTAAAATATTGTGATACTGGTAATCTCCGTGACAGAAGGTGACTGTTTTGTCGTCCCTGACCGCTTCAAACTGACCGCTGTAGCACTTCCACTCCTCCGTCACCTCCTGCGCTTTCTCAAGAAAGTAATCAAAGGCGTTCAGAAGACAGATCTCAAACCATGTTTTCTGTCCCTTCTGTTTCAGATACTTTCTTACCCGCTTCAGCTCCCGGTTGTGCTTCTCGTATTCCTTTCCCGGCGAAAACGGCGTCGGAAGCCCGGGCGTATCCCCGGGAAGCTCCATGCACTGATGAAGCTGGGCCAGCAGGCTCACCGCCATACCGCACTCGGCCCGGTCATAAATATTGCACTCTCTTCCCTCCAGCCAGGTTTTCAGGACATATTCCGTCCCATCCCCATCCCGCACCGATAACGCGCCATCCCTGGCCGGAATAATCCTCTCCGCCCGGACAGAGCCCTCTTCAGAGAGTTTTTTAAGCAGCAGGTTCTGGAGTTGGATCCTGTCCCCGTTTCCCGTATATTCCTTCAGGATCAGGCACCCCTGATCCGTGTCACACACAATGGCGCCCCGGCCCTTTCTGGTCCGCTGCACTTCTATCTCATACTGTTCCAGCAACTCAACTGCCCTGTCGTTCACTTCCGGCCCCTCCCCATCGTTTTGTAACCGTCTTAAAGCCCGGTTCCTAACCTATCTTATGAGGGGATTCAGGAAAGTATGTTACCCTTGAGAAAGCATTTCTTCCGCCCTGGCGAGCAGAAATTCTCTGGAGTTGCGCTCCGGCTCCTCCAGTACAAGTTCCAGCAGTTTTTGAAGCGTCTCGCCCAGCTTACGTCCGGGATCCATACCAAGCCCGATCAGGTCCGCGCCCGACACAGCCAGTGTCCGTAAAGACACGCACTGCTTTTCCTCCAAAAGCTTTTGGTACAGCTTCTGCCATCGCTCCAGACCGGAAAGCTTTTCCCGGCGCATATAATCGCTTTGCGCCATGATATCAGCCCGCTTCACCAAAAATATTCCGGGGAAAGCGTCCTCACCGATCTGGTTCACAGCGTGCCTCAGGAAACGCATATCAGGCTCCTGACCGTTTCCGTAATCGTGATAGAGTACCAGCTTACAAACCCTTCCCACTGTGTCATTGTCAAATTTCAGACGCCTCAGGATCTGTCCGGTCATTTCCGCCCCCACTCCTGCATGGCCGTGAAAATGAGTCATTCCGTCCTCATCCACCGTCAGCGCGGCGGGTTTTCCTATATCGTGAAACAGCACTGCCAGACGCAGGATCCTGTCCGGCTCTACCTCCGTCAGGGCGTGCAAGGTATGTTCTCCCACACTGAAACAATGATGGGGGTGATTCTGTTCCGTCTCCATGATCCGGTCAAACTCGGGAAGAAATACGGCAGTCATACCGAAATCGTAAGCCATTTTCAGAAATTCCGGATGGGGGGATGTCATCAGCTTAACCAGCTCCGCCTGAATCCGTTCCGCGCTAATCTGTCTCAGGCCTGGCGCCAGCCTCCCGATGGCGTCTCCCGTACTTTCCTCGATCCGGTAACCCAGCTGAGCGGCAAACCGCACCGCCCGAAGCATACGCAGGGCATCCTCCCCGAATCTCTGCTTCGGATCCCCCACACAGCGCACTATCCTCTCCTGAATGTCGTTTCTGCCGCCGAAAAGATCCACGAGACCGTTTTCGTCGTTGTAAGCCATCGCGTTGATCGTCAGGTCCCGGCGTTTTAAGTCCTCTTCCAGACTGGGGGTAAAGATCACCTCTCTGGGATGTCTGCCGTCCAGATACTCGCCGTCAATACGGTAGGTCGTGACCTCAAAACCTTCCTTCCCCAGAAGCACCGTGACGGTTCCGTGCTTCAGGCCGGTGTCAACGGTTCTGGAAAAAAGCGCCTTGACCTGCTCCGGTCTTGCGGAGGTGGTAATATCCCAGTCCTGGGGTGTGCGGCCCAGAATGGAATCCCTGACGCAGCCTCCTACAGCGTAGGCTTCGAATCCCGCCGCCGTAATCTTGTCTATAATAAATTTCACCTTATCCGGCATCCGGATCCTGATAACGCCCACCTCCTGACACATATGTCATATTCCCTTTAAGGAAAAAATCTTCTGATTACCTCGACAACCCCGTCTTCATCATTGGTGGAGGTCACATAGTCCGCGGCTTCCTTCACCGCCGGCTGGGCGTTCCCCATTGCCACGCCGACTCCGGCATATTGGATCATCGCAATATCATTAAAGCCGTCGCCGCAGCAGACCATGTTCTCCCGTTTTATCGCAAGCGCCTCCAGGATCCGCTCAAGGGCGGCAGCTTTCGTCACATTCTGAGGCATGATCTCTATAAAATAGGGCTCCGAACGGTAAATACTCGCCACATCCCCAAGCCTGGCCTTTAGCTCCCTTTCAAAAACCTCCGCCTCCTTTGGCGGCGCGGTCATCAGACATTTCGGAATAGAAAAATCTACAAAATCAAGAAAATTCTCCACATGCCTCACAGGAAGCCCATTGATGCGCGCTTCCGTCTCCACATATTCATCCATGGGAAATGCGGAAATGACCTGTTCGCCGAGATAGGTAATCAGGCCGCAGCTATTTTCTTCCGCAAACTTATAGAGCCTGGGAAGAAGCGTCAGGGGCAGAAATCTCTGGTAGATGACCTCCCCGGTGCGGCATTCCATGATATGGGCTCCGTTGAAGGACAGCAGATAACCTCCGTACCGCTCCAGCTCCAGCTCTTCTTCATATCTGCGCATACCCGGCGTAGGGCGCCCTGATGCCAGCACTACCCTGTGTCCCCGCAGCAGAAGCTTTTGTATGGCTTCCTTTGTAGCTGCTGTAATCTCTTTCCTTGAATTTGTCAGTGTGCCGTCAATATCCAGCACCAGCATCTTTTCTCCGCCAATGTTCTCCATATCGTCTCTCTTTCAAAAAGGCGGTGAGAATCTCCCACCGCCATGCGCTGCTTTTCGGGTGATGACTGCTCATTCCGCAGAGGAATCCGATGTGCCTTCCCCGGAGGCGTTATCGCTTTCCTGTGCTGCATCCTCCCCGGAGCCGTCACCGCTGCCTTCTGACGCATCCTCCCCGGAACCGTCACCGCTGCCTTGCGACCCATCCTCCCCGGAGCTGCTTTCCGCAGCCGCCGATTCCTGCTGGGCTTCCACTTCCAGATACCGCAGATTGTGATGAGGATCCTGAACCGTCATGTTTTCGGTCAGCGCGGTCACATAATCCGACTTGAAATTATTGATCAGCGTATCTCTGATATCCACCTTCCAGACAGGTTCGCCGGCGCTGATATAATAAAAGATATATGTGACGGCAGCAGACGGAGAAGCAATCACCGAAGTATCGCCGCTCTTACGGGCTCCATCCGTCAGCCAGGAGGAAACCTCGTCCTCCAGAAGTCTGGGATCCACTCCCTCCAGCAGACCGGCTTCCACATCCATCAACAAACCATCATTATATTTGTCAGCCAGAGCGGCAAAACTCTCCTCTGTCGCTTCGCCTGCCTTCCACTCGTCCAGGATCTCCTGCCCGTTATCGTCCTCCGTCACAATAACCCGCACATTTGCGGAAACGGTAGGATCCACATAACGATCATCAAAAGATAGTACATAATAACAATGGGCAGCTGTATTTTCAAGGACAGTCGTGTCACCCTTCTTTCTGCCGCTGTCGGAAAGCCACTCCAAAATCGTATAACTTACGCTGGTCAGCTGCACATTGGTATACGCCTCACCCTCCGATCCTACCGTGTCGAGGAGACTGTCCGCCTCTTTTTTTGCAATCAGCATCGCAGCGTCAATCTCAGCTTGGGAGGGCTCATAGGTTTCCTGCGCGTCTTCGGAATCCGTACCTTCGGTCTCCTCCACGGGATCCGCAAGCTCCGTAGGCTCCGTGGGAAGCTCCGCATTAACCGTAATCATATGGTAATCTACACAGTCGTAATCGTCCCTGTTTTCCTCATAATAGGTCTGAATATCCTCATCGGAGGGAGCGTTGCTCTCCGCCACAGAGTCCAGATATGCACTGATCCTCAGATCTCCCCTGATGTCGTCTTCCACCCTTTTCATCGTGGCGTAAGGACCATAAAACTCCTTCACATGTTCTTCAAAGGAATGTCCCTCCGCCTGGGCAGCCTGCCGCAGGCTTTCCACAAAATGTTCATATTCCTCCGACTCATCATAGGTAAAGCCCGCTGCCTCCATATCCCGCTTCACCGCTATGCTGGATTTCAGGTTATTGACTGCCAGCTCATCAAAATAATCCTTCCAGCTAAGCGTTTCGGAATACATCTGAGTGGACAGATCACCTTCCAGATTCAGCCCCATCAGGCTCAACAGATAACCGTTTACGGATACATAATTATTCAGAGCCGTATAATAGTTGTAATCAAATTCCACCCTTGGCACCTTTTCGCCGTCCACGATCACATAAGTACCGTGAACCGTCAGCCAGGAACGGATCGGAAAAGAAAGCACCAGACAAATCAGTCCGATCAGGACCAGCACACCCACCGCGGTTGCGATCTTCTTTTCCCGCTCTTCCTTTTTCTTCTGCTCCTGCCGGCGCTTTACCTTCAGGTCATATCTGGTAAGTACAGGCTCCTGTACTCCCTCTGTATTTTTCTGTTTCTTTTTTTCACTGTCGGACATTGTACTGTCTCCTTCTTAAAAAATTGACACAGCTATACGAGGCTTCGCCTTTTACAACTGTCCTGCCTATTTTACAGTATTTTTTCGGAAATGGAAAGCTCTTTCACATATTTTTCAGTTTTTTCATGATGTTTTTTCCCTTAAACCGCTGTGCTCTGTTATAAATCAACTGTAACTACAAAGGAGTATACCACATTTCCGCGGTCCTGTCAGTCACCCCGAGGGAAAATGAAAGGCATAAAAAGTTGAAGAAGCCGGAATGCAACGCATTCCGGCTCTGGAATGGAGATAGCGAGACTCGAACTCGTGACCTATACGTTGCGAACGTATCGCTCTCCCAACTGAGCTATATCCCCATGGCATATGTGAAAGGTATGACACGTTTCCTTTCCGTTTATTACATTATAGCATAATCTGTCTGAATTGCAAGAACTGACTTTTCTGTCTTTTCAAAGTATGTTATAATCACAGAAACGCAGTCATGACAAAACAATTTCAAGGAGGAAACATACCATGTTTAAACGCCTGAAAAGGAAAGCCATTCAGTCCATCGCCGCCGGAAGCGTTATCCGGATCGTCATCGGCGCTGTCATGATGGCTTTTACAGCGGTTCCGGCCCTTCGCAGCCATCCCGTTTCCATCCTGCTTTTCATTGGCGGCCTTGGGCTGATCCTCTGGGGCATAATCCGGATCTTGAGAGCCGCCACAGGCGCCACCTTAAAGGGACTGAAGCATACCATAGCGGCCGCAGGATACACGGAAGCCGCCGCAGAAGCGGACTATGCCGCCGCGGCCTGTTTTGAAAAAAGCGAGGATATCCGGATCGGAAAACTGTTTACCTATTATAGAAAAGGCGCCGTCCCCGGCGCCATTCCCAATGACAAAATACTTTGGGCTTATCAGTCCACAACCACTCACCGCTCCAACGGCATTAAAACCGGCAGCAGCTATAACCTTATCCTTTATCGGGAAGACGCCGAAAACTGCATCACCTTCCCCGTTTGCGACGAAAATACCGCGCGGGAAATGCTGCGCACAATTGATGAGACCATGCCCTGGGTCGTGGTAGGATATACGAATGACCTGAAAAAAATGTTTCTCAAACACCGCGACCGATTTCTGGAACTGCGATATCACCAAATACCCCACGGAAACAACGACTAACCGTTCTGCTGTTTCCGGTACTGCACCGGCGTCATCCCGTAGCTTTTCCTGAACAGCCGGTTAAAATGCTCCACATTTTCATAGCCCACTTCCGCGGCTATTGTCTCTACCGTCTTATTTGTCTGTTTCAGGAGAGAGCGGGCTTTTTTCATCCGCTCTTTTTTAACAACTTCCTGAAACGTGACGCCTGCCTTCTCCCGGATGTACTTGGAAAGATAGGGCTTCGAGAGGTGAAACGCCTCCGAAAGGCTCTCCAGCGTCACGTTCTCATAATCGTTCTGAATATAGCTTATGATCTCCACGATCCGCTCTTCCCGGCCCACAGTGATATGCTGTTCGGCCGTCAGCTTGTTCACAGCGGAAGCCAGCGCGGCGATGGACGCCTTGATAATGTCCTCGTCTACACCCACACCCCAGTAAAACCGGCCGTCCTGAACGATACCCACATAGGACGCCGCCTTAGAGCTTGATCCTTTTGAAATGGCATGTTCCTCATAAACCGACAGTTCATAGCTGATGCCAAAGAAAACCTTCAGGCAGTTGCTGACCGCATCGAGACGACCGTTGCCCTGGCTGCGGATCACCCTTTTCTCGCCGTTCTGCTCTATGGTGACCTCCGCCTGGATCCCGCGCTCCTGCTTAAAATGGCATTCCGGAATGCGGAACACGCTGCGGGGACTGATATAATTTTCTTCAAAGATATCATAGATCTCTCTGGGGGCAAGCTCCTGATGGCGTCTGTCTGACACGCCCTTCACAAGATAGCCTACTTCCTCCTTCATGGCCGCAGGCAGCGAGAATCCGAACTGCTGCTTTAACACGAACGCCACGCCACCCTTTCCGGAGACGCTGTTGATCCGGATCACATCGGACTCGTATTCTCTCCCCACATCCGCAGGATCAATGGGAAGATAGGGCACATCCCAGCGCTTTCCGCTCTTTCCCTCCTTCAGCCACGCCATGCCCTTGCTGATGGCGTCCTGATGGGAGCCTGAAAAGGCGGTAAACACCAGATCTCCCGCATAAGGGGTTCTCTCGTGGACCTTCAGACCGGTAAACCGCTCATACGCCTCCCGGATTTTCATGATATGGGAAAAATCCAGACCGCTGTCCACGCCGTGGCACATCATGTTCAGCGCCAGCGTCACAATATCCACATTTCCCGTGCGTTCGCCGTTTCCGAAAAGCGTCCCCTCCACGCGGTCCGCCCCGGCCAGAACGCCAAACTCCGCGTCGCTGATACCGCAGCCACGGTCGTTGTGGGGATGGACGCTGAGCACAACGCTGTCCCTGTATTTCAGATGCTTATGCATATATTCCACCTGGCAGGCAAACACATGAGGCATTGCGACCTGTACCGTCGTGGGAAGATTGATGATCGCCTTGCGCTCCGGAGTCGGTTTCCACACATCCAGCACCGCGTTGCAGACCTCCAGCGCATACTCCACCTCCGTCTGGGAAAAGCTCTCTGGGCTGTACTCGAAGGTAAAGTTGCCCTCCGTCCGCTCCGCCAGCCTGCGAAGCAGATCGGCGCCGTCCACGGCAAGCTTTTTAATCGCTTCCTTATCTTTTCGAAAGACCTGTTCCCGCTGTTCCACAGAGGTGGAATTGTACAAATGGATCACCGCGTGGGGCGCGCCCTCCACGGCTTCAAAGGTCTTGCGGATAATATGCTCCCTGGCCTGGGTCAGCACCTGGATGGTCACGTCGTCCGGTATCATATTCCGCTCGATCAGCGCGCGGATAAAATTGTATTCTGTGTCCGAGGAAGCCGGGAAGCCGACCTCGATCTCCTTAAACCCGATCTCCACAAGAAGCTGAAAAAACTCCAGCTTTTCTTCCAGGCTCATGGGATCGATCAACGCTTGATTGCCGTCCCTTAAGTCGACACTGCACCAGATGGGAGGCCTGTCAATACAGTCTTTCTTCACCCAGTCGTATGTAACCTCCGGGGGCATATGGTAAGTCTTGCCGTACTTTTGGGCAATCTCAGCTGATCTCGCGGCATTCTTTGCTTTTTCCGTGCTCATATCTCCTCTTTCTGCCGCCCGTACCTCGAAAGGTTCCGGACAGCCCCTGTCTCCTTTTTTGCACCGGTATCGCTCCGTGCCGGATTATGGTATCACAGATTTTTATGCCGCACAATGATAAATTTTATCTTATTACTTGATTTTTTATAACTATGCTTGTATGATAAATCGCTTAATCATGCTGTTTTTTGTTGCTGTTTATTGATTTAATTTATTTTTTAAATTGACCTTGCCTGTTATTACCTTTTGGGAAATTATTCAGGTAGACGAAAGACTTTTTCCCAGCTCTCTGTACGTCCTGACGATCAGAACCACCGCAACGGCAAATGTCAGAAGATCAGACAGAGGCATGGAGTACAACACTCCATCCAGACCCCAGAACAGAGGGAGCAAAAGCGCAAAACCCACACCGAAGACAACTTCCCGGAGCATGGAGAGCAGGGTGGAAGCCGCCGCTTTTCCCATAGCCTGCAGAAAAATAAAACACGCCTTATTGACACAGGCAAAAATTATCATACACAGGTAAATACGGAAGGATTTCAGCGCAAACTCCGTATAATACACGCTCTCATTGGACGCGCCGAAAATACCGATCAACGCCCCCGGGAACAGTTCCACGATCAGAAACGCTGCCGCGCCTACGGCGGCTTCGGCCGCAAGCAGCCTGGTAAACAGGCTCCGTACCCTTTCCTTCTTCCCTGCTCCCATATTATAGCCTGCGATCGGAATGCATCCCGCCGCCATTCCCACCACGATCGAAATGACGATCTGGAAAAACTTCATGACGATTCCCACCACCGCCATGGGGATCTGGGCGTACTCTTCCCGGCCGAATACCGGATCCATGGCTCCGTACTTTCGAATCATGTTATTGATGGCGGCCATGGCGGCCACCAGGGAAATCTGGGAAAGAAAGCTTGTAATGCCAAGCATCAGCGTTCTTCCCACGATCCGCCGTTCCATGCGCAGATCCCTTCCCGCCGGGCGGACCAGCTTCATATGAAGAAGATACCAGAACGCCAGCGCAGCCGTTACGACCTGTCCGAGCACCGTTGCCACGGCGGCTCCCGTCATGCCCCACCGGAACAAAAAGATAAAGACCGGATCCAGAATGATATTAACCACCGCTCCAAGCAGTGTGGAAACCATGGCAAACTTCGGCGACCCGTCCGCCCGGATGATCGGATTCATCGCCTGGCCGAATACATAGAAGGGGATCCCCACCGAAATCCAGAAGAAATATTCTCTGGAGTACCGGAATGTTTCCTCATTTACGGTAGCGCCGAACAAGGTGATGATCGGCTCCCCAAAGACCAGATAGACCCCGCAGAGGACTATACCGCTTAAAACCGCCATGACAACGGAATTGCCGACACTCTTTCTCGCGTCCGCGGTTTCCTTCTTTCCAAGGCTCAGACTGACGAACGCGCAGCAGCCGTCTCCGATCATGACGGCCACCGCCAGAGCGACCACCGTGAGCGGAAATACCACCGTATTTGCGGCATTGCCGAAGGACCCGAGATAAGAGGCGTTTGCGATAAAGATCTGATCCACAATGTTATAAAGCGCGCCCACCAGGAGCGAAATGATACAGGGAACGGCATACCGGCCCATCAGTTTCCCAATGCGTTCGTTTCCCAAAAAGTGATTTGTTTCTGTTTCCATTTTCTGTTCCTTTCCTGCAAAAAAATAAACGTGGAGCACTCAACTGGATTTACGCATCGAGTGCCACACGTTACTGTAATTTATTATATGCGGAATACTCTCTCCCGTCAAAGGTGGAATTGCACAAAAATGGCAGCCGGGAAATTGGTAAAATTGCCCGAAAGACTTTCCGGAGAGACCTTCGGACCTCGGCTATGCCGGAAACGTCAGAATATTCACGGAACGGGCCGGAACAATAACCGCGCCGCCTGTAAGTTCAACCTCGCGGGAAACAGGGACAACAGCCTGTGGGTCTTCAAAGCTGTTACCCGCCTGCAGACTGCCGGCGGTAAGCGTGGTCATAAATCCCCGGTCCGGTATGGGTCTGTCCGAGACAAGCTCTGTCCGAATCTCTTTTTCTGTGATATTTACGATCTTGACAATCCGTTTCCCTGTGGCCCCGTCCACGGTGCAGACCGCCGAAATGTGGGGTAATGGTTTCAGAACCGCCTTATGGATCTGTACGCCGTTTACCTTGATCTCAAATTCGTCGCGGTCCGTATGGATTTCAACCTGTGCCAGATCTCCGCTCAGTTCACATTTTCCCTCACAGATGATTTCCCTGGACCAGCCAATATAATGCGTCACCGCGCTCCTGCCGCCCTCGCAGACAAAATCATAATGATCCTGATCCTCCCCCTGGGCACAGGTATCCCAAAAACTGACCTTCAGCTGTCCGTTCCGGATATCGGCTTCATGAGAAAAATACTGGCAGTTTTTCTCCGCGCTGCCGGCTATGACGCTCTCCCCGCGAAAGGTATACCGAAAGACGCCATGCCCGCAGCGTCTGTCATAATCCGTCATAACCTGCTGCCCGCACACATAACTGCCCCGATTCTTCGCAAACATTTCCAGCATATAATAGCTTGGGATTCCATAGCTGGCATGGTTGTTAAAAATAATCAGATCGGGTTCCCATGCAGTGTAAGCCGGATTGTTGAAAAGCGGCGCGTAGCTGGTCATTTTCACCCGGTCCTGCACTTTTTCAATCCCTGTCAGAAAAGCCGCTTCCCCCAGTGCACCGTAAAGCGTTCCATTTTTGCATCCGATCGTGGCCGCATACTCACCCACATAAATATCCGCACCGTCCCGGTCAAAGCCGCTGTACATTTCATGATTTGCCGCAAAAAAGGCCGGATCGGAATAGTAATGATCGTCCACGGTTTCTACAGGCAGCCCGTTTTTTTCTACATGATCGGTGGCAATATAGGTATACTGCGGAAACTGCGCCTTTAATCTGTCATAAAAATACCTGTAGCGTCTGCAATATTCCTCCCCATAGTTCTCGTTGCCTATCTCCAGATATTTCAGACATTTAAAGGGTTCAGGGTGACCGTTCGCGGCACGTTTCCCTCCCCACTCGGTATCGGCGGGGGCAGAAGCATACAAGATTGCATGAACCGCATCCTGATACATTTTCTCCAGAAGTTCAGCGTCAAAATAATCGGGGCACCGGGCCTGACAGGTCATTCCGCAGTTAAAGACATACATGGCATCGATCCCCGCGTCTTCACAGAACTGCAGAAATTCATGAAATCCCAATCCTCCCGTGGCGTTGTAGCCCCAAAGCAGCCAATGGGGCCTGCGTTCCCACACAGGGCCAATGGTGTCTTCAAATCGGTATGCGGTCTCTTTTGAAAACCCTTCCACAACACAGCCTCCTGGGAACCGCAGAAACGCAGGATGCAGCGCGGTCAGTCTCTCAGCCAGATCCCGTCGCAGGCCGTTTTCCCGGTTATGAAACGTATCTGTCGGAAAAAGAGACGTAAAACCTATTGTTATCGTGTCTTCCGAATCCGAATGCAGCGCCAGCACGGCTTCATTCTCATCCGAATCGCTCTTTAGCAGACAATCATATCTGGTATAATCGCCCTCCACCGTCAAAGACTGCTGCGCATAAATCTTTCCCGTCGCTGACTGAAGTGAAACTGTGATTTCCACAGGTTTTTCCGAAACTGCAAACAGGTAAAACCGATATGTACCGCCTGCCGTGACGGAAATTCCTCCAAAGCCGTGATTTACAACTGCGCCGCCATGAAAACAAACCTTCAGCGCCCGTTTTCTGGCGCGGTTTAAGGTATTCTGATCCGTCAGCGTCATCCTCGCATTTCCCAATGCGCTCCATCCGTAGATTCCTTCCGTTTCAGCGCAGGGAAAGCTGCTCTCCCAGCCCGTCGGCGAGGTGATTGTCCTTCTTTTGCTGTGATAGGTGCACCCCTGCGGGATCACCCCGTCATCAAAGGCGCGGTTAATCAGCATTTCCGCATACAGTCCCCCGTCTCCCGCACGGTTGATATCCTCAAAGAAAATGCCATATAAAGCTGGAGAAATGTCACAAATTTTTTTATCCGGTGAAAATGTGATGCGATACATGACAGACCTCCCTGTGTCCTGTAATCCTGTTAATCCTGCTTGTTTTTACATCGGATTCTTACAGCGCGGTGCCCCAGACGGCACTACATATTATTATATTGAATACGGACAACAGCGTCAACATATCTATGGGAAGTCTGATTCCCTCTGGCTGGCGAAATGGTCACAACTGGCTGACCCCTGTTTTGATACGCTGGATCCACTGGGTCTTTAATATACCATCTCCATCCTGCATTATCTGTACTCCTTGCAGCGCCCCCGTTCCATCTCATATACACAGTCGCATAAAATTTCAATGTCTTCCCTATGGTGGCTTGACAGCAGAATCGTTTTTCCCTCATCCTTCAGCTGCAATAAAATTTTCCTGACGTCCTCCACGCCCTGGCTGTCCAGACTGTTCATGGGCTCGTCCAAAATCAGAATCTCGGGGTCCTCCATAATGGCCTGGGCGATGCCGAGACGCTGCCTCATTCCCAGAGAATACTTTCCCACCTTTTTCCTGTTGTCCGGATCAAGGCCCACTTTCTCCATGCTCTCCCGGATCCGCTCCCTGCCGATGACATTGCGGATGTCCGCCAGATATTTCAGATTCTGAAAGCCGGTATATCTTCCCAGGAAACCCGGATTTTCTATGATAATTCCTATGTCATCCGCAAAATCCTGATCTTTGCCGATTTCTTCTCCGCCTACCGTCACCCGTCCGCCGGTGGGTCTTAAGTAGCCTATGATAAGCTTGAACAATACTGTTTTTCCGGAACCGTTTCTTCCGATAAATCCATAAATTTTACCTTTCTTCAGACTTAAGTTGATATTATCCAGTACCGTGACATCCCCAAATTTTTTTGTCAGATTTTCAATTCGGATCATTTCTTCCATATGCCAAACTGTCCTTTCCTGAAATTTTTCCTTCTCTGTTCTTCTGCTGTTTTTTTCTTATCCTTCTGACCTTCTCTTATCTTTCTGGCTCTTTCTAACTTTTTCTGTCTCTTTCTTACTTTTTCTGTCTCTTTCTTACTTTTTCTGGCTCTTTCTAATTTTTTCTGTCTCTTTTCATCTTTCTGGTTTTTTCTTACGCTTCTGGCTTTTTTACCATTCTTTTCCCTGATTCCCCGCCTGTTTTTCCTTTCCTGCCGTCCCCCGCAGCTTTATCCTCCGGCGCCTTACCTTCCGGCTCCCTACTTTCCGCCGCCCCGTTTTAAAAAGATCCTGCCCGCGCCGTAACTGACCGCCGCCAGGAATCCCTCTGCCGCAAATGCAACGAATACCGGCACTCCCGTCTCCCTGTCAAACCATCCGCTCTGAAAATACATGCCCCATCTGCCGTACATCCACATAGAAAGCCTGCCGGACAGGATACCCGTAAGGAAGCTGACGCCCTCCAGCAAAAGCAGCGCTCCCGGAGCAGGCCCTTTCAGCCCCATAAGCTCCAGCGCCATAAAAAATGACAGCATCGTCGCAAAATGCAGAATCCACAGAAGAAACACCTTCCCGGTTTCCTGGGAAATCCCCGCAGGACTCAACCCATCCGCCGCCAGAGCGATGCAAAACAGGATTGCCCCCACGGCTATACCAAACCTGAATCCCCTGAGAAATTTTACCCTCCACCACCTTTTGTCCGTCCCATAACGAAAGCGGGCCAGAAGCTCCATCCTGTTTCTCTTTTCCAGCCAGACCCCCTCCGCCAGCAGACACACGGTAAGGGGCAGAAGCCATCGAATCAGCCCCAGGAACAGTTTGTCATAGTCCAGCCCAAATTCCATATCCACCTGCACGCCGCCAAAATAGCGAAAAACCGTCCCCCACATTCTCATCCGTTTCCTCCCCTCCGCTCCGAAAATTCCACCTTTTTCACAGCAAGGAATGATATAAATGTCATAAAGATGAAAGCCATGCCTGCCCTGCACGGATACTTCCAGAGACGGTACAGGCTGCCTGTCTCATGTACCGGGCTCCATGGGATCCGAAACCAGAACGACAGGACGATACGCCCCAAATGGAAAACCGCCACCGCCAAAAATCCCCAAAAGCTCCCAAACATCAGGCTGCACACATACAGGAGCATCCCCATCAGCGCCAGATAGCAGAACAGATAGACAAAGGCCGCCAAAAAGGCCTGTGGAACTGTCAGCTGACTCATCATTGTCCCGCCCTCGAAAAACAGATGATATTTCAGGGCGGCGGCGCTCTTCGGAAACTTTACCAGCAGATAGGCCGGCCCGCTCCAGATCTTCCCAGGAAACCCAAAGGGCACACTGGCCAGGACAGAGCAGATTGCAAGACAGGCCGCATACCAAAAGCTCTGCAGCAGGACGTAACAGATCATCCCCAGATTCCAGGCATGTCTGCCGCTGCGATACAACAGCAGATCGGTACCCTTTCCGATAAAAGGCGCGTCCGCCAGAAGGAGCAGATACCCTAACGGCCACAGCCTGCCCACAAAAGCCTGACACTGAGCTACCACAAAGGGCTCCAGCAGGTTGACCGGTTCTTTTATCTCTCCCGCATACTTCAAAAAGTCATTGCAGCTTAGGCCAAGGAGGGTCAGGCCCAGCAAATATCCCATCCAGACTCTGGGACTTTGCATTTCCCGCCTCCACATCCCTGCCGCCAGAACAACCGCTCTACGCATCCCGGCACCTCCGCATAAATCCCGCCATTGCCGCCCCGGCGGCAAGCAAAATCCAACCGCACTCCATGACAGCAGAATACAGATGCCCGTAATCATCCCCCCGCACAAGATTTGACGGAGCAAAGAAGCCGCCCACCGGCAGAAGATACAGACACTCATACAACACAAAGGGTGCGATCAGCGCCACATACTGATTGGGCATCCATACAGCAAACGAAAGCCCCACTAGCGCCCAGGCCGCGCCGAAGAGAAATCCCAGCACAGTTTTGGCGGCCACCACCATACCCGGCCCGTAAGTCTGTGCAACCTGCATGAGCGTAGCATTCATATCCACTCTGGTATGTGTGGTGTCGGTGATCTCCGGCAGTCCCGTTCCCAGGCTGGCGAGACAGATCAAAAGCATGGGGATTCCCACGATCAGGCCCCCGGACAGGGCCACGCTGACGATCCGCGCAAGCGCATATTCCCTGGCGTTCATCCTGCTTAAGATCCATCTGTAATAACCGCTCTCATATTCCTGGCAGAACCGGGACGCATACCCCAGCACCGGGAATACCGGCGCGAAAACAGGAAAGCCGGACGCCGCCATGATGTTGACCACCGCGTAATAAAAGCTCCCCGCGCCCACGGATTCCCGAAAGAAATTCCAGGCAAGCAGCGCCCCCAGCCCGCAGATTCCCGCCGCGAATCCCGGGTTCAAGATGCTTCTTCTTATATCCTGTCCTAAAAATTTCCAGCTCATATTCTTTATTTCGCCCTCTCCACTTCACCCGTGACTCCGTTGATGCAGATATTGTCAACCGCCTCCGGAGATATTCCTTCCAGGCCCGCATACTTCTCTACATAATCTTCCACCGTGATGTAAATATGCCATACCGGAACAAGCTCCAGCTGCTCCCGGTATTCCATCTCGCCCTGCACCTGCGTATTGGGCAGCGGATAATACTCCAGTTCCACATGGTCAAAGACCATCCTTTCATCTGTCATGATCAAACCGTTGTCCAGATATTGTTCCAGGATCTGCTCAATCTTTTCAAAGGGAAGAACCGTCACAGGCTCCTTTTCTCCGATCCTGGCGCAAAAGTTACTGAGATCCAATTCCGATACGCCGTCCGGCGTGACGCTGGCCCAGCCTTCCGGATAGATTTCTCCCAGCCCATAGCTCTCTGTTTCCTTTATCATGGAAACTCCTTCCTGAACCGGGGCAAAGAAAAGTTCATAATAGCTGTCTCCGTCCCCTTTACAATAGCGGATCTGCCAAAAGGACACTTCTTTGATTCCAAGAGGTTCCAGCTTGTCCAACAGGATCCGCTTCGCCTCTCTTAATGGAAACTCGCCCTCCGTATCCGCCTGCGACGGCGGTATCAGTTCGTCTTCATAAACAACCATGCCAATCCTGCGATCCCACAGGACCGAATCTTTATAACCCACCGAGGTGTGTCCGGCAAGGGAAGCCTCTCTCTGCCCGGCGGAAAACTGAAGCGCCGTTCGATCCGAGAACCGGGAATAGTAACAGTATTCTCCCTCCGGACCGTGGGTATTGTCATAATCAGACTGCGCGATCTCTTCCAGCAATTCCTGAGAGGAATCCACCGCCGCGTCTTCCCCCGCCTCCAGCAGAGCAAGCAGCGCGTCCTTTCCCAGCGTATCGTCCGGCACCAGGGTCATCTGATAGACCTGCTCCGGGACGGCGGGGATCTGAGCCCGAATCGTCATTTTGTTCTCTCCGGTGCCGAGCGTTTGTTCCAGAAAATATCCTCCCGGCTGCTGTCCCAACGACTGCTGCTCTCCCAAGGACTGCTCCCCGGCTCCATCCGACGCCTGCTGCTCTATGGCAGTCCCGGCGTGGGGAATGTCTGAATCCACCGCGGCCTCCGGCGCCTTCTGACAGCCGGAAAGAGCCGCGGTACATAATATGGCTGCCAATGTTCCCAAATATTTCTTTTTTCTCATAAAAGTCTCCTCGCTGTTCTTCCCAATTTTTTCTCTGTCTCTCTAAATTTCCTCACTGTTCTTTTAAATCTCCTCTTTATCTTTCTAAATCACTTCTCTTTCCTTCGGAATCTCCCATCTGTGTACTCCGGCCGGCACAGTACGCAGACTGCGGCAGCCCGCAGCCTGTTTCGGCGTAAGTTCTGTGGAACAAAACTGCCGCAAAGTAAAATTATGTGATTCACATGAGGAAATAATAGCACGATGACAGACTGTTTTTGAAAAAATGACGAAAATAGACTATATTTTGGCGAAATTGACCAAGTTTACCTGATTGACGTTCAGGCGCGCCATTCGCAAAATCGCGCTGACGCGCTCTCCGGCGCTTCGCGCCTGATTTTGCTCATGAATTGGCGCTCCCTCAGCGGTCAGCCCCAGGGAAAAATTCGTGTAAACACGATTTTTCCCTGGGGCTGACCGCTGGCTGAACTGTTGCATCACATCTCTTTTATATACATCATGATATCCGTTTCCAGATATCCGTTTTCACTCCGCAGTTCCATATCACCGTGGTATTTTTCCACAATGCGGCGCACATTGCCTAATCCCAGCCCATGGTCCGCTCCGTCTTTTTTCGTGGTCTCAAGATGTTGTATTTTCCCGTCGGCAATGCCCTGACAGCTGTTGCGGATGTTGAGGAATAAAACGCCCTTTTCAAGCTTCATGGTCAGTCTCAGTTCCTTCTTTTGTGTCCGGGCCGCCGCCTCTATGGCATTGTCCAGCAGGTTGCCCAGCACCACGTTCAGATCAAAGGACTGCAAAATCAGCTTCTCAGGGATGGTAATGTTTACTTCCACTTTATGTAAAAGACTTCCGGCCTTCTGCAGCTTATAGTTCAGCAGACTGTCCACCGTATCGTTACCGGTGGAGGCATACTCTTTCGGATTTCCCATAAAATCCTGCATGGCGTCCAGATACCTGTCCGCCTCCTCCCAGTCTTTTTTCTGAAGCAGCGCCTTAAGCGCCAGGATATGATTTTTACTGTCATGTCTCAGGGCCCGGATGCGATTCTGGGACTCCATGATGACGTCCAGCTGGTTCTGATAAGCATAGGTCTGCTGCCTGTAGATTTCCTTTTCCCGGATCTTCTTATCATCCGCCGCCATGGTTTCATAGAGAGAAAAGACGCAGAGATTGAGTAAAAGCATGGAGACGGATAAGATCAAAGAACTGCTTCTCCCGAAATCCCCAGACTGCAGAACACACAGCACCACGCCACTGACAGCGGGAATAAAAAACAGAATACATGCCCGTCTCTTTTCAAATACAATATTCTCTTCCCCAGAGTCTTCCCCCACCGCCCTTTCAGGCCAAACCCTCATGATCACAGTACAGACCAAAAGCAGAAAGGTCTGCACCGCCAGAGGAATCGAATTCCAGGCAATACCACCGCCAATCATCGCAAGCGCCCAATCTCCGGCCAGACCGCAGGCCATATCCATACAGAATACCACCAACGATGCCCAAAGCCGCTTTCCCCATGAGCCAGGATAGAGAAATGAAAAAAGGATCAGCCCAAGGAAACTGCCTGCTTCATAGAGCGCACTCATTCCAAAGATCCCATACAGGATCAGGACCAGCAGGTAATAAAGGGCGATCCCCGCCTGCTGTCTTTTTCTTTCCGGCTTTCGGGCAGAAAGCACCCTTTCGATCATTGCTTTTAACAGCAGGACTCTTAACATATTTACGATCAAGATAGACAGCACGCTATAATTCAACATTTGTATCCACTTTCTGAGACTGTCTGATTTTGCTTCTAATGGCTTTCCTGTAGGGTTTACTGATAGGAAGCACCGTTCCGTCCAGCATTGTCACGGCGTCGTAAGCGTATTCCCTAACGTATTTCTGATTAATGATATAGGACTGATGGATCATTACAAAATCCCGAGGGAGCGCTTCCCCGATCTTCTTCAGCTTTCCGTAAAAGGCTTCCTCGCCCGTCCGGGTTACCGCCCGGATCTTCTTGTCCTCACTCATAAAGCAGACTATATCCTTTGTAGGGATCCGGAATACAGAGCCTCCCTTCCGGTACTCAAAACAAAGACTCCCGTTTTGTCTCTGCTTAAGACTCCTTCCAAGAACTTCTCTCAGCCTGTCCTCCGATATGGGTTTGATCAAAAAATCCAGCGGCTGAATGCGAAACAGCTGCATGGCATAACTCTCCCTGCCCGAAATATACACAATGTGCGTCTCCATGTCCTCCATCTCATTTCGGATGAAGCTGCCCACGGCAACCCCGTTCTGCTGTGCCAGCTCGATGTCCAGAAAAAGCAATTCCAGGGAGACCCCTTTTTGAAGATCCGACAGCAGGCTTTCCCCGGAGTACCATACCTCCACTTCCGCTTTCACGGACAATTCTTCCGTCACCCGGTAAAGCATCTCTTCCAGTTCGCCGCACAATATTTTATCATCGTCACAGATCCCGATCCTGTACATACCGCTGCCTTTCTCCGTTACCGACCCGCCGATAGACTGTACTCTCTTCCGATCACAATCGCTCTGGCATCTGTGCCGTGTCCCACATACGGAGTTGCCGCTATGGGGAGAAAAAGCGGCACAATCTCCTTCACCAGCTGCGCCATGGCCGGTGTCAGCTTCTTTGCTTCCATCTCGGTAAACGTCCCCAGCAAAATCCCGTTGATTTTCTCAAAAACCCCCATCTGCTTCAACTGATGCAGATAGGTAGTCATCTTCATGACATTACCGCTGCATGCCTCCAAAAGAAGAATCGCACCCTCCAGATCCGGAAAAAATCCCGTGCCAGCCAGCTTCAAAAAGCATCGTATATTGCCACCAAGCACCCTGCCGTGCATGGCGTCTCCCCGCAGGAACCCGTAGTCGAGATCCGCTGCATCCACACGTTTTGACAGAATCTTCTCCCGAAAATAGACGCCTGCTGCCTCGGCATTGTCATACAACAGATTCCGCACCTGGTAGTTCACTGTCTCCCGCCCGGCGCAGGTCCATATGGCGTTCAGCACTGTGGACAGATCGCTGTAGCCGCAGAACAGGGCATTGCTATGGCGGATCCTGTCATAGTCCAGCCATTCCAGCACGGAATTGGCAATGTCGCCCCCGGAGACATCAAAAATAAATTCCATATCCGGGTCGTCAAAAAACTGCATCAGATCCGCTGCCTTGTCTTTTGCCGAAAGGCCGCGGAAGGGCTCAAACAAATACGGGCTGACCTCCACTGTCAATCCTTCTTTTTCCACAATCGCTTTCAAACGTTCCACATCCCCCCGCTGATATAACAGCATGGGATCTGAACAGGCTACAAACGCTGCTTTCATCTTTATACCTCATTTTTTCTGCAATTCCACTGATATCCTGACAGTCTGCACATCCCAACTTGTATTATACGGGAAGTTACTCTGACGTCAATAGAGAATGCTCAGGTAAACTTTTAAAGCACAGCATTTACGTTGTTTTCAGACAAATCATACCACTCTACATCTGCTTTTTGTTCCTGGGCGTTTATCTTATCATTAAATTCATCTTCTGAACAGGATTCATTATTTATAAAATATTGTACCGTCAATTCATTGTCTGAATCATATCCGGATTGGCTATAGGCTTGACTGGTTACGCTATATCCGGTTTCAGAAAAACTCATTTTCCCTATTCTGGAATCAGCAGCGCCGCCTGAAGACAGAAATGTGCCGTCTGTCTTTAACTCCATAAACGCCCTATACCACAGCGTAAATCCATAGATTTCTCCGTTCTGATCATGCAGTATTTCAAAACCGCAGTCAGACATACCATTTTTGAGCCAGAGAACGATTTCGTCTTCTCCGTCATCATCCAAATCTATGACTGCAAATTTTACGGCACTTACAGCAGCGCTGTCATCGTCTGTAATTGCCTGCCCTATTTCACTGATATTCAAACTCTTATTTGCCAGATCCGTACATATAAAATTGCTCTTACCCAAAAGTATCGATCTAAAATTATTTTCCTCTGATGATATTGGCTGTTCTATCGGATTCTCAACATTTCCATTTTGTGTATCATTGGATATGTCGGTACTGCTATCATCTACTGTGTCTGCTTGTGCATCGTCATCCTTTGCCTGTGTGTTAGGAGTATCATCTATACCTGGATTCGTTGTTTCCAGATCTGTCTGTATCGGCTCTCCTGACGAGTCACTTTTTCTTGCAGAACACCCAATCAACATTCCCGAAATTAAAGTGATACAAATTGTCAGTATACAAACAAATAAACCGTTTTTCTTTGGTGACCTGGTCAGTATATTTTTGAACCGTTTCTTCATGATGTTCTTCCCTCCATAAAATTGTGTCGTTAAAAAAGTTCTTTTTTTATGTTGTTTGATAAAAGCAGAAAACAGGGCTTCTGTATATGCTTTTCGGACAGCATAAGAGGTCTGCTGAATCACTTTTTCGTCACAGGATAACTCCATGTCGACAACTGCTTCTCTCTGCATAATGTATATCAAGGGATTGAACCAATGCAGGGCATTTGCAATTACAAAGAGCAGCTTAAAATAAATATCATGGCGTTTTTTGTTCCGCCGGCAACATTGTTGGAGTTACCTTTTCGTTATTTGTGTCAATAGGAACCGTAATTTGTGTTGGAATATCAATTACCATCTGTGGAACCGGAATGTCTATGTGAAACGGCAGTATCAGGCGAACAGCAATAACCATCCACATAAGATATTTCCATTTTATTGCATACCTTTTATTCAGGAATGGTGAGAGAATGAGCAAAAAAATATAATAATGCTTGTTGATACGGAAATAGCAATAATATTTAAAAATAAATTCGTTATCATTTTCCCTCCAGATCATCTAAAAATTTTCTCAATTCGTTCACATCGGAATCCTTTATCGCCTTATTGCTATAAAGGGTAGCAACCATATTCTGTATGGAATTATTATATAATTTCTCCAAAAAACTTTTACTCTCTCTCGCCTTAAAATCATTTTCCGAGATAATGAATGAATACAAATTGTTTCCGGTGGAACGGTCACAACTGAGAAAACCTTTGTCAACTAAACGTGATAACGAAGTCATAAGAGTGGAAAGCTGCCACTTTCTGTGTTCCTGTAATTCTTTTAAAATGTAACTGGAAGTAACAGGAACGTCCGTTTTCCAAATTACCTGCATGATTTCCAATTCAGCTTCCCCTAACTTTTTCATAACCTTATCCATTGATCAGAGCCTCCTCTTATACGATTGTGTAATTGATTATACGTCTGTATAAAGCATTTGTCAATTGTTAAATTGCCAATCGTCAAAAAAGCTGCTCCGGTTATGTAAAAAACACAGCAGGCGTTATTTCAGTGGAATATGGCAGACATTTCTGTGAATTTTTGAAAGATATATTTTAGAAATATTTTTTAAATTTTTGAAAACTATACAATGTTCCATATCTAAAACACGTTCTGTCCCGGCGAGACAGTCACAAAGTTGTATTAAACGGTCATAGTCATCATAAACTGCATTTTTCAACGCTTCCTGCGGCAATGCGGCTGTGCCCCTCCCAAGGGCCGGGATTACAAGCAACTGCTTCGGCAAGTATTCTTTCGGCAGCGTCTCTGTCCGGCGTCATATCATTCACCACCTGCTTTCTGATATTTTTCTTCGCTATTTTTTGGTACTAATACTGTCGTCCCAACTGTGATTTCATTGTTCCAAACTCAACATATCCTCTTCCTGCCCATTAAAAAACACCGGGAACCGAAACTCGATCCGTTTCGGGAATCGTCCGTTTGGCAGTTTTTCCGGGTGTGTCTTCACTTTTTATATTAAAACTATTTTTGAAAAACATAAAAAGTCATATTCTTGTAATACTGCATAGTAAAAACTCTTGAAAAAAGGTCTTAAACAATATGTGCGGAAACAACATTCAAAAAACTATACGCCACATTCAACAGTAATCTGGCTTCCATTTTTGGTCTTCTTGACTTTAATTTGCTGTGGAATATTCTCCATAAGTTCCTCTCTATGGCTGATAATTCCTACTAGTTTATTACTTCCAGTCAGGTTTACTAAAATTTCCATCGCACTGTCTAATGATTTTCGGTCCAATGTTCCAAATCCCTCGTCCACAAAAAGAGCATCCATCTGCACTCCACCAAGATTAGAAGACACTGTATCAGATAGTCCTAGGGCAAGACACAGTGATGCTTTAAAGCTTTCTCCACCAGAAAGATTTCCCACGGGTCTTCTGTGTCCCGTATAATTATCCAACACTTCAAGATCAAGGAAATTATTACTTCTCTTACCAAGAGAATCTTCCTGACGATACAACTCATACTGCCCGTCACTCATCGGCAACAGCCGCCTGTTTGCAGCAGTAATAATCCCGTCAAATCCTGCAGCCTGTATATACTGCTCCAATGTTATCTTTCCATTTCCGGTTGTGCCTTTGACCAAATTATAAAGCCGCTGACAGATTGCATTCTCTTTACGCGCTTTTTCTAATTCTTCTCGTTTGCTAAGAATACTCGTCTGTTTCTCTTCATTTATACTCATTCTGTTTTCACTATCGCTACAGTTCTTCCTGATCAAATCTACTTTTGTTTTCTGCTCATTACATACAATCTTTAATGCTTCAATATCTATAACCTTTTTTCCTTTTGCATCCATCTTGGCATCTGAAAGTTGCTTACTGTTAGCTACAACAGCCTGCTCATACTCATTGATCACTTTATCCGATGCAGAAATATCATCTTCATCAATCACATATTTTTTCATTTCCTCTACAGAGGAGAAACCATATACACTGACTGCATTATTCAATTTTTTTCTTAAATCTTCTTCATACTTTTCCTGTTGCTTGAGATGTTTATTCAATGTCTTTATCTCTGACCTGACGGCAGTAACCTTGTTATCAGCTTCTCTCTTGTCCTCCTCTGCCCTCTTGATAGCATCTGATATCTTATTTTTCTTTGTCTCTGCTTGTTCTCTCTCTTTTTTTGCCGTTTTCCAATCCGGGAAACTCAATTTTTCAAGCATTTTTAATGTAGCTTTCGTTTCTGTCAACTCATTTTTGATTTTTTGCTTATTTTCACTGAGTTCTTCTTTTTTTAAGTTAAGCCTTTCTATTTCATTTTCTTGTGTAGTTTTCAAATCCTTTTCAGCGCTCTGAAGTTTCCTGCAGTCTTTATCAAGGGAATTACATTTTTTCATATTTTCCTTTGATTTTTCTTCAACTTGTTTTTTTACTTCCTTTACTTCCGTTATCAGTTCCTCAAGAGACTTTTCCTCTATATCCATATTTAAAAGCTCTCTTTTAAAGCAATCTAATATACTTGTCCTAAGTTGCTTCTCGAATTCTTCCAGTGATGTTTTTGCCATTTCTGCTTTCGTATTTGCATCGTTCTTTTTCTCTTGAAGTTCAGATTCTTCCTCTTGAAGTTTTTTAAAATCATCCTCTGAAATCGAAGACTTTTCAATCTTAGCAGGCTCCGGATGGTGTACGGATCCGCACACTGGACACTTCTCTCCTTCTACAAGTTTACTCGCTAAAATACCAGCTCTGCTATCTTCGAGAATATGCTCAGCTTCTTCCCGCCTACCACTCGCTTCATCATATTTATCACGTGTAGTTAAAAATGCTTTCTGCTTTTTAAAAAGATCTTCCTTCCTTTTTTCTCTTTCCGGAATCTGAACATCTATAACTTTTTTAAAATCTTCCATAAGCTTCGTTAGCTTTTCACCTTCAGCTTTTGCCCCTATTAACTCAACTGGTTTATCTTTTAATTCCTGAATTGTCTTATTAAGGGCTTTTAGCTTCTCATTAAGAGTTTTCTCTTTTTCCTTCAAATTCGCTTCTTCTATACTGACATTTTTATCACATTCTTCAAGTTCTTTTCGCTTTCTTTCAAGTTGCTCTTTTTGCTGATATTTTTGTTCCTCATCATCAATTCTGCTTATTATTTGCTTTAATTTGTCAATCTCATGCTCCTGCTTTTTGGTTTCATCGAGTATGTCTTCAGCCTGCTTTAAAACCTTTTCAGCCGTTTCTAAATCGACTTCAGCAGTTTTAATCTGCTTTTGATTTGAAGTTACCTCTTCATACTTTTTCGTCCACTGGACATAAAACGGATTCACATTACGAGTGGCTTTCTTTTGTTTATCCAAAAGCAGGATTATTTCATCAATTTCTGGTTTTTTTCTTTCCAGTTCCTTCTTTTCTTTTTCAAGTTTATCTCTTTTTTCTATGCGGTCATTATTTGTCTGAGCAAGAGCAAGTTCATTATTAATCTTCGTCAGTTCCGCCTCTGCTTTTTCCAATTTTGTTTTAATACTCTTTAATTTTTCTTTGTCGGAAATACTCAGACGTTCCATTATGTCTATGATTTCATCCAGATTCCAAGCACTTCCAGATCGTCCAGCCCTATTCTTGAGGTCCTCCAATTCATCGAAAATCTCATCTTCTTCATCTGCTGATACATCCTCGAAATGTTGAACAATACTGTTTTCAGCAACATCTTTTATTTTTTTACTTGTATCCATACGATTTTTTAAGTTGTATTCTATATTTTTATAACCGCTTGTTAAAAATATAGTACGCAATATCTCTGTTCTCTGATCCGTTTTAGCATTCAATAAATTCCAAAATTCCCCCTGTGCAATCATCACAATCTGTTTAAACTGCTTTTCATCGATATGAAGTAATTGCTTTATAGTATTATTAACCTGGCTCAATCCTTCTATTGGCGCCTGCCCTTTTTCATAAAAAATCGCTTTTTCCTTTTCTAATATTACACCAGAGCCACGTTGTTTTTGCCTTTCATAAGACGGTTGTCTCCAAACATGAAATTCACGGCCCTGATGTGAAAAATAAAAGTCCACATAACTCTGAGTAGAATCCCCGGCGTATTCACTTCTTAAATTTCTCGTATCCCTGTATGTTCCACTGGTTATTCCATATAGTGCAAAACATATAGCATCAAATATCGTAGTTTTTCCCGAACCAGTGTCTCCGGAAATCAAAAACAACCCTTTCTCTTCAAAGGCATCAAACTCTATTTCCGGAAGTTTCCCTGCATAAGGACCAATTGCGCTAATAATCAGTTTAATCGGCTTCATTTATAACACCTACCTCTCGTGCTGCTTCCCTCATCACATCCATTTCTTCTTTTGTAATCTCGCAACTATACATCAGCCTGTAAAAATCTTCAATTAGCTCTGAAAAAGACTTATTCTCAGCAATTCTGCTGATATCCACCTGCTCAATCTCTCTAGTATGCGAATTGTCATAGTCAATCCGGACTGTATTCGGATATACCTGTTGAAATATCCCCATTGCATCATTTATGATATCCTCATCTGTTAATGTTGCATAAATAAAATCTTCTGGCGCTTTTACATTCTTTTTATCTAACAGTTCTTTTAGGGTTCCCTTTATGTGTCTCATATTCCTCATGGGCTTTAAGGGCACAAGCTCTATTTTAACTTTTTCTTCTGCTGATACCGTAATAAGTGGAACCGTCTTTTCATTATTCGCTTCACTAAGTGAATATTTCAGCGGAGAGCCTGAATACCGAATTTCATCTCTTCCAACTCTTTGAGGAGAATGGATATGACCTAATGCTACATAGTCAAAATCTTCAAAACAGTCATATCCAACTTTTTCAACCATACCTACACTTTGTGTTCCAATGCACTCAGAACCTGCAAGTGCAGGATCCTCTTCCTTTCCCGCAACAAATTGATGTGCCACCAAAATATTCTTATTTTTTTTATTTATGCACGTGTTTCTTATAATAATTCGAACAGCATCATCGTAACTCTCTATACCCTCGTCTGGAAAATAATGTCTTACTTGAGAAGCCTTTACAAACGGAAGCATGTATATATCAATCTTTGTATCTCCGTTGGCAAGACTTTGCTTACGAAGTGTTCCGTCAAAGACAGCCGAAATGAATATTTGATTAGATTCAAACAAAGTGCTTCCATAATTTAAACGGTCATCTGAATCATGATTTCCGCTCACCATAAATACTTTTATTCCTTTTTCCGCCAACTCAATCAGAAAATAATCTAAAAGCTTCGTTGCTGCCTCGCTTGGAACAGATTTATCATACACATCCCCTGCAATTAATACACCATCTATGGATTCTTTATCTGCAATATGAAGAATCTGATCAAGAATATACTTTTGATCCTCAAACAAATCAAAATCACACAGTGATTTTCCTAAATGCAAATCTCCTAAATGTAGAAATTTCATTCTTTCCCTTTCTGTTCAATATGCGTTTCATTAAATTATCTGTTGCAATGCACTTAATATTATCATTATCAACAATTATCCATTTCCTCATCTCCCATCTCTTCTCATTATATTACATATGCTCATTTTTTCAACTCTGCAAACCTTGACTATCGAAATTGTTCTATCCTTATTTCATCAATATTATAACACATATAAAAATACTTTTTCCTATCCCTTAATACAAACCGATAATTAATTAGTGTGTGCTGATTAAGCCATTTTCAAGTTTAACCATCATGCAGGTGTTACTCCTAAAATTTCATACAGGTGAAACAGAGCGCATAGTATCCGCTTCTGAAGCTTGAACAGATTCGTCACGAATACAGATAATGCAATCGATGTCAGCTGCGTTTCTTTCAG
>CANQWM010000024.1 GCA_947627535.1 uncultured Acetatifactor sp.
CGGGAATCTTCCGACTTCGGCTTGTTGTAGTTCTCCCGCTCAATGATACCGCACTTCCGCTTCACTTGTGCGATATAAAGGTGGCTGACCTTAATCCCGAATTTCTCCAGCACATACGCCTTGATTTCCTCGTAGCTGGCTTTCTTCTCGGCGGCGGTCAAATCCATCTCGTCCATCGTCAATTCGACCTCGATATGTTGCTTGACATTGAGTTTGGACAATAAGCACACCGTCTCCACATGCACCGTCATTCCAAACTGGTCCACGCCCCTTACCCTTTTAATCTCGTACCCGCCCTCGCAGAGAATCTTTAAATCTCTTGCCATCGTCGCAGGGTCACAGCTCACATACACGATCCTCTCCGGCCCCATCCGAAGCATTGTATCCAGGCAGGCCTCATCGCAGCCTTTTCGGGGCGGATCCACAACAATGACATCCGGATGAAGAAATTCCTCGTCCCTAGTTATAACATGCCCCATTTCACCTGCGCCCTTTTCAGCCGCCCCATCGCCCGCCGCGCTAAAACCGGCACGAAATCCCCGCTCCGTACAGGACCCGGAAATCCCGCTCTTTTGGGCATAAAATTCCGGCAGTATTTCCTCGGCCTTCCCTGTAAAAAATTCCGCGTTGGCAATCCCGTTCCGCCTTGCGTTTTCCCTCGCGTCTTTGATGGCCTGGGGAACGATCTCCACGCCGAAGACCCTTTTCGCCCATCCTGCCAGAAACAGGGAGATCGTACCGATACCGCAGTAGAGATCCCACACCGTCTCCCTGCCGGACAGTCCGGCATATTCCAGCGCAAGACTGTACAGCTTTTCTGTCTGTATGGGATTTACCTGATAAAAGGAAAGCGGTGAAATATGGAAGGTCAGTTCCCTCCCTGTAAAGGGAAATCCCGGCCGGCTCATGTCCCTGACATGAATGGTATCGGAAATCGTGGGGCTTCCCCATATCGTATAGACCTCGTCTCCCATGATTACGTTTGTCCGCTCTGTATTGATGTTGACTGACACACTTGTCATTCCTTTTACCGCGGCCAGTTTTCCCAGTAATTCACCCTGTTCCGGTAAAAAAACACCGTCCTTCTTTAAATGCCCGTCCTTCTTTGCAGAACCTTTTCCGGCAGAATATGACATATTCGTCGTTTTCTTTCCGGTTGAGTCCTGTGTAAAATTCAGCACCAGACATACCATAATCTCGCCGCTGGAAAAGCCTTTTCGGATCAGGATATGCCGCACCAGCCCTTTTCCCGTCGTTTCGTCATAGGGGCGGATGCGGTATTTTTTCAAATGCCCCAAAATGATTTCAAGAATTTCCCGGTTTTCCTCCGCTCCCAGCAGACAGTCCGTATTTGCTACAATATTATGGGTTCTTCCCGCGTAAAATCCTGCGACTAAATTTCCCTCCCGGTCGATTCCCACTGGATACTGGGCTTTGTTCCGGTATCGAAACGGTTCTTCCATACCTACAATGGGTTCCATTCTGGCGTCTATATATGCGGAAGAAAAGCCCCCAATCCGGATCAAGCTGCTGCGGATTTTTTCCTGTTTATATGCCAGCTGCTTTTCATAGGACAGCGCCTGCAGCTGGCAGCCGCCGCATTGTCTGTGAAAGACGCATTCTGGCTCCACGCGAAAAGGAGAAGGCGTCACCACCTTCTCTGTCCTCGCGTAAGCATAAGTCTTTTTGTTTTTTACAATCCTGGCCCGGACGGTATCCCCCGTTACGGCGTCCTTCACAAACAGCGTGAAGCCTTCCGTCTTCCCGATTCCCAGTCCGTCGGCGCTCATGTCTTCTATGATCACCGTAACGATATCGTTTTTCTGAAAATTCATGGTTCCGCTCATTCTATGCCGACTTCTCCCGCCCTGTGCGGGCGTCTTTGTCGTCGATCCGGCCGGCCGGACATGATCCGGACTGTCCGGACGCGCCGTCACTCCTTACGCCAGTTCTGCCGCCAGCTGTTCCAGCTGTTCCTGATTTTCCGGCTTCATGGCGGAGAGCAGAGTCACCGTATTTTCCGCAAACGTGATCTCCTTACTGTTAGCAAACAGGGCTTTCATGTTCTTTGCGGCCGTAGGAGCCCAGGAGCCGTTCTCTATCAACGCCACTGTCCGGTTCTGATAGCTGCGCTCCAGAAGGCGCCGGATAAAATCATCCATAAAGGGATTCAGCCCGTTGTTGTAGGTATTGCAGGCAAGCACCAGCTTTCCGTAACGGAAAGCGTCTTCCACAGCTTCCGCCATATCCGTTCTGGCAAGATCGTGAACCGCCGTTTTTACGCCTTTGTCCTGAAGCTTCTGCGCCAGCAGCAGCGCCGCCTGGGCGGTGTGTCCGTAAATGGAAGCGTATGCTATGGCAACGCCCTGGCTTTCCACCCCGTAGGAGGACCAGATCTGATACAGATTCAGATAATGCTCCAGATTTTCCGTAAGCACCGGTCCGTGCAGGGGACAGATCGTCCTGATATCCAGCTCCGACGCTTTTTTCAGTACATTCTGTACCTGCGGACCGTATTTCCCCACAATTCCGAAATAGTAGCGTCTCGCCTCGCAGTCCCATTCTTCCTCTATATCCAGCGCGCCGAACTTTCCGAATCCGTCCGCGGAAAAGAGAACTTTATCCGTCTCATCGTAGCTCATCATGACCTCCGGCCAGTGTACCATGGGCGCAAATACAAAATGGAGCGTATGCTTTCCCAGAGAAAGAGTACCGCCGTTAGAAACAGCGATTTTGTTTTCCTCCAGCTCCAGAGCAAAAAACTGCTTTATCATGTCAAAAGCCTTTGGCGTCGCTGCCACCTTAGCTTCCGGATATTTTTCCAGAAAGGCCGGAATGTTTGCGGAATGATCCGGTTCCATATGCTGAATTATCAGATAATCCGGTCTGCGCCCGCCCAGCGCCTCTTCCACGTTGGCAAGCCACTGTTTGCCGAAATGAATGTCCACAGTATCCATTACCGCAGTCTTTTCATCCAAAATTACATAGGAGTTATAAGCCATGCCGTTTGGCACGGTATACTGTCCTTCGAACAGATCCACCTCGTGGTCATTTACGCCCACATACAAAATATCGTCGGTTATCTTCATGTCATACCTCATTTCCGCCGCATAACGGCTTTTTATTCTTTCAGACTGCTGACTCTCAGGTTGGATTCAAATCTCCTGTTATAGCCCAGCCATCCTTTCTTTTCCCTGTTGTTTTCCAGAGTCTCCTTAAACGTCTCTATCTTTGCGTCGGTATCGTCGGCATAATATAACGCAAGCGCCTCGATAAGAGCCGGCGTCTTCGGGGAGCCATACTCATACTTTCCCTGATGGGCCAAAATACAATGCTGAAGCTGGGACAGCATTTCATGAGGAAAATCCGGAATGTCGCGAGCCTTCTCCGCAACCATCTGGGCCCCCATGACGATATGCCCCAGAAGCTGTCCGTCATCCGTATAATCGTTCTGGGGAAAAGGGGAAATTTCTCTGGTCTTCCCGATATCATGACACATTGCCGCGGTTAAAAGCAGATCTCTCTTCAGGATCGGATAAGCGCTGCAGTAATAATCGCACAGCTTCGTGACATTCAAAGTATGCTCCAGCAGACCGCCGATAAAGCCGTGATGTACCGTTTTCGCCGCGGAGGAAACCCGGAAAACCTTTATGAAAGATTCATCTTTAACAAAAAACGCCTCCAGCAGCTGCCTCAGATACCGGTTTTGGATACTGCGCACAAGCCCGGTCAGCTCCTGATACATTCCGTCCAGGTTTTTTGAGCTCATGGGCTGGTAATCCGCAGGATCATATTCTCCTTCCCTGCACTTCCGGATCCGCTTTACGCTGACCTGCAATGCTCCCTGAAAATTGTTCACGTCCCCAGAGATTTCTATATAATCCATGGCGTCGTAATCTTCTATCCCCGGACTGTCCGGCTCCCACACCTTCGCATCAATGGTGCCCGTCCGGTCCTGAAGGATCACATTTTCATATGGCTTGCCGTTTTTTGTCACCGCGGCCTGTTTATATTTACACAGATAGATATCGGAGATCCTGTCGCCTTCCTTCAGATCCTTGATAAATTTCATGGTTTCCTCTCATTTCTGCCGGCTGTCGGCTGCTGTCTGCTATATTTTCGGTTCTGTCAGAGCGTTCCGGGCTCGATGGTAAACTTCATTTCCCTGTATTCCTCCTGAGACTGGCGCATCACTGTCAGCTGTACGGCTTGACCCGGTTCGATCAGCCGGATCAGCTGGCTGCAGTAACTGTCAAAGGTCGTGATGCCGCTGCCGTTCATGGATGTGATGACGTCACCCACCTGAATCCCGGCCAGCATAGCGGGGGAATCCATTTCCACCCGTGTCACATAAGCCCCGTATGGCACTCCCTGCTCGTTGTGAATGTACTCCGGAACATCCGTACCCGTAATACCCATATAGGCAAAGGGTTCGCTGTTGGACAGCTTTTCTATAATTCTGCGCAGCTCTGTAATGCCATATGCGGTGATGAGATTCTCCATTCCGTCTCCCAGGTTATTTTCCGCGATAATTCCCACGACCTGTCCGTTCAGATTAAACAGCACACCCTCCGCGTTCCTGCTGCCAACGATATTCGTCAATAGCAGCCGATAGCTTCTGTCCGGCCCGGTCAGCTGCGTACCGGCAGCAGTAATCATACCGGAACCAATGGAACCGCTGACACCCAGAGGGCTCCCCAGGGCAATCACGGGCATTCCCACCATCCGGCTTCCCACGGAAGACCCAAGAGATGCCACCGCCAGCCCGTCTTCTTCCAAATACTGCGCGGGCAGACGGTTTTTGATCACCGCCGCTATCGCCAGATCCGTATCCTGATCCACGCCTTTAAGCTCCGCATTGACCCTGTATGTGCCGTTGTCAAGATCCAGCACCAGACTTTCCGCGTTTTTCAGAGGGCTGTAATTCACCAGGATCAGCAGCTCGAAACCCGTATCCGCCACGATCAGCCCCGGCACCTGGTTACTGCTCTCCTGTATGTCGTCAAACCAATCCACATTGGAGGTTACGCCCCGGATGGTAACCATGTACCGGCAGAGTGCGGTTTTGGTGATGTTTCCGTCTTCGTCTGTTTTATCTTCATAAATATATTTTAAAACCGTATCCTGCATCTGAGAAAAGTTGTCTATATCAGGTCTCGTGCTGTCTAAAATTTCCCTGACCCGCTCTTCCGTCAGTGCGGACGGCGTCTCTTCCGGAAGCTGTTCCGGCAGAGGGCTTTCTGACGGCGATACAGGCGACGGACTCTCGGAGGGAATATTCTCCGCCAGCATTTCTTCCGGGGACATTTCCTCCTGATCCTCGGGAAGCTCCGGAAATTCCACCGATGGCAGTTCCTCCTCCGGATAAAGCCTGCTGCTGATCACCGGCTCCAGAACCAGAAAGGTAACACACGCCACCGTACCGAAGATCACGGCCATAACAACGGTAAGCGTCATCCGCCGTATCAGCTTTCTCCGATTGACGGGCCTGGTCTTGATCTTTTCTATCATAAAGTCATTCTGACTGTTTTGCTCCCTGTCGGGCATCTAGTCTCCTTTCCGGTAGGGATTTCCCCTTATCCGCTTTTTCAGTATAGCGAATCAAAGGAAAAAAGTAAAGCGCGCCCGCATTCTTTATAGCCATTTATTCATGGTTTCCAGCAGCTTTGATACTTCCACGGGTTTTGACACATGATCGTTCATCCCCGACTCCAGCGCTTCTTTGATATCGTCCGCAAAGGCGTTGGCCGTCATGGCGATAATGGGGATACGGTCCGTGTCCTCTCTTCCCATGCCCCGGATCATCCGCGCCGCCTCGTATCCGTTCATAACCGGCATCTGAACGTCCATCAGGATCAGATCGTAATAACCGGCGGGCTTTTCCCTTACCATATCCACTGCGGCCTTTCCGTTCTCGGCCTGTTCCACGCTGACATTGATAAAGGAAAGCAGCTCTGTCGCAATCTCCCGGTTCAGTTCATTGTCTTCCACCAGAAGGATCCGCTTTCCGCTGTAGCTTGTTTCCTTCAGCTCCGAGGATTCCTGCTTTACGTTGGTGTCGTCTCCGCCAAGCACGGATTTCAGAGCATAGACCAGTCTGGACCGAAACAGCGGCTTTTCAATAAACGCTTGAATACCCGCCTCTCTGGCCTGCGCTTCCACATCCGTCCAATCGTAAGCCGACAAAATAATAATAGGAAGTTTGTCTCCGATTCGCCTCCTGATCTCCCGGGCCGTCTCAACACCATCCCTGCCGCCCGGCATCTTCCAATCCAGGATCACGACCGCAAAATCATCCTGCGTTCCGTGGACGGCCTGTGTCCTCTCTATGGCCGCCTCTCCGCTCTGCACCCATTCCGCCTTCATTCCAACACTTCCCAGTATCTCACAGGCGCTGATACAGGAGCTCTCGTCGTCGTCCGCGACCAGAACCTTTAAGTTCTTTAACTCCTGCAGATCCTCCGTCTCCTGATCCTGAAGCTTCAGGTGAACCTGAACCGTAAATACGGAGCCCTTTCCCGGCGTGCTTTCCACCTGAATATCTCCCTCCATCATACGCACGATATTGCGGGTAATGGACATGCCGAGACCGGTGCCCTCGATCTGTTGATTTACAGAATTTTCCGATCTGGTAAACGGATCAAAGATGGTTTTCAAAAAATCTTTGTCCATTCCCATGCCCGTGTCTTCGCAGACAAACTCATAACATCCCATCCCGTGGATCCGGGAGTCGCGCTCACGGATCAAAAACGTGATGCTGCCGTCCTCCGGAGTAAATTTCACCGCATTTCCCAGGATATTTACAAAGATCTGCCGGAGCCGCAGCGTGTCTCCGATCACATTTTCATGCCGGATATCTGAGATATGCACCTTCAGATGCTGACCGCGGCTGTTGACCTGGGGCCTTATGATGGTTACGATGCTTTCCACCAGATCCGCCATGCCGAAGGGCTCCTCCGACAGCGTCACCTTGCCGCTCTCGATCTTGGACATATCCAGCACATCGTTGATTAAAGCCAGCAGATGACGGCTTGAAATTGTTATCTTGTTCAGGCAGTCCGTCAGTTTGTCTCTGTCTTCCATATGCATGGCCGCCACAGTCGTCATTCCCATGATGGCATTCATAGGCGTCCTGATATCATGAGACATTCTTGCCAGAAAGTCCGATTTGGCGCGATTCGCCGCCTCCGCGGCCTCGGACGCATTCCGGAGGGCAAGACGGATCTGCATCTCGCGCTCCTTTAGAGACGTCACATCCTGGATGGCAAAAAGGATCTTAGACGCCAGACCGTCTTTTTCCTCCAGACACAGAACGGACATATTTTCCCAGCGTCTTCCGTCCAGATCGATCTGATATTCAAACTGCAGATAAGGGGTTTCCCGGGTCAGATGCTCCTGAATGTATTCCCGGGAGATAACCGTGCTTATCTTCTCGCCGTTTTCGTCTTCCGCCACATATCTGGGTTCCAGGTAGCGGACCAGATCCGTATACCGGCCCTTGATCGGCGCTCCGCTTTTTTTGTTGTCCAGGTATTCATAAGTGTCTTCCTCCAGATCCACCAGCGCGAACCGGGAAAACAGTTTTGTAACCGCGCCCACGATCTGGGACATTTCCTGCTTTTCGGACACGAGCCGGCTGTTGCGGAGCCTGTTTTTTAACAACAGATAAAAAATATAAAGTAAAAACGCCGCAAACAGCTTGATTTCCAGCACGATTCCCGCGGAATCCGCCTCTCTCGCCATATTTTTTGTCAGCGCGGAGGAAAAGCTCTGCACCAACATCCATTCCCCGTCCTCCAGCGCGGTGACATAAGCGCTTCCGTCGCCCTTTGACCCGATATAATTAAAGCTTGTGGAACTTCCTTCTTTAAGAGCCCTGTCCAGTTTTTCCCTGTCTTCGGGAGAAATCCTGCGCTTTTCCTCCAGAGTCTGTAAAAGATTTCCGGGATGTGAGCTGTCCCCCGCCGAAAGGATCACATTTCCGTTCCGCTCCAGCAGATAGCTGCTTCCCTCCATGCCAAAGAAATCCGTGACAAGATATGACTCCACCGTAGTTCCCCGGAGAATCCCGCTCAACACGCCGATGATCTCACCCTCATGATAAAACGGCGTATAGAAGATCAGCAGCGTTTCATTGGTGATCCTGGAATTATAGACCACACATTTTCCGCTGACCCCCTGCATACCGAGCTGAAAATACTCCCGGTCCGACAGATCTGCCGTCCTCCCGTCCACAGTCAGATCCATGCCATCCTTAGAAATAAACTCCACATAATCAAAAGACGAGCGGTTCATCATTTCCTGCAGCATCTCGGTATCTACCGTGGGTTTTGTCATCATCGACCCGAAAAGCTGCGACATGATCTCCACACTCTGCTGCGACATGGTAATGATATCGTTGATCCTCGCCGCGGTACTGCGGGTGGCATCCTCGATAAACTGATCGTTCTGTTCCAGAATACGTCTGTTGTTATCTCTGGTAAAGGTATAGAAGGAATAGACAACAAAAGCCAATATCGCACCGATAAACACAATCTCAAACAGGAAAGCCCTGTCTCGTTTTTTCTTTTTATGCACCTGCGTCTTCTCCATTCGTCATAATTTGTATGGCTGCACAGGTCTTATTTTATCATGCAGCTAACCTATCGTCAAACGCGAATCACATTCCGCTGTTGCGAAATCCGGCCGTACATGTTATGATTTCTATATCGATATTTTATGGATGAAAAACAGGAGAACCGTTATGACACAGGAGAAAAACTCAGCCCCCACTGCCCGGGAGGTGGCGGACGCCATGGGCCTTGGTCTGAATCTGGGAAACACCATGGAAGCCTATGAGGCAAAAAACTGCGGCGACGTCAGGTATCAATGGATCCCAAAAGCAGGAAACAACACCCCTGGGGACTATGAGACGCTCTGGCATGCGCCGGTGACGACGCAGAAGGTCATTGACGGCATCCGCGGCGCCGGCTTCCGGACTGTGAGGATCCCGGTCTTCTGGGGCAATATGATGGAAAACGACGGCTTTTACAGAATCCATCCCGACTATATGCGCAGAGTGCGGGAGATTGTTGATTACTGTCTCAACGCAGGGCTTTACACGGTGATCAATATTCACCATTTTGACGAATTTCTCATCCGAAGGCACTCTCTGACGAACTGCGAACGGATTTTCCGGATCCTGTGGACCCAGATCGCGGAGGAATTCCGGGACGATCCCTATACCCTTGTCTTTGAGGGCTATAACGAACATCTGGGCCTGGATCAGTTTGATCGAAACGGCGTCCTTACCAAATTTGATCCGTCTGACAGCTACCGGTTTACCAATTCCCTGAATCAGGTCTTTGTGGATACCGTGAGAGCCTGCGGCGGAAACAATGCCCGGCGGGTTTTGATCGCATCAGGTCTCAATACGAACATTGACAGGACTACGTCCCACAGCTTCCGGATGCCCTCAGACAGGGTAACGGACCGGCTGATGATCTCCGTCCACTATGTAGACAACGCCATGTACTGGGACAACAGGATCGGCAGCGCAGAATGGCTGGAGTATATCGAAAGCCAGTGCCTGCTCCTGAAAGAGACCTTTACAGACAAAGGAATCCCCGTGTTCATGGGCGAAACTACCTCCTTTTATCCAAAGGATCGTTTTGATTCCAGAGCAATTTACACCGATTCTACAGACTGTCTTGCAATCGTTCTCCGCAAATTGATCCGGGAACGTATTGTTCCGGTGCTTTGGGATACGGGAAACGGATTTTATTCCCGGACGGAATGCCGGATCCGATGCGGAAAAGAAAGGGATCTGATAAAAACGCTGGTATGCAGACCGCGCAGTTAGGCCGCTGCAGGCCGTTTCCGCCTGCTGATCCCGATTCCTGCAAGCAGGAGCACGGGAAAGACCGAGGCCGCCAGGATTCCCGTTCTTAAATTATCCCCATAGCTGCCGGACACTGCCCCCACCAGCGTAGGCCCGGCGGAACAGCCAAGATCTCCCGCCAGCGCCATCAGGGCAAACATGGCGGTTCCTCCTCCGGGCAGCAGGGCGGAAGCCCGGCTGAAGGTCCCGGGCCACATGATTCCCACAGACAATCCGCAGACCGCGCAGCCTATCAGTCCCGCCGCAGGATGCGGAATCAGACCGATGCAAAGATAGGACAAAACACAAAGCATACTGCTGCCGGCCATAAACTTATCCAGATCAATCCTGTCACCGAACTTTCCATAAAAGACCCTTGCGCTTCCCATCAGCACCGCAAAGGCCATAGGACCTGCCAGGTCGCCTGCCGCCTTGCTGATGCCAAGACCCAGCTCCGCAAAAGCGGACGCCCATTGGCTCATCGCCTGCTCGCTTGCGCCGGCACACATCATCATGATAAGAAAAACCCAGAACAGCTTGCTGTCCGCCAGCTCCTTTATCGTGCGGCGCTGTTCTCCCTCTTTGATTAATGGCGCAATCGGCACCCTTGCAAAAAGAAAGGCGTTGCACAGCGGAACCAGCGCCCACACCAAGGCCAGCAGCCTCCAGTTTTCAATCCCAAACAGCCAAAAGAACAGGGTGGAAATAAGGACCACCCCCACATGCCCCCAGCAGTAAAAGGAATGCAGAAGGCTCATGGCCTTTTCCTTGTTGTCCGTGGGACAGGCCTCCACCACCGGGCTCACCAGCACCTCCAAAAGGCCGCCGCCGATGGCGTAAACAATCACGGCAATCAGAAGTCCCGCGAAGGGATCGGGCAGCATCCCTGGCAGCACCGCCAGCGCCGCAATTCCCACAGTGGCAAAAATATGGGCGGCAAGCAGAGAGGCCCTGTAGCCGATCCTGTCCACAAATCCCACCGACAAAAGATCCACCAGCAGCTGGAGCCCGAAATTCACTGTCACGAGCACGGTAATGCGGGAAAGGGGGATATCATAGGTACTGTGGAAGGTAAGAAACAACAGCGGTGCAAAATTATTTACGATGGCCTGTACAATATAGCCGATAAAACAGGCATAGATGGTTTTTCGATAATCCGTTTTCATTTTTGTGTTCTCCCTGATCTGTGCTTCTTACTATACAACATTTTGTATTAAAAATCAATTGCGCCGTTTGGCCCGCTTTTGTCCAAAAAGTGCCATCCATCGGGAAAACCTCAGGAAAACCTTCCTCAAACTTCTCGCGTTTTTTCCGATTTCATGATATACTTTTCAGGTAAGCCCCCATCCGGCAGAATTTTACCGCCGCGGCAGTACGAAATGCCGCAACAGGAGACGCATGAATCAAAAAGGACGAAACACATTAGAATATGATAAGATCATCGCCATGCTTGCGGACAGGGCTGATTCCGAGCCGGGCCGAAGACTGTGCAAAGAACTCCTCCCTTCCGTGGACATCGACGAGATCCGGGAAAACCAGGCCAGAACCAGAGACGCGCTGACAAGGCTTTTTCAAAACGGAAGCACCTCTTTCGGAAGCAACCGGGATCTTGGCTTTTCCGTAAAATCCCTTGAGATCGGGAGCCCTCTGTCCTCGGGGGAGCTTTTGCAGATCGCAGCCATGTTGAATAACGTAAGCCGTATCCGATCCTACGGGAAAAAGCAAAACGAAGACGCGCCCGACGATACCCTTGACGATTATTTCCGCCGGCTTGCGCCTCTGACCCAGCTTGCGGACGAGATTACCCGCTGTATTCTCTCCGAAGAGGAAATTGCAGACGACGCCAGTCCCGAATTAAAGAGCATCCGCCGCTCCATGATCCAGACAAACGAAAAAATCCATACCCAGCTGACATCCCTGCTCAACGGTTCCATGCGCACTTACCTCCAGGATGCGGTAATCACGATGCGCAGCAATCGTTACTGCATCCCTGTCAAAGCGGAATACAAGACGCAGGTAAACGGCATGATCCACGATCAGTCCGCCACCGGCTCCACCTACTTTATCGAGCCCGCGGCTGTTGTCAGTCTGAACAATCAGCTGAGGGAGCTGGAGCTGCAGGAGCAGGACGAGATCCATGCCATTCTGGCACAGCTCAGCGCCCTTGCGGCAGAGCACACGCGGGAGCTGACCGAAAACCAGAAAATCCTGACAACCCTGGATTTTATCTTTGCCAAGGCGAAGCTTGCCATGGACTTAAACGCCACGGAACCTTTGTTCAATACAGACCGTTATCTCAACATCCGGAAAGCCCGCCATCCCCTTTTGGACAAAAAAAAGGCGGTTCCCATCGACATTCGTCTGGGAAAGGAGTTTGACCTTTTGATCGTCACCGGCCCCAACACGGGAGGGAAGACCGTATCCTTAAAAACCGTGGGACTTTTGACCCTGATGGGACAGGCGGGACTTCATATCCCTGCTCTGGATCGCTCAGAGCTCGCCGTTTTCAAGGAGGTTTACGCAGATATCGGAGATGAACAGAGTATCGAACAGAGTCTGTCCACCTTCTCTTCCCATATGAAGAGCATTGTCCACATCCTGAACCATGCGGACGCGGAATCCTTGTGTCTGTTCGACGAGCTCGGCGCGGGGACGGACCCCACCGAGGGAGCGGCGCTGGCCATTTCCATTCTGGATTTCCTTCACGGGAGGGGAATCCGCACCATGGCCACAACCCATTACAGCGAGCTTAAAATTTACGCCCTCTCCACAGAATTTGTAGAGAATGCGTGCTGTGAATTTAACGTGGAAACCCTGCAGCCTTCCTACCGGCTTTTGATCGGTATACCCGGAAAGAGCAACGCTTTCGCCATCTCCTCCAGGCTGGGACTTCCGGATGAGATCATCGAGGCCGCAAGGGCCCAGATCGGAAATGAGGAAAAAAGCTTTGAGGACGTGATCGCGGATCTGGAACAGAGCCGTGTCACTATAGAGCGGGAGCAGCGGGAGATCGCGGAATATAAGGAACACATCCGCACCCTGCAGGAACAGCTGAAACAGAAGAATGAAAAGATCGATCAGACCAGAGACCGAATCCTCCGGGAGGCGAACGAGAAAGCCCGCGACATCCTGCAGGAGGCCAAAGAGATGGCGGACGAGACCATCCGGGATTTCAACAGGATCGATTCCGGCACCGATATCAGGGAATTGGAGAAAAAGCGGCAGAAGGTACGGGATAAAATCGGTGAAAAAAACCGTAATCTGGCGCTCAACGGCGGTCAAAAGCCGGCGCCGGAGAAATCCCTCGATCCGAAAAAGCTGAAAAAGGGCGATATGGTCAGGATCGTTTCCATGGGATTAAAGGGTACTGTCAGCACCCTGCCGGACGCAAAGGGCGCTTTGTTCGTACAGTGCGGCATCATCCGTACCCAGACAAATGTCCGGGACCTGGTACTGATAGAGGAGGGCGGCATTTCCGCTCCCGAACCCCGTCCATCCAACACCGGAAAGATGAAAATGTCCAAAAGCCTTTCCGTCTCCACGGAAATCAATCTTTTGGGGAAAACGGTGGATGAAGCCATCCCCCTTTTGGATAAATATTTAGACGACGCTTATCTCGCCCATCTTCCCAGCGTCCGCGTGGTACATGGAAGGGGCACGGGCGCTCTGCGAAGTGCCGTTCACAACCACCTGAAACGGTTAAAATATGTGAAGGCGTTCCGTCTGGGCGAATATGGAGAAGGTGACGCAGGTGTCACAATCGTTACTTTCCGATAACAGTCAACAACAGCATTATGCGGGGAAGGACAGCTTAATTATGGTAAATAAACAAAAAATCCTGATTGTAGACGACGATAACAACATTGCGGAATTGATTTCCCTTTACCTGACAAAGGAGTGTTTCGAGACCCTGACGGTAAATGATGGGGAGTCCGTGCTGCCTGCCATGGAAAGCTTTTCACCGAATCTGATCCTGTTAGATATCATGCTGCCCGGCATGGACGGCTATCAAGTCTGCAGGGAGGTGCGGGCAAAATACTCTGTTCCCATTATCATGCTTTCCGCGAAGGGAGAGGTTTTCGACAAGGTTCTCGGGCTGGAGCTTGGAGCTGACGACTATATTGAAAAGCCGTTTGACTCCAAGGAGCTTGTGGCAAGGACAAAGGCTGTCCTGCGGCGTTATAAGCCTGCTGCCGTCGTATCGGAAAATCCCGGCGATAAATACGTGGAATACCCAGATCTTGTGATCAACCTTACCAATTATTCCGTGATCTACAGGGGCACTGCCATAGATATGCCGCCGAAGGAACTGGAGCTTTTGTATTTTCTCGCCTCCTCCCCCAATCATGTTTTTACCAGAGAACAGCTTCTCGACCAGATCTGGGGGTATGAATATATCGGCGACACACGTACCGTGGATGTTCATATCAAGCGGCTGCGGGAAAAAATCAGGGATCACGCGGGATGGAAGATCAGCACGATCTGGGGCGTGGGTTACAAGTTTGAGGTCAGAAACGGATGAAAAAAACGCTTTATCTGAAATTTATCCTCGCCTATTTTATTTTTGGCGTGTTCAGTTTTATCATCATTACAACGTTTGTGCCCAATATGACCAGAGATCACCTGATTCGGGAAAAGGCGAAATCGCTTTACGCGGAAGCGACTCTTATCGCGGGCACCTACGCCAGCGGCCTCTATGCCAGCGAGACCGATCTGGAAACCGTAAAAACACAGCTTGACGCACTTTCCGTATACATGGGTTCCGCTATCCGTATCATCAATCCCTCCGGACGTCTGGTGCTTGACACAAATCTGCCGTTAAACGTAGAGGATGTGGTGATGATCGAAGGCTTTGACCCTACCGTGACCCAGGGCTCCTATTATATTGTGGACCGCTTTTTTGATACCTTTGAATCCGATATGCTGACGGTTCTTGCCCCCATCAATTACAATTACAAGGTAAGGGGCTATGTGGTGATCCATTGTGATCTCAATGACATCCAGAAATCCTGCAACAGTCTTTTAAATATTTCCTATATCACGCTTGCGATCCTGCTTTTGCTTTCACTGATCATCCTGATCTTTTTTACGGAGTTTGTCTATGTGCCGCTGCGCAAGATTACCCATGCGACGGAACAGTACGCCGCCGGAAATATGCATTATGAGTTTCAGGTGGAAAGTGATGACGAGATCGGATATCTGGCTGCCTGTCTCGGCTATATGGCAAGCCAGATCGCAGGGGCGGAAGACGATCAGAAAAAATTCGTGGCCAATGTATCCCATGATTTCCGCTCTCCCTTGACCTCTATCCGGGGGTACTTAGACGCCATGCTGGACGGAACCATTCCGCCGGATCAGTATCCGAAGTACCTTGAGATTGTGTTAAACGAGACGGAACGGCTGACCAAGCTGACCAACAGTCTTCTGACCCTGAATAACCTGAACACAAAGGGTATGCTGCTGGACTGGTCCGATTTTGACATCAACCAGGTCATCCGGAGCACGGCGGCTTCTTTTGAGGGAACCTGCAGACAGAAGGCCATCACTGTCGAACTGATCCTTACCGGTGAGGAAATGCTGGTCCACGCCGATATGGGAAAGATCCAGCAGGTTTTGTATAACCTGATCGACAACGCCATCAAATTCAGCCACCATGATTCCGTTATCAGGATAGAAACCTCCCTGAAAAAGAATAAGCTCTTCGTATCCGTAAAGGATACGGGCATCGGTATCCCAAAGGATGACCTGAAGCTGATCTGGAACCGCTTTTACAAATCCGATCTGTCCCGGGGAAAGGATAAGCGGGGAACCGGTCTGGGGCTTTCCATCGTAAAGGAGATCCTGAACAGCCACAACGAAAACATCAATGTCATCAGCACCGAAGGGGCAGGAACCGAATTTATCTTTTCCCTGGCTCTGGCCGCGCAGACAGAAGAGGAAGACTGACCGGCAGGACCAAAAGCCCACGCCTGGAAACTCAGATATCCAGTATCTCGTAAAGGTACTGGTTCACTTCTTTTCCCACCCTTGTCAGTGTTCCGGTGAAATAAAGGATATTCAGCACGGACTGTGCAATATCCGTGGGGATACGGGCCGCTTTCGCGAACTGCTTCGAGGTAAAGGGCGTATCCAGCCCTTCTGGTATAAACTGCCTGTAATCCTTAAGGCTGTCGACGGCGATCTCCTCCACGATCGCGGAGGGAACCCTGTCATAGGTTTCCGACTGCAGGGTTTTGTCCCAGGGACCGTAATTGACCAGCCGGTATTCCTGTACCGCAAGCAGCAGGATCCTCAGCCTGAAATTCGGGTCCTTTAAATACATCTTAATCTTGTAAAGCTCCGGAAACACCAGATATTTATTTCCTTTTTTCGGGGATTTCCGCATCTTTACAAATCTTCCCGTCTCCCCGTCGAGAAGCACCAGCGTTTTATCGGCCGTAATGGGATGCACCACCGTCACCTCGTGCCGGGGCAGAAAGACGCCAAGCTTTTCCCGAAGCTTCTCCATCTGGCGGGTCTGGATCTCGATGATCTTTCCGTCGGAACAGATATCCGCCACGAAATTGTCCACCGGGACCTCCTGACGGCTTTCGTCAGGTTCATAATAATTTTTTAAAATGGCGTGGACGGATTTCTCCGAAAGCGTACCGATTCCAAGCTTCGGTCTGACGCTTTCCATAATTTTTTTCTTTGCCCGCTCAAAAGCTTCCGTATCCGGCTGCATTTTCCTCATCCTTTCGTAACTGAAAAATTTTTCTTCCGTTCTTTTTAGAAAGTATATCATGAAATAACCAAAAAGGCGAGCAAAACGAAAAGGAACTTGGAAAATCCGAAGACTTCTGTTATACTGTATTCGCCGTAAGGGGAAACTGCAACTGGAAAAATGCATTGTCATAAAATACCGGGGGCTTGTTATGTCAGTAAACATCTGTATCTGTGATGACTCTTCGCAGGGGCGCGCGTCTGTCAGCCGTCTTGTTTCGGACTGGGCACAGCATTCCGGGCAGGACGTGAGGATCACGGAATTTCCTACCGCCGAAGCTTTTTTATTCGAGTATGAGGAGCTGGCGCCGGACATTGTTCTGCTTGATATCGAAATGCCGGGGATGAACGGCGTGGAGCTTGCGAAACGCCTTCGGGCGGAAAACAAGCTGATTCAGATCATTTTTATCACAGGCTACTCGGAATATATCGCCGAGGGGTATGAGGTGGCGGCGCTGCATTATCTTCTGAAGCCGGTTTCGCCTCAAAAGCTTTTTTCCACGCTGGACCGCGCCATGGAAAAGCTCGCAACCGACGGCAGGAAGCTTGTGATCACAACCTCCACGGAGACCGTGCTCCTTCCCATCTATGAGATCCGCTACATCGAGGTGGTCAAAAATTATATCACCCTCCACGGGGAAAATGACTATACCATAAAAAAGACCCTGAAGGAGATCGAGGGGGAACTGGACGAGCGGTTCCTGCGGGTGGGAAGGTCCTATATCGTTAATCTGCGCTTTGTCTCCCGCGTGACCCGGACGGAGCTCTTTCTGCGAGGGGGAGAGACCGTTCCCCTTCCCCGGGGCGCTTATGAGACGGTCAACCGGGCGATTATCCGGCTGAAATGATTTGACTTTTCAGAGGTGACAACATGAAGCTATCCAGAAGAACCAACCGAAAAATTGAGACATACCAGCAGGAGCTTTTGAAAACCCACTTTGCCGAGGTGGACAATATGTACCGGAAGATGCGGGGCTGGCGGCATGATTACCGCAACCACATCCAGGTCTTAAAAACCTACGCCGAAAAGGGCGATCTTCCGGCGGTCATAGCCTATCTCGACGAACTGGAGACCGACCTGTACACCGTGGACACGGTGATCAAGACCGGCAATCCCATGACGGACGCCATCTTAAATTCCAAGATTGCTCTTGCGGCCGACCGTGGAATCCGCGTGGAGGCGGATGCCCATATTCCCGCGCTCTTGCGCTTTTCCGCGGTGGATCTCTGCACGATTCTGGGAAATCTCTTCGACAACGCCATCGAGGCCAGCGTCTCCCTGCCGCCCGAGAAACGGTTGATCCGGGTCTACATGGACATGAAGGGCGTTCAGCTCTACATTTCTTTTTTAAATTTCACGGACCGGGGCAAGCTGAAAAAAACCGGCGCGCTTTTTCCCAGCACCAAAGGCGGCGACCACGGACTTGGCCTGGAAAGGATCGACTCGGTGGTGGAGAAGCTGGGCGGATATCTGTCCCGGAACTCGGAGGAAGGGGCTTTTACCACGGAAATCCTGCTTCCTGAAGCTATCAAAGAAGGAGCGGAGTAAAAAGCATCGGAGTAAAAAAGCGCCGTCCCTTACTTACCGTACCTTTTCAACGCATTTCTCGGCGCCGGTCTCCCGGCCTGCGCGGGCCGGGCAGAATAAGATCCGGCTCTTTTTCTGCGATTCGTCCCCCGGAAAATACATTTCGTCCCCAAAAAATTTTTTTCGGATTTTCTGTTATATAATCAGACTGTTACAAAAATTTACCGGAAAACCTGTAAGACGAGGTGACAAACGATGTCCAAAAAAAAAAGAAACAATGTTCCAGGAGAGGAACGCCAGAAAGAAAAACCCCAATACGGTATGGCCCGATGCGTGGGCTTTATGTTTTCCCGGGCCATGCGCTATCAGAAGGAAGTGCCGATCCTTTTGTTTTTTCAGATCGCCTTCAACATCTCCAGCGGGATATTCGGGTTTTACTTATCTCCCATGATCCTTGCCCGGCTGGAGGCGAGAAGTCCCTTAAACGAACTTTTACTGACCGCGGGTTTTCTGATCGGGGGATGTTTTCTCTCCGACGCGGCAGTGTCGGTTCTGGGAAACGGAATGGGAAACTGGGGCATAAAGGCGGCATATCAGGGGGAACTGAGAAGCCATATCCTTCAGGAGATATCCAATAAGAGTGCCGATACCTCCTACTGCAACTGCCTGGACACCAGGTGGCAGAGACTGGCGAAACGGGCCAGAAACTGCTGCAACAGCAACAGCTCCGCCTGTGAAGGGATCTGGCATACCCTTCAGAACCTGGGGGTGGGAATTTTCCTGTTTTGTTTTTTCACCGCCATGCTGACCCATATCCACCCTCTGATCTTCGGGGTGACGGCGGTGTTCTGCCTGCTGGACTTTATCGTATCCTCCTATGTCTATCGGTACAATTACCGGCACCGGGAGGAACTGTCCCACCTGGACAGGCAGACCTGGTACCTGTTGGAACTTCCCCGGGATCTGTCCGTGGCGAAGGATATCAGGCTCTTCGGTCTTGAGAGCTGGATCCGGCGGCTGACCGACAAGGCTTTTCTGGCCCGTCAGGCTTACGCCAAGCGGGAGCATACCTTTTACCTGATCGGGACTTTTTCCAGCACAGTCCTGGAATTTTTAAGGACGGGGGCCGCCTGTCTGATCCTGCTTCGTATGTGCCTGGACAGAAGTTTAAGCGCGGCGGAATTTATGCTCTATTTTTCCGCGATCAGTTCCTTTAACGGACAGTTGAGCGGCGTACTGAACCGTATGCTGGAACTGAGAAATTATTGTCTGGATCTTTCCAGTCTCATGGAATTTCTGTTTTACCGGGAACCCTTCCGCTTTGCGGGCGGGATCCCGGTACCGGAGGACGATACTTACGAGATCCGGCTGGAACAGGTAAGCTATACCTACCCGGGAGCGGAGAAAAAGACCATCGACGGCTTAAGCCTTACCGTTGGGAAGGGGGAAAAGGTGGCGGTGGTGGGCTTAAACGGCGCGGGGAAGACCACGCTGGTAAAGCTGATGACCGGACTTCTGGATCCGGACGAGGGACGGGTCCTGTGTAACGGGATCGATATCCGGGAGTTTAACCGGAAGGAATATTACCGGCTGTTCTCGGCGGTGTTTCAGTCCTATAACCTCTTTGATATCACCGTGGCGGAGACAGTGGCCCAGTCCGCCCAAAATGTGGACCGGGAAAAGGTAAAGGACTGTATCGAAAAGGCCGGGCTTACGAAGACGGTGGAGGAGCTTCCCGCGGGACTTGACACCCATCTGGGGCGCAGTGTGTACCTGGACGGCGTACAGCTCTCCGGGGGCCAGTACCAGAAGCTTTTGCTGGCCCGGGCCCTCTATAAGAGTGGGGCGGTGCTGGTGCTGGACGAGCCTACGTCGGCTTTAGATCCCCTGGCGGAAAGCGATCTGTATCACAAGTATCATGAGATGACAGCGGGGAAGACCTCGGTCTTCATCTCCCACCGGCTTGCCTCCACCCGGTTCTGCGACAGGGTCCTTTATCTGGAGAAAGGAAAGATCGCCGAGGAAGGCACCCACGAGCTTCTTGTGGCAAAGGGCGGGAAGTACGCTCATATATTTGAGATCCAGTCCAGATATTATCAGGAGGGAGGAGAATTTTATGCAGGACAAAACTGATAAGTTAAGCTGGCCGGAGGCTGTGAGGGTCAATATCCGGGCGATCCGGCTTCTGGCCTCCAAAAATAAGCTGCTGTTTCCCTACGCCGTCCTGAAAGCGCTGATGGATACGGTTTCCACTTACCTGTCCATTTTTCTCATGGCAAGGCTGATCGGGGAGCTGGCGGGGGAAAGGCGGGGAGACGTCCTGATCTTCTGGGTCCTTGCAGGGATCCTGTCGAAGGCTGCCTTCGGGATCGCAGGAGGGCTTATGTATCACGCCTATGAGATCCGCAGTGCTCTTTTCTGGAACAACATGAAACGGATCGAGGACGAAAAGTTCCTTTCCATGGATTACTGCGATGTGGAAGACCAGAAGGTCCGGGACCTCTACGACCAGATCTGTCAGAACGCCAACTGGAGCGGCTGGGGATTCTTAAAGATCCATTGGAATTTCCAGGACTTTGTCCGAAATTCCTTCTCTGTGATCGGCGCGGTGGGAATGTCAGTGGGGCTGTTTACCAGCAGGGTTCCGGAGGAAAGCGGCCTGGTTTTTTTAAACCATCCCCTGACGGCACTGGGCTTCCTTGCGGCCATGTTCCTGACCGCCCTGATCGCTCCCTGGCAGGAGGCGAAGAACACGGAAAAACGTGCCTCCCTTGCCGATTCCGCAAGGCTGGGAAACCGTCTGTTTTCCCATTTCGGATTTATGAGTCATTATGCGGACGCCATGGCGGAGTACCGGATGTATTCCCAGGCGGAGATCGCCGAATATTACAGCTGGAAAGAAAAAAGTTTCCTTGTGGGCGGGGTCTTTGACAAGTATGGCAAAGGCGTTGGGGGAGTCCGCGCTGCGGTAAAGGTTCTGGGAGAAAAACTCCTTCTGTGCACCATCTACCTGTTTGTGTGCCTGAAGGCCTGGGGAGGAGCCTTTGGCATCGGGGAGGTCACCCAGTATGTGGGCGCGATCAGCCAGCTGGTCCTCGGCCTGACAGCCTTTTTATCCATAGCAAATGAGCTGCGGGTCAACGCCGGATTTGTGAAAAAGATTTTTGAATTTTTAGACCTGCCGAACCGGATGTATCAGGGGACGCTGACCACCGAAAAACGGCGGGACAGGAAATACAACGTGGAGTTTCGCAACGTCAGTTTCCGGTATCCCAATACCGAGCGCTGGGCGCTGAAAAATGTGTCGGTCTGCTTTGAGGTGGGGAACAAGCTTGCTGTTGTGGGCGAGAACGGCTCGGGGAAATCCACCTTTATCAAACTTCTCTGCCGTCTGTACGATCCTCAGGAGGGGGAGATCCTCCTAAACGGCGTGAATATCAAAAAGTACCGCTATGAGGAATATATGGCCATCTTTTCGGTGGTGTTCCAGGATTTCTGGCTGATGGCCCACAGGATAGGACAGAACGTGGCGGGCTCCTGCGACGTGGACGAGGCCCGAGCCGTAAAGTGCCTGGAGGACGCGGGTTTCGGAGAGCGGCTGAAGGAGCTTCCGGAGGGGCTGAATACCTGGCTCTATAAGGATTTTGACGAGGACGGGATCCAGATCTCCGGCGGCGAGCGGCAGAAGATCGCCATCGCCCGGGCCCTTTATAAGGACGCGCCCTTTATCGTTCTGGACGAACCCACCGCCAGCCTGGATCCCGTGGCGGAGGCGGAGATCTACCAGAAATTTGACGCGATCTCCGGGGACCGCACCGCGATCTACATCAGCCATCGCCTGTCAAGCTGCCGGTTCTGTAAGGAGATACTGGTGTTTGAGGACGGCGGGATTATCCAGCGTGGGAGCCACGAGGAACTTTTAGCGGCCCCGGGAAAATACCGGGATCTCTGGGAGGCTCAGGCGCAGTATTACGAGAAGGCGAAGCAGTATGAGGAAGATAAAAAATATCTGTAAATGTACGTCTGGGATTTCCGCAGAGCATTTTACTTTTTTCAAAAAGCGGCTATAATAAGATCAGATTTCAGATAGCTGAAAAAATACAGAACGGGAAATAATATGATTATTCAAAACGGCCTTGTCTTTCAGGAAAATAAAAGCTTTCGGAAGCGTGACCTCTACATAGAAAAGGGACGTATCGTGTCCGACGCCGATGAGCTGACCGATCCCTCCGTCATCAACGCGGAAGGAATGTTTGTACTGCCCGGACTTGTGGACGTTCATATCCACGGCGCGTCGGGACACGACTTTTCCGACGGCAGTGCGGAGGGCCTGAAAAAAATCCTTTCTTATCAGCTGAAACACGGCGTTACAACCTGCTGTCCCACGACAATGTCTCTTCCGGAAGAACGCCTGCTGAAGATTTTCGACGGGATAAGGGATTTTAGAAAAAATACAACGGATTTCGGAACAGAGCCGTTTTCCCGAATCGCCGGCGTTCATTTGGAGGGACCTTTTCTGGATCCCGCCAGAAAAGGATCCCATAAGGAAGAGTATCTGCTTTCCCCGGACGGGGATTTTTTCCGGAAATGTTTTGATGCCTGCGATGGGATGATCCGGCTTGTGACCATAGCGCCCAACCTTAAGGGGGCTCTTAAACTGATAGAAGAAATCAGGGAAAAAACCGTCGTCTCTCTGGGACATACCGGGGCTGATTACGAAACTGCCAGAGCCGCTTTCCGGGCCGGCGCAAGCCACGTCACCCATCTTTTTAACGCCATGGCTCCCCTGCATCACAGGAACCCCGGTCTCATCGGAGCAGCGTCGGAAGACCAATCCTGCATGGCGGAGTTGATCTGCGACGGCGTTCATGTTCACGAAAGCGCGGTCAGGGCCGCTTTCCGGCTTTTTCCGGGCAGAATCGTCTTAATCAGCGATTCCATCCGCGGAACGGGGCTGGGAGACGGCGTTTTTGAACTGGTCGGCCAGCAGGTCACAGTCTCCGGAAAAAGGGCGGTTCTGAAGGACGGCACGATCGCAGGTTCCGTCACAAATCTTTACGACTGCATGCGCAACGCCGTTTCCTTCGGCGTTCCCATAGAAGAAGCCGTTTCCGCCGCCTCCTTCAATGCCGCCGAAAGCATTGGCCTTTCCCATGAAATCGGCTCCCTTTCCCCGGGAAAGAGAGCCGACATCCTCCTGACAGACCGGAATCTGAATCTGCTGAAAGTGATCCGTTCCGGTTATTCCGTTGACGGATCCTTTGCGTAAAGCAGCTTTAAAATAATCGGCGTCATTATGCTGGAGACAATGATTAAAAGAATAACGGAAGTAAAGTAAACCGGCGTCAGAAGTCCCACGGAAAGTCCTTTCTGGGACACGATCAGCGCCACCTCTCCCCTTGTCATCATACCCACACCGATCTTTAAGCTGTCCTTAAAGTCAAATCTGCAGATCTTCGCCATCAGCCCGCATCCTATGATCTTCGCCACAAGCGCCACTGCCACAAACGCCAGAGAAAACAGCAGGATGCTTCCGTCTACCTTGTCTATACTGGTCTTCAGGCCGATACTGGCGAAAAATACAGGTCCAAAGATCATGTAAGAGCTGACCTCCATCTTCTGTTCGATATAGGAAGAATCCCGGATGGAACAGAGAATGATGCCTGCCACATAAGCTCCCGTAATGTCCGCTATGCCGAAATATTTTTCCGCCGCATAGGCGAAAAAGAAGCAAAGGGCAAGACTGATAATAGGGATCCTTCTTGTATGGGGATAGCGTTCGTCAAATCCCTTAAAAATTCTGTAAAGGATATAACCTACCACCAGCGCCATGGCAAAGAACAGAGCGGTAGAAATCACAACTCTTCCGGGATTGGAGTCCGGGCTTTTAAAGCCTACCACAAAGGTCAGCACGATAATTCCGATCACATCGTCGATGATCGCGGCGCTTAAGATGGTAGTTCCCACCTTCCCCCTCAGCTTTCCCATCTCGCGCAGGGATTCCACCGTAATGCTGACGCTGGTGGCCGTCATGATAACGCCTACAAAAACCGCCTTATAAAAGTTTTCCGAACCCCAGGGCGCCGCGCCGTAAAAACCCATATACAGCAAGGTTCCGCCGACCAAAGGGACAAACACGCCGGCACACGCGATGAGAAACGCCACAGGACCCGTCTTCATCAGCTCCTTCAGATCCGTTTCCAGCCCCGCGGAAAACATCAGGAGCACCACGCCGATTTCCGCCATTTCCGTCAGAAAATCCGTCTGCTGCACCCATCCGAGAACGCTTGGACCGATCAAAAGCCCGGCAATGATCTCACCTACCACCTGCGGGGCTCTGCATTTTCTCGCCAGAATCCCAAACAGCTTTGCGAACACGATGATGATCGCAAGATCCTTAAAAACACTGTACGCTTCCATTTTTCACAATCTCCTCCGATATTATATAATATGAAAAAAGCGGTATGACGACAGTCAAACACCCCGCAGCAGACTGCGGGGCGTAAAACCCGCGTCAATTTGTGACCGCGGGTATTTCACTTAAAACTTACAATTTTATTCCGTTTCTTCCTCTGAAATCTGTTCCTTCATGATCGCATTTTCCAGAGTTTCTTCCTCCGGAATATTTTCCATGGCGTCCTCCACATTGTCAAACTCCTGTTCCCCGTTGGAGATTTTTTCCCGAACCTTGGCAATTTTTGCAATCTTGACGCCGCTGTCAAGATCCATCATCTTAACGCCGGAGGTAATCCTGCTGTAGGTAGAGATATCCTGGCTTCTCAGCTGGATAATGATCCCCTCCGTCGTGATCAGCATGATCTCGCTTTCGTCGTCCACTGCCTTAACGCCGATCACGTCGCCTGTCTTTTCCGTAATTTTATAGCATTTCAGGCCCTTTCCGCCACGTTTCTGGATCGTAAACTCACTTAAGAGAGTACGCTTTCCAAGGCCATTTTCAGATACGACGAGAAGGGAACTCCCCTGGCTCTGCAGCTGCATGCCGACCACTTCATCCTGATCGGCCAGATTCATTCCGATCACGCCCATGGAAGCTCTGCCCGTATTCCTGACGTCCGTCTCTTTAAAACGGATGCACATTCCATGCTTTGTCACAAGGAAAATCTCACTGTCCTGATCCGTGGATTTTACTTCGATCAGCTCATCTTCATCCCTTAATGTAATAGCGGTGAGACCATTTTTGCGGATATTGGCAAATTCCTGAAGCGACGTTTTTTTCACAATACCCGTCTTTGTCACCATAAACAGATTTTTCCTGTCATTGTAATCTTTTATGGGAATCATTGCGGTAATCTTTTCACCGGGAGAAAGCTGAAGAAGATTCACAATGGCGGTTCCTCTCGCAGTCCTTCCCGCTTCCGGAATCTCATAAGCCTTCAAGCGGTACACACGCCCGTAATTAGTAAAGAAATTCAAGTAGTTATGGGTCGTCGTCATAAGAAGATCTTCAATAAAATCTTCTTCGATGGTCTGCATCCCCTTGATTCCTTTTCCGCCGCGGTTCTGCGCCTTAAAATTGTCTACCGTCATTCGCTTGATATATCCCAGATTCGTCATTGCGATAACGGTATTTTCCAAAGGTATCATGTCTTCAACGGAGATATCCGTTAAGTCATAGCTGATCTTACTTCTCCTGTCGTCCCCGTATTTCTGGGCAATTGTCAGGATTTCTTCCCGGATAACCCCGAGAAGAAGCTTTTCATCCGCAAGGATGGCCTTTAACTGCGCAATACGGATTTCAAGCTCCTTATGCTCTTTTTCCAGCTTTTCTCTCTCCAGACCGGTGAGAGCGCGGAGACGCATTTCTACAATGGCGTTTGCCTGAACCTCCGTCAGTTCAAACCGCTCCATCAATCTTTCCTTTGCGGTCTGCGGCGTATCACTGCTGCGGATGATGGAGATAACTTCATCAATAAAATCAAGGGCTTTCAGCAGACCCTGTAAAATATGATCTCTCTCCTCCGCCTTGTTCAGCTCGTACTTTGTCCTTCTTGTGACTACATCTTCCTGATGCTTCAGATAAAAGTCAAGCATCTCAAGAAGCGTCATAATCTTAGGCTCATTGTTGACCAGAGCCAGCATGATCACTCCAAATGTATCCTGAAGCTGTGTATGCTTATAAAGCTGATTCAGGATAACGTTAGCGTTGACATCCTTTCTCAGCTCAATGACGACTCTGACGCCCTCTCTGTTTGACTCGTCCCTTATACTGGTAATGCCATCAATTTTCTTTAACTTTACAAGCTCCGCGATCTTAATAATCAGATTCGCCTTGTTCACCATATAAGGCAGTTCTGTTGCGACGATTTGGGTTTTGCCGTTGGGGAGCGTTTCAATATCCGTGACGGCTCTGACAAGGATTTTGCCCCGGCCGGTTCTGTATGCTTCCTCGCATCCCCTTGTCCCAAGGATCAGACCTCCGGTGGGAAAATCCGGCGCCTTTATGATTTCAAGAACCTCTTCTATGGTTGTAGCTCTGTTTTCGTTAATTTTGTTGTCTATAATTTTTACCACCGCGTTTACCACTTCGCGGAGATTATGAGGCGGAATATTGGTGGCCATGCCCACGGCGATACCGGTAGTGCCGTTTACAAGAAGGTTGGGATACCGGCTGGGAAGGACCACGGGCTCCTTTTCCGTGTCGTCAAAGTTCGGCATGAAATCTACGGTATCTTTGTCAATATCCGCAAGAAGCTGAGTGGAAATTTTAGAAAGTCTCGCCTCAGTATAACGCATGGCAGCCGCTCCGTCCCCGTCCATGGAACCGAAGTTTCCGTGACCGTCAACGAGAGGATATCTTGTGGACCAGTCCTGTGCCATATTTACCAGCGCGCCATAGATAGAGCTGTCGCCGTGAGGATGATATTTACCCATGGTATCACCAACGATACGGGCGCTCTTACGGTGCGGTTTGTCAGGTCCGTTGTTCAGTTCTACCATGGAATAGAGCACGCGGCGCTGGACCGGCTTCAGACCGTCTCTTACGTCAGGAAGCGCTCTGGACGCGATAACGCTCATGGCATAATCAATATAAAAGGTCTCCATCCGCTCTTTCAGGTCAACCTCATGGATCTTGTCAACACCGGGAACCTTATCAAAAATATCGTCGTTCATTTTTCCTCACAATCTCCTGCTGCCTCATAATATGCTTTTCACATCAGATCAGGTGATATCAAGATTCTTCACAAACTTGGCGTTTTCTTCAATAAATTCACGCCTCGGCTCAACCTTATCGCCCATCAGAGTTGTAAAGGTGAGATCAAGCTCTGTCTCCATTTCCTTGTCATAGTTGACCCTGAGAAGAATCCTTCGCTCAGGATCCATGGTCGTCTCCCAGAGCTGGTCCGCATCCATTTCGCCAAGACCTTTATAACGCTGGATCTTATTGTTCTGATCCCTTCCGACCTCCTGAAGAATCCTGTCAAGTTCCTCATAGCTGTAGGCATACCACACCTTTTTATTTTTTTCCAGCTTATATAAGGGCGGCTTTGCAAGATATACATGGCCTTCCTTGATCAGATCCGGCATAAACCGATAAATAAAGGTTAAAAGCAGAGTGCTGATATGGGCACCGTCCACGTCCGCATCCGTCATCAGAATAATCTTGTCATAGCGAAGCTTTGTAATGTCAAAATCGTCATGAATCCCCGTTCCGAACGCGGTGATCATCGCCTTTATCTCCGCGTTGGCATAAATTTTGTCAAGCCTTGCCTTTTCCACGTTCAGAATTTTTCCGCGCAGAGGAAGAATCGCCTGTGTCGCTCTGGAACGCGCGGTTTTTGCGCTTCCGCCGGCGGAATCGCCCTCCACGATATAAATCTCACAGTTTTTCGGATCTCTGTCGGAACAGTCCGCCAGCTTTCCGGGAAGGGATAATCCCTCCAGGGCTGTTTTTCTTCTGGTAAGATCCCTTGCCTTTCTTGCCGCCTCCCTTGCCCGCTGGGCAAGAATAGATTTCTCGCAGATGGATTTTGCTACCAAAGGGTTCATCTCCAGAAAATAGGTAAGCTGTTCGCTGACGATGCTGTCAACCGCACCTCTCGCCTCGCTGTTCCCAAGCTTCTGTTTTGTCTGGCCCTCAAACTGAGGATCTTCAATTTTTACGCTTACAATGGCAGTCAAGCCTTCCCTAATATCTTCTCCGGAAAGATTAGGCTCACTCTCCTTTAAAAGCTTTGCATTTCTCGCATAATCATTAAATGTCTTTGTTATGGCATTTCTGAATCCTATAAGATGAGTGCCTCCCTCAGGGGTGTTGATATTATTTACAAAACTGAAAACGCTCTCATTGTAGGAATCATTATGCTGAAAGGCAACTTCTACATATACGTTATTCTTCTCACCTTCAAAATAAAGGATGTTTTCATAGAGAGGCGTTTTGCTTTTATTCAGGTAAGCCACAAACTGCTTAATACCGCCCTCATAGTAAAATTCCATGACCTTTGGCTTTTTTTCTGCGGAAGCGATGTTTTCCGTGGAAACATCCACTTCCTTTTGATCTTCCTCCGCCCTTTTTAACAGTTCCCCAATCTGCCGGTTTTCAAGATCTGTTGAAATCACTTCTTCTTTTCTGTCATCTTTTAAGATAATTCTAAGACCCTTGGTAAGAAAAGCCATTTCCCTCAATCTTCTCTTTAATACGTCAAATTCAAAAACCGTGGTCTCCGTAAAAATCGTATCATCGGGCTGAAAAGTAACCTTTGTACCTGTTCTATCCTTGTCGCAGGTTCCGATCTCCTTCAAAGGATAGCATACATGCCCTCTCTCATAGCGCTGTTTATAAATTTTTCCATCTTGATAAATCTCTACTTCCAGCCAGTTTGACAGAGCGTTTACCACAGACGCTCCGACACCGTGAAGTCCGCCGGACACTTTATATCCTCCGCCGCCGAATTTTCCACCGGCGTGAAGGATAGTAAAAACCACTTCAACAGCAGGGATTCCGGCTTTATGGTTGATTCCAACAGGAATTCCGCGCCCGTTGTCAACAACGGTAACGGAATTTCCTTCGTTGATAGTAACCTCTATCGTATCGCAGAATCCGGCCAGGGCTTCGTCTACAGAATTGTCAACAATTTCATAGACAAGATGATGGAGCCCTCTGCTCGCCGTAGTTCCGATATACATGCCGGGACGTTTTCTCACAGCTTCGAGACCTTCCAGAATCTGGATTTCGTCCGCTCCGTATTCATGATCCACCATAGTATTATTCATGGTTTCTTCGCTCATTCTATCCTCTTTCTGCCGCAAAGCGGCCGATCAAAAAAATATATTCTGTTCTGTGCCGTTCCTGCAGATGACAGATCCATTCGATACCTGAAAAACCCTGTTGATCTCAAACCTGTTTCTGACAAATTCTTCCAGACCCGTGCAGGTAATGATCGTCTGGATATCACCGATGCTGTTCAAAAGATAATTCTGTCTGTTGGAATCCAGTTCCGAAAGCACATCATCCAGCAAAAGAACCGGCGTATCCTTCGATATTTTTTTTACAAGCTCTATTTCAGAAAGTTTTAAGGACAGAGCAGCCGTGCGCTGCTGTCCCTGGGATCCAAATTTTCTGATATCAACGTTTCCGACCATAAAAGAAAAATCATCCCTGTGAGGTCCCACAGACGTCATTTTTGCTTTTATATCTCTGTCCTGGCTGAATTTCAATTTTTTTTCAAACTCTTCAATCTCCACATCCGGTTCATATTTGATCAGAATCTCTTCTTTTCCGCCGGAAAGTTTTTTATGTATTTCATGGATAATATCATTTAACTGATCCACAAACAGCCTGCGCCGCTCTATGATCCTGCCCCCAAAAGAAACCAGCTGCATATCCCAGATACCCAATGTTTCCTTCAGATCAGGATTCATGTACATATCCTTCAAAAGCTTATTTCTCTGGTTTATGATCTTATTGTAATGGTTCAGGTTATAAAGATAGAGGCTGTCAAGCTGGCACAGCTCCATATCCACAAATCTTCTTCTCTCCGAAGGACCATTTTTGATGATTCCAAGATCTTCCGGGGAAAAGAAAACCACATTACATAATCCCAATAAATCGGCGGCCTTTTTAATTTTCTGGCCGTCGATTGCAATTCCCTTTGACTTACTCTTTCTAAGGTGCATATCAACTCTGGTTTCAATGCCTTCTTTTTCAAGATAAGTTCTGATATGGGATTCCTCTTTATCAAAACGTATAATTTCTCTGTCCTTGCTCCCCCGGTGCGATTTTGTCGTAGCCGCCAGATAAATTGCCTCCAGGATATTCGTCTTTCCCTGAGCATTGTCTCCATAAAGGATATTTGTGCCCCGGTCAAACTGTATGGTAAGAGATTCATAATTTCTGTAATCCGCCAGCTCTATTGACTTGATAAACATGTTCTGTACCGTCTTTATTTTACTTGATTAAGATCGTCTCTCCGTCAAATTCAACGACATCTCCCGAAACAAGCTTTTTTCCACGCTGCGTCTCAACCTGCCCGTTTACTTTTACAAGGCCATCCTGAACGGCATATTTTGCGTCAACACCGGACTGTGCCATTCCGGAAGCCTTGAGTGCCTGCCCCAGCTTAATAAAATCTTCTCTCAACTGAACGGTGATCATTTTTACACTCCTAGCTGACAGTGGTAAAGTTTACAGGAAGAATCAGATATATATAGCTTTCCTCTTTGTTTTTTATAAAACAGGGAGCTTTCGGATTTACCATATAAATATCAATTTCTTCATCATCGATCACTTTGAGCGCGTCAATTAAAAATTTCGGATTAAATCCGATCATCAGGTCCTTGCCCTGCTTTTCAATATCAATATCTTCATTCATACTTCCGAGTATGGAATTAATTTTTAATTCCATTCTGCCGTCAATTATATTGATGATGATAGGTTTTTTGTCGCCTTCCTTTACAAGAAGAGTCGCTCTGTCAATACAGTTTAAAAATTCTTTCTTGTTAATTTTTACCTTTGTCTCATAATCGCTGGAAAGCATCTGGTCGATTCTGAAATACTCTCCTTCGATCAGCCTTGAAACAACGGTTGTATTATCAAATTCAAATACAATATGCTTGGATGTAAAGGAGATTGTCACATCGTTTTCCGTTCCGCCGGGAAGAATCTTACTGACTTCATTTAAGGTCTTTCCGGGAACGACAACCTTTTTTGATTCATAATGATCTCTCAGCTGTATCTTTCTGATAGAAATTCTGTGTCCGTCAAGAGATACCACCTTCAATTCATTTTCATTTATTTCAAACAACTCTCCCGTCATCAGCTTATTGTTATCGTTGTCAGAGATGGAAAATATAGTCTGTCTGACAACTTCCTTCAACGTAAACTGGCTGATTATGATACTGTCTTCCTTTTCCACAACGGGCAGATAGGAAAAATCTTCTCCGGATTTGCCGATAATGGTAAATCTGGACTTTTCACAGGTTATAACGGTTTTATAGGAATCATCCGTTTCCATGGTAATGTCATTGTCGGGAAGCTTCCTCACAATCTCAAGAAAAATCTTCGCATCCAGCGCTATGGAGCCTTTTTCAATGATTTCCCCTTTGATAATAGTCTCAATACCAAGATCCATGTCATTTGCTGTCAGCGTAATAATTCCCATGGAAGCATCTACCATGATACACTCTAATATAGACATGGTTGTTTTGTTGGATACAGCCTTTGACACAATCTGTACTCCGTTCAGCAGATCAGATTTGGAACAAACAAGCTTCATGTGAATAACTCCCTTCGCAATTTAAGTGTGCTGCCTGCGGGCAGGCGTATCATATATAAAATAAAGAATTTCATAATCTATATAATAAAGGATGTTGATTTGTGCATAACCACCTCTATTATACTATTTTTAAAGGAAAAAGAAAATGGAAAAGTGGTGAATAATTTCATATTAACCTTATATTAAGTCCAGAATTATACACATAGTCATTTTTTCTTTTTCTTTTGACATAAAGTTTTTTATGAAGGAGATAATTTTTTCATAATAACTTCAATCTTGTTTTTAAGTTCCTCATTTCTTTCAATTTCTGCAGAAATCTTGTCTACACCGTTGATAACGGTTGTATGGTCTTTTTTGCCAAGAATTTTTGCAATGCTGACCAGAGAAGTATCCGTCAGTTTTCTGCACAGGTACATTACGACATGTCTTGGCAGTACAAATTCTGAATTTCTCTTTTTTGAGGTAATGTCTTCCGGTCTTACGCCGAAATGTTCTGCCACTACATTAATGATGAGAGTCGGCGTAATGTCTGTTGTCTTATTCGGATTGATTGCGTCTTTCAGCGCATCCTCAGCCAGAGACATGGTAAGTTCCTTATTTTTCAGTTTTGCGTATGCTATGATTTTATTGAAGGCGCCCTCCAGTTCCCTGATGTTGGATTTTATATTTGTGGCGATGTACTTCATGATTTCTTCATCTATCTGCTGTTCGCAGGATTCCGCATTTTTCTTCAAAATCGCCATCCTTGTCTCATAATCCGGAGGCTGGATGTCCACAATCAGGCCCCATTCAAAACGGGAACGGAATCTTTCATCCAGGGTTTCCATCTCTTTTGGATGTTTGTCGGAGGATAGAATGATCTGTTTTCCCGCCATATGAAGCGAGTTAAAAGTGTGGAAAAACTCTTCCTGGGTGCTTTCCTTTCCTATTATAAATTGTACATCGTCTACCATAAGTACATCCACGGTTCTGTATTTTTCGCGAAGCTTCGACATGGAAGCGGCATTACCGCTCCTGATGGATTCGATCACTTCGTTTGTAAATTCTTCACTGGTTACATAAAGCACCTTTTTTTCCGGATTTTGCTCCAAGGTATAATGTCCGATCGAGTGCATCAGATGCGTTTTTCCAAGTCCCGGTTTTCCATAGATATAGAGGGGATTATAAACCTCTCCCGGAAATTCGGCGACTGCGACTGCTGCGGAATGCGCAATCTTGTTGTTGCTCCCTACTACAAAGGTACTGAAATTATATTTAGGGTTCAGATTTGCCATTTCAAATTTGATATTGTAAACAGGCTTCTGAGCGGAGGATTCATTTTTAGAGGCCTCCAGCGTTTTCATATCTTTTTCAGAAATAAATTTTACGTCATAATTGTGGTCGAACATTTCTGAAATTGCAAACTGAAAGAAAATTTTATATTTTAAAGAAATATATTTCAACGCATTTGCCTTATCAGACGGTATAATGATCCTTACCGTATTCTCTTCTATATCATAAAATTCCAGGGGTTCAATCCATAATTCATAAGCAATCGGCGTAAGCTCATGTTCTACTTTGATCGCTTCCTTAATGTCTGTCCAGTTTTCTCTTATCGCATCTGCAACGTCCATATTTATTCCTTTCAATTCTGTTTCACAGAATATAATCATAAACCGCATACAAGTTCATTTTAATATAGAATTGTTCATATTTCAAATGTTAGTTATCAACATGATATGGATAAAGTTGTCCACATAGTGTCGATATTTATTAATTTATCTTTATGATTCACATTCATTTGTGGATATAATTGTGAATAAGTGGATAAGTTTCCTCTATGGTAAAAGATGCGTATTTGCTTAAAAGATTAGACTTTTACACATTTATTTCACATGCTGTAAGAAGAAAAACATGAATTATCCACAAGTAATCGACATTATGTGTATAACTTAATTAACACTTTATTTTGTGGATATGTATGTGTATAACTATTTTTACAAAAAATTAATTGCTATACGCTCTAAATTTTATGTGATTTTTCTTGACATTGGGGCCTTTTTCCGATACAATCAAAATGCTATTTTCCAAAAAAGAATAAAAATAATCGTTGCCTTTATGATATATGAAGGTTGAAGAGAAGGAGGTGCTTTTCCATGAAAATGACATATCAGCCTAAAAAGCGTTCCCATGCCAGGGTTCACGGATTCAGAGCCAGAATGAGTACTCCCGGCGGAAGGAAGGTTTTAGCTGCCAGACGTGCAAAAGGAAGAAAGAAACTATCTGTATAGGTCACAGAAATGTGACCTTTTTCTTCTTTTATCAGGAAAATTAAATGATATTAGGAAAACTAAATGAAATTTTCTGAAAGCTTAAAGAAAAATTATCAATTTCAGACTGTTTTTAAAAAAGGTGTATCTCGTGCAGACAAGTATCTTGTCATGTACGTATTGGAAAATGGCACAGAACGTAACAGGATCGGAATCAGTGTAAGCAAAAAGGTTGGCAACAGTATCGTCAGGCACCGGGTGACGAGACTGGTGCGGGAAAGTTACCGATTACAGGAAGCAATGTTCAATAGTGGTTTGGATATTGTAATCGTGGCAAGGAAGAATGCAGCTTCGGTAGGTTATCATGAAATAGAAAAAGCCCTGCTTCACCTTGGAAGGCTTCATCAGATTATGCTATGAAAAAAATATTGATTTTTGGGATTAAAATGTATCAGAAATATCTGTCTCCTTTAAAAAGGACAAAATGTCCTTATATTCCCACGTGTTCTCAATACGGTCTTGAAGCCATTGAGAAGTATGGAGCTGTAAAGGGCGGGATTATGGCTTTTTGGAGAATTTTACGTTGCAATCCTTTTTCAAAGGGCGGGTATGATCCGGTTCCCTGATCTGCAGCATAATTTAAATCAGATATCATGTCCGAAAGAATCGGGCAGGGGGTAAATAAAAAATGTATCTTATTTTGATGACAAAGAGCAGTACGCCGATTATAGGATGGATTGCAAGACTGCTTGGCTTTATCATGGATGGAATTTTTAATTTGATCGATTTCATTGGAATTCCAAACATCGGCCTTGCGATTATCCTGTTTACAATCGTTGTAAATCTGCTGATGCTTCCATTAACAATCAGACAGCAGAAATTTTCAAAGTTGTCGGCTAAAATGAATCCTGAGATTCAGGCTATTACCGCAAAGTACAAAAATAAAAAGGATAATGAGTCCATGATGGCGCAGCAGCAGGAGGTTCAGGCTGTCTACGCAAAATATGGTGTATCCGCCAGCGGAAGCTGTGTACAGCTTTTGATCCAGATGCCGATATTGTTTGCCTTGTATAAGGTGATTCAGTCTATTCCTGCATATGTAAATAAGATCGGTAATGTTTTTGGTTCACTCGCGGATGTCATTATAAAAAATGATGGCGCGGAATTTCTGAAAAACTCCGGCAGCCAGACCATACAGAGAGTTGTCAGTTCCTATGGAAGTTCCATGAATAACGCAGGTACGTTAAAAAACGGTGTCATAGACGTACTGAACAAGCTTTCTTCAACAGATCTTTCTGTCATAGCGGATCATTATAATTTGAATCAGCTGACGTATCCGGCGGATGGCGGAAATCTGATTTTAGGCTCCGATGGCCTGATCAATACTTATAACAATTTTTTAGGTCTTAATATGGGAGATTCTCCCAGCGCGTTGATTCATTCCGCCTGGGCGTCGGATCCGAGACTCTGGGGTATTATTATTGGCGCTTTGTTGATTCCTGTTCTTTCCGCTCTTACACAGTGGATTAATGTAAAGCTGATGCCCCAGACTTCAGGCGGTGATGATAAGTCTTCCATGGCTTCTTCCATGAAGATGATGAACATGATTATGCCTTTGTTTTCTGCATGGCTGTGTTTTTCTTTTCCTGCAGGTCTTGGTCTTTACTGGGTAGCCGGCAGCGTGGTAAGGTCTGTTCAGCAGATTGTGATCAATAAGCATTTTGATAAGATGGATTTTGAAGAGATCATTAAGAAAAATTCTGCCAGAAGTTCCAAAAAGATGGAGAAGTTAAAAAAGAGGCAGGAGATGATGAACGCTTATGCAAATATGAATACAAGAAATATTCAGAGCAGAGCGAACAGTTATAATAATTCCGCAAACGACACCGGAAAAACGGATTCTTCTCAGTCATCTTCCAATACGCCTGCTCCCGTAAATGCAAAGCCGGGAAGTATAACGGCAAAAGCAAATCTTGTTAAACAATATAACGAAAAAAATAACAATAAATGAAGCCGGTATCATTTTATACCGGCGGCATAGAAAAGAGGTAACCTATGGATTATATGGAAGTATCTGCGAAAACGGTAAATGAGGCAATAACAGAGGCATGTCAAAAGCTTAGTGTGACCAGTGACAGGCTGGAGTATGAAGTAGTTGATGAGGGATCCAATGGATTTCTTGGAATCGGTTCAAAGCCTGCTGTGATCAAAGCCCGGGTAAAGGTTGTGGAAGTTTCTCTTGAGGAAAAGGCAAAGACATTTTTGAACAATGTATTTTCCGCCATGAATATGGCTGTAGTTGTGGAAGCCTCTTATGATGAAAATGAAAATGCCCTGAATATTGACCTGAGTGGGGAAGAAATGGGCGTTTTGATCGGTAAACGTGGACAAACACTGGATTCTCTTCAATATCTTGTGTCTCTTGTGGTCAATAAAGAAGAAAAAGATTACATCAGGGTAAAGGTTGATACGGAAAATTATCGTCAGAGAAGAAAAGAAACATTGGAAAACCTTGCTAAAAACATTGCGTTTAAGGTAAAAAAGACGAGAAGGCCGGTATCTTTGGAGCCTATGAATCCTTATGAGAGAAGAATCATTCATTCTGCCTTGCAGAATGATAAGTACGTCGTAACGCACAGCGAAGGAGAGGAGCCCTTCAGAAGAGTGATTGTTTCTTTGAAAAAGTAACTTTTTATTCATATGCCGCCATACTTTTTCTGATGGATTCGGAAAAGTATGGCGGTTTTTTTCATTGCGTGATAAAATGTAGCTGTTATAAATTTTGATTGATTATTGACAGGATGGATGTTATGTTTCAGGACGATACGATTGCAGCTATTGCCACAGGGCTGACGGATTCCGGAATTGGTATTATCCGGATCAGCGGGCCGGAGGCTGTTTTAATTGGAGATCATTTGTTTCGGAATGCTTCGGGAAAATCTTGTTTAAAGGATTCCGAAAGCCATAAGATGCGGTACGGATTTGTGGTTGACGGGGATGGTGTGGTTCTGGATGAGGTGATGGCTGTTGTAATGAGAGGTCCGAAGAGTTTTACCGGAGAGGATACCGTCGAAATTCAATGTCACGGCGGCGTGCTTGTGATGCGTAAAATTCTGGATGCTTCCCTGAAATATGGAGCCAGACTTGCACAACCGGGAGAATTTACCAAAAGAGCTTTTTTAAATGGGAAAATAGATCTGTCCAAGGCGGAGGCTGTCATGGATGTGATCCGTTCCGGCAATGAATATGCGCTTGTTTCTTCTGTTAACCAGTTAAGAGGGAACCTATCGAAAGCTGTAAAAAAGCTTCGTAAGGAAATTCTTTCTGAGATTGCTTTTATTGAGGCTGCTTTGGATGATCCGGAACATATCAGTCTGGATGGATATGCTGAACGTTTATATAAGAAAACAGAAGATCTGCTGGCCAGGGTAAAAAAGCTCTTGGATTCCGCGGATAACGGAAGGTTTATGAAAGAAGGTATCTCTACTGTTATCCTCGGCAAGCCGAATGTTGGAAAATCTTCTTTGCTGAATCTTCTTTTGGGAGAAGAAAGGGCTATCGTTACGGATATTGCGGGAACAACGAGAGATATTCTGGAAGAGCATATTAATCTGCATGGAATCAGCCTTAATATTGTAGATACCGCGGGAATCAGGGATACGGAAAACATTGTTGAAAAGATTGGGGTGGACAGGGCGAGACAATACGCGGAAAGAGCGGATTTGATCGTATATGTGGCGGATCGATCTGTTCCGTTGGATGAAAATGACAGAGAAATATTGTCTCTGGCAAAAAATAAAAATGTTGTTGTATTATTAAATAAATCCGATCTTCAAAATGTTGTAACGGAAGAGGAAATGAATGAAATGATAAAGGGTATTTTCCCGGATAGGGTGATACCGGTGATCAGGACCTCTGTAAAAGAAGAAACTGGGATAGAAAAATTTGAAGCTGTTGTCCGGGAAATGTTTTTTGGAGGAGAGCTTACACATAATAATGAGATTGTGATAACGAATCTAAGACATAAGGAAGCGCTGCAAAGCTGTTATGACAGTCTTATTTTGGTGAAAGAGAGTATTGAAAATAGGATGGAGGAAGATTTTTATTCCATTGACCTTACAAATGCTTATCAAGAGCTTGGAAAAATTATTGGCGAAGAAGTAGATGACGATGTGGTGGAAGAGATATTTTCAAGGTTCTGTATCGGAAAATAGAAGGCTTACTTTAATTTATTTTATTGGAGAAGTGTCAAAATGTCTGAGATAAGAGAAAAAGCAGACGTATGTGTCATAGGAGCAGGGCATGCAGGCTGTGAAGCGGCTTTGGCCTGCGCAAGGCTTGGACTGGAAACCGTCATTTTTACGGTCAGCGTCGACAGCATTGCTTTGATGCCCTGTAATCCTAATATTGGAGGATCATCTAAAGGGCATCTTGTGAGAGAAGTGGATGCGCTGGGCGGAGAAATGGGTAAGAATATTGATAAAACATTCATTCAGTCAAAAATGCTGAATGTGTCAAAGGGTCCTGCCGTTCATTCTCTCCGTGCTCAGGCTGATAAGGCGGATTATTCCCGTGAGATGCGCAAGGTTCTGGAAAATCAGGATCATCTTGTAATCAAACAGGCCGAAGTATGCGAACTGCTGTGGGAGGATGATTCCAATCTGAAAAAGAAGAAAGTGACAGGAGTCAAGACTTTTACCGGCGCTGTTTATGTATGTAAGGCTGTTATATTATGTACGGGAACTTATCTGCGTGCACGCTGTCTGTGCGGAGAATCTATTACTTATACAGGCCCTAATGGATTACAGGCCGCGAACCATTTGACAGATTCTCTTGAAAAGATGGGAATTGAGCTTCGGAGATTTAAAACGGGCACTCCTGCCAGGATGGACGGAAGGAGTATTGATTATTCCAAAATGGAAGAGCAGCTGGGAGACGAAAGGGTCGTACCTTTTTCTTTTTCTACGGATCCGGAATCTGTTCAGAAAGATCAGGTTTCCTGTTGGCTGACATATACAAATGAAAAGACGCATGAGATTATTCGGGCAAACCTTGACAGATCTCCTATTTACGCCGGAATTATCGAAGGGACCGGTCCGAGATATTGCCCTTCTATTGAAGATAAGGTGGTTAAATTTGCTGAAAAGGAACGTCATCAAGTTTTTATTGAACCGGAAGGTCTTCATACAAATGAAATGTATGTAGGAGGGATGTCTTCATCGCTTCCTGAGGATGTACAGCTTGCCATGTACCGCACGGTCCCTGGACTGGAAAATTGTAAGATCGTGAAAAATGCTTACGCCATAGAGTATGACTGTATCAATGCGAGACAGTTATACCCAACTTTGGAATTTAAGAATGTTTCCGGACTCTTCAGCGGAGGACAGTTTAACGGAAGCAGCGGTTACGAGGAAGCGGCAGCTCAGGGTCTTGTGGCTGGAATCAATGCCGCCATGTCTGTGCTGGGGAGAGAACCTTTTCTCTTCGACCGGTCGGAAAGTTATATTGGAGTTTTGATTGATGATCTTGTAACGAAAGATAACAGGGAGCCTTATCGGATGATGACCTCCAGGGCGGAATACAGGCTGCTTCTCAGGCAGGACAACGCAGATCTTCGTCTGAGAAAAAAGGGTTATGAAATTGGTCTGATCACGGAAACACAGTATCAGGAGCTTCTGAAAAAGGAAGAAATGATAAAAAATGAGATAACAAGGTTAAAAGAAACTTATGTAGGTGCAAACAGAGAGATTCAGGACTTTCTTATTTCCAGGGGAAGCACACCTTTAAAGACTGCGGCCAGTCTGGCGGAGTTAATCTGCAGACCGGAGCTTTCTTATGAATCATTGTCTGAAATTGACGCCGAAAGGGTCATTTTGCCTGAAAATGTTACGGAACAAGTACAGATTGAGATCAAATATGAAGGATATATTGCAAGACAGCTTCGACAGGTTGAACAATATAAGAAAATGGAAAAGAAATTGATTCCTGTCGATATTGATTATGATAAGGTTTCTTCTCTTCGTTTGGAGGCCAGACAAAAGCTGAAACTTTTTCAGCCGGTCTCCATAGGGCAAGCCTCAAGGATTTCCGGTGTATCTCCCGCGGATATATCTGTTCTTCTGGTTTATCTTGAACATTATAACAGGAGCCTGATAAGGGAGGATTCGAGTGAAAGATTATGATACTTCGCAGTTTATAAAAGATCTTACCGCTTTGGGAATTTTCCTTACCGAAAAGCAGATAAAACAGTTTCTCAGGTATTATGAGCTTTTAACAGAGAAAAATAAAGTTATGAATCTGACTGCCATTACAGAGTTTGATGACGTTTTTAAGAAACATTTTACAGACAGTCTTTCTCTTGTAAAAGCCTTTGATTTTTCCGGATCGTCTTCTGTAATAGATGTAGGTACGGGAGCCGGGTTTCCCGGACTTGCCATAAAAATTGCTTTTCCGGAGCTTACAGTTACGCTTTTGGATTCCCTGAATAAAAGGATCCGGTTTCTTGACGAGGTGATTTCCTCGCTGGGTCTTTCCGGCGTAAAGACGATTCACGGAAGAGCGGAGGACCTTGCCAGATCAGAAGAGTTAAGGGAAAAGTTTGATCTTTGTGTTTCCAGAGCTGTGGCAAACCTTTCTACCCTGTCGGAGTATTGTCTTCCATTTGTCAGGACGGGAGGCGTATTTATCTCTTACAAATCCGAAAAGGCGGCAGAGGAATTAGCTGCTGCGGACCATGCTATTACTTTGTTAGGCGGGAATATTGAGAAAAAGATAGACTTTATGCTGCCTGATTCTAATGTTTATCGCAATCTTGTTGTAGTTAGGAAAATAAAACCGATTTCCGATAAATATCCGAGAAAGGCGGGTCTCCCTGCAAGGGAACCTCTTTGAAATTTTGGTTTTACTTTTTTGATTTTATAGTATATGATTTAAGTGTTATTGGTTGCTTTTTATATAAGAACATATGTTCTAAGAGGCGTTTATGATAAAGGATAGTTATTTGATACTTGTTGAAATGGTTTCTTCTTTTAAAAAGACGCTTTCTGATGTTACTGTCAGGATGAATGAGAATACGCTTTTTATTCGAGAGGAAAAATCCTGCATAAAAGCGTATGAAGATACGGAAGCTGATGATTTCAGAATTTTTTACCCCAGAAAAGACAACACGCCTGTTCAAAAGGAAGAGGCTGAACGAGCATATGCCAGGATTGCCGCGTATGAAGAAAAAAACAGAAAATTGAATAAAATAAAAACGGATCTTGAAAATAAGATTGGCCAGTTGGAGAATATATTAAACCTAGATTATTCACGACACAGCCATGAAAAATGCTGAAAGCCGCATAACTACTGTGTTTTAACTTAATATTGCTTTTCGTCTATTAAATGAATAAAAAAAGAGCATCCATTGTGGTATAATTAAGGTGCCTAAAGTCATTAATAATACAAACAAAGGAGCTCTTTATGAATATTGTAAACACCTTATCTTTAAAAAGCAATAGAAAAATTAAAATAAATTTTCATGGCGGAGATTTATCCTCCGATGCAGGATTGCTTCTTATCAAAGAATTCATATGCAGACTTGGTATTGATAAGCTTTTTGGCAAGGCTTTCAAAACCAATGATTCTGCATTATTCAGATATCATACGGATCAGAAAAATCTGCTCCAGATGATATATATGCTCATCGCCGGTTATTTCGAGGATGATGCCTCTGATGAACTGACAAATGATCCTGTATTCAAGTCTGTGCTTGAAAAGGATACCCTTGCTTCACAGCCTACGGTATCAAGATTTTTTAACCGTATGGATGAAGATACCTTAAACCAGTTCCTTACGATTGGCAGAATGCTTCGTAAGAAAATTTACAGTATACAGATGCCGCAGGCTGTTATCCTGGACCTGGATTCCACTCTCCTTGATACATACGGTAAGCAGGAAGGCAGTGCCTTTAACTTCCATTATCAGAGCAATGGTTATCATCCACTCGTCTGTTACGATGGAATGACCGGGGACTTGATAAAAATCCAGCTTCGTAATGGAAACGAGTATTCCTGTACCGGAGTAGTCGACTTCCTGCAGCCGATACTTGATGAATACCTGAATGATTATCCACAAATCAGTATTTTACTTCGCGGTGACAGCGGTTTTGCCACGCCTGAACTTTACAGGCAGTGTGAGGAAAACGGCACAAGCTATGTAATCCGGCTGAAAGAGAATGGCATTCTCCGCGAAAAAGCGTCTTACCTTGTGGATGAACTTGATGAGATTACCAAAAATAATAAAGTCGATTATGCGGCAGTCTATGGCGAATTCATGTACAAGGCAGGTTCATGGCCTTATGAAAGGCGAGTGGTGTGCAAGGTTGAGAAGCCGGAAAACCAACTGACTTACATGTACACATTTATTGTAACAAACATGGATTCATCACCGGAGTATCTCATCAAATTTTACTGCAGGCGTGGGCAGATGGAAAACTACATCAAAGAAAGCAAAAACGGTTTTGATTTCGCGTCCGTAAGCAGCCATACCAAAATAGTAAATGCCAACAGGCTTCAGGTACACGCTCTTGCGCATAACATATTTAATTGGTTTAGACGGCTGGCGTTATCGGCAGACATGCGAAAACAACGCATAGAAACCGTACGTATAAAGCTGCTGAAGATTGCAGCAAAAGTAATTCATTCAGCAAGATATACCACTTTCAAGCTGTGCAGCAGCTGTCCTTATAAGAATGAATTTTATGAGACACTTTCAAATATTGACAGTCTGAATGTACAGCTTGAATAGCAGCTATAAACGAACCTTGACAGCAAAACAACTGCACTGAATTCTGCCACAGGGATTTTATGCCCTTTTGACGGATTAATTGAATGATGTTATGGCTGCATGAATCAATTTTCAGATTCATGGTACATTTATCAGTTCAGATATTGTCACGTGAATAATTCAGGTTAAAGAATGAAACACACTATATTTCTTTGATTAATTTTCAGGAGGAGGATAGAAGAAGGATTGTCAGAGATCTGCA
>CANQWM010000025.1 GCA_947627535.1 uncultured Acetatifactor sp.
AGATTATCTGGTACTGGGATTTACTTATTTTGACGGGAAAAAGATGGTTTTGGGTTCTTATAAACTGCAGAATGACAGCGTGCCCCAAGGGGGCCAGATATCACCAGTGCTGGCGAACGTGTATCTGCACTATGTACTTGACCAATGGTATGAGATACTCATACGAAGAGCCTGCAAAGGTGAGGTGTACTATGTCAGGTATGCAGACGATTTCCTGTTACTGTTCCAGTATGAGAATGAGGCGAAAGCAGTGATGCGGATGCTGAAAGAACGGCTGGGAAAATATGGGCTGGAATTAGCGGAGGATAAGACAAGGATACTCCCAATCGGAAGATACAAGGGAACGAAGGAAGACTTCGACTTTCTGGGCTTTACATTCTACAATACAAAGACCAGAGGGGAAAGTATCGGTTGGGAGTCCGAACGAGCAAGAAGAAACTCAAAGCCAAGAAACAGACAGTGAAAGCGTGGCTGCGGATCAGGCTGACGATGCTGATTGGGAGGACAATGGAACTAATCAACCAGTCGTTGGCGGGACATTACAATTATTACGGAGTCAATGGGAACTTTCATGCAATACAAACATTCTGGAAATATGTAAAACATGCTACTTACAGGATGTTGAACCGCAGAGACCAGAAAGGGAAATTTCGATACAGTAAATTTTTGCGAGTATGGAACTACTATGTGAAAGAACCACATTTGACGACGGATATTTGGAGTTGGAAACCGAAGCTGGTTTGAAGAGCCGTGTGCGGGAAAACCGCACGCACGGTTCTGTGAGGGGCAGTAGGCAAGCCTTTCACAAAGCAAATTTAGAAAGGAGTGTCGAGACTGTCTACTCGACGTGAAAGCGTATGCTGCAGATCAGACCTGTTTCCGATTTAAGAAATAAGTTTCCAGATATTGAGAGGATTGTAAATACGGGTGAACCTGTATATTTGACGAAAAACGGATATGGTGCAATGGTGGTACTCAGCCTGGAGGAATATTCGAGACTGACAGATGGGGTAGAAGCTGCATTGGATAAAGCGGACAGACTTGCGGCAGAGGATGCGGCGAGGATGAGCCATGAGGAAGTTTTTGGAAAATTGCGGGGGAAAGTAAATGCTCAGTAAAAAGTACAGATCGAGTTATCTGCCACTTTTTTACGAGGATCTCGACGAGAAGATTACTTATATTGCCGAAGTACTAAAGAATCCAAAGGCGGCAAATGACTTATTGGATAAAGTAGAAGCGGCTATTATGGAGCGTCTTCCGGTGGCAGAATCTTTTGAACCATATCATTCTATTCGAGAGCGTAAGTATCCCTATTATCGTATTTATGTGGATAATTATATTATTTATTATGTGGTAATAAGTGATAATCCAGATGATTTGATTATGGAAGTTAGAAGATTCCTCTATAATGGACAAAATAGGGATAAATTGGTGTAAAAAGTAAGTTGAAAGAACTGAAACAAACGGTATGTAAGGTGAAATTATAATGGTACGAATAGCAATCTGTGATGACGAAAACGAAGCTGTCACACAGCATGAGGACATTGTAAAAAGCAGTCTTAGATCCTGCGGTATCGGTTATGAAATCATAACCTACACGCAGAGCAGCCATCTTCTGTTTGATATTACAGACGATCACTTTTTCTTTGATCTCATTTTGCTTGATATAGAAATGCCTGGAATGACGGGCATGGAGCTTGCCGAAAAAATTAAGCTGTATTTGCCGAATGTAAAGATTATTTTTATCACGTCGCATATGGAGTATGCGATTGATGCTTTTGAATTGTCTATCTTCCGCTATGTACCAAAAAGCAATCTTACGGATCGTTTGGCAGCCGCCATAACGGACGCGGCAAAGCTGATTGAGCTGGAAGCAGGGAAAGAGTACATCATTCAAGCAGCCGGACGTATGGAAAAAATACCATACAAAGATATTTTCTATATCCAGCGTGACGGCGGTAAAAATGTGGTGATTGTTTCCAGCATGGGAATATCGAAGGTGAGAAAAAGCCTGCAGCAGATTTTTGAGGAATTGGACACGCCGGAGTTTATCTTCATTGACCGGGGCTGTATCGTGAATATCATTCATATCATGAAGATTAGTGACGGTATGGCGTATCTCAAAAATGGCGAAAAGCTGCCTATCAGCCGTTCCCACCTGCAGGAGGTAAAGCAACAGATCAATCAGTTTTGGGGAGCGCATATATGATGACCTGGTATCAGATACTTTCCTTCTTTTTGACAAATGGGCTACGGATCTTTCTTGGCCTGTATTTTGTGGTAAATCTGTTAGAAATATCCTGGTATAGAAAAAGGGCTGCCGCTCTTTCTGTCAGCGCAGCATGTGCAGCGGTCTGCATGATGGCGTTTTCCTGCTTTCCCATCCGGCAAATCTATCTTGTGGGGGCAGAAACGATCATTTTAACAGTGATCATATATTCTCTGTTCGCTACAAACTTAAGAATGAGCCTGTTTCTTACGTTCTTTTACGAGATAACCGTTGCCCTTTGGGAATTTATCATATCAGCAGGACTTGGCGTTGCATTTCATTCAGATAGCTTTCTGAATGCAAAATCTTTTGGATATCTGGTAGCCGTTTGGATTGTCCGGTTTCTTATGTTGGGTATGGCATTTCTGACTCAGAGAACAGCTGCAACATCATTGAAAAGAAATAATAAGCAATCATCACGGGTAATAGCCGAGGTTGCATTAGCCGGTTTTTTAGGGGTAGTTCTCTTGTCCGGGCAGAATATCATAGCGATCAGCGATGATCAACTGACTGTTTGGGTGATCTTCGCTCTGTTAATCCTTGTAGCAGTTTTGTTTTTCAACCTTAACCGCCAATATGAAATGGAGAAAACGATTGCACAGCTTCAAAAAGATAAAAATGCACTGCTGGAGCGGGACTATCAGAATTTAAGAAATTCCTATGCCGCTAACGCAAAACTGTTTCACGATTTTCATAACCATGTGGAAGCACTATATCGCTATCTGTCAAAAAGCAGCACCGAAGAAGCAATGGAATATCTTGAAAATCTGCGTACTCCTATGCAGAGTATTTCACAGACAGCATGGATAGGCGAGGAAGCAATCGACTATCTGATCGACAGCAAAATTGCCCTAGCCATTTCACAAAACATCCGGGTAAACACAAATATTGAATTTCCCCGTCATACAAATATAAAAAGCGTTGACCTGGTTGCGATTTTAGGGAATCTTCTGGATAATTCTATTGAAGCAGCAGGCAGCGCAGAGGACAATCTGCGTTTTATCAATCTGACGATCCGCCGTATCAATGATATGCTGGTAATCAAGGTGGAAAATAGGTGCGGTGCCCAGCCAGCCGTGACTGACGGAGATTTGCAGACTTCCAAAACAGATAAAGCCCTACATGGTTGGGGATTAAAAAATGTCCGCACCGCTGCGGAACACTACGACGGGACAATAGAAACAGAATATAGTGATCATACATTCCGTGCCGTTGTCACATTATCATTTGAAGCAGTAAAAGCATAAGCATTATTTTTCAACGAAGCAGGTCGCCCGTTCTGGACGACCTTCTTTTTGCTATGGCGACGAGGGAAATGGCTCATGCTTGCGTGAAGCCATTTAACGAACGCTTACAATTCCCGGAAACGGTGGTTTGTTTCTAAGGATTCGTGGACAAAAATGCACCGATTGCGGACATATGCGCAGAGGCAATCAATTTCTGCTAGCTTAAGAGTATAGAAGCGTGTACGAAAGGGAGATTTGCAAAATGGAAAACATTATCTTGCAAACACACGGAATATCCGTGAAATATGGTAATTTTCTTGCCCTTGACAATATAAGCATAAGCCTTAAAAATAAGCATATCTACGGCTTTATCGGTGAGAACGGTGCAGGTAAGACTACGCTGATGAAAGTGCTGACAGGGCTGCTTTATCCGACAAGCGGCACATTTTCGCTGTTTGGAAAGCTCGAGCCGTCCGATATTCTAAAAATGCGCCGATATATCGGCAGTACCATTGAAGCTCCTGCCCTTTACTCGGAATACTCCGCCTATCGCAATCTTGAGTTACAGCGTATTCTTGTCGGCAATCCAGACAAGGAAATATGCGATAAGTTGCTTGGAATAATGGGGTTGTTCGAGTTTAAGGATAAAAAGGTAAGCAAATTCTCTATGGGCATGAAGCAGAGGCTTGGTATAGCAATGGCTTTAGTCAGCAAGCCGAAACTGTTGATACTTGATGAACCGATCAACGGTCTTGACCCTAAAAATATATCTGAACTGCGCACCCTACTTAAAAAACTGAATGAGGAAAACGATGTAACGCTGTTCCTATCAAGCCATATCCTAAACGAGCTTTATTTGCTTGCTACGGATTATTATATCATCCATAAGGGGAAGATCATTAAGTCGCTCACACATGATGAACTTGACAAGAAACTTTCCACTACAGGGCAAAATCTTGAAGAATATTTCATTAGTGTTACGGGAGGTGACAACAATGCGTAAACAGCTAATAATCGAAAAATATAAAGCTGAAAGATTTGCTATAATGTATCTTGCGGCAGTTGTTCTTGCAGCAGCAGGATTTTTTCTTGGATTTCTTAAACTCCCTCAAAATCTGGATACATCGACAGTATTTTCTTTTTCAATTTGCGATACATCTTTTATATTCATCATTTCGCTTGTTACAGCCTGGTTTGTGGGAAACGATTTCTTAAACCGAACAATACAGAATGAAATAAAAATAGGCTACAGCCGTGTTTCCGTATTTCTTGTAAGAGCGATTACATGTGAAATTATGGCAATACTACTCCATTTGACTTATGTGTTCGCAACAGTGATCGGATTTGCAGTGAAATATAGATTTGACAGTAGTATATTTTCCACTACGAATTTTGTTTGGCTGCTGGTAATTATGTCACAGATATGTGCCAACATCTGTATTGTTATGTTTATTGTTTTTGCGCTCAAAAAAGCCACATTGGGAATAGCCGTAACAGTTATTTTCAATTTTGTGAGTTGTAATATTCTTAGAAACTTCATCAGTGACAGCTTTTTTAGACTGACCTGTTTTAGCCTTGCACAAACGAGCGATAGCAAAACACTTGCATTGTCGGAGACTCTTGCAGTAGCAGTGATAGCTATTTCGCTTACAGCAACACACATTGTTTTCAGAAAAGCCGAGATAAAATAGCAGGACACAGTAACGAGAAAATGAATGTCGCGCTCCGTTTTTTGCGGACAAAAACATACCGATTACGGACAAAACAGCATGAATGCTATCTTAGCAGTATGCTATAACTGTAACCGTGAACAAATACACTAATTTAAATGGAGGTGATCTTATGCGTCATTTTTATTTTCGTCTCATTCTTGGTACTGTTTGGCTGGCTGCGGCGGTTGTCAGTGCCGTGAAAGCAAATGTGCCCTTTGCCGTTCTGTATGCTGTATTGGGTGTAGTTTTCCTGTGGTCTGCCTATTCAATTTGGAAAAAGGAGAAAAAGGACAAAGACAGTCGGGGGTAACGAAGTGAATAGCGAAACATTTCTTGTTCTCAACAAACTAAATGTATGGTACACACGGGGCAAGCCTGTCCTTGATGATTTTTCCATGGAACTGAGTGCAAATGAGGTTGTTGGACTGATTGGTTTGAACGGAGCGGGCAAGACTACGTTTATTAAAACTCTTTCCGGGCTGCTTGACAGTTTTCGGATTGAAACTGCGTTATGGCAGGACAAGGCTTTTCAATTCCGGGATGCAGCTTTTAAGAAAGACCGTTATACGGTTTTTGCCGAAGATCATTCGTTTCAATTTTTTACATTCCGTGAGTATGCTTCTTATGTGGCGGCGTCCTATGGAAAGAAGTTGTGCGGCATCGACGAGCTGGTGCAGGGCTTCCACTTTGAAGAATACACCGACATTTTACTGAAAGAACTGTCAACGGGCAATTTGAAAAAGGCTTATCTGATTACAGCGTTTGCCTTGAAACCGAAGCTGCTCATGCTGGACGAGCCTGTGAACGGACTGGATTATCAAAGCACCGAATACCTGTACCGACAGATCAACAACTATCGGCAGCATGGCACAATCCTTTTTTCGTCCCATATCCTTGAAAGCATCTGCCTTACGTCTGATCGTGTGCTGGTTCTGGAGCAGGGGCGGATCAAAAGAAGTTTTGCAGGACAGGAAATTGAAATCGCTAAAATCAGGGAGGTGCTGAAAGAATGAACATTTTGAAAGCCCTCATAAAGCAGCTTTTGGGAGCCCGGTATGAGCGTATCGCAAAGAGCCTGATTGCTTGTCTTATTGCATTTCTTGCCATTCGTACAGCAGAAATAAAAATAGAGATCGCACCGTCTATTCTTTTTCTGACAGCAACGGCTTTTTCGGCGGGGATCATGTGGCAGGCTCTTCATTCTTCGGGAAATGCAGACCGTATGATTGGGCTGTTTATGTTACCGTTTGGAAACAGGAAAATGACCATTGCTATTGTGTTGGCATTTACTGGTTATACATTGATCACCAAGACATTGCTTGTGTTGACGTTGTTTTTTGCCGTCTATGAGTGGAGCGCAGTACAGATAGCTGTGTCGCTGCTCTGCGCGTGTAACGGCTGTTTCATAGCCGCTGCATGGTACACATGGCGCATGCAATGTACATGTTGCATCAAGTGTAAGCTGTGCGTTAGGACAAAGAAAAGGAAACAGCTGCCTGCTATTTTTCTATGGTGTGCGACTGTACTGTTATCCATATTCTTTGTGCAGGATATTGTTTTCCTTGCTTTGATTATACTTGCAAGCCTGTGCCTTTCCGTTCTTCGTCTGTTGACAGAGGACGCTTACGGATTTTACCGTCCAGCGTCCGCCAAACAACTGATCAGACACACCAAAGGAACGGGGAGCATCTTCCTGTATCTTTTGCGCTATTTGATGACGAATAAGAGCTATATTTTGAATACTGCGGGCTTATGTTTGATTGCCGCATTTCTGCCCGTATTGTTGGGGCAATTCGAGGGATTGTATGTTATGCCGCTTGGGTTAGCCATTCTGTGTCTGAATACTCCAATCTGCATACTGCTGTCTTGTGATCCTGACTTGGAACAAGCTGTGCGGATACTGCCCGGACAGGCATATCGTTTTTGCAGCCGATACTGCATTTTCATCTTCTTAGTAAACATGGCAGTAAGCAGCGTGTATTTAGTTAGCTGGCAGGTTCAGAAGGGCGGTGTAGGTGGAACAGAAATTACTGTTGCGTTGTTAATTGCTTTGCAAAGTGCTATTTTATCTGTTCTGCTGGAGTGGTGTTACCCTATTCGAAACTGGAAAATAGAAGGGGATCTATGGCATCATCCCCGCAAATATATTGTGCCGCTTATCATGCTGTTGAGTGCTGTATTGATCGGTATGCGGTCTGTGAGTATATGGATTTTGCTCTGTATTGTTATCGTTGAATGTTTTAGTTTATCGCTTATCGCAAGGAGGATATGATACCATGAAAAATACGAAACGCTGCCCTAAGTGCAATTCACAAAACACTGTTCGTGTCCCCGACAATCAAAACCGCCATGCAAGCGGCAACAATATTTATACTTCAACCTTTACGCTTATGAAAAAAATCCCGGTTATTCGTTACGTCTGCTGTGATTGCGGCTATGTAGAGAACTGGGTTGAAACACAAGGTGAACTTTGTGAGATTAAGCGTACATTTGGGTGAAAATTACTATTTTTTTCATTTATCCTAATACATTTGCCATCTGGCAGCAAAAATATTTTCAGCATATCGTAGAGAAGTACAATGGCATTTATAAAGTGCAGATGCCGAAGGTGACGTCTCATGTATGCCGCCATACTTATTGCAGCTGTATGGCGGGCGCGTGGATGAATCCTAAAACCTTGCAATACTTGATGGGGCACAGTGATATCGGGGTGACAATGAATGTATACACCCATGTGGATATGGGTAATGTGGAAGAAGAAGTAAGAAAGCTGGGGAGTGCGTGAGCGTCCCCGGCTTTTTAAATGGCGGGAAATGTGTTTGGGTCAGTGCTTACCTTTCCCATGAGGGAAGGAATGGGAGTTTTACTTAATTTTTACTTATTTTTATGGCCAAGATATGCCGGGATATGCTATGATATGCAAGGATATGGAAATTTTGAGGGGTGGAAAGAAACATTGAGAAACGTTGGAAAACCGGGAAAAACAAGGAAATGAAAGGATATGCCAAGATATGATTAAAATATTATTCGTTTGCCACGGCAACATCTGCCGTTCCCCCATGGCCGAGTTTATCATGAAAGACCTTGTTTCCCGCGCAGGTCTTTCCGAAGAATTTTATATTTCTTCCGCCGCCACCAGAAGCGAAGAAATCTGGAACGGCGTGGGGAACCCGGTCTATCCGCCTGCAAAGGCGAAGCTGAGGGAACATGGAATCGACTGTATGGGAAAGAGAGCCGTGCAGCTGACCCGTGAGGATTACGGAAAATACGATTACCTGATCGGTATGGATACGGCCAACGTCCGCAACATGCACCGGATCCTGGGGGCGGATCCGGAAGGCAGGATCCATAAACTTTTATCCTTTGCCGGATCAAACAGGGATATTTCGGATCCATGGTATACGGGTGATTTCGATACGACATACCGGGATGTGCTGGAAGGCTGTACTGCATTGCTGGAGTATCTGATGAGGGAACGCAGGCGGTCAACGGCACCTCACATCCCGCTGGATTCCATTGGAGCCGTGATCTTTGATCTCGACGGCACGCTCATTGATACAGAAAAATATTATCGGGTGTTCTGGCCTAAGGCGTTGGCGGAATTTGGGTTTCATATGTCGGATGAACAGGCGCTGGCCATGCGCAGTCTGGGGCGTCCCTTTGCCATAAGGCAGTTAAAGGACTGGTTTGGGGAGGAACTGGATTATCAGGCGGTACGTTCAAGGCGCAAGATTTTGATGGAGGAATATCTGGACAGGGAAGGAATCGAGAGGAAGCCTGGCGCGCGGGAACTGCTGGATTTCCTGCGGGCGAGGCATATTACCACGGCAGTGGCCACAGCGTCGGATCTGGAACGTACGGAAAAATATCTAAAGAAGGTAGGGCTTGCAGGATGTTTTGACGCTTTGATCAGCGCTACTATGGTAAAAGAGGGAAAGCCGTCTCCGGATATTTATCTTTATGCCTGCAGTCAGCTGGGGAAAGCGCCGGAAAGCTGTATAGCGGTTGAGGATTCGCCGAATGGTGTGTTGTCGGCGTACCGGGCGGGGTGCAGGGTGATTATGGTGCCGGACCAGACGGAACCGGATGATACGCTTTCGGAATGTCTTATAGCGAGGATGGATTCTTTGTCGGATATCAGGGAATGGATGAAAGGAAACAAATGAAAGGAGTTCCGCTTCTGAATCCCCACTCGTGCCTTGATTTTTGGCAGTTCCTGTGATACTATTTTAACGACAGTGCAGAATGCGGGTGGAATGCTGTCCGGGGGAACCGGTAACCGGTGTGGAAACGGGGATAACAGCCCGGGAGCAGTCTTGCCCTGCTGCGGAAAGAGAGGATGACGAAGGAAGATGAAACAGGGTTTTGAAGACATCATAGCAAAAGTAAAGGAGTGCGGCAAAAAGACGGTAGCTGTGTCTGTGGCGCAGGATTCCGCGGTTCTGGAGGCGGTTTTAGAGGCGAAGAAGCAGGGGATCGCGGATGCGGTTCTGGTGGGAGACGAGGCTAAGATCCAGGAAACCGCCGCATCCATCCACATGGATATCAAAGGCTTTGAAATCATTAACGAGCCGGATATGATCCAGGCGTCTCTGACAGCTGTAAAGCTGGCTCATGATGGCAAGGTTGACATGTACATGAAGGGGCTGATCGATACCAAGAACTTCCTGAAGAGTGTATTGGATAAGGAGGTGGGGCTGCGCACCGGAAAAGCGCTGTCTCATGTGGCTGTGTTTGAGGTTCCTGGTTTTAACCGTCTGCTGTATCTGACAGATGTGGCATTTATCACTTATCCTACCCTGGAGGATAAGGTACATATCATTAACAACACCGTGCCGGTATGCAGAGCCTGCGGCGTGGATGTTCCCAAGGTGGCACCCCTGGCGGCTGTGGAGGTGGTAAACCCCAAGATGCCCGTTACCGTGGAGGCTGCAGAGCTGACCAAAATGTGCGCGGAGGGTCAGATCACAGGCTGTATTGTGGACGGACCTCTTTCTCTGGATCTTGCCATCGACCCCGAGGCCGCGAAGCACAAAGGAGCCACGGACAGAAAGATTCAGGGCGACGCCGATGTGCTGCTGTTCCCCGACATCCATGCGGGAAATCTGGTATACAAAGCCATGGTTCACACTATTCCCGGCGTGAAGAACGGATGCATTCTCACCGGAACAAAGGTCCCTGTAATTCTTACCAGCCGTTCCGACACTTTTGAGACCAAGGTAAATTCTATTGCCCTTGCGGCCGTTGTGGCGGAGGAACTGAAGAAAGGGGAATAGGTCATGGACTGGATCGCGGATGAGGTGCTGGATCTTGCCCTGAACGGGGCTGCGGATCTGGCGGAATCAGTCATTGGTCGGAAACTGGAGCGGCACCGGACCGGAAAGAAGCGATCCAGTGAAATAAAAGCAGCCAAAATCAGAAAAGGAGAGAAGACAATGTCCATCAAAAGCCTTATTATCAACCCGGGTTCCACTTCCACCAAGATTGGTGTGTTCGAGGATGAAACCCTGTTATTTGAGGAAACCTTAAGGCATTCCACCGAAGAGATCGGCCGGTATGCCACTATCGTTGACCAGAAGGATTTCCGGAAGAAGATTATCACAGATCTGTTGGCGGAGAAGAAGTTTGACTTAAAGAGTCTGGATGTGGTTGTGGGACGGGGCGGTATGCTCAAGCCCATTCCCGGCGGCACCTATGCGGTCACGGACGAACTGCTGAACGATCTGAAGGTCGGCGAGCAGGGACAGCACGCTTCCAATCTGGGCGGGATCCTGGCCAGAGAGATTGGGGATTCCATTGGCGTTCCTTCTTATATCGTGGATCCTGTGGTGGTGGATGAACTGATGCCCATTGCAAGGTATTCCGGTGTCCCGGAGCTGCCCCGGACCAGCGTCTTCCATGCGCTGAACCAGAAGGCGGTGGCAAAGAGATATGCGAAGGAAATCGGAAAGCCTTATGAATCCCTGCGCCTGATCGTGGTACACATGGGCGGCGGCGTTTCCGTGGGCGCGCACATCGGCGGGAAAGTGGTGGATGTGTTCAATGCACTGGACGGCGACGGCGCGTTTTCGCCGGAGCGGGCCGGCGCGGTTCCCAGCGGCGCGTTGATCAAGATGTGCTTTTCGGGTAAGTATACGGAAAAAGAGGTTTACAGCAAGATAGTGGGAAAAGGCGGCTTTAACGCTTATCTTGGCACCAACGACATGCGCGAGGTCACAAGGCGCGCCGACGACGGAGATGAGAAAGCGGCGGAGGCGAAGGAGGCATTTTTGCTGCAGGTTTCCAAGGATATCGGTTCCATGGCCTGCGTATTGAACGGCAAGGTGGACCAGATCATCGTCACTGGAGGGATCGCCTATGGCGCCGACGTGGTGGCGTCTCTGAAGGAGCGGGCCGGATGGATCGCGCCGTTTACCGTCTATCCCGGCGAGGACGAGCTTCTGGCATTGGCGCAGGGAGCGCTGCGGGTGCTGAACGGGGAAGAGAAACCCATGACATATTGAGAATCTGCCCGAGATGGAAAACAGCGGCCGGAATCAAGACCGGAAAAGAAAAGGAAGATAAGATAAGAGAAGAAATAAAGAGAAGAAATAAAATAAAGAGAAGAAATAAAGAGAAGAAAAAATAAAGGGAAGAAGTAAAGAGAAGAAAAAAGAAAGATAAGAAAAAGGCATCCGCGCAATGCGGATGTTAAGAAGGATGTGTAAGAAGGGAGTGCGGTAAGTATGTATGCCGCACTCCCTTCCGTATTGCTTCTAGATCTTTCTTTGGGGCCTGTCAGATGTCAAATCCGAAATACCTTTTTGCGTTGTAGTACGAAATGTCCTTTACAATCTCAGAGAGGGTATCCATGTCGTCGGGGAACTCGCCGTTTTCCACCCAGCGGCCCAGGAGGTTGCAAAGAATCCGGCGGAAATACTCATGCCTTGTGTAGGAGAGGAAGCTTCTGGAATCCGTCAGCATACCGATAAAGCCGGAGAGACTGCCCGTGTTTGCCAGGGAGGTCATCTGTTCCTCCATGCCGGTTTTGTGATCGTTGAACCACCATGCGCTGCCCTGCTGAATCTTTGCTACGGCGGAGGAATCCTGGAAACATCCGATGATTGTGCCGATGGACGGGTTGTCGTTGGGGTTTAAGCTGTACAGGACGGTTCTGGGGAGCTGATCCGTCACGCACAGGGCATTCAAAAAATCCGCCGTCTGGGAGGAAGGAGTATCGTTATTGATGCAGTCGTAACCGGTGTCGGGTCCGATCTTTTCATACATCTTTGTATTGTTGTCGCGCTTGCAGCCGTAGTGGAGCTGCATCGCCCAGCCTCTTCGGTGATATTCCCTGCCCATAAAGAGCATGAAGGCGGTCTTGAATTTCAGGATATCTTCCCTGGTCAGGATCATGCGGTTCTGGCGTTTCAGGAAAATCTCCTCGATCTCGTCCTCTTCCGCCGGACAGTACATCACATACTCCAGTCCGTGGTCGGACACGGTGCAGCCCATGGAAGCGAAGAAATCCATGCGGGAGAGCAGCGCCTTTTTCAGGACAGCGAAGGTGGGAATCTCGGCAAGGCCTGTGACGGCGCAGAGCTGGTCCAGATAGTCCAGGTAATCAGGCTTTTCAATGTTCATGGCCCTGTCGGGTCTCCAGGCGGGAAGCACCTTTACGTCAAAGCTCTTGTCCGCCGCAATTTTGCTGTGCCATTCCAGGCTGTCGATGGGATCGTCCGTCGTGCAGATCAAGGTCACGTTGCTTCGCCGGATCAGATTGCGGACGCTCATGGAAGGGTCTGCAAGCTTCTCGTTGCACAGATTCCATACTTCATCGGCAGTATTTTTATTTAACACGCCGTGGTAGCCGAAATAGCGCTGCAGCTCCAGATGGCTCCAGTGGAACAGGGGATTGCCGATGGCTTTTCCGAGACATTCGGCCCATTTGCAGAACTTTTCATAGTCGGAGGCGTCTCCTGTGATATATTTTTCCTCCACGCCGCAGGAGCGCATAAAGCGCCATTTATAGTGATCGCCCCCGAGCCAGACCTGCGTCATGTTCTCGAAGCGACGGTCTTCGGCAATTTCCCTGGGGTTGATGTGGCAGTGGTAATCCAGTACCGGTGTGGATTCCGCATAGTCATGGAACAGCTTTTTCGCGGTATCCGTTTCCAAAAGAAAATCTTTGTCCATAAATGCTTTCATAGTTTCTCCCTTTCAGCGCAGCCCTGCCGCGCAAAACCATAAGTGGGGTGCGGGTTTTTGTCGGACGGTTCCATCGCCTTCTTTTTTCGAAGGGAAAGCCTGATGCCGACAAACTGATTATAGCCGACCTGTCCCTCTTTTTCAAGCCTATTATTTTCGGCCGTTACAGCTGTTATTTTCGGCTTTCATATTGACGAAATTTTGAGAGGGAAGTAAAATTGAGCGTGAAAGGACGGATGAAACATGAGCAAGATTTTATTGATCAACGGAAGCCCCCGCTCCGGCGGATGTACTTATACCGCGCTTTTAGAGGTGGCGGCGGAGCTTGAGAGAAACGGAGTGGAAACGGAACTGATCGAGATTGGAAAACAGCCTGTGGCGGGATGCATCGCATGCGGCAGATGCAGGGAAACGGGGCGGTGCATCTTTAACGATGATGCGGTGAACCGGATTTCCGAAAGGCTGGATGAGTATGATGGTATCGTGGTGGGGTCTCCCGTGTACTATGCGGGTCCCAGCGGACAGATCTGCGCCTTCCTGGACCGCCTGTTCTACAGTAACGGCGGACGGATGGAGGGAAAGATCGGCGCCGCGGTGGTGTCCTGCCGCAGGGGCGGGGCGAGTTCGGCGTTTGACCGCCTGAACAAGTATTTTCAGATCTCTAACATGGTGGTGGCGTCCTCCCAGTATTGGAATCAGGTACACGGAAATTCTCCGGAAGAGGTGCGTCAGGACATAGAGGGCATGCAGACCATGCGGACTCTGGGAAAGAATATCGCATGGCTGGCAAAGAGCATGAAGGCGGCGGGAGAGAACGGCGTGCAGCCCCCGGCGTATGAACCGAAAACCTTCACCAACTTCATAAGATAGGCGCCCGATCCACATCGGAGCGCAAGAATCGGAAGACAGACAGCGGAGTGCAGAAGCTGGAAGGCAGGCAGCGGAACGTAAGAAAACGTAAGAATCGGAAGCCAGACAGCGGAACGCAAGAATTCGGAAGACAGACTGCAGAGTGCAGAATCCGAAAGACAGACGGCGGAACGCAAGAATTCGGAAGACAGACAGCAGAACGCAGAAACCGGAAGAGCAGGACACAAAAGCAGAATCTGACAAAAACGGCGCAAAGCGCCGCAGGAGGAGAATATGTATAGAGACGGCAGGATTTACATGGGGCTGGCTGACGGGCAGCAGGTAACCATGGAACTGAATATGAGCAATCGCCACGGCCTGATTGCAGGAGCCAGCGGCACGGGGAAAACCATCACCATGAAAGTTATGGCAGAGTCCTTTTCCGACGCGGGCGTTCCCGTGTTTCTCTGCGATGTAAAAGGGGATGTATCCGGGCTTGCGTCTCCCGGTATCCCGGATGAGGGGATGGAGAAACGCATTGACAGGTTTAGAATCCGGGACGGCTTTCAATATCAGGCTTACCCGGTCTGCTTCTGGGATATATATCAGGAGAACGGGCATCCCGTCAGGGCGACCGTGTCCGATATGGGGCCGGATCTGCTCTCCAGAATCCTTGGACTGACGCCGGCCCAGGAGGGCGTTCTGAATATCGTGTTCCGCATAGCGGACGACAAGGGCCTTCTCCTCATTGACCTGAAGGATCTGCGGGCCCTGTTAAATTATGTGTCGGAACACAGGGAAGAGTACACGACAACCTACGGCAGCCTGTCCGCCCAGTCTGTGGGCGGAATCCTGCGGGCGCTGCTTCCTCTGGAGAATCAGGGCGGCGACCTGTTTTTCGGAGAGCCGGACCTGGACATCATGGACTGGATGCGCACCGGGGCGGACGGCAGAGGGATCATCAACATCCTGGACAGCGTGAAGCTGGTACAGAATCCCACCCTTTACGCCAGCTTCCTTCTCTGGATGATGGCGGAGCTTTTTGAACGATTGCCGGAGGCAGGGGATCTTGACAAGCCAAGGCTGGTGTTTTTCTTTGACGAAGCCCATATGCTTTTTGCGGACGCGCCCAAGGTGCTGGTGCAGAAGATCGAGCAGGTAGTTAAGCTGATTCGGTCCAAGGGCGTCGGCATCTATTTTGTAACCCAGAGCCCGGGCGATATTCCCGACAGCGTTCTGGCACAGCTCAGCAACCGGGTACAGCACGCCCTTCGGGCCTATACGCCGGCGGAACAGAAGGCCGTCAAGGTTGCGGCCCAGTCCTTCCGGGCCAATCCCGCGTTTAAGACGGAGGATGTGATCATGGAGCTTGGCGTGGGATATGCGCTGACTTCCTTTCTGGACGAAAACGGCGTGCCGTCCATGGTGAGGCAGACAGCGATTATCTGTCCCCAGAGCCTGATGGGACCTGTGGAGGACGGCGTCCGCAGGAGCCTGATGCAAAGCGACGGCATGGCAAAATACGACCAGGCGGTGGACAGAGAGTCCGCTTTCGAGATGCTGGAAGACCAGAGAGAACTGGAAAACCGGGAGAAGGCGCTTGCGGAAGAAAGAGCCCGGCTCGAAAAAGAAAAAGAGGAATTTGAGAAACAGAAGGCGAAAGACGAGGCGGCCGCCCAGAAAAAGAAAGAGAAAGAAGCCGAAGCCGCGCAGAAAAAGAAGGAGAGAGCGGCGCAGCGCCGCATGGATCAGATCGAAAGAAGCCTGATCAGCACCGGGGCGCAGGTCCTCAAGAGAGGGCTCCTGAATACGCTGTTTAAATGAAAGATCAGAAAAAAGAATGGACAGGCACGGATCTCCATCCGTGCCTGTCCAATGTCTGAAAGTCCCTTCCTATCGTTTAAGATGTGCGCCATCGCACCCGGAGACTTAAAAACTGATATCCAGATCTGCAACGTCGTCTTCATCAACGCCTGCGTCCTCTGCGGCTTTTTCAAAATCGTCCACATGATCTTCCAGCTTATCATAAATATCCATCAGATCATTGTACATTTCTTCCGCCTCATCCGAGTCGAGATCGTCCATATTCTTTACCATCTTGTCCAGAATGTCGACCATATCCTGCAGATCCTTTTTGATAGCCTTTCCTTCGGGGGTCTTGAGCTTCAGGTTCTTGAGAACATCGTTCAGGTCGTCAGCCATCTCTTCAGGATCGTCGGAAACATCCGCATCTTCCAGGGTGCTGATTTCCTCGATATCGTCAAGATAGTCGTCCTTGGAAGTGCCGCCGCATCCGGTCAGCATCGCAAAAATAAGCGTCAGGGCTGTTACAGTTGCAAGAATTCGTTTTTTCATCTTTTCCTCCCTTGATTAGTGGTTTTGTTTAAAGTGGAATGGCGGTTGCCATACAATGAAAAAGTATATCATAACTTTTTTGCTCTTGCAATGAATTTGTGAAAAAATTGTGAAAACTTTGTAACGAAATGGAAAAAGTCTTGACAGCCAGCGTATTGAATGATATAAGTGTATTAACACTATTAATACACTTAACCTGATAGCGGGAATTGCCGGAGGAAAAGAGAAAGCATGATTTTGTTGGATTATCGGGACAGGCGTCCCATTTATGAACAGATGGTGGAAAAGCTGGAGCGCCTGATTGCAAGCGGGGCGCTGGAGCCGCTGACAAAGATGCCCAGTGTGCGAAGCCTTGCCATGGAGCTGTCCGTGAATCCCAATACAGTCCAGCGGGCTTACGCCCAGCTGGAGCAGGACGGATACCTGTACACGGTATCGGGAAGGGGCAGCTTTGTGACCGCGGAAAGCGAATGGAAGGACAGCCGCCAAAGCAAGGCGCTGGAACAATGGACGGAGGTCACCAGGCAGGCGCGGGATTCGGGCATCAAAAAGGAAGAGCTGGAACGGCTGCTGCAGGATGTTTTTGTGGAAGAAGAGGCGCCCGATTCCGAACAGCGCCGGAAAGCAGGAAGAAAGGAGTCAGAAGATGATTGAATTTCAGAATGTCACGAAGAATTTTGACCGGATCAGAGCCATAGACAGTATCAGCGCAACTGTCATGGAGGGGCATGTATTCGGCCTGATCGGCACCAACGGCGCGGGGAAATCCACCCTGATGCGTCTGGCCGCCGGTGTGTTCCGGCCGGATGAGGGGCAGGTTCTGGTAGACGGAGAGAGCGTCTGGGACAATCCGCAGGTCAAGGCAAAGATATTTTACATTTCGGACGAAGCTTACTTTTTCAAGAGCGGCACGCCTGCGGACATGAGAAAGCTTTATCAGACTTATTATCCCGGCTTCGACGGGGAAAAGTGGAAGCTGCTGATGGAAAAGTTCGGACTGGACGCCGCAAGGAAGATCAATACGTTCTCCAAGGGAATGAAAAAGCAGCTTTCCGTGATCTGCGGTGTCTGTGCCAACACGAAATACCTGCTCTGCGACGAGACCTTTGACGGCCTGGATCCCGTTATGCGGCAGGCGGTAAAGTCGCTCTTTGTGAAAGAGATCGAGGAACGCGGTATGACGCCTGTCATCGCCTCCCACAACCTGAGGGAGTTGGAGGATATCTGTGAAACGGTGGGACTCCTGCACAGGGGTGGGATCCTTTTTGAACGGGATCTGGACGATATGAAACTGAATCTCCACAAGGTGCAGTGCGTCATTAGGGAGGAAGAGACGCTTTCCAGGATCCGTGCGGAAATGGATGTGATGACCACGGAACGCAGGGGAACGCTGTATACCTTTACAATACGCGGAAAACGGGAGGATGTAGAAGACTACATGAAGCAGCTGGATCCTGTGTTTTATGAGCTGCTTCCCCTTTCTTTGGAAGAAATTTTTATCAGTGAGACGGAGGTAAAGGGCTATGATGTCAAAACACTTATTTTTTAAGGCGATGCGGGAGGACCTGCGGCATAAAATCTGGATGATTGTCCTGTCTTTCCTGGCGAATCTTCTTGCGCTGCCGGTGTTTTTCCTGATGTATATGGACGATACGACGTTTTGGGGGACAACGGCCGCATGCCGGGACATGATCGATACGGTCTTCCGCGGTATGCTGGGAGGCGCAGGCGGGATCGTCGCTGTCGTGGGCGCTTTGATCACGGGACTTTACGGCTTCCGCTTTGTCTTCCATAAAAATATGGTGGATACCTGGCACAGTATGCCCATCCGTCGGAATATGTTGTTTGCCGTCTGCTGGCTTGACGGGATTGCGGTCTGGCTGGTCCCTTTTCTGTGTAATCTCGCCCTTACGGCTGTAATTGCGGCGGCAACCCTGGTGGCTCACGCGAGAACTGACATGCTGCCGGAGCTGCTGTCTACGGCGGCCCGCTCCGTCCTGCTGCTGATCGTTGTCTTTCTGCTGGTGTATCATCTGGTGCTTGCGGTGGTCATGGTGAGCGGGAATATTCTGAACGTGTTGGTGGGCGCGGCCATAGCGGGCTTTGGCGTTATTGCGCTCTATGGCCTGCGGCTGGCCCTTTACTCTGTGCATATGGATACCTTTTACTTCGGCCGTATCAATCCGGGGCCTGCGATTTATGTATCCCCCCTGTTTTCCTCGCTCAATCTTCTCGTGGATTGTTTCTCCGGTCTTTCCCTAAAGGAGTTGGCAATCCCGCTGGGAATCAATGCGTTTGTGGCGGCAGCTCTGGGAGCGGCGGCGTTTCTGCTGTACCGCAGAAGGCCATCGGAGCTGGCTGAGCAGGGAATCCGCAGCAGGGCGCTCGGCGCAGTGCTTCGGACCGTGGCGGGTCTGGCGGCGGGACTTGGGGGATGGCTGTTGTTTTACCTGATCATGGATTCCGCGGGCTGGGGGGTATTCGGCGCGGTTTTGGGAACCGTTCTGAGTTTCGGCGTCATGGATGTTGTCCTGCGTATGGAGTTTCGGGCGTTTTTTGCCCACAGGCTGCATATGGCGGCTGTCGCCGCGGTGTGTCTCGTGGTCTGCGGTTGTTTTTACGGCGACCTTATGGGATATGATACCTATCTGCCGGACAGGGAGGATATTGCGGAAATCGCGGTCTTTCAGACAGGCTTTACCAACGTGAGTTATCTGGGAACCTATGAAAGGATCATGGATGACCGGCTGGATCACATTCATTTTCAGGACGCGGACGCGGCGTATTCCTTTCTGGAACGGGTGACGAAGCGGGAGAAGGGGAGAGCCCAAAACGGTGTTGTCCAAGACGCAGTTTACGGAGAAGCTGTCAGAATCTTTACGACCAAGGTTGCCTTAAAGAACGGAAAGGTCTATTACAGAAACTATTCTGTGGCAGGCAGCGATTATGATGTGATAGGCCCCATCCTGACGGATGAGACGTATCTGGAGAAAAATTATCTCATCGACGGGGAGGATGCGGCCGACAGATATGACCTTCTGAATATTGTGCGGGGCGAAGGCCGGATGGCGGAGGCAGTTGTGCCCTCGGACCTTTCCCCGGAGGAACTGCGCGGAATCATAGACGCTTACAACGCGGATATCAGGGAAGACCCTGACATCCTGTTTCAGGGCGGAGAAAAGCTGCTTGTGCGGCTGGATCTGGAAAGCAGCGAGGGGATTGTCTATGATCCGGACGGGGAAGAGCTGCAGCCATACAGGGTCCAGATGGAAGTATATGACTCCATGGAACATACGATTCATGCGCTGGCGGATGCCGGCCTGGCGGAATATACGCAGGAGGTGGATCCCGCAAGGATCGACGGGATAACGCTTGACACCGGCCTTACCTATGAGGATGTGATGAAATGGGAATCTGTGGAGGAACTGGTGGAGGAAGTTCGCGTCTGGTATGGCCTGACGTCTGAGAAGCCGCTGGACGACACGGCTGTGTATGGGGATGGGTATTACGGAGAAGATGCGTATTACGAGGACTCCTATTACGGGGAGGATGCATATTATGAGGACTCCTATTATGGAGAGGATGGATATTACAAATCTACAGGACAGAATTTTTGGGAGACCGTGCGCCTGAACATTACGGATCCGGAAGAGATCCGGGAGCTGGCGGCGTATTTCAATTATGATTCTTATAATGGACCGGTATTGTTTCAGACGGGTTTATGCCGAATCCAGGCCAGCCTTGACGGCGGTGCGCAGACCCAGACGTACTGGATTGGGCGGGGGGAGCTGCCGGAGAAATATATTGAGAAATTCCGCCAGTATTTCATTGGCCTGAAACAGCAGGATATTTGATCAGGGGTGTTGAAACCGCGGGGCAAATCTGTTACAATATAATTTGAATTTTTATGACAGATGCGCCTATGGCTGCGGAAAGGTATGGAAATACGTGAAAATCATTGATAAAATATTCGGAACACACAGTGAACGGGAGCTGAAACGCATTGAACCGCTTGTGGACAGGATCGAGGCGTTGAGACCGCAGATGCAGGCTCTTTCCGACGAGGAACTGCGCGCCAGGACGGATGTGTACAAGAAGCGGCTGGCCGACGGGGAGACGCTGGACGACCTTCTGCCGGAGGCCTTTGCCACGGTGCGGGAAGCCGCAAGGCGTGTGCTGAATATGGAGCCCTACCGGGTACAGCTGATCGGCGGCATTATCATGCACCAGGGCCGGATCGCGGAGATGCGTACCGGAGAAGGAAAGACCCTGGTGGCGATTCTGCCGTCTTATCTGAACGCGCTGGAGGGAAAGGGCGTTCATGTGGTGACGGTGAACGATTATCTGGTAAAACGTGACTCCGAGTGGATGGGACAGGTCCACGAGTTTCTGGGCCTGAAGGTAGGGGCCGTCTTAAACAGCATGACCAGTGAGGAGCGCCAGAAGGCGTATGGCTGCGATATTACTTATGTGACCAACAACGAGCTGGGATTCGATTACCTGCGCGACAACATGGTGATCTATAAGGAACAGCTGGTGCTGAGGGATCTGCATTACGCCATCATCGACGAAGTGGACTCCGTGCTGATCGACGAGGCCAGAACCCCCCTGATCATTTCCGGACAGAGTGGAAAATCCACCGCGCTCTATGAAATGTGTGATCTGCTGGCCCGGCGCATGCAGCGCGGGGAAGATATGCATGAAATGACCAAGATGGACGCCATCATGGGCGTGATTCAGGAGGAAACAGGAGACTTTATCGTAAACGAGAAGGATAAGGTCATCAATCTGACGGAAGCCGGCGTAAAGAAAGTGGAGAATTTTTTCCATATTGAGAACTATGCCGATCCGGAAAACCTGGAGATACAGCATAATATCATGCTGGCGCTGCGCGCCCACAATCTGATGTTCCGGGATCAGGATTATGTGGTGAAGGACGATCAGGTGCTGATCGTGGATGAGTTTACCGGGCGTATCATGCCGGGGCGCCGTTATTCCGACGGTCTCCATCAGGCGATTGAGGCGAAGGAGCATGTGAAGGTAAAGCGGGAGAGCAAGACGATGGCTTCCATCACCTTCCAGAATTTCTTTAATCTGTTTGAGAAAAAATGCGGTATGACCGGTACGGCGCTGACCGAGGAAAAGGAGTTCCGCGAGATCTACGGCATGGACGTGGTGGAGATTCCCACGAACCGGCCTGTGATCCGAAAGGATCTGCAGGACGCCGTGTACAAGACCCGCAGGGAAAAGCTGAAGGCCATCGTGGACGCGGTGGAGGCGGCGCACGCCAAGGGGCAGCCCGTGCTGGTGGGCACCATCAATATCGACGCCAGCGAGGAATTAAGCGGTCTGCTTACCAGGCGGGGAATCCCGCATAAGGTGCTGAATGCAAAGTTCCATGAGCTGGAGGCGGAGATCGTGGCGGACGCCGGGCTTCACGGCGCGGTGACCATCGCAACCAACATGGCCGGCCGTGGTACGGATATCAAGCTGGACGAGGAAGCCAGAGCGGCGGGGGGATTAAAGATCATCGGCACCGAGCGGCATGAGTCCAGGCGCATTGACAACCAGCTGCGGGGCCGTTCCGGACGTCAGGGCGACCCGGGAGAATCCAAGTTTTATATTTCTCTGGAAGACGAGCTGATGCGGCTGTTCGGATCGGAACGTCTGATTGGTATGTTTAACGCGCTGGGCGTTCCCGAAGGCCAGGAAATCGAACATAAGGCGTTGACCAGCGCCATCGAGTCGGCTCAGAAGAAGATCGAGAACAACAACTTTGGCATCCGCCGGAATCTGCTGGAGTACGACCGCGTCATGAGCGAGCAGAGGGAGATTGTCTACGACGAGCGGCGCAGGGTATTAAACGGCGAGAGCATGAGAGACTTTATTTATAAGATGATTACGGATATCACGGAGAACTGCGTGGATATCAGCATCAACGACGACGCCGAGGTGGAGGACTGGAACTTTAACGAGCTGAATACGCTTCTGCTGCCCACGATCCCCCTGGAGCCGGTAACGCCGGAACGGGTAAGCAAGCCGAAGAAGAACAGCTTAAAGCAGCAGCTGAAAGAAGAGGCGGTGAAGCTTTACGAGAGCAAGGAAGCGGAGTTCCCCACTCCTGAAGCGATCCGGGAGCTGGAGCGCGTGATCCTGCTGAAGGTGATCGACAGAAAGTGGATGGATCATATCGACGATATGGAGCAGATGCGTCAGGGAATCGGCCTTCAGGCGTACGGCCAGAGAGATCCGCTGGTAGAATATAAGATGAACGGTTATAATATGTTCGACGAGATGACCCAGAATATCAAGGAAGAGACGGTGCGTCTCCTGTTCCATATCAAGGTGGAGCAGAAGGTGGAGAGAGAGCAGGTGGCGAAGGTGACCGGAACCAACAGGGATGACAGTACGCCAAAGGCACCCGTAAAGAAGGAAAACGCGAAGATCTATCCAAACGACCCCTGCCCCTGCGGAAGCGGCAAGAAGTACAAACAGTGCTGCGGCCGCAAGGCGTAAAACAGAGAGCAGCTGCTGTCTGAGACAACGGATATCGAAAATTTTGTACACATAATAGAAACATAAAGGAAAGAGGTGACGCAAAGTGGTAGAACTTGATCAAATGAAGTCAGAGCTTCTGGCTTACGAAACTCCATTAGCGGAAGTGAGGGATTCACTTTGACCTTGCAGGCAGGTCAAAGAGGATAGAGGAACTGGAGATGGAAATGGAAGCTCCCGGCTTTTGGGACGATCCCGACCGCTCCAACACAAAGATGAAGGAACTGAAAAATCTGAAGGATACCGTCGCGGATGTAAACGGGCTGAGTACACAGTACGACGATATCCTTACGCTGATTGAGCTGGGGTACGAGGAAAACGACGCTTCCATGATACCGGAGATCCGGGAGGAACTGGATTCGTTTATCGGCAAGCTGGAGGAGATGCGGATCGGCACGCTCCTGTCCGGCGAGTATGACAAGTGCAACGCGATCTTAAAGCTCAACGCCGGCGCGGGCGGGACGGAAAGCTGCGACTGGTGCGGTATGCTGTACCGCATGTACACCAGATGGGCAGAGAAAAAAGGGTTTCAGGTGGATGTACTGGATTATCTGGACGGGGACGAGGCAGGGATCAAATCCGTGACGTTCCAGGTAAACGGTATCAACGCTTACGGCTATCTGAAGTCCGAGAAAGGCGTCCACAGGCTGGTGCGGATTTCGCCCTTCAACGCGCAGGGAAAGCGCCAGACGTCCTTTGTATCGTTGGACGTGATGCCGGATATCGAAGAGGATCTGGACGTGGAGATCGATGAAAAGGATCTGCGCATTGACACCTATCGAAGCAGCGGCGCGGGGGGACAGCATATCAACAAGACATCCTCCGCTATCCGTATCACCCATATCCCTACGGGGACGGTAGTGCAGTGCCAGAACGAGCGGAGCCAGTTCCAGAACAAGGATAAGGCCATGCAGATGCTGAAGGCAAAGCTGTACCTGCTTAAGAAAGAAGCCAATGTAGAGAAGCTTTCCGATATCAGGGGAGAGGTAAAGGATATCGCCTGGGGAAGCCAGATCCGCTCCTATGTGCTTCAGCCTTACACCATGGTAAAGGATCACAGGACGGACGTGGAGACCGGAAACGTTGACGCCGTGCTGGACGGCGGGCTGGATCCCTTTATCAACGGCTATCTGAAGTGGATCAACACAAAGGACAGCGCGCCTGAGGGCTGACGGTCTCCGGATTCATCAGATCCAGAAAGAAGCAGGCGTAAGTCATGTTCTGATAGGGTATCAGCCAGAGAAAACCGATAAACAGGCTTAAGACACATAAAACCGTCATGGGAAGAAAGCTCAGCTGCAGCAGGAGAAGCCGCTTTCGGCTGCCCCTGATGAGCCGGAAGCTCTGGCGAAGAACCTCGCGGCCGGAGAAGTCAGGAAAGTCCAGCATCAGGAAAAAGGAAAGCGCGACACCGAGACCTGCGTACAGGTAGATGCCGACGGCGCAGAGCAGCGAGACGGCCGCGGCAGCGGCAAAAGCGGCGCCGGGAAAAAGCTGCCGGGCGTTCAGGACAAGATCCAAAGGCAGCAGCGAACAGAAGCTGACCAAAGCCCTTACACCGGAGACGGTGAGGGCTTTTTTCGCGTCAAAATAAAAACCGTGGAACAGATCTGACACGGCACAGTGCCGGCCGCAGGATGCATTCAGAAAAAAACAGGCGATCCCCAGATCCAGAACCCCCAGGAGCCAGGACAGGATCAGGGAAAGAAGGCTGTGGGCGGCGTAGTTGAAAACGGCGGATCCGGTATAGGGAGCATACAGACTTACGGTTACGGAGATTGTGCCGGAAAAGAAAGACGCCAGAAAACAGATCATTACCGCGGCGGTATACTTTCCCTCCAGCTTATCCTTGGCCGCGTTTTTCAGTTCATAGCGCGCTTTGTACTTCTTCTTCATGCAAAACCTCCCGGAAAGGACCATGCGGCTGTCGGATCCCTATAGGGCATAGTTTAGGTGCATACCGCTGTATTTGGCTCTGTCGGCGGATTTCAAACCCTTCTGATAGGGATTCTCTTCGTTGTAATACTTGATCTGGGTATGGGTGGTGCCGCCGGAGATGTAGGTCCGGCCGCATTCGGGGCATATAGCTGTGTGAATGGAAACCGAGGCTGAAAGAACCTTGCCGTTTTTTGTGGCCGCCTTGGCGTAAGCGTTGGAGACATGCTCCTGTTCATGGGCGCGCACAGCGGAAGCGGCGCTCTCCGGTGAGATTTTCGTGGGAGTCTTGAAAGATACCATCTCGTCGGAGCCGTCCTTGTATTTGCGGTTTTTGCAGGTCTGGCATTCCTCGGTGGGATCCTTGATGCCCCTGCGCTCCTTTTCCTCTTTTTCCTTCTTTTCGGCGGCGGGGTCCTTAATTTTGCTTTGCCGCTTTTCCTCATTTTCCCTTTCGGAAGCGTTTACGGAATCGGATTTCTGCAGTCCTGTAGTGATGTTGCGCTCTTCCGGCAGATCGCGGCCGCTGGCAGAGACGGTGTAACCGGATGAAGTGTCAGATGGAAAATGTATCATATGCAGTCCTCCTGTTCTTCGGCGGAAATGTGGTAAGGATTCGTGTGGCAGCCATGGTAACGGTTAAAAAAATCTTCACAGAGACCGCTGGCGGCCCCGAAGGCCGTTCCGGCTCCCTCTGGGGCGTTCTCCCGTGCCCGTCGGAGCATATCCGGCAGGGCGAGGCAGAAGACGAGGACGGCGCACAGGCCGAAAACCGCGCCGATACAGGACAGCGCCAGTCCGCTTTTGGCGGTGCTGTTTAGTCTCTTGCCCTTCCGGAAGACCAGCATGGCAAAGAAAATGCCGAGGGCGCCCAGAGGCAGGGAGAGCATGGTAAAGCCGAGAACGACAGAGATGCCCCCCAGCAGAAAGGAAGCACGGCTGAATCCGCGTCCCCATGGTTTCTGCACGGGTTGATTGTAATAACTGCTGTTGGCGGCGCTGCTGTTCCAACGGTCCCAATCGTCGTTGTCAGGCCGGCCGTCCCATGGATCCCGGTTGTTGTTCATAAGGCACAGCCCCCTGTTGTTTCTTCTTCATTATTACTGTATCATTTTCGGCCGATAATGTCAAACAAAGCCGACAGACCGGACAGTTCTGAGATTCGGCGTGGCCTGTTCTGAGATTCGGCGCGGTCTGTGCCTTGCGGCGGACGGAAATTTCTGTTACAATAATATCCGGAAACAACGCTTTTTATTAACAGAAAGGTACGGATGGCAGGAAATGGATATCATTCTGAAACTGAAAGAAGAACTGAAAGTGGAAAAATGGCAGGTGGAGGCTGCCGTGAAGCTGATCGACGAGGGAAATACCATTCCCTTTATCTCCCGGTACAGAAAGGAGGCGACAGGTTCCCTGAACGATGAACAGCTGAGAGATCTTTATGAGCGGCTTACTTACCTAAGGAACCTGGAGGAAAAAAAGGAGCAGGTGCTGGGAAGCATTGAGGAACAGGGGAAGCTGACGGCGGAATTAAAGGAAAAGATTCTGGCGGCCCAGACGCTGGTGGCGGTGGAGGATCTCTACCGGCCCTACCGTCCCAAGCGCAGGACCAGAGCCAGCGTGGCCAGAGAAAAAGGACTGGACGGCCTTGCCCGGTTTCTTCTTGCACAGGAGGCGCAGATCCCTGTGGCGGAGGAGGCGGCCCGGTATGTGACCGGGGAGGATGTGCCGGAGGAAAAACGTGTTGCAAATACGGAGGAAGCAATTCAGGGGGCAAAGGACATTATCGCTGAAATGATTTCCGACGACGCGGATTACCGCAGCTATATCAGGGAGGCTACCATGGAGGAGGGCGTCGTTACGAGCACGGCCCGGGACGAAAAGGCCCAGAGCGTCTATGAGATGTATTATCGGTTTGAGGAGCCGGTGAAAAAGATCGCGGGTCACAGGGTGCTGGCGCTGAACCGCGGGGAGGCGGAAAAATTCCTGACGGTAAAGATTGAAGCGCCCACGGAAAAGATCCTGCGCTACCTGGAAAAAAAGACGCTCACTTCCGAAAACCCTTATACGACACCTCTGTTGAAAGAGGTGATCGCAGACAGCTATGAACGCCTGATCGCGCCTGCCATTGAGCGCGAAGTGAGAAACGCCCTGACGGAAAAGGCGGAGGACGGCGCCATCGCGGTGTTTGGGAAGAATCTGGAACAGCTGCTCCTTCAGCCGCCCATCGCCGGAAAGGTGGTGCTGGGATGGGACCCCGCCTTCCGCACCGGCTGTAAGCTGGCCGTTGTGGATCCCACGGGGAAAGTGCTGGACACCAAAGTGATCTATCCCACGGCGCCCCAGAATAAGGTGGAGGAGGCGAAGGCCCAGCTGAAGCGCCTGATCTCCCAATATAAAGTGGATCTGATTTCCGTGGGAAACGGCACGGCCTCCCGGGAGTCGGAGCAGGTGATTGTGGAGCTTCTGAAGGAATTGGACAGACCGGTGCAGTACGTGATCGTGAACGAGGCGGGGGCCAGCGTCTATTCGGCCAGCAAGCTTGCAACCGAAGAGTTTCCGAACTTTGACGTGGGACAAAGGAGCGCGGCGTCCATCGCAAGAAGGCTGCAGGATCCGTTGGCCGAGCTGGTCAAGATCGATCCGAAATCCATCGGCGTGGGCCAGTATCAGCACGATATGAATCAGAAAAAGCTGGGAGAGGCGCTGAACGGTGTGGTGGAGGACAGCGTGAACAGAGTGGGTGTGGACCTGAATACCGCGTCGGTCTCTCTTTTGGAGTACATATCGGGAATCAATAAGACCATCGCAAAAAACATTGTGGATTACAGGGAGGCGAACGGCCGTTTTACGAACAGGAGACAGCTTTTAAAGGTGGCAAAGCTGGGACCGAAGGCGTATGAGCAATGCGCAGGGTTCCTGCGGATCCTGGACGGGGACAATCCGCTCGACGCCACCAGCGTGCATCCGGAATCCTATGAGGCGGCGGAAAAGCTGTTGAAAAAGCTTGGGATGACCATGGATGACGTCCGTGTCGCCCAGAAGAAGGCAGCGGCTGATAAAATGGCAGAAAAGAAGGCTCCTGGGTCAGTGACAGGAAATATGGCAGACGTGTCACAGAAGAAAAAGCAGCACACTGTACAGGTGCGCAACACCAGCACTGCCATGGGAAAAGCGCTGGCTGCGGCGCTGGGCGGCGTGACGCTGGATCGGGATTCGGCTGGAGAAGGTAAATGGACTAATTCGGTCAATGGACACGACGGCCAATTAAAAACGGGGAAAAAGGACGGAAGCGGTCAGCGGGACGGAAACGGCCGGTCCGGTCAGCCCGAAACAGGGGTGTCCGGCCTTGAGAAGCGGATCCGGGACAAAAAGCAGCTTGCGGAGGAACTTGGCATCGGTGAGATTACGCTGACTGATATTCTGAAGGAGCTTGAGAAACCCGCACGGGATCCCAGAGATGATATGCCAAGGCCTATCCTTCGGAGTGACGTGATGGAGATGAAGGATCTGAAGCCCGGCATGATTTTAAAGGGCACGGTGCGGAATGTTATTGATTTCGGCGTGTTTGTGGACATCGGCGTTCATCAGGACGGACTTGTCCATATCTCCCAGATTACGGATCGGTTTATCAAGCATCCGCTGGAAGCGGTCAGTGTTGGAGATATTGTGGATGTGCAGGTGCTGGAAGTGGACGCGGCCAGAAAGCGGATCGGGCTGACCATGAAGATCAAACCGCAGAAATGACCCGGGGGTCCCGGGAAATAGGTAATACTCCGGGAAATCGTCTGGCGGAAGAAAAGCTGCCGGACGATTTTTGATGCGCCGATTATGAAAAAAAGATAAATAATAGATAAACGCTGTATTAAGAATTGTAAATTATGAAAAAAATGGATGCAATTCTTTTTTATTGAAGGTATCATATATTAGGAAGATTTCCAAAAGGACGACAAAAATCTTTCGGAACAAAGAAGGAAAGAAAGAGAAAGGAAGTGAAAAAATGCTGAAAACACTGGGCTCCCATATAAAGGAGTTTAGGACGGCGTCGCTGATGACGCCGGTGTTCATGATCCTGGAGGTCATCATGGAGATGATCATCCCACTGCTGATGGCCTCCATCATCGATGACGGCGTAACGCCGGGAGACATGAACCATATCCTTCGGATCGGCGGACTGATGATACTGACAGCGCTGTGCAGCCTGACTTTCGGCATCTTAGGCGGCGTCCTGGGCGCGAAGGCGTCCACGGGCTTTGCCAGAAACCTGCGGAGGGCCATGTATGAGAACATACAGACCTTCAGCTTTTCCAACATTGACAAGTTCAGCACCTCCGGTCTTGTGACCCGTCTGACGACGGACGTGACCAACATTCAGAATGCGTTCCAGATGATTCTGAGAATGTGCATGAGAGCGCCGTTCTCCCTGATCATCGCCATGTTCATGTCCTTCCGGATCAGTCCCCGGCTGGCCAGCATTTACCTGGTGGCGGTGTTGATCCTGGGCTGTATTCTGGCGCTGATCGTCTCGCTCTCCATGAAGCATTTTACGCAGGCGTTTCCCAAATACGACGACCTGAATGAAAGCGTTCAGGAGAATGTGTCCGCCATCCGTGTGGTAAAGGCTTATGTCCGTGAGGATCATGAGAACGGAAAATTTAAAAAGGCGAGCGGAAACATCTACAAGATATTCTGCAAGGCGGAGGGAATCGTGGCCTGGAACGGGCCTGTGATGAACCTGACCGTGTATACCTGCATTATCCTGATCAGCTGGATCGGGGCACATATGATCGTGCAGGAGGAGCTTTCCATCGGACAGCTTACGAGCCTGCTGACTTATTGCATGAACATATTGATGAATCTGATGATGCTTTCCATGATCTTTGTGATGCTGACCATGTCGGCGGCAAGCGCAAAGCGTATCTGCGAGGTGCTGCAGGAGAAACCCGACCTGACAAATCCGGAGGAGCCGGTGTACGAGGTGAAGGACGGCAGCATCCGGTTTGAAAACGTCTCCTTCAGCTACAAGAAGGATGCGGATTCCGCTGTGCTGAAAAACATTAACCTGGACATTAAATCCGGGGAGACCATAGGAATCATCGGCGGGACCGGCAGTGCGAAATCCAGCCTTGTGAATCTGATCTCAAGGCTTTATGATGTAACCCAGGGAGAGCTTCTTGTGGGCGGTCTGGATGTGCGCCAGTACGATATGGAGACCTTGAGAAATCAGGTGGCGGTGGTGCTCCAGAACAATGTGCTCTTTTCGGGAACGATCCTTGACAATCTGCGCTGGGGCGATAAAGAGGCGTCCGAGGAGGAGTGCAGAAGGGCCTGCGAGCTCGCCTGCGCCAGCGAATTTATCGAGAAGCTCCCCGACGGCTACAATACTTATATTGAGCAGGGCGGCACGAACGTGTCCGGCGGCCAGAAGCAGCGGCTCTGTATCGCGAGGGCGCTTCTGAAAAAGCCGAAGATCCTGATCCTGGACGATTCCACCAGCGCGGTAGACACCGCAACGGACGCGAAGATCAGAAGGGCGTTTGCACAGGAGATTCCGGGGACGACGAAGCTGATCATTGCCCAGAGGATTTCCAGCGTGGAGCACGCCGACCGGATCATTGTCATGCATGAGGGAGAGGTCAACGGGTTCGGCACCCACGAGGAACTGCTTGCGTCAAATGAGATCTACAGAGATGTCTATGAGGCCCAGACAGGCGGAAGCGGCGACTTCGACGAGAAGGGAGGCGATTGATATGCCGCAGGAGACAACGACGGCGCCGGAAAGGGCGCCAAAGGAAAATAAAGGCTTCGGACCCGGTGCGAGAATGCGTGGGCCGAGACCGAAGATCGAGCATCCCGGCAGGATCCTGAAGCGCATTGTAGGCTATACCCTGAAGGATTACGCACTGCACTGGATCCTGGTTGTCGTCTGTATTTTTACCACCGTGTTCGCAGGACTGCAGGGAACGCTGTTCATGCGGACCCTGATCGATACCTATATTCTGCCCCTCCTTGGAAATCAGAATCCGGATTTTTCGCCTCTGGCGGCGGCCATTGCCAGAGTGGCGTGCTTTTACGGCCTCGGTGTGCTGGCTTCCTTCGTACAGTCCAGGCTGATGATCTATGTGACCCAGGGAACCATGAGAAATCTGCGGAATGACATGTTTGAAAAGATGGAGAAGCTTCCCATTAAGTATTTCGATACCCATTCCCATGGCGACATCATGTCCCTGTACACGAACGATATTGACACCATGCGCCAGCTGATCAGCCAGAGTATCCCCCAGCTGATCAACAGTGTGGTCACGGTGGTAAGCGTTCTGGTCTCCATGTTTGTGCTGGATGTGCCCTTGACGCTGATTACCCTTTTCATGGTGGCGCTGATGATGGTGGCGGCCAAAAAGATCGGCGGCATGAGCAGCCGGTTCTTCCTGGCGCAGCAGAGGTCTCTGGGCGCCCTCAACGGCTGTGTGGAGGAAACCATGACCGGCCAGAAGGTGGTGAAGGTATTCTGCCACGAGGAGGAAAGCCTGGAGCAGTTTAACCGTCTGAACGACCAGCTCTGTGAGAGTTCCTATTCGGCCAACAAGTTCGCCAATATCATGGGGCCCGTGAACGCCCAGCTGGGCAATTTAAACTATGTGGTCTGTGCGGTCAGCGGCGGCATTCTTGCCATCACAGGCGTTTCCGGCCTGACCCTGGGCGCTCTTGCCAGCTTCTTAAACCTGAACCGTTCCTTCAGTATGCCGGTCAACCAGATCACCATGCAGGTGAACAGCATCATCATGGCGCTGGCAGGCGGCGACAGGATTTTCCGGCTGATGGACGAAATTCCGGAGACGGACGAGGGGTACGTGGAACTGGTAAACGCCGTGAAGCAGCCGGATGGCACCCTGACGGAGAGCAGCGACAGAACGGGCGTCTGGGCCTGGAAGCATTACCATAAGGCCGAAGGCACCACCACCTACACGGAGCTTAAGGGCGACGTGGTGTTCGATCATGTGGATTTCGGCTATACCGACGAGAAGATGATTCTTCACGATATCGAGCTGTACGCGAAGCCGGGCCAGAAGATCGCGTTTGTAGGCGCGACGGGCGCCGGAAAGACGACCATTACCAATCTGATCAACCGGTTTTACGATATTCAGGACGGAAAAATCAGATACGACGGTATTAATGTGAACAAGATCAAAAAAGCCGACCTGCGCCGTTCCCTTGGGATCGTGCTGCAGGACACCCATCTGTTTACGGGAACCGTGATGGAAAATATACGTTACGGAAAGCTGGACGCCACGGAGGAAGAAGTGATCCGGGCGGCAAAGCTTGCCAACGCCGACGGCTTTATCCGGCGTCTGCCGGACGGCTACAATACCATGCTCCGCGGCGACGGCGCAAATTTAAGCCAGGGACAACGGCAGCTCCTTGCCATCGCCCGGGCCGCCATTGCGGATCCTCCCGTGCTGATCCTGGACGAAGCCACCAGTTCCATCGATACCAGAACGGAGAAACTGGTACAGCAGGGCATGGACGCGCTGATGAAGGGACGTACCAATTTTGTCATAGCCCACAGGCTTTCCACGGTCAGAAACAGCGACTGCATCATGGTTCTGGAACAGGGAAGGATCATCGAACGCGGAACCCACGAACAGCTTTTGGAGGAAAAGGGAAAATATTACCAGCTGTACACAGGCAATGCGGTGACAACATAGCGCTCGGGGCTTGACAGCTTTCCCGGCCTGTAGTAGGATAAGCATAACAGAAAATTCTTCGGGGTCGGGTGAAATTCCCTACTGGCGGTAAAGTCCGCGACCTGCGGCGCAAAGACGAAAGCCTGCGCGCTGCGGCTGACTCGGTGAAACTCCGGGACCAACAGTAAAGTCTGGATGAAAGAAGAAATCGCAGGCGTTATTTGTATGCGCGCGCCAATCTGCCCCGGGGTCATTGACTCCGGGGTTTTTTGTCCGCTTTTTGATCTGGGGGCGGATCGGAGACGGCGGCCCGCAGAAGCGCGATGCACGGACAGAAGAATTTTCCTGCAAATTTATTTTGCGGCACCGCCAGACGGGGCCGCGGCCGCCAGGCGCGGCAGAAATGGAGGAAAAATGAAAGAACTGTTTACCAATGTGGCGGAGCATGCGCTCTATGTTGCGGGCTTTTTCGGCGTCATCGTCCTGCTTTTTGCGGCGGCGGTGCTTCTGGAGAAAGCGGCCCGGAAGAAGGCGGGAGGGGTCGGGGAGCCTATTTTCCATACCAGAAAGATCGCCGTGATCGGCATGTTCTCCGCCGTATCCGCGATCTTGATGCTCTTTGAGTTTCCGATTCCCTTTGCGCCCGGCTTTTACAAGCTGGACTTCAGCGAGCTGCCGATCCTCATCGGCGCGTTTGCCTATGGTCCGGCGGCGGGCGTGATGATGGAGTTCATCAAAATCCTGCTGAAACTGTTTCTCAAGGGAACCTCTACCGCCTTTGTGGGGGATCTGGCAAACTTTGCGGTGGGCTGCAGTATGATCCTGCCGGCGTCCGTCATCTATGCCTTCCACAAGAGCAAGAAGACGGCCGTTGTCTCCTGTATTGCGGGCACCCTGATCATGACGGTGTTCGGATCGGCCTTTAATGCGGTGTATCTGCTTCCGGCATTTTCCGTCATGTTTCACATGCCCATGGATGAGATCCTGGCGGCCGGCAGGGCGCTGAATCCCCTGATGACCCGGGACAGCATCGTCAGCTTTGTCATAGCCTGCGTGGCGCCCTTAAATCTGATCAAGGGGACAAGCGTTTCCCTGGTGACGCTGCTGATCTATAAGCCGTTAAGCCCTATCCTGAAGGCCGGGAAAAGGGTGGAAGCAAGGCAGAAACAGGGCTGAAGATTTCTCTCTTGCTTTTTACCGGCACATAGAGTAAAATTTTTAACAGAAGAAACGAAAATGTATCTGCATATAGCGCACTGTCCCGAGGGTTTAACGGCGGGACAGTATGCTACATGCTTTTTTTCACGGTGTGCGGCCGATCCGCCGCCGCGGCGGGACAGAACGGAACAGAAGGAGAAGCGCAAATGATAGAGCTTGACGTAAAGATCGAAGCGGGAGATCTGTATGACTATATGCTCCGCCATACCTACAACAGCCCGGCGGGGGTGATGGGAAGCGCGTTCGGCGCCCTGCTGATCCTGCTTGCCATCTATACCCGGCGCTGGGCCTTTATCGTTCTGGGAGCGGTTCTGCTTTTGTATCTGCCCTGGACGCTGTTTATCCGGAGCAGGAAGCAGATCCTTGGCAATCCCAGCTTTCAGCAGCCGCTGCATTACGTCCTGGACGATACGGGCATAACGATCTCCCAGGGGGAGGAAAGCATACAGTATCCCTGGGAGGAACTGTACAAGGCGGTCTCTACCAGCAGGAGCGTTATTGTGTACACTTCGCCGATCAACGCCACTATTTTCCCGAAAAAACAGATGGAAGATAAGAAGGCGCTTGTGATTGAAATGATTTCCACACATATGCCGCCCAATAAGGTGAAAATAAGATGAAAGATCAAAACGACTGTTCTGTCGATTCAGATAGGGAGAAAAAAAGAAGGCGCAGCGTATACCTAAGCCACAGCCCGGAGGAAACATATGCGCTGGGGAAGCGGCTGGGAGCAGGCTGCAGCCCTGGCCAGGTGTATACGCTTACCGGTGATCTGGGCGCCGGGAAGACACTGTTCGCCCAGGGGTTTGCGGCAGGGCTTGGGATCTCAGAGCCTGTGAGCAGTCCTACCTTTACCATCCTGCAGGAATATGATACCGGACGTCTTCCCTTTTATCACTTTGATGTCTACCGCATTGCGGACCCGGAGGAAATGGAAGAGGTCGGCTGGGAGGACTATATTTACGGCGGCGGCGTCTGCATGATAGAGTGGGCTGAGCTGGTGGCTGAGATTCTTCCAGAGCACTGTTTCTCGGTGCGCATGGAAAAGGATTTGGAGAAAGGGCCTGACTATCGGCGGATCACAATTGAGGAAAAATAAGGCTCATGAGGAAAAGTAAGGCTCAGGTGAACGGATATGAAGATACTGGGATTGGATACCTCCGGTCTGGTGGCCGGGGCAGCGGTGGTGGAGGATCAGGTCCTTCTTGCGGAGTATGCCACCAACTATAAAAAGACGCATTCACAGACCCTGCTTCCCATGCTGGACGAGCTGCGGAATATGATCGAACTGGATCTGGATACCCTGGACGCCGTTGCCGTGGCGTCGGGACCCGGTTCTTTTACGGGGCTGCGGATCGGTTCGGCTACGGCGAAAGGGCTGGGGCTGGCGCTGAAAAAGCCGCTGGTGGAGGTCCCGACCCTGGAGGGGCTTGCCTGGAACCTTTGGGGAGCGTCGGGGCTGGTCTGTCCTCTGATGGATGCCAGACGTGGTCAGGTGTACGCGGCCGCGTATGAATATGTGCCGGAGAAAGAAGCGCTGGGGCTTCGCACCGTCATATCTCCGGCGGCTGTGGAACTGACGGAACTGCTGGAGCAGCTGAACGGTCTGGAGCGGGAAGTGATATTCCTGGGAGACGGCGTGCCCGTCTATCTGGATCGGATCCGGGAAAAGACAAGGGTCCCTTACAGACTGGCGCCAGCGACCTGCAACAGACAGCGCGCGGCGAGTATCGCCTCGCTGGGGGCGGTCTATTTTGCCGAGGGACGGACGGTATCGGCGAGGGACCACAAGCCTGTGTATCTGAGAAAAAGCCAGGCCGAGCGGGAGGCGGAGAACGCCTGAGCGGTTCCGGGATCAGGAGAGACCGGCCCTTGCGGAATGTGCCTGATGTGGGCGGACAGGGGATGAGGAGTCGCAATATGACAAAAATTACGGTGAGGGAGCTTCGAAAAGAGGATATTCCAGAGCTAAGCAGGATCGAGGCGGAATCCTTCAGCATGCCCTGGTCGGCGGCGGCGTTTGGAGAGCTTTTGACCAGACCTTACTGTACTTATCTGACGGCGCTGGCGGACGGCAGGGTGGCGGGCTGCTGCGGTTACACGGACAGCCTTCACGAGGCCAATATCGATAATGTCGTTGTGGCGTCGGAGTACCGAAACCGGGGGATTGCACAGATCATGCTGGCGAAGCTTCTGGAGCGGGGGGCAGCGTCCGGCGTCGAGTCCTACGTTTTGGAAGTCAGAGTCAGCAACCTTCCGGCGATCCATATTTATGAAAAACTTGGTTTTCGGTCTGTGGGCATCCGTCCAAGATTTTATGAAAAGCCTGTGGAAGACGCAAGAATCATGAAAAGAGAACGATAAAACAAAAAAACGGCAGCAATTACCACGGAAGACGCCTGGAATCCATGCTATACTGAAACTGTCACAGAAGGCGGATTGTGGCCGCACAGGCGGCGGAATGGGAGGAAACCTTGCAAAAATACCGTGAAACAGAGGGAAGTAAGTTGGAAAAAGTGGTTTGCAACAAGTGTGGAAGAAGCCTGAAGGTGGAGAACGGCCGACTGAAGGAGGGATGTTTTTCCGCGACAGCGGCGTTCGGGTATTTCAGCCGGAAGGACGGCAGCGTCCACCATTTTGACCTCTGCGAGGATTGTTACGATGAGATGATTGCACAGTTTATGGTGCCGGTGGAGGAAGAAGAGGCTTCCGAACTTTTGTAAAAAAGTACCGGAAGGAAACTGCCGGAAGAAAACGAATCGGGAGTAAAGACATGCTGGATGTTAGCTTGCTGGGCACCGGCGGTATGATGCCCCTGCCCCACCGATGGCTCACTTCGCTGATGCTTCGGTATAACGGAAAAAGCATATTGATCGACTGCGGGGAGGGAACGCAGATCGCCCTGCGGGAAAAGGGCTGGAGCCCCAATCCCATAGACATTATCTGTTTTACCCATTATCATGCGGACCATATCAGCGGTCTGCCCGGAATGCTTCTCACCATGGGAAACGCGGAGCGGAAAGAGCCGCTGCTTCTGATCGGGCCCAAGGGGCTGACCAGAGCGGTCAATGCCCTTCGGGTCATTGCGCCGGAGCTGCCCTTTGAGATTCGTTATCAGGAGATCACGGAGCCGGAACAGGAATTTTCTTTTGAAGGTTTTCGGATTAAGGCTTTCAAGGTGAGCCACAGTGTGTTATGCTATGGATATAGCATGTCGGTGGACAGAGGAGGACGCTTTGACAAAGACCGTGCCCTGGAGCAGCAGATCCCGCTGAAACTTTGGAACAGGCTTCAGAAGGGGGAGACGGTAGAGCAGGACGGCAGGGTCTACACGCCGGAGATGGTGCTGGGAGAAGCGAGGAAGGGGCTGAAGGTCACCTACTGCACGGATACCAGGCCCGTGGAATCCATTGCCGCAAACGCGGCCGGTTCCGATCTCCTGATCCTGGAAGGGATGTACGGCGAGCCTGACAAGCTGAAGAAGGCAAAGGAAAACAGACACATGACCATGTATGAGGCGGCCGAAGTCGCAAAAGCCGCCGGAGTCCCGGAGCTGTGGCTGACACATTACAGTCCCTCCCTGATGAGACCGGAGGAATATATGGGCGGGGTACGGAAGATATTTCCGGCCGCTGTGGCGGCGAAAGACGGCAGGTCGGTGGAACTGAATTTCAGGGACGAGATACAGGAAGGATGAAGCGGACGGGAGAAACCCGGACGCATCAGAAAAGAGGAAGTATGAGCAGATCGGCAAAGATTGTGACCATCGTACTCCTGGTGGTGATAACAGGTGTTGTGGGAGTGTTCGCCTGGTTTCAGGGCAGGAATATCGAGGAGCACCAGGACGCGGTTCTGACGCCTGTGGAAAAGGTCCTCTGCAGAGACCTTACCATAGATTATCCCCCTACGCCGAGAGAAGTGATCAAGTATTATATTGAGATCGAAAAGTGCTTCTATGCGGACGATACTACGGAGGAGGAACTGGAGTCACTGGGGTTAAAGGCGCGGGAGCTTTATGACGAAGAACTGTTGGAGAACAATCAGCTTGACGAGTATCTGGTCGCGCTCAAGGCCGATGTGGACCGGTTTAAGAAAAGCGACCGCAGATTTGTCAACGGAATAGTTGCCTCCAGCGTGGAGGTAGACAGATTCCAGGAGGACGGATTTGAGTTCGCGCGTCTGAACTGCGGCTATAGTATTGTGGACGAGGGCGTTACGAAACGGATTGGGATCGTGTATCTACTGCGCAAGGACGAAAACAAGCTGTGGAAGATCTACGGCTGGGACAACGTGGAAAACGTACAGATTAACGAGGAATAGAGTAAGACTGCGGCACGGCGGACAGGATTGACAAGATAAGAAAAAAGGCGGATCTGAAATTGGAACAGCAAGACAATGAGGAGGTTCTGATCCTTGCGATTGAGAGCTCCTGCGACGAGACAGCGGCTTCTGTGGTGAAAAATGGCAGAGAGGTGCTGTCCAATGTTATTTTTACACAGATTGACCTGCATGTGCGGTACGGCGGCGTGGTGCCGGAGATCGCGTCCAGAAAGCATATCGAAAAGATCAACCAGGTCATAGAAGAGGCACTGGAACAGGCGGGCGTGGCGCTGGAAGAGATCACGGCCATCGCCGTCACCTACGGCCCCGGGCTGGTGGGAGCGCTGCTTGTGGGCGTATCGGCGGCAAAAGCCATCAGTTTTGCGACGGGGAAGCCCCTGATAGGAGTACATCATATCAGCGGCCATATCAGCGCAAATTATATTGAGTATCCGGAGCTGGAGCCCCCCTTTGTGTGTCTTGTGGCTTCCGGCGGGCATTCCCATCTTGTGACAGTTCGGGATTACGGCGAATATGATATTATTGGAAGGACCCGCGACGATGCGGCGGGAGAAGCCTTTGACAAGGTGGCCAGGGCCATCGGGCTGGGATATCCCGGCGGGCCTAAAATAGATAAACTTTCAAGGGAAGGCAATCCGGACGCCATTTCCTTTCCAAGGGCGAAGGTGGCGGAAAACGAATATGATTTCAGCTTCAGCGGGCTGAAGTCGGCGGTCCTGAATTACCTCAACGCCTGCAGGATGAAAGGGGAAAAGATCTGTCAGGCGGATGTGGCTGCGTCCTTTCAGAAAGCGGTCATTGATGTGCTGGTGGCGCATTCTCTCCACGCGGTGAAGGAATACGGAGTTGACAAGTTCGCCATCGCCGGGGGTGTTGCCTCAAATTCCTCCCTTCGGTCGGCCTTTGCGCAGGAATGCGGGAAGTGCGGGATACGGTTTTTCCACCCCTCACCGGTGTACTGCACGGACAATGCGGCCATGATCGGCGCTGCCGGGTACTATGAGTATCGGAAAGGGGTCCGTCACGGCTATGACCTGAACGCGGTCCCAAATCTGAAACTGGGATGACGGGAAGAGAGAAAATGAACGGTGAGGAAACAGCGAAGAAGAGATGTACGGCGGTCATTCTGGCCGGCGGAAGCGGCAGCAGGATGAACAGCAGCGTGGCAAAACAGTTTATGCTGCTGGGCGGGAAGCCCATTCTGTGGTATTCTCTGCACGCAGTACAGCAGTCCGGAATCGTTGACGACTGTATTCTGGCCGCGGGGCGGGGAGACAGTGCAGATCCGTCACAGGCGGAGACGCTGGACTATGTGCGCCGGGAAATTGTGGAAAAATATGGGTTTACAAAGGTGTCCGCCATTGTGCCGGGCGGTTCTATGCGGTGCTGGTCCGTGGAAAACGCCATGGCGGTGCTGCGGAAAAGGGGTTGCCGGGAGGGCTATATTTTGATTCATGACAGCGCCCGGCCCTTTCTCACGGAAGAAATCCTCCGCCGGACTTACGAGACCGCGAGACAATATCGGGCCTGTGTGGCGGCCATGCCCTCCAAAGATACCGTCAAGCTGGCGGACGGGGACGGTTTCGCCGCGTCGACGCCCGACCGCAGCAGGGTCTGGACCGTCCAGACGCCGCAGGTCTTTGAAGCAGGGCTGATCCTGGACGCCTATGACAGGCTCAGGCGCCGGTACGAAGGCATGGAGTGTGTACAGGAATCCGGGCAGAAGCCGGTTCCACCGGTTACAGATGACGCTGGTGTGGTTGAGTGCTTTACGGATGTAAAAGTAAAACTGACGGAGGGCTCTTACCAAAATATTAAAATCACCACGCCGGAGGATATCAGTCTGGCGGAAACGTTTCTTGCCGGGCTGGAAGGCTTATCCGGGGAAAAGAAACCTCCACAGATGGCGCATTTTGGGTGAAAATCTGCGGGATGTGAAAAAGCTGAAAAAGGCATAAAAAAGTAGTTGACAGAGAAGAGCCTTTTTGGTAAAATAATTCTTGCCGTCAAGCTGGCGGTACGCTTGGAGAGATATCGAAGTGGTCATAACGAGGCGGTCTTGAAAACCGTTTGTCCGCAAGGGCGCGTGGGTTCGAATCCCACTCTCTCCGCTGGGGGCAGGGAAGACGGCCCGATGAAATAAAAGAAAACAGAGATTTAGAAATTCGACTTTTGCTTCTTGATGGAGAAGTACCCAAGTGGTCGAAGGGACACCCCTGGAAAGGGTGCAGGTCGTTAATAGCGGCGCGAGGGTTCAAATCCCTCCTTCTCCGTTGCCGAGTGCTTAGTACCCGGCATGAACCTTGACAAATAAACAGTAATGCAACCCTGAAGATTCCAAAAAAATTTTCAGAGAACGAAGAACCTAGCAGTAAAAGGATAAGCCAGAGGAAACTGGCAGGAGAGACTAGTAACATGAGAGTTTGATCCTGGCTCAGGA
>CANQWM010000026.1 GCA_947627535.1 uncultured Acetatifactor sp.
TGTGTACCGGCTGTTCGCTGGACTTTACCGGGGCAGGACTCGCACCTGCCTATATTTCAAGCGCCGAACTGGCGCACCCCCTGTTAAAAATTTTATGTACGTCATTGATCTCCAATGCATAAGCCATTTACGCCACCCCCTTTTTTGCGTTCCTCTTCTCCTTCAGATAAGGAATCGCAAGAAAGATTGCCACAACGACGGCGGAAAACAGCTTCATGTTCTCGGAAGGCATCTTCAGCCACAGCACGAACTGATACACCATATAGTAAATCACCGCGCCAAGGATCACCGCTGTGAGGGTAAAGGCAAACGCAAGCTTTCTGCGGCTTGCGAACTTTCCGAACAGCACCTCGCCGATGATCACCGCCGCCAGTCCGATTACGATGGCGCCCCGGCCCATATTGATGTCAGCCGCTCCCTGGAACTGAGCGTACATGCCGCCGCACAGCCCTACGAGGCCGTTGGAGAGCATCAGCGCCAGCACCTTGATAAAACCGGTATTGATTCCCTGCGCCCTGGCCATATTGCCGTTGCATCCGGTCGCCCGGACAGCCTGGCCCTGCTCCGTTCCAAAGTACCAGTACAGAACCGCCACCAGCACAAGCAGGAACACCGTCATCCCCAAAAAGAACAGAAGCTTTTCCCCTGCGGTGCCCTCGGTTACATAGCGGAGCGACGCCACCAGCGGATATTTGTCCACGCTGACGGGCTGGTTCGATTTTCCAAGGATCATCAGGTTCACGGAATACAGAGATATCTGCGTCAGGATACTGGCCAATATTCCCGGAATCCCCAGCAGTGTGTTTAAAAGCCCCGTGGCCAGTCCTCCCAGCATCCCCGCCAGGAAAGCAGCCGGAAGGGACAAAACAGGCGAAACACCCCCGCGGATCATCATGACGGCCACAGCCGCTCCCGTGGCGATGGAACCGTCCACCGTCAGGTCCGGAAAATCAAGCAGCCGGAAAGTGATGTATACTCCCAGCGCCATAATGCCCCATATCATACCCTGGGCGATGGAGCCCGGAAAGGCTCTGAGCAGGGAAAGGGGATTCAATGTCATCAAGCAAAGCATCTTCCGCCTCCTTGTCACGGTGATCCGCGCCGCGCCTTATTCCTCGCTTACAATAGCCTCATATCCTTCCGGGATCGTGACGCCAAGCTTCTCGCAGATCTCAGGATTATACTTTTGGGTCACATTGGGTGCAAAACGCACATCCATGTTTGAAATATCCTTGCCCTCGACGAGGATCTCGTAAGCCATCTCGCCGGTAGTTCTTCCAAGCTCATAGTAATCAATGGACAGCGTTGCGACGCCACAGCCTCCGCAGATCCCTTCCTCGCCCGCGATCACAGGCACCTTCGCGGGAACCACGATATTGTATATGGTTTCCGTCACATTGGCCAGCGTATTATCCGTGGGGATATAAAGCACATCGCACTCTCCTGCCGCCGTTGTCACAACGGACTGCACCTCGTTGGTGTCGGCAATTCCGTAGTAACGATAGGAAACATTGTCCTCATCCAGCGCTTTGCTGAACAGTTTGATCTGATAGTCGGAATTGGGCTCCGCCGTGCAGTATAAAAGTCCTACCATCTTCACGTCCGGGAACAGTTCCAGCAGCATGTCCTCCTGCCGGTCGATGGGCGCCAGATCGGAAGTCCCCGAAATGTTTCTGCCCGTGGAACCGGTCCAGTCCGAGATCTCAAGCGCGGTGGCATAATCTGTGATGGAAGTTCCCAGGATGGGGATGCTGGTGGTCGCCGCCGCTGCGCTCTGCAGGGGCGTGGTCGCATTTGCAAGGATCAGGTCAACGCCGTCAGACACAAAGCCGTTGCAGATGGTTCCCGCCACATTCTGATCGTTCTGCGCGTTCTGAAGATGGAAGGTCACCTTGTCCTTTCCCAGCTTTTCCGTCAACGCATCCTGGAAGCCCCTTGTCGCCTCATCCAGAGCAGGATGCTCTACCAGCTGGCAGATACCGATCTCATAGCCCTTGTCCGCGTCCTTTCCGCCGCAGCCGCTCAGGGCAGTCGCCGTCAGTGCGGCGGCAAACAATACGCATGCAATTTTTTTCTTCATGTTTTTTCCTCCCTACTATAGTTTAAAATGCCTTTCTTGTCTGAAAGTTTTCTGCTTCCAAAATTCCGACTACTTTAATACTATACTCTATTCTTCTGCTTTCGTCAATGCCTGCGCCCGCCTGTACCGTCACACCCTCGGCACGATATGTCCGCCGTCCTTATAAATATGTCCCGCCGGAATCACGCCGCGGACACAGGACGTGGGATAAACGCTGCTGTTTTTCCCGATGACAGTGCCGGGATTTAAGACGCTGTTGCATCCTACCTCAACACAGTCCCCCAGCATTGCTCCCATCTTTTTCAGCCCTGTCTCGATGCAGCCCCCTTCGCCTTTCACCGTGACAAGGGTTTTATCGCTCTTTACGTTGGAGGTGATGGAGCCTGCTCCCATATGGGCCCGAAAACCCAGAATGCTGTCTCCTACATAATTGTAATGGGGCACCTGCACCTTATTGAACAGCACCACGTTTTTCAGCTCCGTGGAATTTCCCACCACGGCCCCTTTCCCCACAATGGCGTTTCCACGCACAAAGGCGCAGTGGCGGATCTCGGCCTCCTCATCCACGATCAGAGGACCGTTCAGACAGGCGGAAGGCGCTATCTTTGCGCTCCCTGCCACCCAGATCTGCTCGCCTCTTTCCTCAAAGATATCCTTTGGCAGCCTTTGACCCAGCTCTACGATAAAGTCATGGATCTTCGGCAGCGCTTCCCAGGGATATGTGATCCCTTCAAACAGCTTTGCCGCAATCGTCTCGCTCAGATCATACAATTCCGCAACTGTGATGTCTTTCATTTCATGCCTCCCTGAAGATTGGTCATTTCCCGTTTTTATAGTTTGCGGCCGCCGCCTGAAACCGATCATACAGCGCCCGCTGGTTATTCAGCTGTTTCACATACTGGGTCCTTCGTCCCACAAAGCCGGTGAGCTTATCCATATATTCCCCTGACGTGATGCTGCCGTCCGCCACCATGGTAAGTCCCTTCTCCCAGCTTGCCGTCAGCGACGGATCCAGCAGCGGCCGGATAGAACTGCCCACCACTTCATAGATCATCTCTCCCATCAGCGTGGGCGTAAGGACCTGGGTCTTTTTATTCAGCGCGAGATATTCTATATTCACCAGCTTTTTCAGTATCTCCGCCCGGGTGGCACTGGTGCCGATTCCGCTTCCTCTGATCTGGGCGCGCAGCTCCTCATCCTCAATAAACTGCCCCGCGTTCTCCATGGTAAGGATGATGCTGCCGGAGGTGTAACGCTTTGGCGGAGAGGTCTCCCCCTCCTTGATCTCATAAGTGCCCGCCTCAAACGCATCCCCTTTTTTCAGGGACATCAGAAGCGTCAGGAAGGCTTCGTCCCCCCTGATCTCGGTTTCTTCCTGTTCCTCGCTTTTTTTCTCTTCCGTCTTTTCCCCGCCTTCCGCCTTTGCATCCGGGGAATCCGCCCTGTCGTTCCTTCCCTTCTTCGGGACATACGCCGCCTTCAGGTACCCTTCCTCCTCCAGCACCTTAAAATTTGCGAAAAAACTTTCCCTCTTCACCCGGATACAGACGGCAAATTTCCGGTAGATGGCAGGCGGGTAAAAAATGCTCAGAAACCGCCGTACAATCACCTCATAAACCTTTGCGGAGAGAGCGGACATGCTGTTAAGACTGTTCAGTCCCTGACCGGTGGGAATGATGGCATAGTGATCTGTGATCTGCCTGTCGTTGACATAGCGCGTCTTTGCGATTCCCTTATAGGATCCTGCCGCAAGGATCTCGGCCGCAAACCCGGCCGCAGGGCCGTATCCCCGCAGCCCTCCGATGTTCTTATGAATCTCCTTTGCCACCGCCGTAGACAGCACTCTCGCATCCGTCCTGGGATAGGTCACCAGCTTCCTTTCATAAAGCTCCTGGACCACGCGCAGCGTCTCGTCCGGACTGATCTTAAAAAATCTGGAGCAGTCGTTCTGAAGCTCCGCAAGATTGTAGAGAAGGGGCGGATTTTTGCTCTCCTTCTTCCGCTCCACACGCTCTGTCAATATCTCTCCCACCGGCTCTTCCATCAGTCTGGCGATCAGCTGCCCGGCGCTTTCTTTCTCCCGGAAACCATTCTCCCGGTACAGCTTCGGCGAGGCGTACCACTCGGAGCCCTCCACTGCTCTCCATTCTCCCTGGATGTTCCTTCCCTGGAGAATAAAATTGCCCTGCACACGGTAAAAGGGCGTCTTCACAAAAGAACGGATCTCCCGCTCCCGGTTCACAACAATTCCCAGCACACAGGTCATGACCCTTCCAACAGAGATCACCGCCTTGTCTCTCTTCAGATAATCCTTTACCGTCCTCCCGTATTTCAGCGTCAGCGCCCGGGAAAAATTAATCCCCATCAGGTAGTCTTCCTTTGCCCTCAGATAGGCGGCGTCGCTCAGGTGGTCATATTCCTTCAGATCCTTCGCCTCCCGAATCCCCCGAAGGATCTCCTCTTCCGTCTGGGAATCGATCCATACCCTCCTGCGCTCCTTGCCGGTAACGCCGGACATCTGTTCCACCAGCCGGTATATATACTCTCCCTCCCGCCCGGAGTCCGTACAGACATAAATGACAGACACATCCGGCCGTTTCATCAGGGAGCTTACTACGTTATACTGCTTTTTAGAGCTTTCTATTACTTCATACTTAAATTCCTCCGGCAGAAAAGGAATCGTGTCAAAGCTCCACCTTTTATATTTTTCGTCATAGGCCTCGGGATAGCTCATGGTGACAAGATGCCCCACACACCATGTAACGACGGCGTTCCCGGACTCCAGATAGCCGTCCCGGGCAGGAGCGCTGATCTTCAGCGCGTTCGCAAATTCTCTTGCCACACTGGGCTTTTCCGCGATAAACAGACTTTTTCCCACAGACAGATCCTTTCCTTTGTCTTACGTTTTCAGGCTCCCCTCATCGGTCTGCCTGTGCCTGCTGATTTCCGGCAAAAACCTTCTCCAGTTCCTTGGGCGGAAGCGGCCTGCCAAACAGGTATCCCTGTATCACATCGCAGCCGATGGCGTGCAGATACTTGTACTGTTGCTCTTCCTGCACACCCTCCGCAATGGATTCAAAGCCCAGTGCTTTCACCATGTTCAGGATGGATTCGGTGATCACGCGCGTAGAGGCGTCCGTCATAACGGTATCAATAAACGATTTATCTATCTTCAGTGTGTCAATGGGCAATTTTTTCAGATAGGAAAGAGACGAAAATCCCGTTCCGAAATCGTCCAGCGAAATCCGGATCCCATACCCTCTCAGAACCTTAAGCTTTTCCGTCACGGTTCCGAAATCGTCGATCAATACGCTCTCCGTGATCTCCAACTCCACTTCTGAAGGCTTCACTTGATATCGGTCCAGAACGCCCAGCAGAAAGTTCACAAAATTTTCCTTTTTATACTGCAGCGCCGAAATATTGATGGACATGATAAAGGGAAAACCAAACTGTCTCCGCCACTCGGCATACTGCCGTATGCTCTCCTCCACCACCCATTTCCCGATGGTGATGATGCTCCCGTTCTTTTCCGCAACGGGAATAAAGGTGCCCGGGCCGATCAGTTCACCGTCGGAATCCCGCCAGCGGACCAGCGCCTCCACGCCACGAAGCCTCCGGTTGCCCGTATAATACTGCGGCTGATAATATAGGACGAAATCCTTGTTGGCAACGGCCTCTTTCAGCCGATTTTCCAGCTCCACGGAATCCATGTAATCATTCAGGATCGGCGCGTTAAAATACTGAATACCGTTTCGTCCCGCGGATTTGACCCGAAACACCACAAGCTCCGCATAATTGATCAGCTCCAGCGCAGAGCGGGAGGCTTCCGGATACTCCGCCACGCCCACGCTGACCGTGATGGAGATGTCAAACCCGTTGCTGAGTCGAAACGGCTCCTTCAGCCGGTCCCGGATAGCGTTGTAGATATACTCTGCGGTCCGCCGTCCCGCCGGATCATAGATGGCGATACAAAACACGTCCCTGTGCAGATGGCAGGCGATCATATTGTCCTGCTGGCACAGATCTTTCAAAAACAGGCCGAACTGCTGGACCAGCTCGTCTCCCATTACAATTCCCATGCCATCGTTGACTTTGTTAAACTCATCGATATCGATGTTCATGATGCTGACGATGCTGTTGGATTCCTCCGCATTCCGGATGTACTCGCCCAAAAGCCGCACAAAATAATTCCGGTTATAAAGTCCCGTCAGGCTGTCATAATACGCCATATAAAGCAGTTCGTCGTCCTTATAGCGCTGTTTCGTAATGTTCGTGATATGTATGACCTTGTCGACGGGTCTTCTGTCGCTGTCATAAAAAACTCTGACACGGAACCGGACCCAGATCCGGCGGGTTTTCAGCTGACAGTCTGCGGCGTCCGTCTCGTTTCCGGTCTTCTCCAGATAAAGCACCCGCTGCAGCTCCGCAGCGCCGGATTCATCCACCTCGTCAAGGATTCTCTGAACATCGGCGCCGTTTCTGACGTCAAAGTCGAAAAAATCCTTCCACTGGCCCAGCGTGCAGATCCTGGTTTTATCCAGCGAAAAATAAAGGAAAGCGCCGTCGGCCGATTCACAGACCGCCTGATACATCCGCTCTTTCTCCGTCAGCTTTTGATTCATAGCCTTCAAAAGATCCAGCTGATACTCCAGTTCACTCATATCCTACCCCGTGGGATCCTATCCGCAATCAATCCTTCCGTGTGATGTAACCCTGTGCTTTCAGCAGCTCGGCACAGAGAACCGCTCCTCCGGCGGCGCCTCTCACCGTGTTGTGGGAAAGTCCCACAAACTTATAATCATATATTGTATCTTCTCTGAGCCGTCCCACGCTGATTCCCATGCCGTTCTCATAATTTACATCCAGCGTAATCTGGGGTCTGTTGTCCTCCTCCAGATACTGGATAAAATGCTTCGGCGCGCTGGGCAGACCCAGTCTCTGAGGTTCGCCGCCGAACTCCCGAAGCTTTTGGATCAGCTCTTCCTTTGCAGGCTTTTTACGAAATCTGACAAACACCGCCGCGGTATGGCCGTTTAAAACAGGCACCCGGATGCACTGGCAGGTGATCACAGGACTTGTGGCGGGAACGATGACGCCGTTCTCCACTTTTCCCCAGATGCGCAGCGGCTCCTTTTCGCTCTTCTCCTCCTCGCCGCCGATATAGGGGATGATATTTCCCACCATTTCCGGCCAGTCCTTAAATGTCTTTCCCGCGCCGGAAATGGCCTGATAGGTAGTTGCCACCACCTCCGTGGGTTCAAATTCCTTCCACGCGGTAAGCACGGGGGCATAGCTCTGGATGGAACAGTTTGGCTTTACGGCAATAAAGCCGCGCTTTGTGCCGAGGCGCTTCCTCTGAAATTCGATTACATGCATATGTTCTGGATTGATCTCCGGCACCACCATGGGCACATCCGGCGTCCACCTGTGGGCGCTGTTATTGGAGACCACAGGCGTCTCCGATCTGGCGTAATCCTCCTCGATCTTCCGGATCTCTTCCTTGGTCATATCCACAGCGCTGAACACAAAGTCCACGGAAGACGCCACAGCCTCCACCTCGTTTACGTTCACCACCGTAAGCTTCTTCACCGCCTCCGGCATGGGAGTATCCATCTTCCATCGGTCCCCCACGGCCTCCTCATAAGTTTTTCCCGCAGAACGGGGACTTGCCGCGATGGTAGTCACCTCAAACCAAGGGTGATTTTCCAGCAGAGCGATAAATCTCTGCCCCACCATACCAGTGCCTCCTAAAATACCTACCTTTAACTTTTCACTCATCTTCTTTTCCTCCCTGATCCTTCTTCCGTTCTTCCCATGTAAACCTTTCCAGTCCCATTCCGTCCCAGTCCAGGCCCTCCAGATACCCGGCGCACGCCCGGATCTCCTCCTCCATGGCCGCCGGTCCCGGCGCCCCGGTGGTAAGCCGCTTTTCCACACAGCTTTTCAGCGATACCGCCTCATAGAAATCCTCCTCAAACCGGTCGCAGATCCCCTTCAGTTCCTCCAGCGAAAGCCGGTCAATGGAAGTATTCTTCTCAATACAGTACAGCACAAGCCTGCCGATGATCCCGTGCGCGTCCCGAAACGGCACGCCCTTTCCCACCAGATAATCCGCGGCGTCGGTGGCGTTGGTAAATCCGTTCCTTGCGCTCTCTTCCATCCTCTGTTTTCTAAACTTCAGAGTCCGCAGCATTCCTGTAAAAAGAGCCAGGCAGTCCGCCGTGGTGTCCATGGCGTCAAAGGCCGCCTCCTTATCCTCCTGCATATCCTTGTTGTAGGCAAGGGGCAGTCCCTTCATCATGGTAAGCAGCCCCATCAGGTCGCCGTAAACCCGTCCCGTCTTGCCCCGTACCAGCTCCGCAATGTCCGGATTTTTCTTCTGGGGCATAATGCTGCTTCCCGTGGAATAAGCGTCGTCTATCTCCACAAACCTGTACTCGTCGGAATTCCAGATGATGATCTCCTCGCAGAACCGGCTCAGATGCATCATGACCATGGATAACGCCGCAAGAAACTCAATCAGGTAATCCCTGTCGGACACGGAATCCATACTGTTCAAGGTCGGCCCCTGAAAGCCCAGAAGCTGCGCCGTGTACTCCCGGTCCAGAGGATATGTGGTGCCCGCCAGGGCTCCCGCGCCCAGAGGGCAGTAATTCATCCTCCCGTAAAGATCCTCCAGGCGCTGCAGATCCCGCCGGAACATCTCAAAATATGCCCCGTAGTGGTGGGCCAGCGTGATGGGCTGCGCCTTCTGCAGATGGGTAAAGCCGGGCATATAAGTACCCACATTCTGAACCATTGTGGAAAAAATCACCTTCAGAAGCTCGGCCAGCAGCTTTTCCGTGTCCTTCACCCGCTGTCTGGTGTACAATCTCATGTCCAGGGCCACCTGGTCGTTGCGGCTTCTTCCCGTGTGCAGCTTTTTCCCCGCCTCGCCGATCCGCGCGGTCAGCTCCGCCTCCACAAAGCTGTGGATATCTTCATACTGCTCTCCGATCTCAAGGCTCCCTCCGTCCACATCCCGCCGGATCTCCTCAAGCCCCTTCCGGATAGCATCCCGCTCTTCCCCGGTCAGGATCCCCTGCTTTGCCAGCATCGCAACATGCGCCATACTGCCTTCTATATCCTGATGGAACAGGCGTCTGTCAAATCCAATGGACGCATTGAAATCATAGACCTGCTGTTCGGTCTCCTTTGTAAAGCGTCCGCCCCATAGCTGTGCCATATCGGTTCTCCTATCTCAATGCAGATATTGTTAATCTTACCATAAAAGAAGAGATCGTGCAAGTAACTCCTTCCCTTTCGCCACATACATTAAAGAAAAAAGGAATGAAAGCCAATGTCCAATATTCTGGAACTGAAAAATATCGGCTATTCCTATCACAATCTTCATGGCGAGACCAGAGCCCTGGAGGATATTTCTTTCGGCGTTGCCGAGGGAGAGTTTGTGGCTGTTGTCGGTCCAAGCGGCTGTGGGAAGTCCACCCTTCTGTCTATTATCGCAGGCCTGCTGACCCCGGAGCGGGGAACCATCCTTGTAAACAATCCCGACGGCTCCATCCGCCATCCCGGAATCGGCTATATGCTCCAGAGAGATCATCTTTTTGAATGGCGCACGGTTTACCGCAACGTAACTCTCGGCCTGGAAATTCAGAAAAAGCTGACCCCGGAGCGGCTTGAAACCATAGAACGCCTTCTTCGGGAATACGGTCTGGAAAAATTCCGGGACAAGAGGCCCAGCGAACTCTCCGGCGGAATGAAACAGCGGGCGGCCCTGATCCGGACCCTGGCTCTGGATCCCCGGCTTCTCCTGCTGGATGAGCCCTTCAGCGCGCTGGATTACCAGACAAGGCTTACGGTGTCCGCCGATATATGCCGTCTGATCCGCGAGACGGGCAAGACCATGATCATCATTACCCACGACCTTGCGGAGGCGATCAGCCTGGCCGACAGGATCATCGTGCTTTCCGGCAGGCCCGCCAGAGTAAAGCGCGAGATTCCCGTAAAGCTTACGCTGAAAGACGATTCCCTGCTGGCTGCCAGAAACGCGCCTGAATTCCAGGATTACTTTAACAGTTTATGGGAGGATCTGACATATGAGAAATAATTCCAAAAAAGAACTGACAAAACAGGAAGAATTTATGCGCCGGCACAGGCGGCATCACCACGAGATCGCCCTCTGGCGCGCCCTGGTATTCGTATTGTTTCTGGCGCTGTGGGAGCTGAGCGCCGATCTTTGCTGGATAGACAGCTTTTTCTTTTCCAGTCCAAGCCGCGTCGTGTTATGCCTTGTGAAACAGATCCGGACAAATTCCATGCTCTTCCATATCGGCGTGACTCTGTTTGAAACCATAGCAAGCTTTCTTCTCGTTCTGTTTTTCAGCCTCGTCATGTCCACGCTGCTGTGGTGTTCCACAAAACTGTCCGAAGTGCTGGAGCCCTATCTGGTGGTGCTGAACAGCCTTCCAAAGTCGGCCCTTGCGCCGCTTTTTATCGTATGGCTGGGCACCGGCGCAAAAACCATCATCGTGGCAGGCATATCCGTCGCTCTCTTCGGCTCTGTCATCAGCTTTTACACCGCTTTCCGGCAGGCGGACAGCGAAAAGATCACCCTGATCTATACGCTGGGCGGGAACAGGCGGGACGCATTTATGAAAGTAGTGCTGCCCGGCTCCGTCCCCATGCTTCTCAGCACAGCGAAGGTAAATATCGGTCTGGCCCTTGTAGGCGTGATCATCGGGGAATTTCTGGCGGCAAGAAGAGGCCTTGGCTATCTGATCATCTATGGATCCCAGGTATTCCAGCTGGACATGGTGATCACGTCCATCATTATCCTCTGCGTGATCGCCCTGCTGTTCTATAAATCGGTGCAGGTCATCGAGCATCAGATCCGGATCCGTTTTAAGATGTAAACAATAAGGCCCAAAAGCTTATGCTTTCAGGCCTTACATAAAGCTGAAAATGGGACTTGAACCCACGACCCCTTCATTACGAGTGAAGTGCTCTACCAACTGAGCTATTTCAGCATTCCAGCCGCGTCCCAGACGCGACTATATGTATTATAACGGTTCCTGCGTATTTTTTCAACTGGAAATTTTTATTTTTTTATCGCAGCAGTTCAGCCGGCAGCCATTTTATGAGCAAAGGCAGGCGCACGGCGACGGATAGCGCGTTAGCGCGGCTTTGCAAATGACGCGAACTGAACTGTTATGGCCTTTTGCTTTCCAACAGGAATTTTCACTAAACTACAATCCAAGAGCGGGAAAACAAAACTGCCGCCCCCCGGATTTGCATTCGTGGACGCGGCAGTTCCATCTTATATGCCGGATACAAAACAGAACTTATTTCTCTTCTTTCTTATCCATATTGTCTTCCAGCTTTTTCAGCGTATGAGAGGCAAAATCCTTTCCTCCGATGCCGAAAGCCACGGCAAAAGCAACCGCAAAAGCCGCCACGATCAGCTTGAAGGCAGCATTGACAAGCTCCGCTGCGATTCCCAGCTGGCTTAATACCATGAACGCCGCCACCGCAAGAATGGCTGCCTTTACCACGATGGCCGCGGCATTCATACCGCTTTTGCGCAGAGCCTTTTCCGCCGCTGTACCGCCGATGAAGGCCACCGCAAAGATCACCACCGCGCCAAGAACCGCGGGCATGTATCCGATCACCACGGCGCCAATCTCAGTCAGCACGTTCAGCTTCAGCACATCCACACCCTCTACCACAAAGAAGATAACGATCACTGTATTGACGATGGTGCCGACAAACTTGGAAAGAACCAGCCTGGTCTTGTCTCCGGTAAGCGTTCTGACCTTTGCGTCCAGACCTGCGGAAGCGATCAGGCGGGACACGATCTGACCCACAAATTTTCCGATCATGCAGCCGATCACAATGATCACCAGACCCACGAAAATATTGGGAATAAAGGCAAAAATGGTGTTCAGCATGTTCACGGCAGGCACGGAGATCACACTGATATTAAGTACATCCAGCGCCATCACAACGGTAGGAATCAGGATCAGGACATACACAAGGTAAGCAAGCGTCCCGGAAAGCTTATCCGCACCGGATACTTCTATGCCTGCCTTCTCCTGAAGCTTATTGATGCTCAGCTTGTCAAATACCGGCACAAGCAGCTGACGCAGCAGCCTTGCAATGAAGAAGCCCACAACCAGCACAATGCCCGCAGCCACTACGTTGGGAATAAATCCCCAGAGCGTATACAGCATACCGCTGATGGGATTTGTGACGCTTTCCAGACCAAGGGTGCTGAAAATACCGGGAACGAACAGCAGGAATACCAGCAGATACACCAGCTTGCCGATAAAATCTCTTGTAGCGCCCTGCTTTCCGCTCTCGCCTGCGGCGTCCATCTTGTCCAGCGTCCTGCCGATCTTTCCCCTGCCAAGCAGCTTCATGACAAGCGCCTTCACGATCAGCGCGACCACAAACGCGGCGGCAAGAATCCCCACCGCCTTAAGAACGGTCCAGACGCCCTCGGGAACGTCTTCCACAAAATCAAACATCTCTTCTACCTCCTTTTCTTTACAGAAAATATAGATTACTTTATTATTGTATCACAAAACAACAGACAATACAATCCGTGATTCCTATATTTCCTTTTTCTTCGCTTCCTCCATGACTTTTCTCGCCGCTTCCCTGGCGGCCTTCTTTGCCGCCGCCCTTACGGCCGCCGTCCGGGCCGCCTTTTCCTGCGCCCGCTTTTTCGCCGCCTCCGCCTTTTCTCTGCGCTCCTGTTCCTGTCTGCGCTTCTGTTCCCGCTCCTCTTCCGTATACGGGATGTACCGCAGGATACTCATGGATAACGGTGCGAGAGCTACCGTAATGGACTGCGGTCTGCCATCCCATTCCATATCCTTCGCCTTCCGGATCCGGCTGTTGGTCTGGCCAAGGCCCCCGTATTTCACATCGTCCGTGTTGAACACTTCCTTATATTTTCCGTCACAGGGAACGCCGGTTGTGATCTGTCTGGCAATGCCGGAAAAGTTTGCCGCCACCAGAAGGATCTGGTCCTTTTGCTTTCCCCGGCGCAGGAACGTCAGATAGCTTTCATTTCCGGAAATGTTGTTGATCCACTCGAACCCCTTCGCCTGATCGTCCAGCTCGTAAAGCTCCGGGCAGGCCCGGTAGAGATGGTTCAGATCCTTCACAAGCGCCATGATCCCCTCATGTCCCGGCCTGGAAGCCAGCTCCCACTCCACGCAGCGGTTCTCTTTCCACTCGTCAAACTCCCCCAGGTCCTGTCCCATGAAAAGAAGCTTTTTCCCGGGATGGGTCATCATATAGGCATACGTCAGCCGCAGATTGGCAAATTTCTGTTCCCTGCTTCCCGGCATCTTGCCGATCATCGTCGCCTTCCCGTGCACCGCCTCGTCGTGGGAGAACGCCAGTATAAATTTCTCACTGTAGGCATAGATCATGCTGAACGTCAGCTCCCCATGGTGATAGCTGCGGAAATAGGGATCATACCGGATATACCTCAGATAATCGTTCATGAAGCCCATGTTCCACTTCAGGTCAAATCCCAGTCCGCCCTCCTCAAGACTTCCCGTCACCTTCGGGAAGGCCGTGCTCTCCTCCGCGATGGTGAGAACGCCGGGATTTCTCTTTTTCATGACGGAATTCAGGTGCTTTATCATCTCGATAGCCTCCAGGTTTTCCTTTCCGCCATAAATATTGGGGATCCACTGACCGTCGCTCTTTCCGTAGTCAAGATACAGCATACTCGCCACAGCGTCCATACGGATCCCGTCCACATGATATTTCTCCACCCAGAACAGAGCGTTGGCGATGAGATAATTCGACACCTCCGGCCTGCCGTAATTGTAGATCAGGGTGCCCCAGTGGGGATGGCATCCCTGTCTGGGATCCAGGTGTTCATACAAGCAGGTGCCGTCAAAGTTGGAAAGCCCGTATACATCCCGGGGAAAATGGGCGGGCACCCAGTCCAGGATCACGCCGATCCCGGCCTTGTGCAGTTCGTTCACAAAATACATGAAATCTCTGGGCGAACCGTAACGGGCAGTAGGCGCATAGTATCCGATGACCTGATATCCCCAGGAGGCGTCGTAGGGATGCTCCATCACCGGCATCAGCTCCACATGGGTATACCCCATCTCCCGCACATAGGGGATCAGCGCCGCCGCGATCTCACGGTAATTCGCATAGCGTTCTCCCTCCTCCGAGACCGTAAAGGAACCGAGATACAGTTCATACACGCTCATGGGAACATTCCCTGTCTGGAAACCGGCCCTGTTCGCCAGGAATTTTCTGTCCTCCCAGCGAAAATTGCGCAGATCCGCGATCACGGACGCCGTCTCCGGGCGCAGCTGGGCCGCGTTACAGTAAGGGTCCGCTTTCAGGTAAGTAAGGCCGTCCTTCAGCTTCAGCTCAAACTTATAGTTTGCCCCTTCCCCCGCTCCGGGAATGAAAATCTCAAAAATGCCGGAATCCCAAAGCCGCCGCATCTGATGCACACGTCCGTCCCAGCCGTTGAAATCCCCTACAACACTGGCGCGCAGCACATTCGGGGCCCAAACGGCGAAATAGGTCCCGGCCACGCCGTCGATCTCCATGGGATGCGCCCCCAGTTTTTCATAAACCGTGTAATGGATCCCGTTTTTAAACAGATCCGTATCCTTTTTCGTGATCTGAGGCTTATACCGATACGGCTCCCCGCACACATAGGTGCTCCCGTCCTTCCTTTCCACCAGATACTGGTAAGCAGGCGCCTGGGAAACGGGCAGCAGCGCCGCAAAAAAACCGTCCTCGTCCGCCACCTCCATGGCGACCGCCTCGTCCTTTCCCTCACAGACGACAAAGGCGTTCTGCGCTCCCGGGAAGTATGCCTGTACCAGCGTCTGGTTTCCCACTCTGTGCGGCCCAAGGATATCATGGGGCGAATCGCTCTCCGAATAGATGATTTCCTCGATCAATGGCCAGTTCATCAGCTTATAAAGCTTTTTTGTCATACCCTTCCTCCCTTTTGTCCACGTACCCGCCGCCCCAGGACCCGGGGGCCAGAAAATGCTTTGCCTCCCACAGCAGGTTTCGATTTATCGTATCTCAAGATCATGCAGAAACAGGCCGCTTCTGAGCTTCGGCTCAAACCATGTGGACTTCGGCGGCATCAGTTTTCCCGCGTCCGCCACCCGGAACAGCTCCTGGATGGAGGTAGGATACAGGGCGAATGCCACCTTCATATCCCCCCGGACTCTCCGCTCCAGTTCCTCAAGTCCACGGATGCCTCCCACAAAATCAATGCGGCTGTCCGTCTTCGGATCCCTGATCCCAAGGACGGGATCCAGCAGATACCGCTGAAGGAGAGAAACGTCCAGCCCCTCCACAGGATCGTCCGTCAGGATCTCCTCTCTGGCGGTAAGCCGATACCACTCTCCCTCAAGGTACATGCCGAAGGTTCCCTTTCTCTCCGGCCGGTAAGGAGTCTTTTCCGCTTTTTCCACAAGAAAGCTCTCCCCGATTCGCTCCAGAAACTGCCGGGATGTAAGGCCGTTTAAATCCTTCACCACGCGGTTGTAATCCAGGATCCTAAGCTCTTCATCCGGAAAAAGCACGGAGAGAAAATAGTTAAACGCCTCGCTGCCGTCATATTCCGGATGCGCTTCCCTGCGCATCAGCCCCACCTTCACGGCGGACGCGCACCTGTGATGGCCGTCCGCGATATAAATGGCGGAAATACGCGCAAAGCATTCCCGGATCTGCCGGATCGTATCCTCGTCTTGGATCACCCAGCCCCTGTGTCCCACGCCATCCTCCGAGATAAAATCGAAGACAGGCTCCTTTTTCTTCGTCTCCGCAAGGATCCGCCGCAGTTCCTCGCTGCCGCGGTACGCCAGAAAGATGGGCCCGGTCTGCATATTGCAGGCATCCACATGGCGGATGCGGTCCTGCTCCTTGTCCGCTCTTGTATTCTCATGCTTTTTGATCACATTGTTCCGATAATCATCTATGGAAGCGCAGGCCACGATACCTGTCTGGCTCCTGCCCTGAAAGGTCTGCTCATACAGGTAAAAACAGGGCTGGCTGTCCCTGACGAAATCTCCCGCGGCGATCCTCTCCCGCAGAAGCCTGTCCGCCCGCTCATAAACCTTCGGATCGTAAGTGTCCACCTCCGGCCCGAACCCGGTCTCCGCCCGGTCTATGGCAAGAAACGAGTCTGGATTTGCCTCCACCACCCGGACCGCTTCCTCTCTGTTGTACACATCATAGGGCAGCGCCGCGATCCTGCTCTCCCTGCCGGGCGCAGGGCGATAGGCTGCAAAAGGTCTGATCTCTGCCATGCCGCATCTCCTTTCCCTTGGATAAAATCTACTTACATTTTATCAAAAACCACTATACATAACAAGCGTCAGATGTTAAATTATAAATAAAGAGTAACAGTTCAGCGCGGCTTTGCGAATGGCGCGGGGCGAACTGTTACAATAAAGATGCAGCAGTTCAGCGGGAGACATCGGAAAGCGAGGAAATGAAAATGACAGACGAAAACAGGGCGCTTCTGGCACGGATCAACGCCTACGCCGAAACCGTGCTGGGGGACATCGACCCCCAAAAGGTACAGGTATCCGTCCAGCTGGAAAAGCTGAAACCTGTTCTGGAGGAGACCGCAAAGGAAAAAGGGATCAGTCTGGAGGACATGTTTATCCTGTACATGGATCTCCAGAGCGAGGCCAGCTGTGCCACCAACAAAAAGCTGCAGGAAAATCTCAGAGACCTGAACGACGGATTTGACGGCGGTTCCCCGCTTCTGTTCCGCTGAACCGTAACAGAGATTTCCAGGGGATATCGCATTGTAAGCAGACATGGGATCCGTACCGGGAGATTTCGGACAAGGTCTGGGTCCCCCGGAATAAAGCGCTGGCCAGGCAAGACCAAATAAGGACCGGTGCCTATCACACCGGTCCCAAAACAGAAGCATCCTTTTCCGTATCACTTTACGATTCTCACCCGGAAGACGCCGTCGATCTTCTGAAGCGCCTCCGCGATATCAGCCGTGGGCGCAGTCTCCACATCCAGCATGGTATACGCCACCTCACCTCTGGACTTGTTTGTCAGGTCGCTGATGTTGATTCCCTTCTCACCGAACACGCCGGTAAACTTTGTGATCATGTTGGCGATATTTTTATGGAAAATCGCCACGCGTCCCGCCTTGGTGCAGACGCCCATATCGCAGGCGGGATAGTTCACGCTGTTCCGGATATTGCCGTTTTCCAGATAATCCTTCATCTCCTCCACGGCCATCACAGCGCAGTTTTCCTCGGACTCCTCGGTGCTGGCACCCAGATGAGGAATCACGATGCAGCCGGGCTGTCCCGCGGTAGTAGGATTCGGGAAGTCAGAAACGTAATGGGCGATCTTTCCGCTCTTTAAGCCCTCCAGCACATCCTTCTCCTCGGCGAGAAGATCTCTCGCGAAGTTCAGGATATTAACGCCCTTCTTCATCTTTCCGATTGCTTCCCCGTTGATCATCCCCTTCGTGGAATCCAGAAGCGGGACATGGATGGTGATATAATCGCACTCGGCGTAAATGTCGTCCACGTTCAGCACATGCTTCACGGAACGGCTCAGGCTCCATGCGGCGTTCACGGACAGATAGGGATCGTATCCGTACACATCCATTCCCAGCGCAACGGCTGCGTTTGCGACCTTGACGCCGATGGCTCCCAGACCGATGACCCCCAGCTTCTTTCCCATGATCTCGGTTCCTGCAAACTTTTTCTTCTCTTTCTCGGCTGCCTTGGCAATATTCTCATCGCCGCTGGCTGATTTTACCCACTCGATTCCGCCTGCCACGTCTCTGGCCGCCAGCAGCATCCCCGCCAGAACCAGCTCCTTCACGCCGTTGGCGTTGGCTCCCGGAGTGTTAAACACCACAATGCCCTGCTCCGCGCACTTTTCCAGCGGAATGTTGTTTACGCCCGCGCCGGCCCGCGCCACGGCAAGCAGGCCCCCGGGCAGCTCCATTTCATGCATGGACGCGCTTCTAACCAGAATGCCGTCCGCCTCATCCACATGATCCGTCATCTCATACTGGCCGCCGAACTGTTCCAGCCCCGCCTGTGCGATGGGATTCAGACAATTAATCTTATACACCGTTTTAATCCTCCCTGTCTCTTTTCTAAACGCTGTTCTCCGCCTCAAATTTTTTCATAAACTCCACCAGCTTCTCAACGCCTTCCAGAGGCATCGCGTTGTAAATGCTGGCGCGCATACCGCCGACGGTCCTGTGTCCCTTCAGGTTTTCAAAGCCCGCCTCCTTGGCCTCCTTCACAAACTTCGCATCCAGCTCCTCATTCCCGGTGACAAAGGGAACGTTCATCAGGGAGCGGTCCTCCCTGCGCACCGTACCCTTGAAAAGCCTGCTCTGATCCAGGAAATCATACAGGACCTTGGCCTTTTTCTCATTGCGCTCCTTCATTGCCTGAAGGCCGCCCATCTTCTTGATCCACTTAAATACCTTGCCGCAGATGTAAATGCCGTATGCGGGCGGCGTATTGTACAGAGAGCCGTTGTCCGCATGAATCTTATAGCGCAGCATGGTAGGGGTGCCGGGCAGCACATCCTCCGTGATCAAATCCTCGCGGATGATCACAATGACCACGCCCGCGGGGCCAATGTTCTTCTGTACGCCGCCATAGATCACGCCGTACTTCGTCACGTCCACGGGCTCGGACAGAAAACAGCTGGAGACATCCGCCACAAGGGTCTTGCCCTTCGTGTTCGGCAGCTTCCAGAACTTGGTTCCGTATATGGTATTGTTCTCACAGATATATACATAATCCGCATCTTCCGGGATATCCAGGTCGGAGCAGTCCGGAATATAGGAAAAGGTCTTATCCGCAGAGGATGCCACCTCCACCGCTTCACCGTAAATCTTTGCCTCCTGATATGCCTTCTTCGCCCACTGGCCGGTGACAATGTAGGCCGCCTTCCGGTTCTTCATCAGATTCATGGGGATCATGGCAAACTGCTGGCTCGCGCCGCCCTGCAGAAACAGAACCTTATAGTTGTCGGGAATCCCCATCAGCTCTCTCAGATCGGCTTCCGCCTCTTTTATGATGGTCTCATACGCCTTGGAACGGTGGCTCATCTCCATAACGGACATACCCGTTCCCCTGTAATCCAGCATTTCGTCGGCCGCCTCCTGCAAAACCTCCTCCGGCAGAACGGCGGGGCCTGCGGAAAAGTTGTAAACTCTCGACATAATATTCCTCCTCCGATTTGTTATCTGTTTTTACACAACTTTTTTACACAACACAGGTATAGAATAATCTTTCCCTGCACTTTCGTCAACTACCTTGTTAAAATTCCTTCGGGAAAATTGTTAAAATTCCTCCGAAAAATTCAGTAAAACATGACCACCGGCGTTCCGGTCTCCACCATATCATAGAGCTCCCCCATAACGTCCTTCGGCACGTTGATACAGCCGTGGGAACCGCTTTTTTTATAGATTTCCCCGCCGAACTCGGACCGCCAGCCGGCGTCATGGATCCCTACATTTCCTTTGACAGGCATCCAGTATTTGACGGGCGTGGCGTACCCGGGACCGCGAAGCGTCCTGTTTTTCTGTTTGCTGTAAACATAATTTACACCCTCCGGCGTCCCCATCCGCCGCCCTGTATTGCCCGTGACAACGTCGGTATCGAATTTCAGCTCGTGATCCACATAATAATACAGATGCTGCTGTGTCATGTCGATCTCGATATAGGTTCCGCCGATATCGTCCTTTCCGCGGACGAAGCCCTGTCTTTCATAGATCGGCACCCGGCTTGAGACCCGGCCGTCATGAAGCTCTTCCGAAAGCAGATTCTCCATGAGATACGCCACCTCCGCGTCCTGGTCCAGGGTGGTTCCGTATGTGCCCTTGCCCGGCACCTGGATAAGGTCGCCCCTGGTACTCTGAAACGCTCTCTCTTTTCCGTAAGTGTCGTACTTCTCCGCAAGCCCTGCCACATAAGCCCGGATTTCCCCTTCGTCCAACACAAACTGTCCTGCTTCGTCCAGCACGGGATACTCCATCTTCAGGTCTTCCCGGTACACATGCTGTAAAAAATAGGACAGCTGCACCGCATTCGGGCTCTCGGCGGCGTCCCCCATATCGTACGACAGATCGCAGTCCAGAAACGCCTGCAGTTTTTCCCATACCCTGCGTGTTTCCTCCTGCTCCTGGTTAAAGGGGATATCGTAAAAACAGTCGAGCCTGTCGATATTAATCTCATACTGTCCTCTGGCGATGGCGTCCTCTACCAGCGCGAATGCCCTGTCCATATCAATCACATGGGTCAGGCCGTCATATCGTCCCCAGCCTGATTCTTCCGAGATCTCAAGAACATACTCCCCGGAGCGCATCCGGCTGTAGCCCTGTACGCAGGTCCGCTCAAAAGCCTCCCGCAGGGCCGCTTCATCGTAAGAGATCTCCGGTTCGATCCGGTGTTCCCTGTGAAAGGTGATATTGTCCACCCAGAGAAAAGGGTTCTGCTTTTCCATATAGTCATTCAGCGCAGCCAGATAATCACACTGATACCCCAGCCCGCCCAGATCGATCACATTGTCGTAAGCTTCATCCCACCCGGAATCGGTGGAGATAACCACCGTCGGCGGCTCTGTTTTCCCGATCAGCTCCCTGTTGACCTCTTCCACCGTCTTTCCGGTGCAGTAAACCCCGTTGATCCAGGTGTTCAGACTGAATCCGGACCGGTAATAGACCGCCAGCAGATAGTATGCCGCAAGCAGCAAAAAAAGCAGTATGAGAACAATTATGACAGCTCCCCTGAGCGGGGCTGACCTTCGATTTCTTTTCATCAAACCTTTCCGCAAAGCCTTCCGTTGTCAGCCCGCCTGCAGAGCGCCGGGCGTCCGCCGCCTTATTTTTCCTTCAGATCGTCCCCGTCGAACACCTCCGCGATGGGCGCTCCCGCGGGAACCATGGGAAATACCTTGTCGTCCTCCGGGATCACACACTCCAAAAGAACCGGCGCCTTCATGGCGATCGCCTTCTCCAACGCTGGGGCCACTTCTTCCTTCTTTGTCACGCGGATCGCCGCGCATCCCAGCCCCTCGGCCACCTTGCAGAAGTCCACCTTGTCGTTCAGAACGGTCTGGGAATAGCGTTTCCCGTAAAAAAGAGTCTGCCACTGTCTCACCATGCCAAGCACATGGTTGTTGATCACTACCTGAATGATGGGAATATTGTAACGGCTGGCTGTGGCAAGCTCGTTCATGTTCATCCGGAAGCACCCGTCTCCCGCGATGTTAATGCAAAGCCTGTCGGGCTGTCCCAGCTGGGCGCCGATGCAGGCGCCGAGACCGTATCCCATGGTGCCCAGTCCTCCGGAGGACAGGAAGGTGCGGGGCGTTGTATAGCGGTAATACTGCGCCGCCCACATCTGGTGCTGTCCCACATCGGTGGTGATCAGCGCCTGTCCCTTGGTCACTCTGTCGATGGTCTCGATCACATAAGGGCAGGACAGCTGGCTGTCGTCGTATTTCAGCGGATACTTTTCTTTCATTTCCCGTATTGCGGCCATCCATTCAGGATGAGACTGCTGTTTCAGTCTGCCGTTGAGCTCTTTCAGCGCAAGCTTCAGGTCGCCCACAAGGCTTGCGTCCACCCGGATGTTCTTGTTGATCTCCGCCGCGTCGATATCAATGTGGATGATCTTCGCACCCTCCGCAAACCGCTTGGGATTGCCGATCACGCGGTCGGAAAATCTGGCGCCAAGGGCGATGAGAAGGTCGCATTGGCTCACGCCAAGATTGGAGGTCTTTGTCCCGTGCATACCGATCATGCCGGTATACCGGGGGCTGGTTCCGTCAAAGGCGCCCTTCGCCATCAGGGTGTCGCATACCGGCGCGTCGATCAGCTCCGCAAACTCCGCCACCTCCTGGGACGCCTCGGACAGGATGGCTCCGCCGCCCAGATAGATAAAGGGTTTCTGCGCCGCATTGATGTATTCCACCGTCCTGTCCATCTGTTCCGGAGTATAGAATATCTTTCTCTCCTTCTCCCTGGGCTTCTGCGGTGTGTAATCACATACGGCTGCGGTCACATCCTTGGTGATATCTACCAGCACCGGGCCGGGCCGGCCGCTTGTCGCGATATCAAAGGCCCTTCTCAGCGTGGGGGCAAGATCGACAATGTTTTTTACGATAAAGCTGTGTTTTGTGATGGGGATCGTAACGCCCGCGATATCCACCTCCTGAAAGCTGTCCTTGCCCAGCATGGGGAGATTGACGTTGGCTGTGATCGCAACCATGGGGACGGAATCCATAAACGCGGTAGCGATACCCGTCACAAGATTCGTGGCCCCGGGCCCGCTGGTAGCCATACAGACGCCCACTCTTCCCGTAGCCCTGGCATAGCCGTCGGCCGCGTGGGCCGCCCCCTGCTCGTGGGAGGTCAGGATATGACGGATCTCGTCGCTATGCTTGTAAAGCGCGTCATAAATGTTCAGAATGGTTCCGCCCGGATAGCCGAAGACGGTGTCTACGCCCTGTTCTTTTAAGCATTCGATAACGATTTCGGAACCTGTAAGCTGCATGTTGTTCTCTCCTTTCTGACGGAATGCGTTCCATCCATAACGGAATATTTTCCGTCAGCGCTTTCGATATTTTTTCTCAATGACCTGGGTGTACAGGATCATGGCACAAATGACTTCCCACATGCTCCCCAGCATTGGGATCATGATCAAAGCCTTATTCTGTCCCGGCAGCAGGGGAAGCCCTAGGGCGATGAACACTGCGCCGAAACCAGACCACAGCTTCGCCATGGCACGGTTGTACTTTTTCAGATCCTTCACTTCAAAAACTTCGGTGTTTGCCCAGAATCCTGCTGGTTTCCTGGCAAACAAACACTGGACGCCCAGACCGATAAAGAACAGTCCCACGGCGGTCCATATCCCAAAAGCCAGCATGGGTACGCCACTTCCTTTCCGGTGATCCGCAGTCGCAAATCTGTATTTTCCCCAGGCACTTTGGTCATTGCCCGGAGGGCACCTCCAGCACGGCGCCCCGGTTTCCGCTGGTGACAAGCTCCCGGTAGCGGGAAAGGTAGCCCGTTGTCACCTTTGGCTCTCTTGGCTGCCAATTGGCCCGGCGCTTTTCCAGAACTTCGTCGGAGACCAGAAGCTCCAGCTTATTTTCAGGAATATTGATGCTGATGATGTCTCCTTCCTCCACCAGAGCAATGGGACCGCCCACCGCCGCCTCCGGCGATACGTGGCCAATGGAAGCGCCTCTGGACGCGCCGGAGAACCGGCCGTCGGTGATCAGCGCCACGCTGGAGCCCAGGCCCATGCCCGCAATCGCGGAGGTGGGATTCAGCATTTCTCTCATGCCTGGGCCGCCCTTGGGGCCCTCGTAACGGATGACGACCACGTCTCCCGCCACGATTTTGCCGCCCTTGATGGCCTCGATGGCGTCCTCCTCACAGTCAAACACCCTTGCGGGGCCCTGATGCACCAGCATCTCAGGCACTACGGCGGAGCGCTTTACCACGCCGCTGTCGGGGGCAAGATTGCCCCGCAGGATCGCGATGCCGCCAGTCTCGGAGTAAGGGTTTTCCACAGGACGGATGACTTCGGGGTTCTTGTTCACGCAGTTCTTGATATTTTCGCCGATGGTAGTGCCGTTTACGGTCATGCAGTCCAGATTCAGCAGATTCTTCTTAGTCAGTTCGTTCATCACCGCATACACGCCGCCTGCTTCGTTCAAATCTTCAATATAGGTGGGGCCTGCGGGCGCAAGATGACAGAGGTTGGGCGTCTTTGCGGACAGCTCGTTGGCGATGTCAAGATTTAAGTCCACGCCTGCCTCCCTTGCGATGGCGGGCAGATGGAGCATGGAGTTGGTGGAGCATCCCAGCGCCATATCTACCGTCAGGGCGTTCCGGAATGCCTTCTCCGTCATGATATCGCGGGGCCTGATGTTTTTCTCCACCAGCTCCATGATCTTCATGCCGGCGTGCTTTGCCAGCCGGATACGCTCGGAGTACACGGCGGGGATCGTACCGTTCCCCTTCAGCCCCATGCCGATGGCCTCAGTCAGGCAGTTCATGGAGTTTGCGGTGTACATGCCGGAGCAGGAGCCGCAGGTGGGACATACCTTTTCCTCATACTCGCACAGTTCTTCCTCCGTCATGGTTCCCGCGGCCACGCTGCCCACCGCTTCAAACATGGAGGACAGACTCCTCTTCTTTCCTCCCACATGGCCGGCCAGCATGGGCCCGCCGGACACAAAGATGGTGGGGATATTCACTCTGGCCGCAGCCATCAGAAGGCCGGGCACATTCTTATCGCAGTTCGGAATACATACAAGACCGTCGAAGCCGTGGGCCAGCGCCATGCACTCGGTGCTGTCCGCGATCAGGTCCCGGGTCACCAGAGAGTATTTCATGCCTACATGGCCCATGGCGATGCCGTCGCAGACCGCGATAGCAGGAAATACAATCGGAGTTCCTCCTGCCATGGCAACGCCCATTTTCACCGCTTCCGCAATTTTGTCCAGATTCATATGGCCGGGCACGATCTCGTTATAAGAGCTCACAATGCCGATCAGGGGGCGCTTTCTTTCCTCCTCTGTGATACCCAGCGCGTTAAACAGGCTTCTGTGGGGAGCCTGCTGTGTTCCCGTCTTTACCGAATCACTTCTCATGTTTTTCCTCGTTTCTGCGCCGCTGTTTGTTTGTTCCGTTTTGCGCCGGCGGCGCAGGCGCAAAACGGCGCTGTCTCTATCGGATCCGCTCTGCCAGCAGGGTTCCCATCCGGCTGCAGCCAACCTTCGTACATCCCTCGGACATAATGTCTCCGGTGCGGTAGCCCTCCCTTAAGACCTGCTTTACCGCATTTTCGATGGCGTCCGCCTCCCTGTCCAGATCAAAGCTGTAGCGCAGCATCATGGCGGCGCTGAGCACGGTGGCGATGGGATTTGCGATATCCTTCCCCGCAATATCGGGCGCGGAGCCGTGGCTGGGCTCGTAAAGGCCGAATTTTGTGTCGTTCAGGCTTGCGCTTGCCAGCATACCGATAGATCCTGTCACCATACTTGCCTCATCGGAGAGGATATCCCCGAACATATTCTCCGTAAGGATCACGTCGAACTGGGCGGGATCCCTAACAAGCTGCATGGCGCAGTTATCCACCAGCATATGCTCCAGCTTCACGTCGGGATAATCGGCCGCAACTTCCTCCACAACCTTTCTCCAGAGTCTGGAGGAATCCAGCACGTTTGCCTTATCCACGCTGGTCACCTTCTTCCTGCGCTTTCTGGCAATGTCGAATCCCTTGACCGCGATCCGGCGGATCTCGTTCTCGTCATAGGTCAGAGTATCCACGGCCTTTCGGATGCCGTTTTCTTCCACCGTTTTCCGCTCCCCGAAATACAGTCCGCCGGTCAGCTCCCGCATGATCAGCATGTCAAAGCCTGCCCGGCTGATCTCCTCCTTCAGGGGACATGCCGCCGCAAGCTCATCGTAAAGAACCGCAGGGCGCAGGTTCGCAAAAAGATTCAGGGCTTTTCTGATGCCGAGAAGTCCCGCCTCCGGTCTTTTTTCCGGGGGAAGCCGATACCAGGGAGACGTGGTCGTATCGCCGCCGATGGAGCCCATCAGAACCGCATCCGCCGCCTTCGCCGTGGCAATGGCTTCTTCTGTCAGGGGGATGCCATGTACATCGATAGAGGCGCCTCCCATAAGAATATCCGTAAAGTTCATGGTATGTCCGTAAACCGCCGCAACCTTTTCCAGCACCTTCTTTGCCTCCGCAACGATCTCGGGGCCGATCCCGTCTCCGGGGATACATGTAATCTTTAATTCCATTCCGTTCCGTTCACTTCCTTTTTATAGTTTAGGGCAGAAACCGCCGCTGTTTCCATGATAACTGATGGAAATGCAAATTTCAACTATATTTTCACAGATCCCCTGGGCTGTCGATGCAAAAGGGCTGCCTCGTTTTACGGGATTTCCGTAAACGCGGCAGCCCTGCCCGTCGTTCCTTCCTGCGCCCGCCGGGATCCGCCCGGCCTGCGGTTCAGTTCTCTCCCGGCTTTTCCACCCGGCTGATCGCCGACTTATCCATGGGAATCCGGCAGTTTTTGTTGTTCCCGAACTCCACGATCACGGTGTCGCCGTCAATGAGAATCACCGTTCCGAAGAAACCGGAGGTAGTCTGTACGCTGTCCCCCGTCTCCAGATTGGAGAGCATGGCCGCAACCCTCTTTTTCTCCTTGCTCTGGGGTCTCATCATAAAAAACCACATGGCGCCGATCACCACCGCATAGATAAGAATGATGCTTAAAAGGCCCATGCCGCCACCGCCCTGCGCCGTACCCTGTTCTGCCGCAGCGCCGGCCGCATCCAATAAAATTCCCATAATTCCTCCGTTCCGGCGTCTCCGCCTTATTCGCGTCTGGTTGACGCTTTCTTCCCCCAGGCACTGCCACGGGGCTAAAGGGCTTTCCCTCTGCCAGCGCCTGCATTTGCCTGTCTTAAATAACAATCATACACAAAATCTGCCCGGACAGCAAGTATTTTATGATTTTTTTACGAGGTTTTTATGAACTGTTATCTTTTACGGCTCCCCGCTGATACTTTCCAGCTTTCTGCGCTTATACTCCTGAAACCGCCCTTCGTCCAGCGCGTCCCGAATCTCCGCCATCATCGTATTGTAAAAATACAGATTGTGAAGAACGCACAGCCGCAGGCCCAGCATCTCCTTCGCCTTCAGCAGATGCCTGATGTATGCCCTGGAATACCTCCTGCAGGCAGGACAGCCGCAGCCTTCCTCAATGGGTTTCTCGTCCAGCTCATACCGGGCATTAAAGAGATTGATCTTCCCGTGGTTGGTGTAAAGATGGCCGTGCCTGCCGTTTCTGGTAGGGTACACGCAGTCAAAGAAATCGATTCCCCTCTCTACGCCTTCCAGTATATTGGCCGGGGTTCCCACCCCCATCAGGTAGGTCGGCCTGTCCTTGGGCAGAAAGGGAACCACCTCTTCCAGAACATGATACATTTCCTCATGGGTCTCTCCCACCGCCAGACCGCCCACGGCGTACCCGTCCAGCTCCAGTTCGGAGATGCGCTTTGCGTGCTCAATGCGGATGTCGTCATAGACCGCCCCCTGGTTGATCCCGAACAGCAGCTGATGGGGATTGATGGTATCCTCCAGCGCGTTCAGCCGCTTCATTTCCGCCTTGCACCGCTCCAGCCATCTGGCGGTCCGCTCCGCGGACGCCTGCACATATTTCCGGTCCGCCCTGCTGGGGGCGCACTCGTCAAACGCCATCGCGATGGTAGAGCCAAGATTGGACTGGATCTGCATACTTTCCTCCGGCCCCATGAAGATCTTATGTCCGTCAATGTGGGAGTGAAAGTAAACGCCTTCCTCCTTTATCCTGCGCAGACCCGCCAGAGAAAAAACCTGAAATCCGCCGGAATCCGTCAGGATCGGCTTATCCCATGACATAAACCTGTGAAGGCCGCCCAGCTGCCGGATCACACGGTCTCCGGGCCTTAAGTGGAGGTGATAGGTATTGGAAAGCTCCACCTGCGTACCGATCTGCTCCAGATCGGAAGACGCCACTGCGCCTTTGATGGCGGCCAGCGTGCCTACATTCATAAAAACAGGCGTCTGAATGACGCCGTGTACCGTATGGAGCTGGGCCCGTTTGGCCCGTCCCTCCGTTTTCAGTATGCGATACATGACTTAAAGTTCCTCCCACAATTCTTCCAGCGTGATTCCTCTGCGCGTAATCTCTGTGGCTGCCTCCACGCCCACATAGCGGAAATGCCAGGGCTCATACTCGATTCCCGTGACATATTCCTTTCCCTTCGGATAGCGGAGGATAAACCCGTACCGGTAGCTGTTTTCCGCAAGCCATTTGCCCGCGTCGGTATCCGCGAACTCTTCTTTCAGTTCCCTGTAAGTGGGTGTCACGATATCCAGCGCAAGGCCGATCTGGTGCTCGCTGGCTCCCGGCACCGTCACCGCCTGACTGGCCAGCTGGAACGCTTCCATATAGGAAAGCCCCTTTTTCATGTAGGCCGTGATCTTCCGGTTGAACAGATATTCCTGACGCGCCGTATCGCGGTAGGGGGATGTGATGGCAAGCTCCACACCGTCATTCTGGGCGGCCTCCAGCATGTCAAGATAATCGTCTATGATCCGCTCATCACAGTACATGGTTCCCTTCAAGGTGTCGATCCGTCCAAGGACCACCTCGTAATCCTCGGGAATAGAATGCTGCTTGTTAATCAGGACAAGCCGCCAGTCATCCCGGGAAAACACCGCATCCGTTTCTCCCTCTTCCGTCTCCGGCCGTACGTCATCCTGCTGTCTGTCTCCGGCCGCCTCCAGAATCTCGGCGGCGCTGTACAGCTCACCCACGTCCCCGTGGACTTCCAGATAATCGTCGCCCTCCGGCATCACATCGTCATCGTCCAGCAGCTCAATGCTGTCCAGATCGATCTCCACCTGCTCCGCCAGCACAATGTCCTGTGCGTCCTCGGAAATGGGATTCAGGCCGTTGTCCGTCCTGTCATCCGAGACAAAGAGCGGGAATGAAAAGCTGCTGTATACCGCAAAGAGCAGCAAAATCATCGGGAGAAGCGCAAGCCGCTTCCCGTTTCTTCCCACATACGCCGCGGCATGAAAAAGAAACATCCCAGCCGCCATGACCGGGACCGCCACCAGACGACAGACCCTGTTCTTTTTTCCAAATCGGATCAGCTTCCTGCGGAAGCGCTCCTCCATCGTTATTTTCATAACCGCTACCGTAAAATTCTGTCAGGCAAACCTGACGCTCCTGCATCCTTGTCACTTACACCATAACATATTTCGGAAGAATGTGCATCCTTTTTTTCTATATTCCCGCACTGATTTCCGCACCCTTTTCCAAATTCCCGCACTCTTTTCCGGCCCTCAGGCCATTCTAAAGCCAAAACACGTCTACCCTGCCTTATTTTTTCCTTCCTGCTTCCGGATGGGTATTCCGTACTGTCTGCCCTTCTCAGCCAGCATCTCCCCGAACTGCAGCCAGCCATCGTTTAAGATATCCGACCGCAGACGGCAGGTGCCGTTTTCCCGCACCAGCGTCACAACCATCAGACGGTTCTTTTTCTTCCAGCAAATCTCCCTAATCTCATTCCAGGCAATAACCCGGCTTTTTCCGAACAGCGGGACAATCTTTATGCTGTACGCAGAATAAAAAACCTTTTTCCGCAGGAAATAATACAAAGAGCAGGCTCCGACCAGCCCGAAGACCCATGGCGAAAAATATTCAAAGGTTCCCTGTCTCAGTCCTCTCACATAATCGTCAACCGCATTCTCCTCGGACACGACGAGCAGAAACATCGCAACGACCAGAAAACATGCGGCCGGCAGCGCATAGTAACTGAAGTGGCACTGAAGTACCCTCTCGCGATTTTCCATATCTGTCCGGTTTCGTTTCTCCCAGCGCACGCTTCCGACAAAGTAGAGACCAATCGCAGCCGCGTAAGCCCCAGCGTTTACCAGAACGATCACGCCGACTCTTGCCACCCATTCCCCGATAAACTCTGTCTCACCCGAAAACAACAGCACAGCCGTTCCTGTCAGAAAGCCGACCGTGGCAATTGTCAGAATCGTCAATAAGATTTCAAAAAATTTTCGCATCTGTTTTCTTCCCGTTTCCGCTTTGGTTCCTGTTTACATTTTATTGGATTGGTCAAAAGATGTCAATATCCTCAAGCGCTGCCCCGTCTCTTTTCCATTTGCGTTTTCCCGGCAAATCCGCTATAATGAAACGGTATCGGAAAACGGAAATTTCAGGAAATACAGAACGGACGGAGGAAAACCATATGGCCGGTTCATCATACGGAACTGTTTTCAAGATCACCACCTGGGGAGAATCCCACGGTAAGGCGCTGGGCGTGGTAATCGACGGATGCCCCGCGGGCCTGGCGCTGGAGGAAGCCCATATCCAGCGCTATCTGGACCGCCGCAAGCCCGGCGCCAGCGCCGCAGCCACCACCCGCAGGGAGGACGATGCCGTCGAAATACTGTCCGGCGTTTTTGAGGGCCGTACCACAGGGACGCCGATTTCCCTGATCGTGCGCAACACCTCCCAGATTTCAAAGGACTACAGCGAGATCGCAGCCTGTTACCGCCCCGGACACGCGGACTATACTTTTGACCAAAAATACGGATTCCGGGATTACCGCGGCGGCGGACGCTCCTCCGGCCGGGAGACAGTGGGAAGGGTGGCAGCCGGCGCCATCGCATGCCGGATTCTGGAACAGCTCGGCGTAAACGTCTGCGCCTACACCCGCTCTATCGGCCCTGTGGAAGCAGACTTGAGCCGTTTTGACAAGGCCGCCATCCTCTCCACTCCCACCGCCATGCCGGACAGGCTGGCGGATGAAGCGGCCATGAAATATCTGGAGGAAACAAAAAAAGCCGCCGATTCTGTCGGCGGCTGCATGGAATGTATCGTGGACGGCCTGCCCGCAGGCATCGGGGATCCCGTCTTTGAAAAGCTGGATGCCAATCTGGCGAAGGCCGTTATGTCCATCGGAGCGGTCAAGGCCGTAGAGATCGGTGACGGCTGCCCCGTTTCCTCCCGCAGAGGGAGCGAAAACAACGACGGTTTCTGCGTCAGAGACGGACGAATCCTGAAATCATCAAATCACGCGGGAGGCATCCTGGGAGGGATCAGCGACGGCGACCGAATCGTCATCCGCGCCCATGTAAAGCCCACTCCTTCCATCTATCTGACCCAGCATACCGTAAATACGGCCGGTGAGGAAACGGATATCAATATCAAGGGCCGCCACGACCCCGTCATCGTTCCCAGAGCCGTTGTCGTCATGGAGTGCATGACGGCTCTGACCGTGCTGGACGCCATGATGATAAACATGTCCGCCCGGATGGATTCCCTGCTGGATTTTTACCGGAAATAAGATCAGGGAAGCTTGTAAAACACAATGCAATTGGGAACGTCCACCTTTATGGGCGGCCCGTTCATGATCATCGTGCCAGCTTCCACGTCCACGCGGAAGAAGGTCATTTCGTTGCTCTCATGGTTCAGGGATACCAGAAACTTATTGTTGGGAAACAGGCTGGCATCCTTCGGATATCTCCCGCTGATGGGAAGGCAGAATATTTTTGTCAGCATTCCCGTCTCCTGATCCACGCTGAATAAAACCGCCGAATTATCCCCGGAATTGGTGCTGAGAAGATATTTCCTGTCCTCCGAAAAGGTCAGGGCGCTGGCGGCGTTGGAACTTCCCTTTTCCCGCTTTACCGTCTCTATGGTCTGAATCTTTTCAAAGCAGGGCTGTCCGCCCCTTTCTTCATAAGTATAGACATCGATAAAGCATTTCCATTCATGCACAATATAGATAAATCTTCCGTCCTTTGACAGCTTGATATGCCGCGGCGCGGAGTCCAGCTCGCTTCGGAGCACGTCTACCAGGGACACCCTGCCGCTCGCGGGATCGAGGCGGTAAACATTCACATGATCCATTCCCTGATCCGCCACCAGAAGATATTTATTGTCATGAGTCATCCGGGCACAGTTGATATGAGGCCGGGAATTTCGCTCCGCAACGGTGCCAAGCCCTTTGTGAAAGATCTCGTCCGTAATCTCTCCCACGCTTCCGTCCTCGTTCAGACGTAAGACCGTCAGCTTGCCGTCGTGATAGCCGGCCACAAACAAGAACCGGTTGGTGTAGTCCACGGACAGATAACAGCCCCTCATGCCGTTTATGGAAGCGAGATTGATCATTTCCAGGCTTCCGTCGCCCAGAATTTTATAGGATTCCACACCGAAGTCCGTGATGGAATACAGGTATTTGTTATTGTGGGATATGGTCACATAGGAAGAGTTTGTAACCTCTACCTGATCCTTCTCCACAAAACGCCCCTTGTCCATATCGACGTCATAGATCTTGATCCCGTGTTTATCGCCGTGGGTATATGTGGATACATAGGCCACATATTTTTCCCTTGTCTTTGCAGCCGCCATAGCGCGCCTCCTTGTCGTTTCTGTGTCTGTCATAAATATAGCACATCCGCGGCATTTATGAAATACTTTTTTTGCTTTTCCAAAAGAAACGGGCGGTCAACCTCCCTGGGGACCGCCCGTTTGCTCCATCCGTTCTTTCCGCGCTCAGTTGTCGCAGCCGCAGTCCGCATTGCGCGCAACGTCCGGATGCTCCTGCCAGTTGACAGGATTTCCGTCAAATACACTGCGCGAACACTGGCTGTCTTCCCCGCAGCCGCAGCCTGCATACGACGTCTCCTCCTGACAGCCGCCCCCGCTGTTCAGGGATGGGAAACCGCTTCGGATGTTGTTGCCGTTCCCCAGCGCAGAGGAAGCCGGACATCCGCTGCCGCTGCCGTTACAGGATGTACCGTCGTTTCCGCAGCCGCCGGATCTGCCGTCGCCGCCTGTCTGGCAGCACAACAGCAAAAGGAAAAGAAAAATACAGTTCATATGGTTCACCGTCTCGTTTCTTTACGGTATCATATGCAGGATCATATCCTCCGGTGCAAGTCTGCCCGCGCCTGCCCCGCTTCAGGTTCTTTTTTGATCTTTCTGTTCTTCCGGCTCACGAGCTCCCGGCGGATACAGGCAAAGGTCTCCTTTTCCCCCTTCTCGGCAAGCATTGTTAGCATCCGCTCCAGTTTTTTTCTGGTGTCGGGATGCAGCGGCGCCCGGACGGTTCCCCTGTTATAATACGCCAGAGGCGATGCGTCGGTGTATGCTGCTTTCTGATAAACCTTGCAGGCGGCAATGCGGTCGATGATCATCTCCGCAATATACCGATCCGGCATGGGGACAGGCTGCCGCACACCATGGCTGTCTCCCAGGCTGTAATCGATCCAGTATTCGTAATGATGCCGGTTTCTCCCCTGATGATGCATCCAGGCGGCAGAATACCCCTTCTTTTCCCGCTCCGCGTTGTTTGGACTTCTGTTACCCTGATAATACCTGACGCCCGCCATAAATTCCGTGGGACTGTACTTCGACAGATCGTGCAGGATCCCCTGCCGGTACAGGCCGACCTGAAAACACCCCTTTGCGACCAGGAGCTTATGATATGTGATTGTCTTGAAATGCTTCCATGCTTTTCCCATGATACGTTCCGTGATACCCTCTCCCGGTCTCATTTCCGTTCACGTCTTTCAGGCTCTCTCGCACCTTTCGGGACTCTTCTGACGTCTGCGGGCACACTCTTGTACACCGCAACGCTCCTGGGAGGGATCCTGGCAAGGAGCTGTTCGCTGCCTTCCTTCTCCTGACCGGCCATTTCTTCAGCAGTGGAAAGCACAAGCTCCCAGCGATTCCCCTTCGGCGGCCTTGGCATAGCAAGCTCATGGCTTTCCCAATGCATATTCATAGCCAGATACAGAAGGCCGTCGCTCTCCGGCGTCACATATTTTTCGCACAGCAGGATTCCTATATAGCGGAAATAGCTCTCAGTCTGCGGTCTCCAGGCATTCTGGCCGTGGTAGGACAGGTCGGGGTAACCGCAGGCAAGATCATCCATCAGCCGCAGCTCCTCCGCGGGGTGCAGGATGGGATGCTCCCTGCGTAACGCCACAAGTTCCTTCCAGAACGCCAGAATCTCCCTGTTCTTTCCCACACAGCTCCAATCCAGCCAGGCAACCGCATTGTCCTGACAGTAGGGATTGTTGTTCCCGCGCTGAGAATTGCCGAACTCGTCTCCCATAAAGATCAACGGTGTAGACTGAGACAGGAGCAGAAGGCACATGGCGTTCTTGATCTGTCTGACGCGGAGCTGTCTGACCTTCCGCTTCCGGCTCGGTCCCTCCTCGCCGCAGTTCCAGCTGCAGTTGCCGTCGGTGCCGTCCCGGTTGTCCTCCCCGTTCGCCTCATTATGTTTACGGTCATAAGAGACCAGATCCGCCAGGGTAAAGCCGCTGTAATTTGTCAGATAATGAATACAGCCCGCCTGTCCCGGAATATGGCGCAGATGGTAGAGCACACTGTTCAGCATGCCGTCGTCCCCCTTCAGATACCGGCGCATATCATAACACCAGGCGTCATTGTATTCCGCCAAATGGGGATATGCCGGGCGCTCTCCGGATCTGTAGAGCCCCTCCACATCAAACCCATAATACCAAAGCTTCGTGTCGGCCAGCGCGTCATCCGCAGCCAAAGTCTGCGCAGGAATGTCCTCTCCCATCAGGTGAAACCCGTCCACATGATATTCCAGAACCCAAAAGCGCAGGATTTCAGGAATCTCGCTGCGTTTTACCTCTCCCGGAAAATAAAACTGCATCACAAGCTCCATCCCGTTTTCGTGGAGTGCCTTCACCAGGGTCTTAAACTCCCGCGCAGGGTCTCCGGAAGCCGCGTAGCCCGCCTTGGGTGCGTAATAACAGCCTCTCTTATATCCCCAGTAATTCAGCTTTTTCCCTGCGTTCTCCGCATGTCCCCGCAGTTCCTTCAAAAGCTGCGTCTCCTCCTCTTCGGCAAGCTCCGCAAACTCATAGGCCGGCTGCAGTTCCAGTGTAGTAACTCCGATTTCCTTCAGGTAAGGAAGTTTTTCCAGAATGCCTGCAAATGTCCCCCTGTGCTCCACGCCGGAAGAGACATGCTTCGTGAACCCCCGCACATGCATACAGTACACCAACGCCTGATCATATGGGATCCTGGGCGGTCTGTCCTCTTCCCAGTCGAAGTCATCTTCCAGGAAGCCTGCCCTCATGGCGGCCGACGTCCTCTCCCGCCCGTAAGACGAAATTCCGGGAAATACCCGTCCTCTCTCGTCCGGTATCCGTCTGTCCCCCTCATAAAACTGATAGGTGATCTTTGAAGCGTCAAAGCCGTCTACTGTCTTACAGTAAACATTGCCTACCCGCTCCTGCGGCAGAAAAGGAATGCGGGAAAGCATCTTCCCCGTTTCCCTGTCAAACAACAGTATCCCGCAGACCGGCTCTCTGGACACGAACGCAAAGCGCAGCTTTCCATCTTCTTTATGGGCTCCCAGCGGGTATGGTTTTTTCCGGGCAAACAAATCTGTCATCGTTCCTCCATCCGACAGCGGCACGGCGTGTCAGCGCCCTGTAACCGCTTATCTCTCTTCATTCGCCGTTCAGGCGGCAGCGGGGTATTGGACCGTCACTTAATGCTATTATAGTCAATATCGCGGAAAATCACAAGTTGACAAATCAGAAAAATAGTTTATTATACGATACATAGCGGCATTACAGACGCTGTACCCAGGAAATAAGAAAGGAATGCAGAAAAAAAGAAAGCTAAGAAAGCTAAGTAAGAAAAATAGAAAATCTAAGAAATGAAGTAAGAAATCTAAGAAATGAAATAACAAATCTAAGAAATGAAATAAGAAAGCAAAGAAATCAGAGATTCCCAGAGATTTCGGAAAGGAAAAACATAAGAATGCGATTATTCCATAAGAAAAGACAAAAACGGCCAGTACTTCCGGTGCTTCTGCTGTTATGCATGATTTTTTCGGGCTGTGCACTCCCGCCCTCTTTCAGGCCTGCCGCCGGCAGCACCGCCGAAGGAACAGATTCTCCGGCGGAGGTATGGACGTCTGTTCCGGCGCTGACGCCTTCCCCTTCGCCGACACCCACACCCCAGCCCACCGAAGAACCGTTCCAGGAGTATGATATCACGCTGATGGCCCTTGGCGACAACCTGATGCACATGGGTATCGTAAACACGGGCAAAGGAAAAGACGGGAACTATGACTATACCTTTTTATTTGAGAACATAACAGAATATATCGACAGGGCGGATATCCGCGTTATCAACCAGGAGACGATCTTCGGCGGAAACTCGCTTGGTTTCTCCGGATTCCCCTATTTCAATTCTCCCACGGAGGTGGGCGACGCCATCGCAAAGGCTGGCTTTAACGTTGTGCTTCACGCCACCAACCACGCAGCGGATCAGGGCCTTGCCGGAATTGAAAACTGCGCGGCTTTCTGGGCCGGATACCCGGATATTCTGATGACGGGAATCTGCGGAGAAGAACCGGCGGACCGGATCCCGCTTTTAACGGTGGGCGATGTTACCTTCGCCGTTCTGAATTACACATACGGCCCCAACATGGGGACGCTCCCCTCCTCCCTGAGAGGCCATCTGAATATGCTGTGCGCCTATGACGAGAAGACCGGTGCCATAGATTTTACCAGCCTGAATCCCCAGGTTCTCGAGGACATTCAGGAGGCAGAACAGCTGGCGGACATTGTTCTCGTCTTCCCCCATTGGGGAACAGAATATCAGTCCTCCCCCTCCAGCTATCAGATCCGGTTTGCCAACGCTATGGCGGAGGCCGGAGCGGATGTGATCATCGGCACGCATCCCCATGTGCCGCAGCCTGTGGAATGGATCACTGCCGAGAACGGTCACAGGACCCTATGCTATTATTCTCTCGGCAACTATGTTTCCACCCAGAAGCAGGCGGAATGCATGCTGGAGGAAATGGCCTGGGTCACCTTCCATGTCGCTGAGGATGGAATAACCGTGGAGGAAGAAAAAAGCGGCGCACTGCCGCTGGTCTGCCACTACAAAAGCGGCCCCGTCCGCCTTGTGGGCGTTTATCCCCTGGATGAGTACACGGAAGAACAGGCCGCAAATCACGGGATCTGGAGCTACGGCGGGGTTCCTCTCCACCTGGCGGATCTGCAGAGCCACGCCAAAGAAATCCTTGGAGAAAGGATGCTGACTCCCGCAGATATCCTTTCTCCCTGATCTAGTCAATTACATTTTTTACACCCAATATGGTGTCATAGTCGGCTTTTCCGATAATTACGCCCTTTCGGGAGTTCGCGGCATGAATGATCTCGCCGTTGCCAATATACAGCGCGACATGCGTACACTTTCCCGACGAACCGTAACAAATGATGTCACCGGGCTGAGCCTGGCTGTAATCCACGGAACGACCCGCCTTGGAAAGCTGCCCTTCCGGCGTCCTGCTGAGAGAGTATCCGAATTCCTTGTAGATCAGGCTGGTAAAGCCCGAGCAGTCCGTTCCTCCCGCCAACGTCTGACCGCCGTGCACATACTTGTTGCCAAGATACTGCATGGCATAATCAACGATCTGCTGACGAAGTTCTTCGTTTGTGGAATAAGAGGTATCCGGGGGAGCGACATTTATCACGGTACTCTCAGCCGCCTGTTCTTCAGGCACACGTTTTCTCTCCTCCAGCGCTTTCTTTTCCGCCAGTTCCCTGGCCTCTTCCTCCAGCGTTTTCGCGTAGACAAATTCTTCGGACACCGTCACATACTGCGCGGCCACATAACCGGTCGATCTGTCGGTATACTGCACTTTGAGCCAATCCCCAAGATCCTCCAGGATTTTTACTCTTTCCCCTCTGTCGATATACCCTACCCGGGACGCCTCGATATCAGGCTGTTCCCTTACATTCAGCCTGTCTGCGGTCACATCGGCGTAGCGGGTCACATAATCGTCTACCACTGCCACGGCCGCGTCCCCATAAATAAAAAATTCGGCTTTGATATACCCCTCCACATTGCCGGACACGATCTGGAACCAGTCGTTTCCCTCACCGGCCACAGCCAGGATGTGCGCCACCGCGCCGTCATAGATCTTTCCCACAATATCGCTCTCGGTGGTAGGCTGCGACCGTACATTGACATATTTCTTTACATCGGCGATGGCAAGATCCGCGTATTCGCTCTCTTCCTCCGGCTCCGGGACAAAATTATCCGCCAGCATGAGGTCCGACGCCATGTCCCCCGCCGTCACGACACCGCCTTCGTTTTCCGTTCCGTCCGCGTCTTCCGAACCGCCGACAGCAGACAAGCCTGCAGCGCCATCCTTCATAGCGTCGAAACAGACCTGAATACCCGCCTCCGGATAATAGGGATCTCCCTTCCCGAAAGCTTCCCGGCCGTCGTCTTCCGCGTCATCGTCCCCCGAATCGTCATCTCCCGAGCCGTCGTCTTCCATGCCAGTCTCTTCCATATTGGCCTCTTCCGGTCCGTTCCATTCCTCATTTTGCGGAATGACCGTCTCAGCATTCTCATTCTCCTGCAAGACCGTCTCCGTACTGTCATCTGCCGCCTTTGCATAGGTGATTCCCGCTGCCAGGACCAAACCACAGACCATCACCACGGCACAGATCATTGTCATCACTCTGTATTTCATGTTCCATCCCTCGTAGTTCCGGGACGCGAGAAAATCATTACAAATTTCTAACAATTTTTAACCGAAAGTAAATTATATTCCGGCTCTCTTTCCCCTGAATAATGGGTAGTATACCATATTCGGCCCTGGACTTCAATAGTTTTGGCTTATATTTGTTACAAAATTATTACAATAATTCTCTCCGTATTCTCCGTGCCCGTCTATTCCTTCGTCCTATATGAGTTCAGCCCTGCAGGGTTCCTCACTTATCCCGGGGATTGTGTCCGACGTTTCCATCAGGTTCCAATACGGGATTAGAGATGGATGAAAATGCCTTATCCCTCATGTTGAAATGAAAAAACAGGACGAAACTGATATGTGGAAAACAAATTGATACGTGAAAAACCAACTGATACGCGGAAAATTTTGCTTTACATTCTGTTTTGCCTGTGTTATTATCATTTTGTCTTATTCATGGTCCTACGGGCCGTCAGGTTTACGGTTTGCGGCGCTTCGCCGGATTTTCCAAAACAGGAAATGTTGTTTCATAAACGGGCAGTGCACCATGAGGGCCGGGAATGTCTATGGCATGGATTGCATTGAGGCGTCTGTAGCGTTTACGATAGTTTTAACATTTGCGTTCTATATTTACATTTAAAATTTGTGACTTTGTGACGTTCTAAGCACCAGAAGTGTCTTTCAAACCATCCTAAAAGCATATTTCAAGATCAGTACAAAATTCATTCAGAATCAAGCCGAGATAAAATTTTACAAAGAAAGCAAAGATCTGCTTTACCGGAGGAAAAACAGCTTATGCAGAAAAACAACTTACAGCAGTACTTTCCCATGATCCGCACCCGCAAGGAACTCTTGCGGGAAATTGGCGCCAATCCCTCTCTTAAAACTCTGTTCAACACCCTGAAACCGGAACGTCAGCAGGAATTTCTAAACTTCTGCAGCGGCGTCAAGGGCGTCCGTCTTCTCTATGACTCTTTTTTTAAGGCAGTCATGGATCCCGACCGGGATCCCTCTCGGCTGAGCAACTTCCTCTCGCTTCTCCTGCAGCGGGAGGTCACCGTCGTCTCCGTCCTCTCCAACGAAGGACAGATTATGCCGGACACGTTAGTCGTCATGGATCTCATCGTACGCCTGGAAGACGGCAGCATCACCACCGTGGAGGTCCAGCGTTACGGCTACGCCTTCCCCGGCCAGCGGGCCGCCTGCTATTCCGCGGATATGCTGCTTCGGCAGTACAAGCAGAAGCGGGATCAGGCCTCCGCCAACGGGACGCGCATGAACTACCGGAGCCTGCGCCCCGTCTATACCATCGTCCTGTACGAATTCAGCCCCGCAGAGTTCCACGCTTATCCTGGGGATTATGTCCATCGTTTTCATCAGGTTTCCAATACGGGATTAGAGATGGACCTATTGGAGGAATATATCTTTGTTCCCCTTGACATCTTAAAGGAAATCGTCCAAAATAATGGTATCAGAAACCAATTGGAAGCCTGGCTGGCATTTTTCTGCATGGATGAACCGGAGTGGGTCCTGAAATTGTCAGAAAACTATCCCATGTTCCGAAAGATGTATGAGGAAGTCTATGAGATGTGCCGGAATCTGGAGGGAGTGATGCAGATGTATTCCAAAGAACTGAGGGAATTGGACAGCAACACGGTACAGTACATGATCGACCAAATGCAGGAGGACCTCAACAGGAAGGACACTGAGCTCAGCCAGCAATATGCCCAACTCAGCCAGAAGGATGTCCTGCTCAGCCAGAAAGATACTCAACTCAGTCAAAAAGATAAAAAGATCAGAGATCAAGCCGCAAAGCTCAACCAGAAGGATACTCAACTCATCCAGAAAGATAACCAGCTCAGCCAGCAGAACGCCCAACTCAACCAGCAGGAAAATCTGATTGCTGAATTACAGAACCAGATTCAGGAAATGAAAAAACTTCTGGACGAAAATCCGAAACTTTAAGTATGGCTTTGGTTAAACTTACCGCGGGGCCATTTCGCCACCGAAGAAGACCGCAGTTACGGTCTTAACTGCTGGGCCACCCTTTCTAGAGCCGCCACACGGGAGAAATTAAAAATGCTTGCCATAGATATCGGGGAATAGCAAGTTGCTGTCGCC
>CANQWM010000027.1 GCA_947627535.1 uncultured Acetatifactor sp.
CCGCCTCAGGGCGGTCCGTCCCTTCCGGCGAAGCCGTCGGCGCGGGGCTTGGGCTGGCACTGGCGCTTCCTTCCGCCTCAGGGCGGTCCGTTCCTTCCGGCGAAGCCGTCGGCGCGGGGCTTGGGCTGGCGCTGGCGCTTCCTTCCGCCTCAGGGCGGTCCGTCCCTTCCGGCGAAGCCGTCGGCGCGGGGCTTGGGCTGGCACTGGCGCTTCCTTCCGCCCCCTGGGAAGGGGGCTGAGGCGTTTCTCCGCCCGATGCGGCGCCTATGTTTGACAGGCTCAAGGAATCCGGATCCACCATTCCCAGCTGCAGAGCCTTCGCGCGGACCTCCGCATCTGTCATAGGCTGTCCGGCGTCCACCGTTATCCCCATGATCAGCGCCGTCAGTATCATGCCTGCTCCGACTCCTCTGACAAGGCCTTTCAGATAATATCTACGCTTCACAGAACTCCTCCAAAAAACATACCTGCCTGCCGTTCTCTCTTCGGCAGGCGGATCTATGACTGACCATTAAAAAGATCTATCACCAGCTTTACCTCTCCCACGCCCAGTCCCAGCTTTCTCGCGATCTGAACGTCGTTCTTTCCCTGACTGTAGAGCGCGAGGATTTGTGCGTTGGAATTGACGCCAGTCTCCTCCTCCGGCTTTCCTCCGGCCGGCTGTTCAGAGGCAGCGCCATTTTCCTGTGCCGCCTTTGCCATCTGTTCCTCCGCCATCCTGACAAACGCTGCCTTAGGCGCCTGTTCCTCCCTGGCGCTTACATGCGCGTCTCCCGGTGTCTCAGCCGTCTCCGGCACCAAACGCTGCATGCTGTTTACCGTCTCCTCGGCCTCCTTCACGGTGCGGTTCACCTCGGAAACCGTATTTTTCAGATTGGTATGCTTACTGTTGAGCATATCATAGAGGAACATCGCCTCTTCATGATTCCTGTGAATCTCTGCCAGCACGGTATCGGAATACTCGTTGATGGCCATGATCTTTTCATTGGACAGACGCTCAAGAGACCGCTCTGTCTTTTCCATGGCGTAAGTCACGGCTTCCTCCACCGTCCCGTCGACATGCTCCTTCACGGAATCCATCTCGCGGCTTACCATTTCCTTGATCTCTTCCCTTGCAACAGGCGAGATCTGCGTATGATCCCTGTCCTCTCCCGACGGGATCAGAAAGCTTAATACAAAAATGATTCCTCCCGCAATCAGCAGGAGGATCTCAACCACATCCATCCGTCCTCTTTCCCGCCGCGTTTTTACAGCGGCCGATCCATTCAGATTTTTATGTCAAAACCGCCTCGGCCTTTTACCACCACACGGTCCGTATTTCCCTGCTTCCGGCGTCTGCCACCGTCACCCTGGTATTCGTTTCTGCCCTTCTCCTTCGCGTCCGGATTCTGCTGGTGCCATTCGGCGTCGTCGCTGTCGTGGACCTGTCTGATCTGCTGCTGCGTATTTTTCTGAACCTGCTGGCTGAAATTGGTCTGGTCAACAAAGCCTTTATTGTCCTCGTTGTGCTTTACTGTGGTATAGTCCTGAGACCTTGTGACTGCTGTCAACTCAATGGATGAAAATGCCATTGTCTAGGCTCCTTTCCCGCCCGGTATGGGCCTTGCCGCCAACTACATGGCCTTTAAGGTAATCTCACCTTTTTCCCGGACAAACTTGCAATACTGGAAATCGGACTGTATGGTTCTTGTCGCGTCGCCGATAATGATCGTGGTGCCGGGATAGATCTCGTTGTTGATCACGACCTCCGCCATCTTCTGGATCTCCATCATGGAGCGGAACCGCGCCATTCTCTCATTCATCTGCTCCAGCTCGGCGCCCTTCTCCTCCACCAGCTTTGCCACGCTCTTCATGTATTTCAGCTGGCTCTCATTGTACTGAAATCCCTTTCCGATCTTCTCCTTGAAATTGTTCAGGATGACCTCCGCGTTTTTCACGGTCTTGGCCTGTTCCTCCACCGCCTTTGTCAGGCGGCTGTACTGGGTCTTGATCAGCGGGTTCACGCCCACCTCCAATATGGTGGAAGCTCCCATGCCGGCGCCGATGGTCTTCGCTGTAATCTTTACACCGGCCTGTACATACCCTCCGACGATAACGCCCTTTCGGCCATCCACGCGGACCTCGCCGCCCGCCGAAACCCTGCTGTGCAGGATTGCTTCCGCCTCCACGTAACCGCCTGCGACCACTCTGGCATTCTCCAGGAATTTTACGATGATATCGCCGCCCGCCTTCAGATACCCCTTCTGCATACCGTTCATGCCCTTGGCGATGACGATGTTGCCCCCGGCGATCACTCTTGCCCCCTCCACGAGGCCGTTGATGATCACATTGCCGCCCGCCTTCACTTCATAGTTTTCGGCCACGTTCCCTTCCACCAGAACGCTTCCCTCATAATCGATATTGCCGGTGGAGATATCCACGTCCTTTATCTCATAGACATCGTTCACGAACACCTTGTCGTCCACAAGCGATACGTGCCCGTCCACCTGGGTGGTGATGACAAGCTTATCCTCTGACAGCTGGATGTTCCTTCCGAATTTCAGCACCGCCTTGCGCACATCTCTGGGCCGTATGACCTGCCCGTAAATATCATGCCCCTCGATCCCGGGCTGTTCCGGTATGATTCTGGCCAGTACGTCGCCCTTTCTGCACTGGTTGATCGTGGTCATATGAAAATAATCCACGCTGCCGTCCTCCCGCAGCGTAGGTCTTCTGTGCATATCCGTGTTAAAGCAGTATTCAATGCTGGCGTCCTGGCCCTGCACAGGCGGCTGTCCCTTGGCCGCAAACAGATCCTCACAGTACATCCCCTGGGAATTGAAATGATACTGCAGACTATCCGTCTGGATCCCGAACACGATCCCCTTTGTCCGCAGGTCCTTCAGGAAATCATCCATCGTCAGTCTGCTGCCCGTACTGGAAGGGGGAATAAACCGAACCAGCGCGGTCATATTATCCTCGTCAATATTCAGATCATAAGATTCCGGAAAAGAAGGACAGGGGCCCTTGCCCAGATGGCAAAGCCCGTCGCTCTCCTCCATGAGCTGCATCTCTATCCGTTTTCTGTCATAGACGATTCCGAGACCGTCCAGATATCCAAACAGCTCCCCGGGACGGATGTCCTCGCCGCCATCCTTCGGCTGAATTATCTGAAGACCGTATCCGCCGGGATCGTCCACCAGGCGAAAGTAACCGTTCTGCATAGTATTATCCCCGTCATAATCAAAAAAATCAGTTGTCCAAAAGAATTCCCATGTAACCGCCCATCTTTGCTTTCATTTTCTGCAGCGCCCTCGTATGCAGCTGCGAGACCCTGGACTCCGATACCTCAAGGATATTGCTGATTTCCTTTAGAGTCAGTTCCTCGTAATAATACAGCGTAATGACCTTCTGCTCTTTTTCCGTAAGCAGCTTCAGGGCTTCCCCCAGAACCCTGGTAAGTTCCTCCTTTTCCACCTTCTCTTCCGGAGACTCGAAGGTGGACGTCATATTCCTGTTGTAATCCCTGGGCACGTCGCTGCCCTGTTCCATATACTCGTTGAGAGATACCAGACCCGTAATCTTCATCTGGGACTGCCATTCAAGATATTCGCCGTCCGTGATCCCAAGTCCCTTTGCAATCTCCTCGTCTGTGGCGGCTCTGCCGGTCCTTTGCTCCACTTCCCTGATCACAGCCTCGATCCGCTTCTGTTTCTGGCGGATCGTGCGGGGGATCCAGTCCATCCGGCGGACCTGGTCCAGGATGGCGCCCCGGATACGGAGACTGGCATAGGTCTCAAACTTGACCTCCTTTAAGCAGTCAAACTTATCAATGGCGTCTATCAGGCCGAAGATCCCGTAGCTCACCATATCCTCATATTCCACATTGTAACCCAGGTACATGCTGAGCCTTCCGGCGACGACCTTCACAAGAGGAGCATACTCCAGGATGATCTTTTCTCTGGCTTCCGGCGATTTTGTCTTTGCATATTCTTCAAGCAGTTTTTTTCTGCCTGCCTCATCCATGGGACCTGCTCCTTTCCTGGGGTTTTATGTTCTGGCCATAGCGCGGTCAGGCTTCACTCTGTTCGGGAACATCTTCTTCCTGCGCAGGCTCCTGTCCGTCCTCCTGGCCCTCGCTGTCCTTCTCGATAACATCTCCCTCTTCCAGCCGGCGCTTTTCGTTCTGCTCCTCAAAATAATCCAGAGTCCATTTCATCACGCTTCCCAGCAGGAAAAAGATTAACATCACGACGAAAAGCGATACCAGCTTTCCAAGCAGGGTATATTTTCTGATAAATGTAATGATGCATGTGACGGCCCCGGCTGCCAGCATCAGAAGCAGCGGTAGATACTTTCTGTTCATACTTCCTCGTTTCTGCCCGCGGCGGTATCAGATAACCGTTTCCGATTTGCCGACTGCGCGGATATGAAACTCGCCTGTCTCAGGATAGAACACCACCGTTCTTCCGTAATTTAAGCCCGTATCCTCGGCCAGAATTGGAATTTTCAGTTCCTTTAGCTTTGCCTTTGTCGCCTCCACGTTGCGCTGTCCCACCTGTCCCATGGGAGAGGCGCCGCCCTGAAAGGAAAACATGGTGGCTCCTCCCGCGATCTTCGCGACCATGCGGCTGCGCTTTGCGCCAAGCTTCTCCATCTGTTGTACCAGTTCCACGATCCCCGTGTCGGCAAATTTTGCGACAGTCAAATGCCCGTTTCTGATGGCGGTGCTGTCCGGCAGCATCACATGTGCCAGCCCCCCGATCTTTGTCACTGGATCCCGGATCGCGATTCCCACGCAGGATCCAAGCCCCAGCGTCGTCACCCCATTGGGGCTTACACAGGTCTTAAGATCCGCCATTCCCACTTTGATTATTTCACTCATGAGTCACTACCATATCCTTCACGCCTTAATTTCTGTCTGTCCTCATTCAGGCCCCGCCGTATCAGACAACGGGCAGCCCCAGCGACGTCAGAATCTTGGAGTAGGACTCCAGATCGGGAATCAGGATAAAGTACCCGTCCAGCTCCACTTCATCATAAAACTGTGACTGAATCAACAGTATCTTATCTCCAAAAATGCCAAACTGAATTGCAGGGACGCTCAAAATTGCCCCCGCCATATCAACTGTCAGCGCCGGAGGCGTAGGGATAATTTTTAAATTGGTCATGGTGGACAGGGAGTTCAGATACGCTCCCGTGATAATATTGCCCACCTCCTTCATGGCAGACAGACCCATTTCCTCAAATTCCGTGCCTTCGGGCAGCATCCCCATCGTAATCTTCCGGATCAGGTGCTTTGCACTCTCCTCCTCCACCAAAAACATCATGCTTCCGGTAATGTCGCCTTCCACGCCGAGGAACACACCCACCATGATCTGCTCCTCGCCGCCCATCATGTCTCCTACATCGGAGAAGGGCAGCAGCCTGACCTGAGGGACCTTCATATCCACCTTGCACTGGAGCATCTGGGACAGGGCCGTCATGGCATTCCCCGCTCCGATATTGCCTAATTCCTTAAGGACGTCATAATAATTTTCGGTAACCTGTTCAAGCGTCATCTCTCCCATGAGAAATGTCTCCTTTCAGAAATTGTCTTTGCCTATCCCTCAAGGCTGATCGCATTTAAATCCACCAGGGAAATCAATTCACCGTTGTGCTTTCCCACCGCATTGATGAGATTTGCCTTGCCCTCTTTATTGTTTTCCCCGATTTTCTCAATATCGTCCACGTTAAGGCTGACGACTTCCTTCACCTCGTCCACGATAAAGCCCACGTTTCCTTCCTGTTCCAGGTTCAGAACCAATATCCTCGTAGCTTTTGTGATCTCATCCGCCTCAAGGTTCATTCTCAGCCGCATACTGAGCACAGGGATCACAACGCCCCGGAGGTTGATCACCCCCTTCAGGTAAGCCGGCATCTTCGGCACACGGGTCACATGCTGCATCCTGGTGATCGTTTCAATATTCCGGATATCAATTCCGTACTGCTCTTCCCCCAGCCTGATCACGATATACTGGATGGTCTCCGAAGAGCGCTGGTTCTCCTCGTCGGGAACCTGACTGCTGAATTTTGTACTCAACTCCATATCCATACTCCCTTCTTTAGATCAAAGCGTTTGCGTCCAGGATCAGAGCGATCTCGCCGTCGCCCAGAATGGTAGCGCCGCTGATGAACTTGCACTGTTTCACATACTTTCCAAGGGACTTGATAACGATCTCCTGCTGGCCGATGAGCTCATCGATCACCAGACCCGCGGTCTTGTCGCCCTTCTTCACGATCACAACGATCAGGTTCTCATCCTCGGAGCGCTTGCTTTCCACGTCCAGGACCTGATTCAAGCGGATCAGCGGAATGACATTGCCGCGAAGGTGGATCACCTCCTTGTTCTGCACCAGCTTGATCTCACTGGGCGGAATATCCTCCAGCGTCTGGATGGAACCCAGGGAGATGGCATACTTTTCGTCTCCCACCACCACCATCAGCGCCTGAATGATCGCAAGCGTCAGGGGAAGGCGGATGGTCCACGTACTTCCCTCTCCCAGCTTGGATTTCACCTCTACCTCGCCGCTTAACGACTCGATCTTGGATTTCACCACGTCAAGACCCACGCCCCGGCCTGACACATCCGTCACTTTCTTCGCGGTGGAGAAACTGGGCAGGAACAGGAGATCTATGATATCCTTATCCGTCATGTTCGCCGCCTGCTCCGGAGTGATGGTGCCTCTCTCGATGGCCTTCTCCCGGACAGCCTCCACATCTATGCCGTTGCCGTCGTCGCGGACTTCTATGACAACGTTGTTGCCGTCCTGGTAGGCGTCCAGGAAAATAGATCCCACAGCGGGCTTGCCGCGCTGCGCCCTGACCTCCGCCGATTCAAGACCGTGATCTGCGGAATTGCGCAGCAGATGCATCAGGGGATCGCCGATCTCGTCCACCACGGTACGGTCCAGCTCGGTTTCCTCACCTGACATGTAGAGCTCCATTTTCTTACCCAGCTTTTTGGAAAGGTCCCGGATCATCCGCGGGAACTTGTTCACTACGCTCTCAATGGGCACCATGCGGACCTTCATCACGGACTCGTGAAGGTTTGTGGTGACGCTCTCCAGATACTCGATCTGTTCGTTAAAGCTGCTGTTGCTGCCGCCCGACTGTTCCTGGCTGGAAGTGGATACCAGGGAGTTCTTCGCAATGATCAGCTCGCTGACCAGATTCATCAGCGCGTCCAGCTTTTCGATATCTACACGGACGGTACGGTTTACCACAGGCTTGGACGCGGCAGGCTTCCTGCCGTCCGTCTTTGCCGTCTGGGCAGCGGGCGCAGGCGCCGCGGGCTTCTCCACCTTGGGTGCGCTCTGCACCGCCGGCTGTTCCGGCTTCTCCGGTTCCTCGGGTTCCTCAGGTTCCGGAGTCTCTTCCGTCTCCGCGTTCTTGTTGTTCTCCAGTACCAGCGGTGCGCCCGTCGCCTTCTCGATCTCAGAGACGCTTTCCGCCGCCTTGATCACCGCGTCAAGCTCCGCGTCGGACAGCACGATCAGGGTGAAATCCCTGTCAAACTTTTCGTCTTCCACATCCTGTGCGCTGGGATCCGACACGATGATCTCGCCGACCTCCTCCACAGCCTTAAACACCAGGAATGCCCGCGCCGCCTTCAAAATACAGCTTTCCTGAACCAGCACGTTGATCCCATAGACCTTTTTGCCCTGGTTCTGGGCCTCCTTGATCACGGCGATCTGGGAGCTGTCAAGGCGGATGGAATCCCACTTATTGCCGCCAGGCGCAGCGGATCCCGCCGCGGCAGGCTCCTGTTTTTCAGGTGCCTTATCCTGCCCCCTGGGCGCCGCGTCCTGGTTCAGAATATCGTTCAGCTGCCGGATAAGCGCCTCGTTATCGTTCGTTCCCTCATCGGCTGAGGACTGAATATTGTCGGTATACTCCTCCAGCGCGTCCAGGCACTGGAAAAGGACGTCTATCATCTCGGGCATCACCTTGATGGTGCCGTTGCGCACCTCGGAGAAAACATTCTCCATGTCGTGGGTCAGATTTTGCATCCTCTTGTAACCCATCGTGCCCGCCATGCCTTTCAGCGAATGCGCGGCGCGGAAGATCTCGTTGATCGTGTCCGCGTTCTCAGGATCGGATTCCAGCTCCAGGATCCTTGTGTTCAGATTTTGCAGATGCTCCTTGGTCTCGTCAAGGAAGATCTCAAGATATTGACTTACGTCCATACTTATACCCATCCCTTTCTTCTTTGTTGCAGACTTTACGCCTTTATCCCTACGTTCAGGGCAATCTCCTGGGCGAGCTGGTCCAGCGGCACGATCTGATCGGAGAATCCGGCGTTGACCACATTCTTCGGCATGCCATATACCACACAGGTCTCCTGATTCTGCGCGATCACATGGACCTTCTTTTTCTCCCTGAGATTTCTGATTCCCTCTGTGCCGTCGGCGCCCATCCCCGTCATTACAACGCAGACGATCTCGTCGAAGCAGCTGTCAGCGAGAGATTCATACATATAGTTTGCACAGGGCTTTACGCCCTCCCTGCTGGGCTCATCCGTGTAGTGGATCGTGTACCTGCCGCCGCACATCTTTACGTTCATGTGCATACCGCCCATGGACACATACACCGTTCCCTTCTGCAGCTCGTCACCCTCCTGAGCCTCCTTCACCTTGATCTGGCTCAGTTCGTTTAAGCGCTCCGCCAGGGAAGCGGTAAACCCTTTCGGCATGTGCTGTACCAGAAGCACCGGAGCGTCCAGATCCGCCGGGAGCATGGGGATCACCGACTGCAGCGCCTTTGGCCCGCCCGTGGAGCTTGCGATTGCCACGATCCTTGACCCTGCGGTCCTTCTGCTGGACATTTTTGCCAGCGAGGCCACACGTTCCACAGCCCGGCTGCTCTCCTGAACACGGTTCGGCAGTGAAAACCTTACCGGCCGGCTGTTCGCCACCGCGTCCAGCGTCCGGAGGAATCTCTCCTTGAAATCCTCCACCCTGCAGTCCATGGCGGTGTCAGGCTTATGTACGAAATCGAGAGCTCCAAGTTCCAGCGCATCGAGAGTGGTCTTGGCGCCTTCCTTTGTGTCTGTGCTGGCCATCATCACCTTCGCGTCGATCTTATACTTGCGCAGCTCCTCCAGAAGCTGCAGGCCGTTCATCTTCGGCATGTTCACATCCAGAACAACCGCGTCGTACCGGTTCCTGCTCAGCAGATCGAAAGCCTCCAGACCATTCGTTGCCCTGTCGGCAACCTGAAATCTCTCATCAGTCTCAATTATATCACACAGGACCCTTCTCATGAGTGCAGAGTCATCAACAACCAAAATTTTTTTCACCATCAGTCTAATAATTCCTTTCTCCTGTTTTTTCTCTCCTCTTGAAAAATATATTTTATGATCTCTTCCCGTGTTTTCCTGTTCATGTCATAATACTGAACCCTGTGTTCAAACGTACCCTTCCGGTTCTCAAGCTCCCTGACGCTCAGCACCTTCCCGATGATCTCATACATTTTCATCTCGCCGTCGATCTGCAGCTCATAATTGATATACAGCATACTTTCCGGCTCGTACCTCTGGCTGGAGATAAACCGCAGCCCGCCGCCGCTGATATCAACGATCACGCTCTGCTTCAGAGGCAGCCCCGGCGTCAGCGTATAGGGCAGATTCTTTTCCACCGCCTGAAGCTCCTCCTCCTGAAGATTTCTGGCGCACATCTGCAGCGCGCAGCTGAAACGGTAATATTCTCTTCTCTGATATTTTCTCAGATTGCTGACCAGCTCCACCTGAAGCAGATAGACATTGCTGCTCTTATAGCGGTCCGTAACCCGCACCAGACACTGGTACAAGCTGTTTTCCTGATAGACCACAAGATCAAATTCGCTGTCCACCGGAAGCAGGATCAGTTTTGTCTTCTCCATGGGCATCAGAATCTCCAGGGTGTCTTCCGACAGGATATCATAGACCTTGCTGACGTAAACCTTTTTCCCGGCCTCCTCGTCGCTTTCTCCCATCCGCTCAATCGGCATGATCTCAACCTTGCTGCCTGCGGAAATAAATTTCGATAACATATTGTTCCCTCGCTGCTTTTACTTTCTTCCTGATATAATGTAAGAGAAAAAGGCCGCCATTCCCCGTCTCGGCTGACGCTCGGTTTCTTCCTTCCCCATAAGCCTGTTCGCGATCCGCTCATAAGCCGCCGTGGACTTCGCTCCGGGATTTTCCAGCGAAACCGGCACCTGCTGCATCACAGCCCTGGACAGCTGGGGATCCTCCGGGACGCATCCCAGATAGATCATCGGGATCTTCAGATACCGTTCCACCACCGCGTTCAGCTTGCGGAAAAGCACTTCCCCCTCTTCCTCCCTGTGCACCCGGTTGGCGATCATCTTCACCTTTGAGGCGTCCTCGTCAAACCTGGGGTGGCGGTACAGCGCCTTGAGCAGAGAGTAGGAATCCGTGATCGACGTGGGCTCCGGCGTTGTAACCAGAAGAATTTCCCCGCTGGCCACCAGAAACTCCAGCACGGCGTCGGAAATCCCGGCCCCTGTGTCCACGATGATAATGTCCGCTATGGCGTCCAGCTGAACCAGATTCTGTATGATATATTTCAGGTATTCCTGTTTCAGATTTGACATTCCCGCGATTCCGCTCCCGCCGGAGATAAAGCCGACCTCCATCGGCCCCCAGGTGATAATGTCACGAATGTTCTTCCCCTGGTAGATCAGATCGCAGAGATTGTGCTTCGGCACCGTTCCGAACATGATCTCAATATTCGCGAGCCCGAAATCCGCGTCCAGTATGATGACCCGCTTTCCCATCTTCCGGAACTGTATTGCAAGGTTGATGGAAGTGTTGGATTTTCCCACGCCCCCCTTGCCGCTGGTGACCGTAATGACACGGGCCAGAGGTCTCGCCTGTTCACTTGCTTTTAAGATCCGTAATTGTTCCGCCTGATCCATGCCTTACCTCCTTGTCAGTGTCTGATGCTCAACAATTGTTTCACTGCCTTCTGCGGATTAAAAAGTTCGATATCGTCCGGCACATTCTGGCCATTCGTCACAAACGCAATAGGCGTGTCGGTAAACAGCTTTATATTCATCAGGTTGCCGTACGCCCCCGTTTCGTCCAGCTTCGTGAAGATAAGCTGATAGTCCGTGATCTCCTGGTAGCTGGATGCGATTTTCTGAAGATCCCGGTACTTCGTGGCCGCGGACAGCACGAGAAACACCTGATATTCCGCTTTCCCTGCCACCATCCGGAGCATCTGCTTCATATCCTCCAGCTTCTCCTCGTTCTGGTGGGAATGGCCAGCGGTATCCACAAAAATATAGTCAAAATCATGAAGCTCCTCGATGGCCGCGCAGGCTTCCTCGCCGGTGTAGACCACCCGGAAGGGCACCTCCAGAATATTGGCGTAGGTGCGCAGCTGCTCCGCCGCCGCGATCCGGTAGGTGTCCGACGTCAGAAGGGCTACCTTTTTCTTCTCATCCACGGTAAATCTGCTGGCGATCTTGGCGATGGTGGTGGTCTTACCCACCCCCGTAGGCCCCATGAACAGAATAACCCTGGGACCCTTTTCCGCAGGCAGAATCCCTGTGGCTTTTCCGAACTTCAGGATCATCTTCTGATATACATTGGCGAGGATAAAATCGATGGGCACATCCGGTTTTTCCGGCTTTTCGGCCTCCGCGATGATCTGGTTGGCGTACTTTTCATCCACCTCGTTCTCCAGCATTGTATTGTACAGAAGCCTTATAAACTTTTCCTGCTCCGTAGGCTCCTGCTTTACAGGCTCTTTTTCCGCGGCATCCTCCTTCGCCGGGATCTCCTCCCTGTGCTCGGCCTGTTCGCTCTTTGTATTCTCCTCCTGCTGCAGTCTGTTCACCAGAAGAGTCTGCAGACTGTCCAGCTTCTTTTCGATATTTCTGGAGCTTTCCGCCATCAGGCTTGAGGCGTTCCGCACCGCCTGGGCTTCCGTCTGGGCGCCGGGCGCGGAGGGCTCCGCCTCCTGTCTCTGTGCCGGCCGTTTCACCGTCTTAAGGCCCTCCCTGTCTTCCTCCAGGGCCACGGTGACCTCCACCTGTCTGGCGCCGAAGAATCCCGCGATTCCCTTCTTCTTCACCGTCCTGACATTCATGGTCACAATGCCGTTCCCCAGTTCCTTCCTTGCGGCCTCAAGAGCCTCTTCTTCCGTTTTTCCCACAAATTTTTTAATGATCATTATGCCGTCACCATCCCTACCGACTGTAACTCTACATTCGATTCCACTTCATTATATGAAATTACGATCAGATCCTTATAATAATCCTCTGTCAGTCGCTTGAAATATATCCGTACGATGGGGGAAGTAATGATGATGGGGCTCTTCCCCAGGTCTTCCAGCTTTTTGATTTCCCTGCCGACGGAATCGATAATGGCCCTGGACCGGCTGGGATCCAGATTGAGGAACGCGCCGCTCTCTGTCTGCTTCACGCTGCCCATGATCTCCTGCTCGATCTTCGGATCCAGCGTCACCACGTTCGTGGTCTCATGGGGCGGGAAAAACTTGGTGGAAATAGCGCGTTTCAGGCTCTGGCGCACATACTCGGTAAGGATATCCGAATCTCTGGTGGTGGGCGCATAGTCCGCAAGCGTCTCCATGATCGTCAGCAGATCCCGGATGGATATGCCCTCCTTCAGCAGATTCTGAAGAACCTTCTGGATCTCGCCAAGCCCAAGGAGCTTCGGAACCAGTTCTTCCACCAGAGAAGGATTGGTCTCCTTCATGTTGTTGACCAGATTCTGTACATCCTGCCGGGTCAGCAGCTCGGAAATATACTGTCTTATGATCTCCGTCAAGTGCGTGGCGATAATAGAAGGCGGATCCACCACCGTATAGCCCAGGCTCTCCGCGCGCTCCCTCTGGCTCTCCGTGATCCAGATGGCAGGCAGGTGGAAAGAGGGCTCAAAGGTGGGAATGCCCGTGATCTCCTCCTCCACATAGCCGGGGTTCATGGCCATATAATGGTCAAAGAGGATCTCCCCCTCACTGACCTGTATGCCTTTGATCTTAATAATATACTGGTTTGGATTTAACTGTATGTTATCCCGCAGTCGGATAATAGGCACCACGGTTCCAAGCTCCAGCGCGATCTGTCTTCTGATCATGACCACGCGGTCCAGCAGATCGCCGCCCTGGTTTACATCCGCCAGGGGGATAATGCCATAACCAAACTCCAGCTCGATGGGATCCACCTGCAGGAGACTGTTTACATTTTCAGGCTGCCGGATCTCTTCCGCGGCCGCCTCTTCCGTGTCCACTTCCGTCTCGATCTGGGCGGTCTCAAGGTTGCCCGCGATCATCCTGCCTCCCACCACGAACAGCATCCCCATGCCAAGGAACAGAATGGTGTTCAGCTCCGTCATAATGCCGAGAAAAGCCAGCGTCCCGCCTACAAGGTACATGACCTTCGGCACGCCGAACATCTGCTTGATGATGGCGGGGCCAAAGTCCGCCTGCTTGCTGCCCTTTGTCACCAGAATACCTGTTGACAGGGAGATCAGCAGGGAAGGAATCTGGCTCACCAGACCGTCGCCGATGGTAAGGATCCCATAGTTCTCCAGTGCGCCCGAGGCGTCCATTCCCATCCGCAGAATCCCCATGGCAAGGCCGCCCACCAGGTTTACCGCCGTCAGGAGAAGTCCGGCCACGGCGTCTCCTTTTACGTACTTTACGGCACCGTCCATGGAACCGAAGAAGCTGGACTCCAGCTGGATCTTTTCCCGCCTGTTCTTTGCTTCCTTGTCGTCGATGACGCCGGTGTTTAAATCCGCGTCGATGGCCATCTGCTTACCGGGCATTGCGTCCAGGGTAAACCTTGCCGTCACCTCAGCCACACGCTCGGAACCTTTGTTGATCACGAGAAACTGGATCATAATCAAAATAATAAAGATAATGGCGCCCACAATCAGGTCGCCCCCGCCCACAAACTGTCCGAATGTCCTTACCACGTTTCCCGAAGTGCCCGTGGTCAGGATCAGCCTGGTTGACGAAACGTTCATCGCCAGCCGGAATATGGTGGTAAACAAAAGGATCGTGGGAAAGTAGGAAAGATCCAGCACCTCCTGGGTAAACATGCACACAAAAAGAATGGTGAAGGACACGGCAATGTTCAACGCCATGAACACATCCAGGAGCACGGCAGGAAGCGGCACGATCAGCATGATAAACGCCGTCAGGATATAAACAGCAACAAGCGCATCCGCCTTCTGAAGCCTTGCAAAATTCATATGCCCTTCCTCCTTTCCCTCTTCCTCAATCCGCCCATCCCGAGCCGCCCCAACCATCCGAAAAACTGCGGCCCTTTATCCCGAGCCGCCCCAACCGTCCGAAGAAGCTATGCCCTTTCCATCCCGAGCTGCCCCAACCGTCCGAAGAAGCGCATGACAATGCGCTTCTTCACAGGTATGATAGTTGTTCTTAGCCTGTGTCCTCCACAGGCTTAGAACAACTTCATACCTTCATACTTTTCCTTGCAGATGATACACAAACGCCAGCACCTCCGCCACCGCTTGATACAGCTCCGGCGGGATGGCCTGGCCGATGTCCACATTTGCGTAAAGCATTCTGGCCAGCGGCTTGTTCTCTACGATCTCAACATGATTCTCTCTCGCCACATCCTTGATCTTCTGGGCGAGATAGCCCTCGCCCTTTGCGGTCACAAGCGGCGCATCCGCCACCTGGGGGTCATATTTCACAGCCACCGCATAGTGGGTGGGGTTCGTGATGACCACGTCCGCCTGGGGAAGCTCCTGCATCATGCGCCTTCTGGATGCCTCCCGCATCTTCTGGCGGATCTGGCCCTTTATCTGGGGATCGCCTTCCTGCTGCTTGTATTCCTCTTTTATCTCCTGCTTGGTCATCTTCATGTCGTTTTTGAACTTCACGCGCTGGTAGATGAGATCGGCCAGCGCGATCACCATATAGATGGCCGAGATTCTGATCCCAAGGTCTATGACGACCTCCGCCGCCAGATTAAGTCCCTGCATCAGGGAAATATCGTACAGGTTTAAAAGGATCACCCATTTATCCTGCAGGTAATTATAGCAGACAAAGCCGATCAGCAGGATCTTGGCAATGGATTTGATCAGCTCCACCAGCGCGTTTACGGAAAAAATCTTCTTAAAACCACTAATGGGGTTCAGCTTGCTGAATTTCGGCATCAGCGGCTTCAGTGTCGGCTTCCACTTCACCTGTACCACATCGCTGAGAAACGCCACCGCAAATCCCACCAGCAGCACGGGCGCAACGATCAGGAGCAATTGGATCAGCATCCTGCGGAACAGGAACGCCGTGTCCGTCTGGGGCATCATCCCGTTCCAGAAGGTGACCAGCTCCGGGATCCTGTCATAAAAGCCAGGAAATATCTCCATCAGCTGGTTTCCCATGTTTCCTACCCAGAACCTTAAAATCAGGAACAGCGCCAGAAGCCCCAGCCCGTTTGCAATCTCACGGCTTTTTGCCACCTGGCCCTCCTTGCGGGCGTCTTCCAGCTTTTTCTGGGTGGCGGGCTCCGTCTTCTCTCCGCCCTGTCCTTCTTTTGCGAAAAACTGCAGATTGTAACGGATCATCTCATCCCCTCCACAAAGGCTACGATCATTTCCCGCATCTCGCCGAAAATCATGTCCGCCGCACCCGGCAGCATACTCGCCGTAAAAAAGATGACCGACAGCCCCACCAGGACCTTTAACTGCATCCCCACCGCAAACATGTTCATCTGGGGCGCCACCTTCGCCAGAATCCCAAGCACCGCGTTCAGCAGAAGCATCACGCAGAAAATGGGAAGCACAATGCGAAAGCCGATCACAACATAGTCCGCCAGAAACCGGACCATGGTATTGACCAGAGATTCCCCATGGAACACAGCGCCGTTTACCGGGATCAGGATAAAACTGTCCGCCAGCGCCCCGAAAAGGTATCGATACATGCCCGTGGCAATCAGCATCAGCATCAGGGCGTACTGGTAAAGCACACCCGTAATGCTGGAGGTGTCCCTGGTTGTGGGATCCATCAGCGTCGCCATGGAAAGCCCTGTCTCCATATCCGCCACGGAACCCGCAAAGCTTACGATGGAGGAACAGACGGTTGCCCCAAAGCCCAGCAAAAGTCCCGCCACCGCTTCCTTGATGATGATGACCGCATACTCAAGAACCGTGTCATACTCCACCGCCGGCGCCGGCGTCAGGGTCTGGTAGAGCAGCGCGGAGGCAAAGAAGCTGAGAGCGATCTTCACGTTGTTGGGCGTATTCTGCATACTGAAAAAAGGCGCAATGAACACAAAACACGACACCCTTGTCAGTATCAGCAGAAAATATTCCAGATCATATATGGAAAACGAATAATTTATCATAAGCGGCCCGCTCCGTCTCAGCTACCGGTGGATATAAAGGCTGAAGCTGGACCACAGCTGTGTCAGATACTCCACCATGGAATTCATCATCCATGGCCCGAAGATCACAAGCGCCGTAAACACACAGATGATCTTCGGCACAAAAGTCAGCGTCTGTTCCTGAATAGAGGTGACCGTCTGAAAAATACTGATCAGCAGACCGATCACAAGCGACACCAGCAGCACGGGCAGCGACACCCTGATAATAAGAAACAGCGCTTCCCTCGTCATATCGGATACCGCATCTACCGTCATAGGACAGACCTCCTTTCCTCACTGTAAACTACCTTTGAAACTTTTCCCCTTTTGCGCTTCCGTCAGTAAAAGGTCTTTACCAGATTGCCGATCACAAGGGACCAGCCATCCGCCAGCACAAACAGCAGGATCTTAAAGGGCATGGAAACCGTCGTGGGCGGCAGCATCATCATACCCATACTCATCAGCGTGGAGGCCACCACCATATCAATGACAATAAACGGGATGTAGATCATAAAGCCAATCCAGAAGGCCCGCCGCAGTTCGCTGATCATAAAGCTTGGAACCAGCACGGACATCGGAATGCTGTCCAGATCTTTGTCCCACGTATCCCCCGCTATATCCATGAACAGCTCCACATCCCTGGTCTGGGTCTGGGGATACATAAACTCCCGCAATGGCTGGATCCCGCGCTCAAGCGCTTCCTCCTGCTCTATCAAACCATTTTCAAAGGGCTGTACCGCCTCCGTGTTGATCCGGTCTATGGTAGGCTCCATGATAAAGAAGGTCAATATGAGCGCCAGCCCGATCAGGATCTGGTTCGGCGGCGCCGTCTGGGTATTCAGAGCGGCCCTGGTAAAGTGCAGCACAATGATGATCCTGGTAAAGGAAGTCATCATAATGATCAGGGTAGGCGCTATGGCGATCAGCGTCAACGTCAGAAAGATCCGCAGCGCTCCGTTCAGCTCACCGTTTCCGTCGTTCATGGTCAGGGTAAACACATTCCCCACATTGGGGCTGTTCAGTTCTTCCGGCGTATCAGCCGTACCGGGCGGATTTAAGACGGTGGACGTCTCCGAGTCCCCCGTGTTCAGATCGGCGGCAAATACTGGAAGCGAGTCCTGAATACACAATATGCCCACCGTGACCAGCAGGCATATTATCACTCTTATTCGCTTATGCTTCTTGTTCATCTTGTTCCCGGCTTTCCTTCGGTTCTTCCGCACTGCTGGACTGTTTTCCTGCCGCCTTATCCAGAAGCTCCTTAAACCGGAACCCCCGGACGGCGTCCCCTGTCTTTAACTGCTCCTCCGGCACCTGCCCGAGCAAGGTCACCGTATCCTTGCACACAGCGATCACAAAATAAGTACCGCCCACACGCAGAATCTGGACATACTTATTGTTTGAAATGCGGCTGGTCTCCACCACCTGAATATTGGCGCCCGCATTCTGCTGCTTCTGATAATTGGCAATCCATTTTGTGACGGCCGCAGTGACCCCAAGGATCAGCACAAACAGAAGCAGTACCGTCACCAGCTGGGCGTAGCTTCCTGTATTTCCGGTCAGCAGAAGACTCATCAGCCAACAACCTTCTTCACAGCCTCCAGCACGCGCTCCGCCTGGAAAGGCTTCACAATAAAATCTTTCGCGCCGGCCTGGATGGATTCAATCACCATGGCCTGCTGTCCCATCGCGGAACACATGATTACCTTCGCGCCGGAGTCCGCCTTTCTAATCTCCTTCAGCGCCTGAATGCCGTCCATCTCCGGCATGGTAATATCCATCAGCACAAGATCTGGAGTCACTTCCTTGTACTTTTCCACGGCCTTCATACCGTTTTCGGCTTCTCCTGCAACATTGTAGCCGTTCTTGGTGAGGATGTCCTTTATCATCATCCGCATGAACGCCGCATCATCACATATCAAGATATTTTTTGCCATTTTATTCGTCCTCCTACTTAATGATTTCAGTTACTCTTATGCTGAAGCATTCTTCTATGACAACCACTTCGCCCTTGGCTACAAACTTACCGTTTACCAGAACATCTATGGGTTCACCGGCGATACGGTCAAGCTGAATGATCGTACCGGGGGCAAAGTTTAAAATTTCGGAGATGGACTTGGTGGCTCTTCCCAGTTCCACCGTAACCTCCAGAGGCACATCCATGATCAGGCCGATGTTTTCCTGACCCTGAATTCCCCTGCCGTCCCCTGAAAAGCTTTGGAACTGTGCGGGCTGGACGTTTACATTCTGGGCCTGCTGAACCATTCCCGACTGGGGCATCATCCCCTGCTGGGGCGTTCCCATCTGCATTCCCATGGGGTTCATGCCCATCTGCTGGGGCATCCCCATCTGAGGCATCATTCCCATCTGGGACATCATCCCCATCTGGGGCATCATTCCCATCTGGGGCATCATCCCCATCTGGGACATTCCCATCTGAGACATTCCCATGGGATTCATGCCCGGCATCATCCCGCTCATATCCGGCTGGGCCTGCGCTGCTTCCGGCTGGGGCGGCGCTGCCTCCGGCGCCGGCGCGGCTTCGGAAGATCCACCCATCCCCTGATTATCCAGGAAGGTGGACACCAGATTTCTGGCAAACTCCACCGGGTACAGCTGCATGATCGTGCTGTCCACCAGATCGTCGATCTGCATCCGGAAGGACACCTTTACGAACACACCGGCCAGGAAAGGAGCGATCTCACCGCCGCCCTTAAACTTTGTCAGATCCAGCAGGGAGGAATCCGGCGGACTGATATCAATGGTCTTCTTCAGCATCGTGGAGAGGGAAGTTGCGGCGGATCCCATCATCTGGTTCATTGCCTCCGAGATCGCGCTCAGATGAAGCTCTCCCAGCTCCCCTTCTGTATTTGTGCCGTCACCGCCCATCATCAGGTCGGTGATGACCTTTACGTCATGTTCCTTCAGCACCAGGATATTTGTGCCGTCAAGGCCCAGCGTGTATTTAATCTGTATAAAGACACAGGGTTTTTCGTATTCCGTCAGCAAGGTGTTCCAGCTTGCGATCTCTACCACCGGGGTCGTGATGTTGACCTTCCTGTTCACGAGGGAGTACAGCGTTGTAGCTGAGGAACCCATGCTGATGTTCGCGACCTCGCCGATAGCGTCCTTCTCCACATCCGTCAGGATATCCGCAGCGTTCACATCGTCCAGCGGATCGTGTCCCGCCGCGTCGTCTGTTTTTTCCGAAGCGGAACCGTTGTCCAGGTCATCAGAGAGATCCATGCCGTTTAAGAGGGCGTTTATCTCGTCCTGGGACAGCATTCCTCCATCCATTGTCTAATCCTCCTCTCTGATAACCGACGTGATCCGAACAGCGTAAGAATCCTTTTCGGCACCGGGCAGCGCGGTAAATTTTTTAATGTTGCCTACATACACATTCATGTCTTCGTCCACCTTGGAATCCAAACGGATGTAATCCCCCACCTGCAGATTCATGAAATCGTTGACAGAAATCGTACTCCTGCCCAGCACCGCACGGATCGGTATATCCGTTTTCCGGATCAGAGATTCTATGTACATCTCATAGTTCTCATCATGGTTCTCCCGCATGGTAGAGAACCAGAACCTTGTATTCAGCTTATCCATAACATCTTCCAGCGTGATAAACGGAAGACATATGTTCATCAGCCCTTCCACGTCACCGATCTTCATATTCAGGGTGACGATGGCGATCATATCGTTGGGCGCTATCACCTGAGCGAACTGCGGATTCGTCTCAAGCCGCTGCATCACCGGCGATATCTCTATCACATTCTTCCATGGGTCCCGCAGCAGCTGAGTAAACATAATCAGGATCTTCTGAATGATCGTCAGCTCGATCTCGGAAAACTCCCTGCTCTTTTCCAGCGGGAGACCGCTTCCCCCCAGCATCCTGTCCAGGATGGCATACCCCAGATTTGTGGCCAGATCCATCAGGATCGAGCCGTTCAGCGGAGCAAAATTTATAATTCCCAGAATAACCGGGTTTGCCAGCGCGTTTGTAAACTCACTGAAGGTAACCGTCTCCGAGCTTGCCACCGTGACCTGCACATTCTTCCTCAGATACACGGGAAGGTTCGTCGCCACCAGCCGGCTGTAATGCTCAAAGATCATTTCCAGAGTCCTTAGCTGTTCCTTGGAGAACTTTGTGGGGCGGTTAAAGTCATAAATCTTGACCTGCTTTTCTTCGCTTTCCTGCATCTGGTCCGCGTCCAGCTCACCGGTGGACAGCGCCGCCAGCAGGTTATCTATTTCGTTTTGGGACAGAACCTCGCCCAAGAAAGCTCACCTCCTTCGTCCCGCAACCGGTCCGTCAGCTCACTGATAGAGCACGTCGCTGATGGATACCTTATAAATGAAATTCGACTGGAACAGGTCCTGAAGCGCGATGAGGATCTCCGCCTTTATCTGTTCAAAATTCTCACGGCACTCCTGCTCCGTATAATCCTGCACTACGGAAGCCACCGTGTCCTTGATCTGGATCTCAAGCCCCGCAAGCGTCTCCGGCTGTCCCAGTGCCTCGTAATCCTTGTTCTCTGTATCCATGGCCAGGGACATGTAAAAAATGATCATGGACGCGCCTGCATTTCCGTTTTCGTCCACCGAGGGCTTTAGCTGGATCATCAGCCGGTCCGCCAGAGAATAGGTGGCCGTCTGGGAAAGAGGTATGCCGCCTGACGCCTCGCCGTCCGGATCATAATACTCCAGATTCATCACTGCCGCGATGCTGGAGACAAGCTCCCCCGTCTTGCCGTTGGTGCCGATGACACTGACCATCATAATGGTCGTCAGGACGATATTCACGATCAAAAGACCCAGGATCAATATACTCAGTAGATTTTTCTTCATATTCTGCAGTCGCACCTTTCTGTAAACTGTCAGCAGTCCCGGAACACAGGCGCCGTCAGGAGGGATTGTAGATTCGAATCTCCACTCTCCTGTTGCTGCGTCTTCCCTCATCCGTGTCATTGTCCGCCACGGGATGACGGTCCCCCATGCCCGCATGCTGCAGCTGCGCGGGATCAAGGTTCGTGTGGTCCACCAGATAATAAAACACCGAAAGCGCTCTGGCGCTGCTGAGTTCTTCGTTGTCGGCATACTTTGCGCTGTGCATGGGGACATTGTCTGTATGCCCCTCAATCTCAATGGTCGAATGACCGTACTTTTCCAGGATGACACCGATCCGGTCAAGTATCTGCGCCGCGTTTTCCTTAAGCTCGGCGCTTCCCGAGTCAAACAGCAGTCCGCCGCTCATGGTCAGCTGTACATACTGGGCGGTAAAGCGCACATCCACTTCATCGCCGATGCCGCTGTCCTGCACAGCCTCCTCCACCTCTTCCGCCGTCTCCTCATTCTCCTGAAGCTGAAGGGCGTCCATGGCCTCCTGCAGCTGTTCCGCGGTCACGTTCTCCGGGAACTTTTCAAACTCCTCCAGGCTCTGGCCGTTCTGAGAGCTGTCGGCTGTCTTTCCGGTACTGTTAATATACTCATCGAGCTCGTTGAGCTGGCTGACGCCGTTGCTGACGAGGATACCGTCTCCTATGGCTGTGGCGCCCGCGGGAAAAATGTTGAACGTCGCATTGTTCATGGCCGCCACAAATTCCGCAAGCTTCTGCTCATCCATGTTGGACATGGCGAACAGCATGACAAAGAAGCAGAGCAGCAGATTCATCAGGTCGCTGAACGTTGTCTGCCATTCCGGCGCGCCCTTCTTCGGTTCCTCCGCCTTGCGCTTTGCCATCATTCCTCACCTCCCGCTTCGTCGCCGCCGCTCTCTCTGTCCTTGGGAGCAAGGAAGGATTTCAGTTTTTCTTCAATCACCCTGGGGTTCTCGCCTGCCTGAATGGAAAGAAGTCCCTCGATCATGACCTCCTTCATCATCATCTCTCCCTCGTTGTCCGCCTTCAGCTTTGCGGCCACAGGGGAGCAGACCCAGTTCGCGAGGATGGAGCCGTACAGGGTCGTAATCAGAGCCACCGCCATGGCGGGACCCAGCGTTGCCACATCTCCCATATTATATAGCATATGTACCAGTCCGATCAGGGTGCCGATCATACCCCAGGCAGGACCCATGGCTCCCAGCGTATCCCAGAAACCGATCCGGGTCTTATGCCTTCCCTCGATGCTGACAAGCTCCGTCTCCATGATCGCCCGGACCAGGTCCGGATCCGTCCCGTCCACGATCAGCAGGATACCCTTCTTCAGGAACGGTTCCTCCATGTCGGCGGCCGCTTCCTCCAAAGACAGCAGCCCTTCCTTTCTGGCCACGTTGGACAGGTCTATAATTTTCTGGATCATCTCAGCCGTGTTCAGCGAAGGGGCTTTGAAGATCAGGGCAAAGCTCTTCAGGCCGCCGATAAAGTCCGGCATACTTACGGAAGTCATGGTCGCAAAAACAGCACCACCGAAGGTGATGATCGCAGAGGGAAGATTCATATATTCCGGTATAATGTTTGCAAGACCCGCGCTGCTGATCAGACCGTAGATCATCATGACCAGGCACAAAAGGAAACCAGCCAAAGATGCTATATCCACAAAAATCACCCGACATTCTGCGTTTTCGAAGCTATTCCGCAAAAATATCCTTTCTATACAATTTTACAAGATTTTTTATCTCTTGTCTACTTTCTTTTACAATTATTTTTTTCCCTGTGGTAAGCGTTATCACCGTATCCGGCGTTTCTTCCACGACTTCAAACAGATGGGGGTTCACAAGGATCTTCACCCCGTTCAGCTTCGTCACTTCGATCATACGGCCGCCTCCCAACCAGATAGGTATAATCAGTTTAGGGGAACGGAAAATCCGCTCCCCTATTGTTGTACCATATATACGGCTTCATTGCAAGTTAAAACTGCAATTTGGCATAATCCACCACAGTTCAGCCGGCAGCCGGACGCATCGAAAAATCATGCCCGCATGAATTTTTCGATGCATCCGACTGCCGAGGGAGCGCCATTTCATGAGCAAAGGCAGGCGCGAAGCGCCGAACAGCGCGGCAGCGCGGCTTTGCGAATGGCGCGCGCTGAACTGGTCCGTTCCATGGCAAAGGCAGCCGCGCAACGCCGGACAGCGCGTCAGCGCGGCTTTGCGAATGGCGCGGGCTGAAACCGGTCCGTTCCATGGCAAAGGCAGGCGCGCAGCGCCGAAGCTGTTGCGATTCCCCAAAAGCCGCGCATGTCGGAAATTAACGCTTCAGATTCGTCAGTTCCTCCAGCAGTGTGTCGGAAACCGTGATGATACGGCTGTTTGCCTGGAATCCACGCTGCGTGGTGATCATCTCGGTAAACTCCGTGGACAGGTCCACGTTGCTCATCTCCAGCTGGCCGGTGGACATGTAGCCGCCGTTCGCGGTGATATCCACGCCGATTCCGTTAAATTCCCCGGAGTTCATGGTGGCGGAGTAAAGATTATCCCCCTGCTTTTCAAGACCGGACGCGTTCGCAAAGGCCGCTGTGGCAATCTGGCCGAGAAGCTTTGTCATCCCGTTGTCGTAGCTTGCGTAGATCATGCCGTTCTGCTGGACGGAGACGCCGATCATATCGCCCAGAGGACGTCCCGCGCCGATTCCCTTTGCGCTGCCGTCACTGCCGCTGGTTCCGCTGGTCGCGCCCACCGTGGAGGTTCCCTTGTTGTTGAGGGAACTCAGATCGGCAAAGTCAATGTTGATATCGGAGAAATACCCGCCCAGCTGGGACAGTCCCAGCGTGGCGCTGGTAACGGTCTGCTGGCCGTTGACGCCCGCGAACAGACCGGTGTTGGTGTCAAAGGTGATGGACACGCCGGTGAAATTGCGTCCCACGGTGTCGAACTGGCCGGTGGTAGGAAGCGTATAGCTTGTGCCATAAGCGGGGGCAGTGGGACTCTGGGACAGGTTAGCCAGCATCTGTCTCACGGAAAGCTGCGTAACCACAGTGGGATCGTCCGCTGCGGTGGGCGCGTCGCACAGCAGATTCAGGAACTCGTCGGTAGAGCCCTGATAGCCGTAAGCGGCGGCGATGGCGTCCAGCTGTTCCTGGACCGTGGCGGTCTTCTCCACCGGCTGCCCGTCGGTGTCTGTGTAGCCCAGATTGTTGTCCTCGCTGAAATTCAGATCGTTCAGGGCCCCGGCGGTGTACATTTTGGACAGATCCGCCATCACCTCTTTCGTGGCGGAATTGATCAGTTTTCCGTTGTCCCATTCGTAGGTCTTATCGTCAAAATGCACGGAGCCTGCCTTCGTCTGGGTACTCGCGGCGCCGAACAGCACGCCGTCCCCAAGGTCGATGGCCTCGCCGTCCTCGTCCAGGATCTTTTCCAGCTCCAGGCTGTAGATATCGGGATCGTCAGACTGGCGGAACACAAATCTCGCCGTATACTCATAGCCTCTGGCGTCAAAGAAGTTCAGGTTGACCACCCTGCCGTTTACGCTGGTCACGTCCGTATCGAACTTGTCGATGATGCCGTCCATATACGCTTCCGAGGTCGCCTCGGGAGGATAGGTCATGTTTGCGGTGCTCATGATCCGCAGGGCCGTGACGGTGTCCTTGCGGACCTCTCCCGTCTCGGGATCCACCTGCCATCCCATCACGTTGTAGCCGGTGCTTGTCATGGCAAGGTTGCCCGCGCCGTCAACGTAGAAGGAACCGTCTCTTGTAAAGAAATTCTCAAGGCCGTTGTTTACCACGAAGAAATTATCGCCGTTGATCATAATGTCAAAAGGGTTGCCGGTGGACTGGGTCGAGCCCTGGCCGGTGATGTTAATATTGATGGCGCCGGACTTCACGCCCAGACCGATCTGCCTTGCGTTGACGCCGCCGGTTCCCGTGGTGGCGTTGGGTCCGCTGGCTCTCTGGGTGGTCTGGCTCATCAGTTCGTTAAATACGATGGAGCTGGCCTTGAATGCGGCCGTGTTCACGTTTGCGATATTGTTACCGATTACGTCCATCTTGATCTGGTGGGTCTTCAGTCCTGCCACGCCAGAATAAAGTGATCTCATCATGATTCCTGTTCCTCCTTGTGGAACGGAGCGCGTCTCCTTCTGTCATTCGGGAGACCATAACCTCCTTGTAAGGTCCGGCTATACGATAACCGCTCCGTTGATATTCGTAAATACGTTTTCGGTTGTTTCCGTGCTGTCCATTGCCGTGACTACCGTATTGTTGGGCACGTTTATAATAAATGCCAGCTGATCCATGATGACAAGAGAATCTCTGATTCCCTTCAGCTGCGCTTTTCTTGCCCCGTCGTTCAGCCTCTCAAGCTGTCCCTGGCTCAGTTCGATCTGCCGGTCGTTCAGCCGCCCCAGCGCATGTCTGGAAAATTTCAGACCTTCCTTCGGCGCTCCTGCGCTTTTCTGTTCCAGGATCTGCTGGAAGGACAATCCATCCGACGCCTTTTGGGGCTCCGCCTTCTCGGCGCCTCCCAGATACCGGTTTGTCAGCTGTGCAATGGAAAGGTATCCGTTTTTTTGAACCTCCATTTTCCCAAAGCCTCCTTAAGCTTCTCCGGCGTCCTCCGTGCCGCCGCCTTCTCCGTCTTCCCCGGGTGCGCTGTCTGTGTCCGCGTCCCCGCTTCCTTCCACGTCCCCGCTTTCTTCTACAGCATCATCGTCCTTCGGCAGTTCATTTCCGTTCTCGTCAAGTCCTGCTTTTCTGCGGACCTCGATGAGCTTATCCAGGTACTGTTTGTACTTGTCCTCCGTCTCCTTCGTCAGGAAGCCCTTCTCGTAATCGCTCATGCCCTCGTAGATCTCTTTCAGCTCGTCAATCGCCTTCGCATCCGTAAGATCCACGCCGCCCAGCACGGGAAGCTTATTCATCTTCACGGAGAAATCAAGCGCCTTGTCGTATGCATCCTGATAAGTCCTGTCTACCACGGTGTCCAGATCGTCCAGGGAATAGAGCTCCTCGTCGATGGCAAGATATGCCTTCCCGCCTTCAAATACCACATAATCGACCTGGCCTCTCACATACTTTGTGTCTCCGGCGGAGGTGGTGGTCTTGATATAAACCTCCTGTCCCACCAGGGACGACGCTCTCTGCAGCTCCATGGTTCCTGCCATGTTCTGGATCTGCTCTACCTGAGAGAACTGTGCGTACTGGGAAATGTACTCGGTGTTGGATGTGGGCTCCAGCGGATCCTGGTACTGCATCTGCGCCACCAGAAGCTGCAGGAAAGCGTCCCGGTCCATTCCGTCCGTATTTCCGGTCTTGTTCTTCAGTGAATTCTGTGATTCTGTCTCAACGATCTTCCCGTTTTCCACGGGTGCCATTAAAGCCATCTGCATTCTCCTTTCTTCCGTTTTTCGTGTCGGTCACGCGGTGTAATCCACCTGACTGCCGCTCGCCGCCATCATCTCGGCCGCCAGCGCGTCCTCTTCCTCCAGATCCCCCATATCGGCGGGTTCGTTTAAATTGATCCGGCGTGTCCGGAGCCTTCTCGCCGCCCGGTCCTGTTCCTGCGCGCTGCCCTGTCCCCTGCCCTGGTCGAGATTTCTCTCGAAAGCGTGGGACTCCACGGTAACCTCAATGGCCTCCACCTTGACGCCCTGCTGTTCAAAGTTCTCTCTCAGCTGGACGATCTGGCTTTCCAGCGCCGCCTTCACCGTCTCGTTCTGGGCGATAAAGCTGGCTGTGACCACGCCTCCCCTGGATGCGACCTGTACGTGAAGACTTCCCAGGCTTTCCGGGTGGAGCTGCATCTCAAGGCTGGAAGTGTCGGGCTTTACCTGGACTCTCATGTAATCCATGATCTGGCGCATGATGTCCTGCGTATCCGCCCTCCAGGATCCCTGCGCCGTCTCGGGTGCTCCTGTCTGCAGGCCGGTCTGTGGCTGGAACTGCTCTGTGCGGAAGCTCTGTGCAAATACGGGATGACGGTTTCCGCTGTCCGTCTCCTCCTTCCGATCACCGGCGTTTGTCTCCGTCCGTCCTTCGTCTCCGGCGGGCTGGCGGTTCTGTACGGGTTCCTCCGCGGGCTGTCCGGTCTGTTCCGGTTCCCGTGACGGGGTCTGTTCCGCGGGCCTGTCTCTTTCCGGCTGCGTCTGCTGTACGGTCTGTGTCACTTCGACTGTCCTCTCGGCGGGAATGATCCCTGATTCCGGCTCCGCCTCCTGGGTCTGCGCCGCCTGGGCCTTTGCAGCCGCCAGCAGCTCTTCCGGATCAAGTCCGGTCTCCCGGCCGATCTGCTGAAGCGTGGTTTCCAATCCGGCCATCAGTTCCCGGTAGTTTCCGTACAGTTCGCCGTCGGTGACAAGCGCGTACTCGTTCTCCGCTCCGCCCAGCGCAAGAAGCAGCTTTCCCAGCTTCTCCCTGTCCAGTACGTCAATACCGTCCATTCCAAGCTCTCCCATAACGCCTTCCAGATCCGGAATACTGATCCCAAAGGCATCGGCGATCTGCTGCATCATATCCATCGCAGCCGTTCCCAGCACTTCCATGGCCTTTTCCAGTTCCATTTCGGGAATTTCTTCCGCTTCTGCAGCTGCCTGCGCGGGTTCGGCATCCGACACTCTCGCCCGGCTGGCCTCTTTGGCTTTCAGGGATTCGCCCGGCATCTTCTTTGCGGTCTTTTGGGACGCATCGGTTCTGGAATCCGCCGTCCGGCTCCCCTCCTGGTTTTTGTCCGTCTGGCCGTTCAGCACTTTCTGAAATCCTTTGTCCGAGACAGCCTTTGTGCTGCCGCCTGCTGCCGGCCCGGGACTGCTTAAGACAGATCCCATGTCCTTTACAGGTGTACTCGTCATTTCTGACCTCCCTTCTTTCATTTTTCAAGGTGCTATAATTATTTCGGCCAAAGACAGCGGATTCTTAAGAGTCCGGATCCATAATTGTTGCAACTTTCGCGCCGAAATCCGGCGTCATCTGATTCAGGATGGCGCCCCTCTCCTCCGCCGTCAGGGCAAGCAGGATTCTCGCCACCTGGTTTAGATCCGTCATCTCCTCCAGAAGCTGGGCCGCCGCCTTCGGTTTCATCTGCGCAAAGCTCCCCGCGTAATCCTGAAACTCCGTGCTTTCCTCCAGCTGGACCACTACCTGCTTGTAAAGGGTTTCCGCCGTGGCAGGGTTCATGGTCTCATACCACTTTCTGTATTCCTCCGCCCCCGGCCCCTTCTCGGAATATACGACCTCCTCGTAAAATTCATTCTGGATCCTCTGAAATTCCACCTGGGCGGCCTCAAATTCCTGCAGGCGGCTCACCTCCGCCCGAAGTGTCTCCAGGTCGGAATCCTTCACATTCACCGACGTCTGAAGCCGCTCTATTTCCATCTCCAGCTCCTTAATGTATTCCACTGCCTCCGGCAGGCTGGAATATCCGCCATAACTTTCGGGATCCGTGGTCTCCGTCAGAGATACCCCCGGCAGAATCTTATTGATTACGGGTACATCCTTCAGGATAGGCGTGAGCACCGAGCTGCCGAAGCCGCCGATGTCAAGCTTTACGATCACGCAGATCACCGCCAGCCACAGGGCGACGATAAACACCGTGGCCCCAAAGGTCACGAGTCCGTTCCCCTCTTCGTCTCCCAGCGCCTCCTCCTGCTTTGCGATCTCCTTTGCCCGGCGTTTTACCTCCCGGCGCTGATTTTTCTGGTCCTTTTTCAGCTGCTGCTTCTCGTTCTGGATCCTCTTTTTCTCCTGCCGGGCTTCTTCCGTCAACTCTTTAGCCATAATTTCCTCTCATTCCCCTGCCGAAAAACGGCGCTGCCACACATTTTAAACCGACGCGCTCTCCCTTTTTTCCGCGTCCCTGCGCCGGCCGTAGACATAGCTGGTCAGTTCGTCCACCTCTCTGCCTTCCCGCCGGTTTTCCTCCACCATAAACTGCCCGAACGCTTTCTCCTTCAGGTTCTCATGGATCTTCCGCTCCTGCATGACCTCCGCAAGGCGCGCCCGGGCCTGCTCGAGACGGCTCTGGGCAAGGGCGACCTGCTGCCGCTGGTCCGCGATAAAACCGTCCATGCTTAAGATGGCGGCCTTGTTCTCCTCGATTTCCCTCACATTCAGTTCCCCGGAGAGCAGTTCGGCGGCGCGCTCCTCGTACCCGCGCTTCCTGTCCTCAAGCTGCCGCAGGATCTCCTCTTCCCTGTCCAGCTGCGCTCTGGCGGCGGAGAAATCCTGTTTTGCCTGCGTCTCCATCTTCAGCTTGATATCCAGTATGCTCTGCATGGAGTAACGGAACCGCGCCATAAACAATCCCTCCCTTACGATTCAAAAAGCCCCTGCAGCAGAGCGACGCTCTGTTCAAATCCAAATTTCTCGTCCGTCTGCTGACAGAGGAAAGCGTTTACCGCATCTATCTTCGTGATGGCATAGTCGATGGCAGGGTTGCTGCCGCTCTTGTAAGCCCCGATGTTGATCAAATCCTCCGCCTCGCTGTAGGTGGCCAGAACGTTCTTTAACCTGCCTGCCGCCTGCTTGTGCTCCCGGGAGGCGATCTGGCTCATGCACCTGGAGATACTCTGCAGAATGTCAATGGCGGGATAATGATTCTTATGCCCCAGCTTCCTATCCAGCATAATGTGCCCGTCCAGAATACTCCTGGCAGTGTCCGTGATGGGCTCGTTAAAGTCGTCGCCGTCTACAAGCACCGTATAGAGCCCCGTGATAGAGCCCTTCGCGGCACGTCCCGCCCGCTCCAGCAGCTTCGGCATCTCGGAGTATACACTGGGCGGATACCCTCTGCTCACAGGCGGTTCCCCGCTGGCGAGCCCGATCTCCCTCTGCGCCATGGAAAATCTGGTAAGGGAATCCATCATCAGGAGCACATCCTTTCCCTGATCCCGGAAATACTCCGCGATGGCCGTGGCGGTTTTCGCCGCCTTGTTGCGCTCCAGCGCCGGCCTGTCAGAGGTTGCAACCACGACCACGGACCGGCGCATACCCTCTTCCCCCAGATCCCTCTCTATAAATTCGCGGACCTCACGTCCCCGCTCCCCGATCAGGGCAATGACATTGATATCCGCCTTTGTATTCCTCGCAAACATCCCCATCAGTGTGGATTTTCCTACGCCGGAGCCCGCAAAGATTCCGATCCGCTGGCCCTTTCCCACTGTAATAAGGCCGTCCACCGCCTTTACCCCAAGCGGCAGGACCTCATCGATGATCTCCCTGCTCATGGGATCCGGGGGCGCGGCCTCCACGGAATACGGCGTTCCCGACGGCTCGGTTCCATCCACAGGTCTGCCCAGTCCGTCCAGCGTCTTTCCCAGCAGATCGTCTCCGACCAGCACCCGCAGGGGTTCCCCCGTATTCTCCACGATGCTCCCCAGCCCGATCCCGTCCACGGAGTCATAGGGCATGAGAAGCGTTTTTTTATCCTTAAATCCCACCACCTCAGCCATAACAGGCTTTGGCGTTTCCCCGTCGGGAAAAATCTGGCACACGTCTCCCAGCCTTGCGTCCGGGCCGGCCGATTCGATGGTGAGCCCTACCACGTTCACTACCTTTCCCATCCGCCGGACAAAGCTTTCCTCCGCCGCCTTCGTGTATTTGTCGAAATCCACCAAAATCCTGCGCAAGGCTTCATTCCTCCCTGGACCATGCCAGCAGCATCAGCTTCTGCTTAAGTCCCGCCAGCTGCGTTCCAAGACCGCAGTCAAAGATACCGCCGTCGGTCTCGATCAGGCATTCATTTTCCCCCAGCGTCATATCCTCCACGATCTCAACGGTTCCGATCCCGGACGCGGTCCCGGCAAGGATCTCCTGCTTGTGGAGAACGACCTCCTCGTAATCCGCCCTGGACACATGGATCAGAAAGTTTCCTCCGCCCTCCAGCCTGTGCATGGTGTTGGAGATCAGATATTCCAGTATCTTCCGCTCCCCGCTCAGCTCCACATGGAAAACATGCTCATACGCGGAAGTGATGGCATCCACGAATTTTGGCTCCAGCTCATCCGCCATCTGCTGGTACTCTTCCTCGAGACACTTAGCCCTCTGCTGCAGTTTTGCCCTTTCCGCTTCCGCCTCCCGCTGCGCCTTTGTCTGGCCGTCCACATACCCCTGATGCCTGGCCTGCTCCAGGACGCTGTGCTTTTCCGCCTCCGCCTGAGCCTTGGCCGCCGCAATGATTTCCGCGGCCCCCCTGTTCGCCTGCTCCACGATCGATTCGGCATTCTCCCGGGCATTCGCCAGCATGGCCTCGATCTTCTCTCCCGGCTTTATGACGCCGCCCTCCGGCAGCTCTTCCCCGTCCAACGGGATCTGTACTTCTTCCGCGTCCAGTCCGGACGTAAATCCATCCTCTCTCCGCGCGGCCTGCTTCCCGGCCACGCTGTCGCCACGGCGCCGGAGAAGCTCGTTGGTATCAATGATCCGGGCTTCCTCAGCCTCCACCGCGCAAAATTGTTTTACCAGATTCCTAGACAACGATCTCGTCACCTCCGCCTCTGGAGATTACAATTTCGCCGGAATCTTCCAGCTTTCTAATGATGTTCACGATCTTCTGCTGCGCTTCCTCCACGTCCTTCATACGGACAGGCCCCATAAACTCCATATCTTCCTTTATCATCACCGCAAGACGCTTAGACAGGTTGTTAAAGATCGCGTTCTGTACCTGCTCGTTGGCGTTCTTCATGGCGATGGCAAGATCATTGTTGTCCACCTCACGCAGCACGCGCTGGATGGCTCTGTCGTCCAGAAGCAGGACATCTTCGAACACGAACATCTTCTTTCGGATCTCGTCCGCCAGCTCGGGCTCCTCGATCTCCAGACTCTCCATGATATGACGCTCCGTACCGCGGTCCACCGTGTTCAGGATCTCCACGACCGCATCTACGCCGCCGATAATGGTGTAATCCTGGTTCACAAGACTTGCCAGCTTGGATTCCAGAACCTTTTCCACCTCCTTGATCACATCGGGGCTGGTTCGGTCCATCACCGCGATCCTCCGCGCCACATCCGCCTGTCTGTCCGGAGAAAGAGAGGACAGGATAATGGCGGCCTGGGAGGGCGCAAGGTAAGAAAGGATCAGCGCGATGGTCTGGGGATGTTCGTCCTGAATAAAGTTGATCAGCTGCGTCGCGTCCGTCTTCCTTACAAACTCGAAGGGTTTGACCTGCAGAGACGCCGTCAGCTTGCCGATAACGTCCATGGCCTTCTCCGTGCCCAGCGCCTTTTCCAGAAGATCCTTCGCATAGTTGATGCCGCCCTCGGCTATGTACTGCTGGGCGAGGCAGACCTCATAGAACTCGTTGATGACCTCTTCCTTCACCTGGGGCGTAACGCTCCTGGTGTTGGCGATCTCAAGGGTCAGCTCCTCGATCTCCTCTTCCTTCAAATGTTTGAATATGCCCGCAGACCGCTCCGGTCCCAGCGCAATAAGAAGGACAGCCGCCTTCTGTACACCCTTCAACGCCTCGTTTGACGAGCCTCTAGCCATACCGATACCTCGTTTCCTTTACAGAGTTTAATTCCAGTCCTCGTTCAGCCAGTTCCGCAGCAGATTTGCGGCGGCCTCCGGATTCTCGTCTACAAACTTTTCTATCATGAGCCGCGTCTCAGACTTTGTCTCCACGTCGATGTCCTCCAGCCCGCTCTCCGCCGTAGACTGAAGCATATTCTCCACGGACAGCTCTTCTTCCTCTTCTTCCTCGGCCTTCTTCGTCCGCATGGTACGGATCACCACGAACGCCAGCAGTCCCAGGATCAGAACGATCATCACGATGCTGAGAATATCCGTGGCCTTCATGGAGAATCCCTCGGCATCATTGAACACCGGCGTCTCGTAAGCGATGATGGTGATGCGGTCCCGGCTGATCCCGGTGGCGTTGGCCGCCATCTCATAAAACGCCTCATCCACGTCCAGCCTTACGTCCGCGCTGTTCTGGTCCTTGAAATCCTCCCATGTAATCCCGCCGTCCAAAAGCCCCTGACGGCGCACAGTGTCCTCATTGTAATACCGGTAGGAGATCAGCGCCAGGGACATGGAAGAGCTGTCATAGTCGATACTGCCCGCAATCGTATTCCGGTATTCCATCAGCTCGTTGGGCGAAAACTTGATGTTCTGTTCCGAGGTGGAAGACTCGCTGCTGTTATAGTTTGGCCAGACGTAAGAATTGAGATCGTCGGAATCGTTTGAGTCCGTTCCGGGTACGCCGTCCACGCCGTTGGTGCTCTCGCTCTCATAGGTGCTCTGCTCAGCGTACATTCCCTGATCGTGGCCGTCCGGCGCGTAAAATTCATGGACGGTCCTCTCGTATTCGCTGTAATCCACGTTCAGGTTTGCCACCACCTGGATCTGGTCATACTGGCCCGTTCCCAGGATCACTCTCTTTACCTGGCTGTTCAGCATGGATTCCGCCTGATTCTTCAGCTCCTGAATGGAATTTGCAATACCGGCGCTGGAATAGTCGTCGCCTCCGGCGAACAGAATGTTGCCGTTCTGGTCGAGAATGGTAATGTTGGATGTGGTATCGTCGTTGAGATAGCTGGCCGTGGCTCTCGCCATGGCGGCAGCGTTAGCGGAGGTAAATGCAGAAGGGTTGGACAGCGTCAGCTGGATATAGGCCGAGCCCTCCGTCTCCTGGGCGATCAGCGTACCGTTCTGGGGCCCGAGATCAATCATGACGGACGCCTTCTCCACGGCGTCGATGCTCTCAAAGGCATACTCCAGTTCCGCCTCCATATAATCCTTGTACTGTTTTTCCCTGTCGGAGGCGGTAGTGGACATGCTGGTGTCCATATAATCCCCCAGCTTCGGCATGGTATCGGGGACATAGCCCGAGGACGCCATGGCATAGGTGGCAAGGGCCCTCTGGTCCGAATCAACCTCGATAATGAGACCGTCATCCGATTCCCTGTGGGTGATCCCGGCGTCGTTCAAGATATCTACAATCTTTGCCGCCTCCACGCTGCTCTCACAGGAGTAGAGCTGTATGTATTCCGGTCTCGAAATCAGATAAATGATAGCGCCGAACGCAAAGACCACCACCGCAGCAATCGACACGATGACCGTCTTCTGTCTGGCGGTGAACTTATTCCACCAGCCCAATATTTTTTGAAGCAGTTCCTTCAGCCTGTCAACCATTGTACTTCTCCCCTGGTAGTATGATCCCGCTTACGCCGTGCGGATGTCAGATCTGCATCTGCATAAGCTCCTTGTATGCCTCGAGAAGTCTGTCGCGGACAGCCACAGTATACTGCAGGGCCGAGGACGCCTTCTGCAGCGCGATGGTCAGGTCATGGGAATTTTCCGTCTCTCCCAGCGCAAACCGGATCTCCTCATCCTCCGCGTCGGACAGATAGCTGTTCGTGGTCTTGATATTGTCAATGGCCGTGTTCAGGAAAGAGTCGAACAGATTTCCCCCCACCTTCTCTTCCTTCGGGATCAGGGAACCCGTCAGGGATGCTTCCTCCAGCGTACTGGGTCTTGTAACAGCCATCAGGCTTGTAATTGCCGATAATTCCATCTTTTCCTCCGTTTCGCCGCCGATGCATCCGCATCAGGCGCCTTCCGCCGTTTTGTCACACTCAGCCTCTGCCGATCTCAAGCCCCTGAAGCACCATGGACTTGCTGGCGCTAAAGGCGGTGGCGTTGGCCTCATAAGCCCTGCTGGCATCGATCATATTTGTCATCTCGGTAATGATGTTCACATTGGGATAGGTGACATAGCCGTTCTCGTCCGCGTCGGGATGAGAAGGGTCATAGACCATGTTCATCTCCGTCTCCTGATCCTCATAGACGCCTGTGATCTTCACGCCCTGCCCGGAGTAACCGTGTCCGTAAACCGCCTCGCCGAGCACATGGCCGAAAGGCGTCTGACCCCCTTTCTCCGCAAAGGTAACCACCTTCCTGCGGTAGGGATTTCCGTCGGCCGTCCTTGTGGTATCGGCGTTGGCCACGTTCTCCGATATGATATCCATCCGGTATCTCTGGGCCGTCATACCGGAAGCGTTAATGTTAAAGGAAGAAAACATACTCATTCAGCGCACCTCCCATTATTTCATCGCCGTCTGCAGATTCGTAAATTCCTGATTGATCGCCGTGATCAATCCCTGATATTTCAGCTGGTTCTGAGCCAGCATCACATTCTCGTTCTCAATGTCAACGTTATTCCCGTCAATGCGGTAGGAAAAACCCGCGTAATCCGTATACGGCCTTCCCGCAAGCCTCTCCGTCCGAAGGCCCGACACCTTGGCGTCCATTGTCTCATAACGGCTCATGCCCAGCGCCTTCTTCAGAACGGATTCAAACTCCACATCCTGGCGCTTGTAACCGGGAGTGTCCACATTGGCGATGTTGTTGGAAATGGCTTCATTTCGCAGCCAGCTTGCGTCCGCGGCTTTGTCCAACACTCTGATGTAGTCGAATACGTTGGTCTGGATCATCCTTTTCTCCTTTCGTTTCAAAAACAGGCGGGCACAACAGACCCACTCTATTCTATTATATTGATTTTTCACAAAAACACAATAGATTTTGTTGCAAATTGTACAAAAAAGCGCAAAGGGACTTATTGACCGCAAAACTTCAATAAATCCCTTTACTTTGGCCGCAGGGGCCGCAAAATCCCTTTCTGATATTCAGTTTTTCGGCTGTTCCGCTATGCGCCGGAATCCCAGGCTATCCCCGCCTGTTCTGATGCTTCAGCTCCTCGATCTCGTCGAACACCACGTCGTTCAGTACCTTTATGTAGGTTCCCTTCATGCCGGAGGACCTGGATTCAATGACGCCGGCGCTCTCAAACTTCCGGAGCGCGTTGACGATGACGCTCCTCGTGATTCCGACCCTGTCCGCAATCTTGCTGGCCACAAGGATTCCCTCCATCCCGCCCAGCTCATCGAAAATATGGGTGATGGCTTCCATCTCCGAGAAGGAAAGCGTACTGATGGCGGATTTCACTACGGCCACCTTGCGGCTCTCCTCCGCGCTCTCCTCGTTCACCGCTCTCAGCATTTCCAGCCCGACCACGGTGGTTCCGTACTCGCAGAGAATGATATCGTCGATATCGTACTGGCTGTCACACTTGTAGATAAACAACGTCCCCAGCCTTTCCCCGGCGATCTCGATGGGGGTGATGATGGCCTGGAATTTTTTGATATCAGGGCTCTCGAATCCCAGTGTCTCCAGATTCACGTTTTCCTTGGTGGAAAGTACCCCCAGCAGGCGTTCATTCAGCATGGCATCCACAAATCCTCCCACGTTCTCATCGATCAGCTCTTTTATGGAGTCGATCTGGTCGGACTTACCAACCCCAAGGACCTTGCCCTTGCGGCTGATCACAAGAACGTTGGAATCCAGGATTTCCCGCATCACCCGGCAGATATCGTTAAATACGACTTTGCTGGAATTGTTGTTATGCAGCAGTTTGCTGATCTTCCTGGTTTTATCCAAAAGCTGTACGCTGCTCATACGCCCTCCTTTGAGTCATCTGTATAGAAGTATTTTAACACATAAATTTCAAAAACACAATGTTAAAACAGTTAATTTTTCCATTTATTTATGATTTATTTATGATTTATTTGACAATTCCGGCATAACGTAATATCCGCATTGTTCATTCGCACATACAAGGCGGTTTCCCTTTTCCAGCAGCACGCTGCCGCAGTCAGGGCATTTCTGCTGCGTCGGCTTCTGCCAGACCATGAAGTCACAGTTCGGATTGTCGATGCAGCCATAATATTTTCTGCCCTTTTTCGTCTTGCGCAGAACCACGTCCCTGCCGCATTTGGGACAGGGGACGCCGATCTTTTCAAAATAGGGTTTTGTATTGCGGCACTCCGGAAATCCCGGACATGCCAGAAATCTGCCGTGGGGGCCGTACTTGATCACCATCCGCCTGCCGCAGAGCTCGCAGACCTCATCGCTTTCTTCATCGGCAACGGTCACATGCTCCAGTTCCTTTTCAGCCTGCTTCACAGCCTCGTCCAGATCGGGATAAAAATTCGACACAACGGTCTTCCATTTCACGCTTCCCTCCTCCACGCCGTCCAGCAGCGCCTCCAGGTTCGCGGTAAAATTCACGTCCACAATGGAGGGAAACGCGGTCTTCATCATATTGTTCACCACCTCTCCCAGCTCCGTGACGTAAAGATTGCGGTTTTCCTTCGCCACATAGCGTCTCGCCAGGATGGTGGTAATGGTCGGCGCATAGGTGCTGGGGCGCCCGATTCCAAGCTCTTCCAGCGCCCGCACCAGAGACGCCTCCGTATAGTGGGCGGGGGGCTGGGTGAAATGCTGTACCGGGTCAAACCCGGCAAAGGTAAGCCTGCTGTCCTCGCGCAGACTGCCGCTTAAGCCGTTTTCCTCTTCCCTGTCCTCCTCCGGCACATACACGCTCATGTAACCGTCAAAGACCCGTTTGGAATCCGCCATGGTAAACACCTGGTCGCCAGCCTGTATTTTTACGGAAAGCGTCTCGTACTGCGCCGCGCTCATGCGGCTGGCCACAAAACGCTTCCAGATCAGCTGGTACAGGCGGAAGAGATCCCGGGGCAGTTCCTCCTTCAGCACCGCCGGCGATCTCTCCAGATCCGTGGGGCGGATGGCCTCATGAGCGTCCTGGATCTTCCTGCCGCCTTTGCGCCGCTCGGTTTCCGACGCCATATATTCCTTCCCGTAATGTGCCCCGATGTAGGCAGCGGCCATCGCCTCCGCCTCCTCAGACACACGGGTGGAATCGGTACGAAGATAGGTAATCAGACCTACCGTTCCCTCTCCCTTGATATCCACGCCCTCATAGAGCTGCTGTGCAAGCCGCATGGTCTTCTGGGTGGAATAATTCAGCACCTTGCTGGCCTCCTGCTGAAGCGTCGACGTAGTGAACGGCAGCGGCGGTTTCTTCGTCCGCTCTCCCTTTTTGATCTCCATGACACGGTAGGCGGCGCCCTCCAGGGAGTCCATAATCTCTTTCGCCTGCGCCTCGCTCTCTATGGCCGCTTTACCTTTGACCGTACCGTAATACCTTGCGGTGACAGGTTTTTTCTCCTTATCAGCCTTCAGATTTACGTCCAGCGTCCAATACTCCTCCGGGACGAACGCATTGATCTCCTCCTCCCTGTCGCAGATGATGCGCAGGGCAACGGACTGTACTCTTCCGGCGCTTAAGCCTCTTTTGATCTTCGCCCAGAGAAGCGGCGAGATCCGATAGCCCACCATGCGGTCCAGCATCCGGCGGGTCTGCTGGGCGTCCACCAGATTCTGGTTGATCTCCCGCGCGTTTTTCAGAGATTCCCGCACCGCGTTCTTTGTGATCTCGTTGAAGGTGATCCGGTAAACCTTCCTGCCCTCCAGGTTCAGGGCCTGGTACAGATGCCAGGAGATGGCCTCCCCCTCCCGGTCAGGGTCGGTGGCAAGATAGATTTTCTCCGCCTTTTTTACTTCCCTTCTAAGGTTTGCCAGAATATCTCCCTTTCCTCTTATCGTGATATATTTCGGTTCATAGTCGTGTTCCACATCTATTCCCAGTGTACTCTTGGGCAGATCCCTTACATGTCCGTTGCTGGCGGCCACTTCGTAATTCGGTCCCAGGAATTTCTTGATGGTCTTGACCTTGGCAGGCGACTCCACGATCACCAGATATTTTGCCATAGCGCACTCCCCTCCCAATTTCTCCGCATGATACCAGCGCTTATGAAATACTGAATTTCGTTATTGAAAAACGGAATCGTGGATTACTATACACTATTTTTTCGGGAGGCGCAAGTATTTTTTGAGAAACATTCCGGATCGAAACATTCCGGACGGCATATTGGGGAAACATTCCGGACAGCGGCTGACGACGCCTTTGAACCAACGGGTAAAGCCGGCCGCACTGCCGCAGACAAAATGCTGCAAGCCTTGGGGTGGCTTCCAGCATTCTTTTGGCAGAACTATTTCAGTCAAACAGGAAAACAGCTGATAGGGGAATCGAACCCCTGTTTCCGCCGTGAGAGGGCGGCGTCTTAACCGCTTGACCAATCAGCCATTTTTAATCCCGCATGAGCGGTACTTGCTAATCATAATACATCGCCCGGAAAAAAGCAAGTACTTTTTTAATTTTTTTGTCTCCACAGTTCAACCGGCAGCCGTATGGGGCGGAAAATCGTGCTCGCACGGGTCTTCGACAGTTGTAATTGAATAAAATCTCCATAAACCGCAGAAATGCGGTATTTTTTTGTCAAATTTTTC
>CANQWM010000028.1 GCA_947627535.1 uncultured Acetatifactor sp.
TAGATGTATGAAACACTGTATTTATGATACCACATTTTTCCATTAAAGAAAAGCTATATTTCAACTAACTTTGGAAATATTCAATATGTACTTGACAAATTGCAACAGGCAGTACACCATAATGTATTCTTCTGCATTTTCCCTTATAATTTTAAAGCCAATCTTCAGATACATTTTTGCTGCATAATTGGCTTTTTGAACGGAAAGAGAAACTTGGCTGTATCCATGTGATTTGAGCAGCGCAAGCATTTTTTTCATCATGGCTGTTCCGATCCTCAATTCCCTATATTCTTTATAAAGGGAGATTGCCAGAGTGGGGTATTATCGTCGATATGTCCGTAATCGTTCATAATGCGAACCCAAACAGCACCGATAATCTTGCCGTCAATCTCTGTTGCCAATCCCCAATCATCTTTGAATTCCCCGAAGCGCTCAACATAAACCTGCAATTCGGGAGATGTGATAATGGTTTTGGGTGGCGGTTCGACCCCATCTGGAATGAAGATTGCTTCATATAAAAAATTATCCAATAAGGGATAATCCTGTTTTTGTAGTTCCCGGATCGTTACATCCATAGATGACCTCTCAGTTCTGCGCTTTTCATATATTTTAGCATAATTCGGATAATACGGGGCAAAAACTTATCAAATACCTAATAAAAGTTAAGTTTAATCAATATGCCGTCTATAATAACAAAAATGTTATGTATAATATATACGGAACTCAAAATCAAGCAATGAAGCAATATCATCCATCGTTGTCGGCTTTTTCGCTATCAGATATACGATTTTTATTGAGATATGAAACTGTAAAAATGATGGTTGTTGTTACAAACTTAGGTAGTGTATCATATTTGGTAAAGAACGGAAAGTATGATTTTGAAAAAGCTGTTATACTTCTTAATGAGGCAGTGGATTTAAATAATAAAGCAAAAAATATAAAAGATTTGCAAGATGCAGCAGACTATTTTTTGAAAAACTGTTATAATGTAGGTATAAACTATGAGAATCGATAGGAGGTGCATATTATGACAGAAGAACATGTAGTATTAAGTGAACGTCCTGAAGACCAACTGAAAGCGGTAGAGTGGGCTCGTGAACAAAAGAAAAAAATTCTTGATGACAAAAGCAAGTGCATTGCAGATGCTCTTATGGAAAAAATGACACCTTTGATTTTGAAAAATAGCGTACAGAAATAGCGTGGTTACAATTTAGGTACAGCAGCTTTAAAACCATATTAACAAGATACAAAACCGTATCAAAAAGATATGTTTTTGGAATGCAATAACAATAAAGTAACATGAAAAATCAAACCTGAAAAAGCAAAGAAGATGTAAAAAACTCATGCAGCAGATTAAAGGTGCAGTGATTGCTGTTTAGGATTTTCCGCTAATGATCATATAGACATGGTGCTAACACCATGTAAAAAAATAATTAATAAGATATTTTGCAGCAAGCTTTAAATCAATGTTAACGATAAAAGCGCAGTTATGCTTTAGGCATACTTAAAGCCTTAGTTTACAAAGTGATTTAGAAATAAAAGTGTTTCAGATGATATTTTATATATTTATCTTTAAGAAAAGACTTTTATTGCGTAATATTGCAAAATTGCATAAAACTTAAACAAATATAGTTAATAACAACGAAGGACACGCCGAGTTTGAGTGATTTTTCAATATGTATAAACTATGCGGTAAAAACATAAAATTTTAAGGGAGCCATATTGACTTTCTGCCTTGTGCTTGCTAGAATAATAGCACAAGGAAAGTTTACCACTGACCGATATGTGGTATATAAATGGTCGGGTTGAAAGTATAGTCCTTCGCCGTAAAGGCGGAGGACTTTTCAGTAATGAGGACAGACAAATGAAGAAGATTCAAGTACTGGAATATACTGGATGATACCGTTGTCCAGCCGAATTGAAAAATACAGACGAATTATGGAGAAAAAAGAAAAAGCCGGAAAACCTTGCGACATTCTTCATATCGTCAAACTGGACGATAATAGGGAGAGCGCATTTCTTATACAGGATATGTTCCCCATAACGGAGGAGTACATAGAGCGTGAATACACAATAGCCGGAAATCATCTGATGTTGACGAGTGAACATACTGCCAGAGAGATTGAGCAAAAGGCGAGAAAAGTTATGGGTATGTTGAAGCGCAGTATCAAATTCACGCCAACGCAGCCGGATGTTATGGCAATATTAGAAAAACTAAAGTCTGCTGATTAAGCTGAATTATACCATTCTCTGAAATATTTACCCAACAGTATGACCGTCCTTTGTATTTGATAAATGCTCCCTTTGCTGTCTGATAATTCTGTAAAGTCGGATTATCGGTAAGAATGTGCCCTAACTTTGACGGTTCTAACAATCCTTTTCGTGTTACACAAAATCCGCCAGTGATTTTGCTTCCAGTAAAAAGATAGATTTTTCCCTCTGCTGTGGCGTTGTATTCTGTAAGAGCCTGTGTTGGCAGATGGATTGTCAAATCATCTCGTATTAGTGATTTTCCTAAAATAAATTTGCCGCCTTTGTTCATCTGTGGCATACATCCTTGTAAGCCGCATCGTATCTGCGGCAGAGACACCGTCGGGACGGGCCATAAACCGTGCAAGGGCATCAGATTTGTGCCGGGACTTTCTGCGGAAAAACAAGGCAAGCAGCGTCATGCTGTTGAAAGAGATAGAAAAGCACACAGAGCCGATTCGTCCGGGCGGCAGGACAAGCGCACTTTGCAGGCCAAAGGGTTCGTCGGGTTTGCTTACCGTGTGCCGTAGCAGACGGGGTATTTACCGAGAGCCCAAAACGCTCCAAGCCTTAAAGTACGGCATTACGGCACAGCGTTTGTTTTAGAATTTTCTGTTGTATTTTTCGCATTGGACAAATAAATATTTCTACTGCGGCATTTATTCTTGACATTGATATTGGAAAGGGAAAAAATAAAAACATTGAAAAAACGCTACTTATCAAAGACGCAAAAAAACACCCCATATAATTTTTTTCAATTATTTTTAAGACAAAACTTTACCGGAACAAAACTCATTCTGCTGGAACTGTCAACAGATCCTTATACATTGGGTTATTGAAGAGCGACCTGATCTATATTTCAGGGAAACTTACAATAAATTGCCGCCTTGTCATCGGATGGTTAATGTGGTAGAATGTCCTTATTCAAGGGAGGAGCCATATGAATCTTGTGATTACCATGAGCCGCCGGTACGGCACCGGCGCCAGCATGATCGCGGAGGAACTGTCCCGGAGGCTGGGGATACCCGTATATGACAAGGCTTATATAGAGAACGAGATCAACGACGACGACTTTTCCAAGGAAGCGGAGTTCATCCGGGAGCTTGCGTCAAAGCCCTGTATCATCCTGGGGCGCTGTGCTTCCGAAATCCTGAAGGATCAGCCGAATGTGTTCAATGTCTATGTCTGCGCCGACAAGGAAGATAGAATCCGTCGGATCATGAAAAAGGAGGATCTGGACTACGAGGATGCCAGGGCCCTTTTGGAAAAAAATGATAAACAGCGGGCGCAGTTCAATCTGGAGCACACCGGGAAAGTGTGGGGGGATGTAAACAGTTATCACATGATCCTGGACACCAGCAGGCTGGGAGCGGAAAACTGTGCGGATATCCTGATCCGATATTTTGAGAGGATTGACGTAATTTAACCATTGGAATCTGCAAAGCGGCAGTTTTTGGTAATAATAGCCAAAAATAGGCCGCTTTTTTTGTGCATTTTGTCTTTGAAATATGTTACAATTGTGGTAAAATGTGGGGTGGTACGGAGGTGAGGCGGTATGCTGGTCGTATACTTTATTTTATGGGTAATCTTTAACGGAGCTGTTACGCCGGAGATCTGCGCGTTTGGCGTTGTCATATCGGCGGCGATGTTTGCCTTTACCTGTAGGTTTATGGGGTTTTCCGTGAAAAAAGAGCTTTTATTTTATAAAAAGCTTCCGCTCTTTGTGCGGTACGTGGCTGTGCTGGTGAAGGAGATTGTAAAGGCAAATTTCGGCGTAATTCATATGATCCTGACCCAGCGGGAGGAAGTGCAGCCTGTTCTGGCAGCCTTTCGCTCGGACTTAAAGAGCGCTGTGGGAAAGGCTTTCCTGGCGAACGCCATCACCCTGACGCCCGGCACGATCACAGTCTCTCTGGAGAAGGACAAGTACACGGTACACTGTCTGGACGAGAGTCTGGCGGAAGGGATGAACGACAGCGTTTTTGTGGACTATATCAGAAAACTGGAGGAGTGAACCGCAGCGGTCATCCGGTGCGGGGCCTGTGAAAATGGGAAAAGGAATAGAAAGTTTGGACAAAGCTTACGGAATCTTGTTTACGGCTGTGCTGATCGTGATGGCGCTGCTGGTTGTGCTGTGCCTGATCCGGGCCGTGATCGGTCCGAAGATCGCTGACCGGATCGTGGCCGTGAACATGATGGGAACCATGGTGATCGTCATGATCGCCGTTTTGACTCTGATGCTGGGGGAAGGCTATCTGGCGGATATCTGTCTGATCTATGCCATGATCAGCTTTCTTGCCGTGATCGTGCTCACCAAAGTTTATATGGGGGTGTACCTGGAACGGAAGCAGAAGGAGACGGCTTTGGAGGAAGAGGATGAGCCGTCGGACATGTCAGAAGAGGAGGAAAGCGCGGATGGAGGTATTTGAATGGATCCGGTTTTTGCTGGGGGCAGGGCTTCTGCTGGCCGGCGTTTCCATTTTTTTCATTGAGATGATAGGCGTATTCCGGTTCCGGTATGTGCTGAACCGTATGCACGCGGCGGCGATGGGAGATACGCTGGGGATCGGGTTCTGCCTGCTGGGCCTCATCGTGATGAACGGTCTGGATTTTACATCCCTGAAGTTATTTCTTGTAATCGTGTTTCTCTGGTTTTCTTCGCCGGTCTCTTCCCATCTGATCGCGAGGTTCGAGGTTACCACCAACGAGGACCGGGAAAAGCATTACGATAAGAAAAATCTGGATGAAAAGCAGCCAAAGGGCGGCGGAAAAGAGGAAATATGACAGTATTTACCTGTATTCTTCTGGGGTTTCTTGTGGTCTGCGCCGTTGCGGCCAGCCTGTCAAAGAGCCTGCTTAACACGGTTCTGATCTTTATGTCCTACAGTCTGGTCATGTCCGTGATCTGGATTATTCTGGAGTCTCCGGATCTTGCCATCACGGAGGCCGCGGTGGGAGCGGGCGTGACGACGGTGCTGTTTGTGGTGACGTTAAAGAAGATACACGCTATCATAAAAGAGAACGACCAAGAGGACCAAAAAGAAGCGGACGGGAAAGAAAAATAAAAAACGGCAGCCACTGCGGGCGGCGGAATGAGAGGAAATATGAGCAGAAAAGTCCCTCAGGAACAGTATGAGAAGACATTTTCCTTTAAATTTAAGAGATGGCTGGACGGCACGAAGGATCCCTTTCTGGACACGGTGGAGATGGTGCCCCAGAAGCCCTTTCAGGAGACGGAGGAAGCGGCGGCGCGAAGAGCCGGGGACAGGAAGCGTATCGCGGAGCGGGTTTACGATCTGGAGCACAACAGGCTGATCTGCTTTTTTAAGCGGTTTTATAAGATCATGTCCGCGCTGTTCTGTATTTTTCTGGTAGTGATGCTGCTGGAGGCGGTGTCGTGGCTGCCGACGGTGGGAGAGGCGGACAAGCCGGTAAACAACGAGGTCTCCGCGCGGTATATCGAAAACGGTCTGCAGGAGACCGGAGCCGTGAACATCGTATCGGGCATGATCCTTACCTACAGGGCTTTTGATACCTTTGGAGAGACCAACGTGCTGTTTATTGCCGCATGCTGTGTGATGGTGCTTCTGATGGTGGACGAAGCGGCGCTGAAACGGCAGGAGAGCACCAACGACAGACGCTATGAGCCAAAGAATGACACGATCCTGCAGACTGTGGCATTTATCCTGTGCCCTGTGATCTTCATCTTTGGGATCTATGTGATCCTGAACGGGCATCTGTCTCCGGGGGGCGGCTTTTCCGGCGGGGCGATCATCGGCGCCGGGCTGATCCTCTATCTGAGCGCGTTCGGATTCGGGAAGACCCAGCGGTTTTTTAACGAGAAGGTTTACACCATGGCAAAGGTCACGTCCCTGTTGATGTACGGGCTGATTGGAACCTATTTTTATATTACCGGGGCAAACGGTATGGAAAACCATATTCCGCTTGGCATTCCGGGGCATATCTTAAGCAGCGGCATTATTCTTCCCATCAATATCTGTGTGGGTATCGAGGTGGCGTGTACCATGTACGCGTTCTATGCGCTGTTCAGAAGAGGAGGAATCTGATATGGGAGCGCATTTGCTGACAAATTACGGGGAAGCGGTGGCCATGATCCTGTTCGGCATCGGGTTCGGCAATCTGCTGCTGCAGAACAACCTGATCAAGAAGATCATCGGCTTAAATATCATGGACACGGCGGTGTACCTGTTCCTGGCGGAAAAGGGATATATCCAGGGCAGAGTGGCGCCCATTATAACAGACGGTGTCCAGCAGATGGAAGCATACATCAATCCGATCCCAAGCGGCCTGGTTCTTACGGGGATTGTGGTTTCCGTATCGGTGACGGCGCTGATGCTTGCCATTACGATTCGTCTTTACGGGAGATATCATACCCTGAATCTGGACGAGATCTCCACCCTGATCAAAAAGGGGGGACAGTAAATGGAAATCATCCGCAACTTTCCTGCCATCTCCATTCTGCTCTGCCTGTTTGCGGGCATTGTCTCCTCGGCGCTGAAGGCAAAAGGGGCGGGGAGGGTAAATCTGGCCCTGATCCTGACGGAGATTGTGCTTCAAATTTTTGTGCTGATCCAGACCATCGCGCTGGGCAGGCCGTATGTGTACGTGATGGGAAAATTTCCGGCCCCCTGGGGAAATGAGATCCGGGCCGGTGTGCTGGAAGCGTTCATGGCTCTGTTCTTCTGTGTGATCATGCTGCTGTGTATGCTTGGCGGCAGCAGGGAGCGGGAGAAGGAGCTTGAGGCGGGAAAACAGCATCTTTATTATATTATGATCGACCTGCTGCTGTCCTCGCTGCTGGCGCTGGTCTATACAAACGACCTGTTCACCGCTTATGTGTTCGTGGAGATCAACACCATTTCCGCCTGCGGTCTTATTATGATCCGTCAGAACGGCAGAACCCTGGAGGCTTCCATACGGTACATGATCATGAGCCTTCTGGGCTCCGGTCTTCTGCTGCTTGGCATCTGCTTCCTGTATGATCTGACAGGCCATCTGCTGATGAGCAATATTAAGGAACAGGTACAGCTTCTGGCGGCCTCGGGGAATTACCATATCCCGTTGATCGTGTCCCTGGGGCTGATGTCGGTGGGACTGGCCATCAAAAGCGCCCTGTATCCCTTTCACACGTGGCTGCCGGACGCATACGGATATTCCACCCTGTCCTCCTCAGCGATCCTGTCCTCTCTGGTATCAAAGGGGTATATTTTCCTGCTGCTGAAGATTTTTTACCGGGTGATCGGCTTTGATATCGTAGGGGAAAGCAAGGTTATCAACGTGCTGTTCGTGTTCGGGATTGTCGGCATGATTATGGGCTCCCTGAGCGCTATCCGGGAGGACAATATCCGGCGCATGATCGCTTTTTCCTCCGTGGCCCAGATCGGCTATATCTATATGGGCTTTGGGCTGGGAACCGCGGAAGGCGTCATTGCCAGCATTTATCACGTCGTGTCCCATTCAGCCAGCAAATCCCTGCTGTTTGTGGCGGCCTCGGGGCTGACGGACGCCTCCGGGGAAAGCTGCCGTTATCCGGACTTAACCGGCGCGGGATATCGAAACAAGCTGGCGGGAGCGGCCTTTACCGTGGGAAGTCTGGCCATGGTAGGTATGCCGGTCTTTTCCGGATTTATTTCAAAGCTGCTCTTTTCCCAGGCTGCCATCGGGCATAATTTCAAGATGCTGCCTACGCTGATCGCCCTTGCCATCAGCACGATCCTGAATGCCATTTACTTTATGAAGACCGTGATCCGGATCTACACGCCGCCCTCCGGAAAGGAAGAAATGGCGGAGGGAAGGGTCATTGCGGCGAAGGAAAACAAAAGGAAATCCGCGGCGCTTGTCTGCTTTATTGCACTGAATCTGATCCTGGGGTTAAATTCCGAGCCCATTATCCGGCTGATCCGAAGCGGACTGGAAATGTTTGGATGAAAAGTTCCTTTTAAAAAGAGGAGTGAAGGAAATGGATATAAAACTGCTGATTCCCATACTGGTGCCGATAGCGGCGGGAGCGATCCTGCTGTCCGGCTCCTTTGCGGATCATTTGAAAGGAAAAAAGGACGCCGGCAGCGGAAGAGGGCTGCATGGGGCTGTAATGACAGCCCTGTCGTTTTCTGTGCTCGCGGCCCTGTACCTTGCCTGGACAGGGGAAAGGAGCCTGACCCTGTTTCCTCTGGTGGAGGAGATCCCCCTATATTTTCGGATAGACGGCATCAGCAGATTTTTTGTGACCGTAGTTAGTGTAATCTGGCTTTTAACAGGCGTCTATTCCCTTGTCTATATGCGCCATGAGGGCGATGAAAAGCGTTATTATGGTTTTTATCTGGTGCTGTACGGTGTGCTGGTGGGACTTGACTTTTCCGGAAATCTTGTGACCATGTACCTGTGTTACGAGCTTATGACGCTTGTGTCGTTTCCTCTTGTTCTGCACAACGGGACCAGAGAGGCGATCATGGCGGCGTTAAAATATCTGTTTTATTCCATGTGCGGCGCCTACTGCGGCCTGTTCGGCATCTTCATCCTGAACCGTTACGCGGATTCTTTGACCTTTACGGCCGGAGGAACCCTGCACTGCGCGGCAGGGCAGGAGAGGATCCTTCTGATCGCAGTGTTTGCCATGCTGATTGGATTCGGGGCAAAGGCGGGAATGTTTCCCCTTCACGCATGGCTGCCCGCGGCCCATCCCGTCGCGCCTTCCCCGGCGTCGGCGGTGCTCTCCGCCATTATCGTAAAATCTGGTGTTCTGGCTGTCATCCGTGTGGTGTATGAGATCGTGGGGCCGGAATTTTTACGGGGAACGTGGGTGCAGTACGCGTGGATGACGCTGACGCTGCTTACGGTGTTTATGGGGTCTCTTCTGGCCTACCGGGAGAAGGTGTTTAAAAAACGTCTGGCCTACTCTACCGTGAGCCAGGTTTCCTATATCCTGTTTGGACTTTCCCTGTTGTCGGATCAGGGGATGCAGGGCGCGCTCCTGCATGTGGCGGGACACGCGGTGATGAAGAGCGGGCTGTTCCTTGTGGCGGGTGTATTTCTGTACCGGTTCGGGTACACAAGGGTGGAGCAGCTGACGGGCATGGGAAAGAAGATGCCCGTGACAATGTGGTGCTACACCATCTTTTCTCTGGGGTTGATCGGAATCCCGCCCACCGTGGGTTTCATAAGCAAATGGCGGCTGGCGGAAGGGGCGCTGGCGCAGGGCGGCATTTTCGGTGCCCTGGGTGCGGGAGAGGGGACGATTCCCGCGGGCGAGATCGGGATCTTTTCCTGGCTTGGGCCGGTTGTGCTCCTGCTGAGTGCGCTGATGACGGCGGGATATCTGCTGCCTGTCACAATGAAGGGATTCTTTCCTGGCGGGGAGAGAGAAGGCGAAGATCTTAAGCGGGAGGAGCCTTCCCTGTGTATGCTGATTCCCCTTTTGATACTGGCGGCGCTTACCTTGATTTTGGGAATAGCGCCGGGGCCGCTGGAGTCGTTTATCGGAAAGATCATCCGTTAGAGAAAAGAAGGAATGATGTGACATGAGTAAATGGATAATGCTGATCGTTGTAATACTGCCGATCCTGACGGGAATTTCGCTGTGTATGATTCCGTTCCGGAAAAGGCGCTCCATGCTGATCTATCTTGAGATCTGCGTGACACTTACTTCCCTGCTGGTGCTCTGGATGCTTCTGGATCAGCCCCGGGAAGCGCTTACGGTGTTCCGGTTTACGGGAAATTTAAGCGTAACCCTGCGCCTGGACGGGCCGGGAAGCATTTACGCGGGGCTGGTGGCTTTTCTGTGGCCGTTGGCCATGCTGTATTCCTTTGAATACATGAAGCATGAAAAGGGAAACGAAAAATCCTTTTTCCTGTTTTATGTGATCACATACGGTGTGACGCTGGGAATCGCGCTGTCGGAAAACATCCTTACCATGTATTTCTTTTTTGAAATGCTCAGTCTCGTGACGCTGCCCCTTGTCATGCATACCAGAACCCGGGAGGCCATCCTTGCCAGCCGGACATACCTGTATTACATGCTGGGCGGCGCGGCGTTCGCCTTCATCGGCATGATCTTTATTCTGACCTATGGAACTACATCCTCTTTTGTGCCGGGGGGCGTTCTGGATCTTGAGACGCTGGGGGGCCGTTCCAACCTGATGCTGTTTATCTATGTGATCTGTTTCTGCGGTTTCAGCGTGAAGACGGCCCTCTGGCCGTTTTCCTCCTGGCTGCCGAAAGCGGGTGTGGCGCCTACTCCCGTTACGGCGCTGCTTCATGCGGTGGCTGTGGTGAACACAGGCGCGTTCGCCGCCATGCGGGTGACCTACTACAGCTTCGGGCCGAAGGCGGTAAAGGGGACCTGGGCTCAGGGCGTTGTGATGACGCTGGTCATCATCACCATTGTATACGGATGCAGCCGGGCGCTGAAGGAGACCCACCTCAAGCGGCGGCTGGCCTGGTCCACGGTCAGCAACCTGTCCTATATCCTCCTTGGCGTGACGTTAATGTCGCCCTTTGGGCTGGTGGGGGCGATGGCGCATCTCATCTTTCATTCCTTCATGAAGATCTGCTCCTTTTTCTGTGCGGGAGCGGTCATCTATAAAACAGGAAGAAACTATATTTACGAGCTGGACGGATTCGGGCGGAAGATGCCAAGAGTGTTTTTTATCTTTACCGTGTCCGCGCTGGCTTTGATGGGCGTACCGGGATTGTGCGGGTTCGTGAGCAAATGGTATCTGGCCCGGGCGGCGGTGGAGAGCGGTACGATTCTTGGGATCCTGGGAGTCGCGGCGCTTTTGATCTCCGCGCTTCTGACTGCGGTTTATATGCTTACCATTGTAGTCAGGGCCTTTTTCCCGGGGAAGGATTTTGACTATGAGACCATTCGGGATGTACAGGATCCAAACTGGATGATGCTCGTCCCTCTTGGAATCTTTGTTTTGGGTATTTTCTGTTTTGGCCTGCATGCGCAGCCTGTGATCGGATTGCTGGAGGAGATTGCGGCGGCGTTTTAAACAGGGCCTGCGACAGATAGAAAGAGCCGCTTCTGCGGCGGAATGGGAGGAATCCTGTGAGAATGGAATCAGTTTTGGCGGTATTGGTGTTTTTCCCCTTTGCGGCGGGGATCCTCAGTTATATCACGGGCGCGATTTGTCTGCGAAGAAACGGCGGGACGGAAGAAAGGCAGGAGACGGCTAGAGACGCTGTGGCGCTTACGGCCGCGGCGCTGGAGTTTGCGCTGATGCTGTGGCTGGCGCTTACGGCCGTCGGTCCCGCGGGCGTGAAACGGGAGTGGACGTTCGTTCTTCCGGACGTCTGTGGAATGTCGCTGGGATTTACCCTGGACGGATTCCGGGCGGTCTATGGCTGTGTGGCTTCCTTTATGTGGATGATGTCGGCGTTTCTCTCCAGAGAATATATGGAACACCATAAAAACCGGAATCGTTATTACCTGTTTTTGCTGGTGACGCTGGGAGCGGTGATGGGAGTCTTTTTCTCATCGGATCTGTATACGACGTTCCTGTTTTTTGAGATCATGTCCTTTACCTCCTATGTCTGGGTGGCGCAGGAGGAAAACGCTCCCTCCCTCCGGGCGGCGGAAACTTATCTGGGGGTGGCGGTGATCGGCGGACTTGTGATGCTGATGGGGATTCTTCTGCTGAACCGTATTCTCGGGACGCTTCTGATTTCGGAATTACCCCAGGCCGCGGCGGCATGTGAGAGCAGAGGGCTTTTATACATTGCGGGCGGCTGTATGCTGGTGGGCTTCGGGGCAAAAGCGGGCGCCTTTCCCCTTCATATCTGGTTACCCAAGGCTCATCCCGTTGCCCCGGCCCCGGCGTCGGCGCTTCTTTCCGGCATTCTGACAAAGACGGGGATCTACGGAACGCTGCTCTTAAGCTGCGGCCTGTTTCTTCACGACGGGACATGGGGAAGGGTGATTCTTGTCCTGGGCGTGGTGACCATGCTGGGCGGCGCGGTGCTGGCGGTTTTTTCTATAGATCTGAAGCGGACTCTCGCCTGCTCCTCCATGTCCCAGATCGGATTTATCCTCGTCGGGATCGGGATGCAGGGGCTTTCCGGGGAGGAAAACGCGCTGGCGGTGCACGGCACCATGCTGCATATGGTGAATCATTCCCTGATCAAGCTGGTGCTGTTTCTGGCGGCGGGCGTCGTTTATATCAATACCCATGCGCTGGATCTCAACGAGATCAGGGGCTTCGGGCGAAAAAAGCCGTTTCTGGCGGTTTCTTTTCTGACTGGCGCCCTTGCCATCGGGGGAATCCCGCTGTTCGGGGGGTATGTCAGCAAGACGCTGCTGCATGAGAGCATTGTGGAATACGGCGGCGGAGCCTGGATGGGAGCGGTGGAAGCGCTGTTTCTGTTTTCCGGGGGTCTGACCGTGGCCTATATGACGAAGCTTTTTGCCGCGGTATTTCTGGAAAAAAATGAAGATGAGAAAAAACAGGCGGAATACGACGGGATGCGTTCCTTCCGGAATCCCCTCACGGGAATCGCCCTGGGGGGAAGCGCACTTGTTCTGTTCTTCTGGGGAATTGCGCCCGGCAGGACCATGGATCCTGTGGCGGAGCTGTCTCAGGGCTTTATGGGACTGAATGAGACGGGAGAGAGCGTGGCATATTTTAGCCTGACGAATCTTCGTGGCGCATTGATCTCCGTTGTCATCGGCGGCCTTGTATATTCGCTTGTCATCCGCGGACTCCTTATGAAGCGGGACGGCGTGACGGGCAGAAAGGTTTACGTCAACCTGTGGCCGAAGTGGCTGGATCTGGAGAATCTGTTGTACCGGCCTCTGCTGCTTTCGGTTTTCCCGACGGTTTTCGGCGTGGTATGCAGGATTCTGGACAGTTTTCTGGATACGCTGGTAGTGCTTCTTCGTAAGAGCATATACCGCAACAGTCCTCTGCCATACGAAAGGCCGGAGGGAAATGTGTTTACGGTTCTGCTGGGGAGGGTATGCAACGCATTCCAGGCCATAGGGAACCTCACCTGGCGCAGAAGGAATCCCGTCCACAAGGACTATGTCCATCTTGCAGCCATGAAGGAGGAGGAGTTTAGGGAGAGCGGCCTTGTGATCCAGAGGAGCCTTTCCTTTGGCCTGCTTTTGTTCTGCATCGGCCTGACGCTGACCTTGATTTATCTGGTTCTGTGGTAAGGGAAAAACCTGTAATCTCACCATCCTATTTTGAAGATAGTATATATATAACCTCTGGGAAAAGGGAATGCAGCTTGACAGGCTGTTGTGGGGGGGTAAAATAAGAATTAGGATTCATTCTGACGTTTTCAAAAGACAGGCAATGGAGGGAGAACAGTATGGTTGTGAAGGAGTCAAAGAGAAAAAATCGGATGCAGAAAATGATCCTGCTGGCCTGTGCCGTTTTGCTGTTTACGTCTGGCTGCGGCTCCCGGGGGAAAACGCAGGAGACGGAGGATATCGAAATCTTTTACCATGCGGACGACGGAGAGTTCGACTTAGAATATGGCCGTATCACTTCATGGACGCCCCTGGAGGAGGCGAAAGAGGGAAAAGTTATAGTTACTCTCATGGCGCTTGACTTGAACAAAGGGGCAGAAAACTTGCGATCGCCGCTGACCGGTCTGGTGAATCAGTTTAACAGCGAAAACGAAAAATACTGGATAGAACTGGAGACATGCGGCGCCGGGGCGGAGTTTCTGACGATGATGGATCGTTTGTCTGTGGAGATTGGCGCCGGGGGCGGGCCGGATATTATGACAAACGGGGTATTTCCAGTGACGCAGGAGATCATGGACAGCGGTATACTGGTGAACCTTGCTCCCTATCTGGAACAAAGCGGCGTGACGCCGCAGACTTACTTTCCCGCCTACGCTTCTGCCGTCTCCGGGGATCGGATCTACGGGATCAGTTACTGTTTTAGCGTTGATGGATACGCTCTGGATCCCGCGGTTCTTGGAGACAGGGAACCGCCGGAGGATGTAGAAGCCCTGGCGGATCTTTTGTTAGAGTATCCGGGACACGGATCGTTTATCGGGCCGTCGCTGCGGGGACAATACATCCTGGAGCATCTTCTGGAGGGGTCGGAGGATATCTGGGGAATGGTCGATTGGGAAGAAAATACCTGTGATTTCACGGGGCCGCTTTTTTCCAAGCTGCTCGAGGTCGCAAGACGCTATCGGGAAGACGGGAAAAAGGGGTACGACCCTGTGGTGCAGTGTTATTATGTAGATACGACATGTCCGCCCTCTGAGGGTATACAGCGGTTTTGTCCAGGGAGTGTACCTATCGGATTTTACTTTGACGATGGTAGTCACTATCAGCTTGCCAAAAACGGGGATATGCTGATGATCAATGCGAATACGGAGCATCTGGAGGGGGCTTATGCTTTTCTGTCTTATACCCTGTGCCAAAAAGGCCAAAATTTAGTGGGCGCAGAGCGGGTGAACAAGGAGTTTTGGGAGTCAAGCTATCAGTATCAGCGGGAGTTGAGCGAAATGCGGCAGGTGCTTCCGGATCCCCAGTATCCCATGCCGCTTCTGGACGACGAGACCAGACAGGAAACTCTGGCGGTCATCGAGGACGCGCGGTATATGTCCATGCGGGCATCTGCGATCCTGAATATCATATATGAGGAAGCGGACGGCTATCTTGAGGGAGTGAGTGATGTAAAACTGGAGGATGTGATCGACAAGATCCAGAACCGCGCGCAGCTGTATTTGGATGAGAGGAAATAATGAAGGGTTTTGCCGGAAAATGTGAATGAAGCTTGACAGGCAATGGAGGGAGAACAGTATGGTTGTGAAGGAGTCAAAGAGAAAGAACCGGACGCAGAAAATGATCCTGCTGGCCTGTGCTGTTTTGCTGTTTACGTCCGGCTGCGGCTCCCAGGGGGCATCGCAGGAATCGGAGGATATCGAGATCTTTTACCATGCGGACGACGGAGAGTTCGACCGGGATGTTGTTCTGGAATGGGAGGATGCCTCGGATGAAGCTGATTCTGCTAAGGAAAGTGAAAAAACGGTAATTACGCTGGCGGCGGTGGACGGTGCAAAGGAAAACGAAACATCCTATCTCACCATGCTGGTAACACAGTTTAACAGAGAGAACGAAAAATATCAAATAGAGCTGAGAACATGCGGTTACGGGGAGGAACTGGCGACGATGAGAGATCGGCTGTCCGTGGAAGTGGGAGCCGGGAAGGGTCCGGACATCATGACGGATGAAGTGTTCCCTGTAAGCTGGGAGATCATGGACAGCGGCGCTTTGGTGGATCTTGCCCCCTATCTGGAGCAGAGTGATGTAACGCCTGAAAAATATTTTCCCGCGTACGCAGGAGCTGTCTCGGGAGATCGGATTTATGGGATCAGCAATAGCTTTGCCCTCAGCGGTTACAGTGTGGATGAAGAGGTACTGGGAGATCGGGAGCCGCCGGAGAGTGTGGAGGCTTTTGCGGATCTGCTGTGGGAATATACCGGCAATGGGTCTTTTCTGGGAGAGCAGGTACAGGGCAGGTATATTCTGGCATACTTTCTGGAAGGCTCGGAGGATCTCTGGGGGATGATTGATTGGGAAAAGAAGACCTGCGATTTTACAGGACCGCTTTTTTCCAGATTCCTTGAGCTTGCAAGGCGATACCGGGGGGACGGGAAAAAAGGGTATGCGCCGGTGGTGCATAATTACGCGGTCATGATGACGATGACGCCGGCCGACAGTATAGCGCTTTTCTGTCCGGGGAGTGTTCCCGTCGGTTTTTATTTTGACGACGGCGCCCACTATCAATACAGTCAGGGCGGAAGTATGCTGATGATCAACGCGAACACGGAACATCTGGAAGGGGCATTCGCTTTTATCTCTTATGCCCTGAGTAAAAAAGGCCAGAATCTTGCCGGCGGAACTCCGGTAAATAAGGAAGTGTGGGAGTCGGAGTATCAGTATTATCTGGATCTGCGGGAACAGGATCCGGATAACCCTGTACTGCCGTCTGTAACTGAGGAGGGCAGACAGGAAACTCTGGCGGCCTTTGAAGATGCGCGGTATGTGTCGAGGCGGGCGGAGGCAATCCTGAATATCATATATGAGGAAGCGGACGGCTATCTTGAGGGAGAGGGAGATGTAAAACTGGAGGATGTGATCGACAAGATCCAGAACCGTGCGCAACTGTATTTGGATGAGAGGAAATAAAGAATCCTGCCGGAAACGAAAGCAGGTAGTCTTTGACATTGCCACAGAATAAAGAGGGGGAAATTTCATGAAAAGGAAAGCCGTTTCAATCCTGACAGCAGCGGTGTTTACCCTGCTGTCTGCCGGGTGCGGTGTGAAAGAGGAGCGCCCTTCGGAAGAAGGGCGCGATCTGAGAGCCGAGATTGACGCGCTGGCGTCCGCAGAGCAAAAAGAAAATAACATGGATCCCTATGCGGCAGAGGGCGATGTTCTGCTGCTTGCGGCGGAAGGCGGAGAAGGTTCGGAAGGAATTGGCGGCACGTTTTTTCTGGGTTCCTCCAGAGCCTGTTTTTTTAGAAAAAATCTTCCCGGGGCCGCAGGAGAGGACCGGACCGGGATTGTTTATACCACGGTCGAAGGAGAAAGCGGCGGGGTACAGTTCGAGACGCAGGGGCTGATCCGGGAAGTGGGACCGGTTGTGGGTACGGACCACTGCCTGACACTGGAGAGCGAATACCTGGAAGACGAGGGGCGTCTTTTGTATGTTCTGGCAGAGACGGATGAAACCGGCCGGAAGATCCGGGAGATTCCGCTGAATTTTGTGGATGAAGGGGATGCCGGAGAAAAGATGGCGGGGTTATCCGGCCTCGCAATGGATGCCGCTGGCGCGGTCCATCTGGTGTGGTGCACCTCGGATGGCTGGAGGTATCAGATTCTTTCACAAGAGGGGGAGATTCTGGCGGAATATCTCCCAAAGGAGGGAGATATCCTGGGACTGGTTCCCTTATATGACGGTCGGATCGCCTTCTGGACGGGCCGGACAGATGAGTGGGGGATCTGGAAGGCTGCAGGAGAAAAAGCGTCCATGGAGACGGTGTTTGGGTATCTGGACGCGGAGACGGGAAAAGTGCAGGAGCTGGCGCGATTTGGAAAGGGGATCTATCTCTGGACGATGCAGGACGAAAAGACGCTTGTCTATGCGGACCAGAAGGGAATCTATCGGCGCGCTCTGTCCGGGGAAGAGGAAAAACCGCTGTATCTATGGGCGAATCATGGAATCGATATAAAGGATGTGTACGCCATGGAGACAGAGGGCACGGAAAAGATCTGCGCAATTTACAGGGATCCGGAGGGGTGTCACCAGCTCTGCCTGAAGCCGTCGGAAGGGGAAAACGGGGATATCTGCGAGATCACCATCGCGGTGTCCGAGAGCAGCGAGTCCTATTATGTGCCGATGGTGGTGGAGTTTAACAAGAAGTATCCGTCCTGTCATATCCGGATAAAAAATAATTACGACACGGAGGATGTGACAGCGCTTCTGACGGAGCTGACGGCAGGCGGGGGACCGGTTCTGGTAGATACGAGTCTGACCGGCTTTGAGGAACAGGAAGAGCTGTGGCAGCCGTTGGATGAAGTGATGGAGCAGCTGGGCCTTTCGGAAGAGCTGATCCCTGTGACGATGGAAGCCGGAAAGATCGATGGCGTCCAGTACGGGGTCGTGTGCGACTTTATTCTTCGGACACTGATGACCGCTGATCCGTCCCTGGAAGACTGGGATTATGATACCTTTATACAATGCGTGGAAGACAGGCCGGCGCTGGAAGCGATCTACGACGTGCTCAGCTCAGGTTACGGGCCGTATTTCTTTACGACGTTTCTCAGCCACGGTGTCGACGATAGTTTTCTTTGGGACGCGGAAAGCGGAAAGACCTTTTTTGACAGTGAAAAGTTTCGTACAGCGCTCAGACAGGCAGAAAAATATGTGGAGAAGGAAGAAAGGGTTGAACCCGGAAAGACCATGCTGGAGGGGAAGGTACTCTTGAATGATATATATATCCGTAGTGCAGAGGAACTGGCCTACTACCGTATCATGTACGGAGAAAGAGCTCACTTTATCGGTTACCCCACAGAGACGGGAGCCCGCAGCCTGATAATGACCGACGGGCCTCTTGCCGTCCGGAAAACCGCTTCGGACAGGGAGAAGCTGGTGGCTTACGCCTTTCTGGATCTCTGTCTGTCATATGACGGACAGGTAAAGATGAAAAAGACCATTAGTTTTGATTTAAGTGTGCGCTGGGATGTGCTGGAGAAACAGATTGCCACCATCGGGGAAAAATTCCAGGGGAAAGGGGATGTTGTTTTCAATGATGAAACCAGAGATACCGAACAGGATTGGAAAACGATGCAGGATTTGTTGGATCATGCGAAGCCGTATGGAATGCTCCCGCCGGAACTGAGGGATATTCTTATAGAGGAGCTGGAACAATATTTTTCCGGGGCGCTTCCAGAGGATATGCTCATCGATCATCTGGAAAGCAGAGTGGGATTGTATCTGGAAGAGAGGAAATAACGAAAGTTATTTTGATATTGAAAACCTCCCGTCAAGTTGATAAAATACAAGTAAAGGAATCAACCAAATGAATGGGAGAGTTTTACAATGATCAGTTTACAGCTGGGATGTCTGGGGATCATCGCTCTGATTGCGATGCTGTACTATTCCGCAAAGAGAAAACATGGCTATTTTCATAACCTTTTTTCGTCTCTGCTGGGCCTTGCGGCGGTTTATATCGGAATCAATATAGCCACTGTATATGTGCTGGAGGCGAGTCATAAGGTTCATCCGGTCCTGTTAAAAACCGTATTTTTCCTGTACTATGCCAATCTTGTGACACTGATCTATGTGACGTTTCTTTATGTGGTGTCAATGGTCAAGGAAAACTATCAGGAGTCTCAGATCAAAGGATACCGGTGGTGCATCCCTGCTTGTGCCGCGGTATTCTGCCTGATTGTGCTTCCCTTTGAGGTCAAGCCGTTTCCGGGGGGAGCGTATGTCTTCAGTCCGGCGGTCGTCGTGACGTATCTCGCCATTATTTTTTATATTCTTGTACTTCTTTGTCTTTTTATCAGGTACTGGAAGCTGATTAATCAAAAAAAGCGCCAGATTATCTTTGTGGTGTATCTCGTCATGGCGTCCTGTATTCTGTCCCAGACCTTTCATCATATGGCGGCGATCAGCGCATTTGCGGTGACGCTTCTTGTGGCGGGGCTGTATTTGAGCGAAGAGAGCCCCGACGTAAAGCTGATCCAGCAGCTCCAGGCCGAAAAGGCCAGGGCGGACGCCGCAAACAACGCAAAATCCGCCTTTCTGGCAAATATGTCCCATGAGATGAGAACGCCTATCAACGCCATTATCGGCATGGATGAGATGATCCTGCGGGAGTCCAGGGAGGATGAGACAAGAGAGCACGCCATCGATATAAAAAACGCGGCCCAGATCCTGCACAGTCTCATCAACGATACGCTGGATCTGTCCAAGATCGAGTCGGGAAAGATGGAGATCGTTCCGGTGGAATATCAGCTGAGCAGTCTCATCAATGATCTGGTGAACATGACGTCCGTCCGTGCCGACGCGAAAAACCTGAAGCTGATCGTAGAGGTGGATCCCGAGCTGCCGTCCGCCTATTTCGGAGACGACGTAAGGATCCGTCAGGTACTGACCAATATTCTGACCAACGCCGTAAAGTATACCAGCGAGGGTTCCGTCACTCTTACCGTCAAACGCTCGCTTGTACAGGACGGCCTTGCGGTGCTGCATTTTTCCGTGGTGGATACCGGCGAGGGTATCAGGGAAGAAGATATGCCGAAGCTCTTCGCGGCCTTTGAGCGGATTGAGGAAGGCAGGCATCGAAAAGAAGAGGGAACCGGCCTTGGCATGAGCATCACGACGAAGCTGCTGGAGCTCATGGGCACCAGGCTTCAGGTAGAAAGCGAGTACGGAAAGGGCTCCAACTTCTATTTCGATCTGGAACAGCGAATTTTAAATCCCCAGCCCATCGGAAATTTCCACGAAAATATCCGGAAGATGGCAAAGGATTACAGCTACAGCGTATCCTTTGTGGCCCCGGATGCAAAAGTGCTGGTGGTGGACGACAATGAGATCAACAGGAAGGTTTTTATCGGCCTGTTAAAGCAGACAAAGGTTCAGGTGACTGAGGCGGCAAGCGGGAAGGCCTGTCTGGAGCTTGTCGGGCAGCAGCATTTCGACCTGATCTTTCTTGACCATATGATGCCGGATATGGACGGAATAGAGACGCTGAAGTATATGAGAGAGATGCCGGAGGAACAGAACAGGTGTATCGGAACGCCCGTGATCATACTGACGGCCAACGCGGTTACAGGCGTCAGGGAAGAGTATCTTCAGATGGGATTCGACGAATATCTTGCCAAACCCATTGTGCCTGATAAGCTGGAGGCCATGATCCAGCGTATGCTGCCCGCCGGGCTTGTAAAGGGCGGACAGGATACGGCGGGAGAGCCGACAGGAGGAGGGCGGAACGAAAACGCGCAGAACGGCGGACAGGAACAGGCCGAACTTCCCGAGACGGAGGGTGTGGACTGGAATTATGCGAGGCTCCATCTGCCCGGCGATGACCTGATCCGGAGTACGGCGGAAGAGTTTCGGCACAGGCTGGAAAAGGAAGATGCGCTGGTGGAAAAGCTGGCGGCGGATACGGATTCGCAGGAAGGGCTTAAGAATTACCGTATTGAAGTCCATGCGCTGAAGAGCTCCGCGGCCATGATCGGGGCCATGCAGCTTTCCGCACTGGCGGCGCTGTGCGAGCGGTCCGCCATTGACGAGAACAGGGAGCGGATCCGTCTTCTGACGCCGCTGCTTTTGGAACAGATCGGAATTTACCGGGACAGGTTTGCGCCCTTTGCCAGACAGCAGGCGGGAGAGAAGGATATTTCCGACAGGACGGAAATTATGGCGCTGCTGGATATGGTGGAGACTTCCATGCAGCAGCTGGATTTTGACAAAGCGGACGAAGCGATGGCTTCTCTGCGGGAATACCGGTTTGAGGGAGAAAGCGGTGAACTTTTGGGTCAGCTGGAAGGATACGTAGAGAGTCTGGATGCGCAGGCTGCGGAGCAGACGGCGAAAAAGCTGGCCGGTTTGCTGTAGAAGGAGAGATAAAAAGATATGACAAAACTGTTGTTTATCGGAAAATTTAATACGCTGACGGAGGATACAAATTCTTTCCTGAGCCAGTATTTTAATATCCAGATCTGTTCTGAGAGTCCAGACGCGGTAAAGGGGATGCTGAAAATGTGCAATCCCGATCTGGTGCTGATCAGCCTTGTGGGCTTAAATCCGGATTTTGTGCCGGTGTATCGGGAACTGGAGCTGAATTATAAGAGACTTCCCGTGATCACGTTCGGTACAGAGGGGGAAATGGCGGATTTTAAGGAGTTTTATTCCAACAGCCAGTTTCAGGCCCTGAAACGGCCGATCAGCAATCCTGATCTGCTTTATGCCATATGCAGGCGGATGAATATCGATCCGGATGAACTGGAGCAGCAGAAAAAAGAGCGGGCGGGGAGAAAGAAGAAGCATGTGCTGCTTGTGGACGACGATCCCACCCTGTTAAGGGGCCTGAAGACCCTGCTGCAGGAGCAATATAAAGTATCTATGGCCGTGTCGGGCGCGCAGGCTATGATGGTGCTGGGGAAAGGGATGCCGGACATTATTTTCCTTGACTATGAGATGCCGGTCTGCGACGGCAGACAGACGCTGCAGATGATCCGGGAGATGGAGGAAACCAAGGATGTGCCTGTTGTATTTCTAACCGGTGTGGCGGACAGACAGCATGTGGAAGCGATCCTTGAGCTGAAGCCCGCGGGTTATCTTTTAAAGCCGCCTGTAGCGGCCACGATCCTTCAGATGATCGAAAATCTGACCTGAACAAAATTGCGGCGGCATTCCGGCTGATAGTCGGAATGCCGCCGTAAAATTTTAGTCCGTCAGATCTCTTCTCTGTTTCCGGCTTCCACTGCCCGGGCGAAAAGGATCGCCGCAAGGTCAGCCACAGCGTTGACAATCATGGCAGCCGCCACAAATTTCCAGAGGAGTTCCGTGGTCTCAAAGGGATTTGCCAAAATGACGCATCCGAATATCAAAGACAGCGCGGCGCCGATTCCTGCCAGATACCACCGGTCGATCCTCATGCGGAGCATGTCTACCATCCACTGGATGCGGATGATTCCTGTAAACACGATCACGATTCCGTAAATGACCGTGATGATGGGAAAGGTATCAAGGAACCAGTTCGTTTTGAACAGGCAGAACAGTCCAAACGTCAGCGCGCACAGCGCTTTTGCCAGTCCCTGGCTCAGGCTGGCCTGTGCGGGGCTGGTCCGGAAATACTGAACCGCGGTAAGGACGCCGGAAATCACGAGAAGGATCCCGCCGACCTTGATGATCGTTCCTGTAAACCCCATGGGATCCATAAAGAGCAGAACTCCCACGACGATTTCACAGAGACATAAGATGGCTTTTGTGCCGTATTGAAATACATTCTTCATAGAAAATACTCCTTTCGTCCCCTCGGTTTTACCGCGGGGGCTTTTTGGATTTATAAATTTTCCGGCAATGATTTTCTGTCAGGCCTGTTCTTTGGCTTCCTTTTTCTTTTTAAAGTTTACCAGGAAGAGACTTGACAGCAGGGCGATCACGTACAGAACGATGGTAACGTACAGGACAGCCTGATAGCCGGTGGGGTTCACCATTATGGTTTCGGAAGTTCCGTCGGCCAGCTCATGAAGGATAGGTTCCTCCTTGCCGAAATGATTTACGATAAAGGTTGCCATCTGGTTGCCTGTCAGTCCTGCAATTGCCCATGCGGAAAGGGTAATGCCATGGATCGCGCTGATGTTCTTCATGCCGTAGTGGTCGGAGAGCAGGGTGGGGACATTGCTGAAGCCGCCGCCGTATCCCGCGTTTACAACGAACAGGAGGATCAGCACAAGGATCATGAAGAGGGTATGCTCTCCCTTGTCAGTGATGCCCTGTGTCACGATGACAAGACCGGTAGCGGCGATGGAAAGGATCAGCATGATCTTGTAAATGGTATTTCTGTCCTTGAAGGTATCAGCCCAGGCGGAAAACCCGAGGCGGCCTCCGGCATTGAACACGGCGGTTACGGAGGAGAGGATACCCACGATCCCGGCAAGGCCGATACACTTAATGATCATTTTTTCCTGAGAGATCAGCGCAAGGCCGCAGGTAATATTCAGATAGAACATAAGCCAGATCCCGATGAAGGTAACGGGTTTCTGCTTGATAACGTCGATGGCGCGCGCGCCTTTTTCTGTCGTGGCAGGTTCATGCCAGCCTGCGGGTTTGGCCAGGAGCAGGTGTCCGGCGAACATCATGATGAAGTAGACAACGGCAAGGATCAGGAACATCTGGTAGATGCCGTCTTTCCCCAGGGTATCCAGCAGCGCCTGCATGATAGGGCTTGCGATGGCTTTTGCGGCGCCGAAACCTGCCACGGCAAGGCCGGTGGCGAGACCCTTCCGGTCCTCAAACCAGAGCATCAGGGTCTTTACCGGAGACAGATACCCGGTGCCGAGTCCGATACCCATGATGAAACCATAGCAGACATAAATACCGATCAGCGACAGTATGCTGCCCTTATGTGCCCCGCCGTACCAGATAAAGAATCCGGTGCCTGCCATACCGGCGGCAAAACAGATGGAAGCGATCAGGGAGGACTTATGGATGTCCTTTTCCACGATGTTTCCAAGGAAGGCGGCGGACATGCCAAGAAAGAAGATTGCGAAGCTGAAAGCCCACTCTGTGGCGCCCTTGGAGAAGCCTATGTAGTCTGCGATCTCCTGGCTGAAGATGGACCAGCAGTACACGGTGCCGATGCTGCAGTGGAGCAGCAGCGCGGGAATCGCAGCGCGGATCCACTTGTTCTGAATGTTTTTCATTTTCCTTTTCCTTTCACATAAAATCAGTTTTTAAAGGTACTACAGCTTTTGTCATTTTACTCCTAACCGTCTGATTTTTCAATACTTTTGAAAGCAAAATTAATTCTTTGGTGGAAATCACGCCCGCTTTGTGTTAACATGTTATACAACGCAAAATGCAGGGAGAAGACACATGGAAATTATTCAGATCAATGAAGACACGTGGAGAATTGAGGATACGGGCGTGCGGTTTTTTCTGCTGGCCGGAGAAAAGAAGGCGCTTCTCATCGACAGCGGTATGCAGATCAGCAATGCGAAGGAGATTGCGCAGGGATTGACGGCGCTTCCGATAGAACTGCTGAACACACATGGGGACAGGGATCATGTGGGGAGCAACGGGGAGTTTGATTTCTTTTACATGAGTCCTGCAGAGGCCTCCAATTATTATAATACGAACAAAAAGGCGGGGAGAATGGTTCCTGTTTCCGACGGGGATGTACTGGATCTGGGGAACAGGGAGATCGAGATCATTGCTCTGCCGGGACACACGCCGGGAAGCATCGCGGCGCTGGACAGAAAGCACCGGGCGCTTATCAGCGGGGATCCCATTCAGGACGGAGATATTTTTATGTTCGGCGTACAGCGGGAGATGCACGCATATATACTCAGCCTGGAGAAGCTGGAGCGGTATCGGGACCGTTTTGACACCATTTATCCCTCTCATGGCTCCTTCCCCGTGGGGCCAGAGCTGATTGAAGCTCTGCGGGAGGGAGCGGAACGTGTGATGGCTGGTGAGACGGCGGGAACCGACGCGGAAATCTTTGGCACGAAGATCAGGCGTTATGATGTGGGAGCTGCAAGGTTTCTGTGTGATGCCCAAGAGGCGTGCCAGGACACGATGCGATAGGAAAGGGAAAAACGATGTCATACGATGATTACAGCAATGCGTTAAAGATGGGACAGAAGGAGTACCGCGCCCGGCTTCTCAAAGGGGATTATCCCTATCTGCCGGCGCTGGATGAAATCCTGTCCTTTGTGAATGTGGAATATGAGGTGAGTCTCGGCCTGTGCGAGATCCCGCTGGAGCTGATTGTGGGGACCAGGACAAGGGGAAGGACCAACTCCTTTGCCGCCAATTTCATGCCGCTTCTGGGTTCCCATACGGAGTTTGCCGGAAAGTGGGTGCAGCTTTGCACTTCTCTGCAGGAAGAGGGGCTGCGGGATGCGGTGAAGGTCTATGAGTTCATGAACCGGTTTTATGTGCTGGAGGGCAACAAGAGGGTCAGTGTGTTAAAATACCTGGATGCCTACAGCCTTCCCTGCAATGTGATCCGGGTGGTGCCCAGACGGAACGACTCCAAGGAAAATGTCATCTATTATGAATTTCTGGATTTTTATGCCGTCACCCATATCAACCATATTTATTTCAGTGAAAAGGGTCGTTTCAGCGAGCTGTTAAAACAGATCGGCACGCCGAAGGGGGAGGTATGGTCCTCCGACGACCGTCTGGAGTTCAATGATGTATATACCCGCTTCCGGAAGGCGTTTGAGGCGAAGGGGGGAAGCAAGCTTCCGATCACGGTGGGCGACGCTCTTCTGGCCTTTATCACGGTGTTCGGTTATCAGGAGACGAAGGAGAAGAGCACACAGGAGATCAAGAGCGATCTCGCGAAAGTGTGGGATGAATTTGTGGTGCTGACGGAGGAGAAGACCATAGAGCTTTCCATGGAGCCGTCTAAGAAGAGCGATTCTCCCAATCCTTACAAGAACCTTCTCAATCTGATTCTTCCGGAGAATGCCAACAGGGTGAAGATCGCGTTCTTTTATGAGAAGACGCACAGGACCTCCAGCTGGGCTTACTCCCATGAGCTGGGCAGGCTGTACCTGGAAAATGTGTTCCCGGGTCAGGTGGAGACGGATTCCTTTGAGAACGTCGTCGCGGGGGAAAACGATCTGGAGCGGATGGAGCAGGCGATAAAGGATGGATATAATCTGCTGTTTACCACCAGCCCGGTGATGATACCGGCCAGCCTGAAGATCGCGGCAAATTACCCGGACATAAAGATCCTGAACTGTTCGCTGAATATCTCCCATCCTACCCTGCGGACATATTACGCCAGAATGTACGAGGCAAAGTTCCTTGCGGGCGTTATCGCCGGGTCAATGACGACTACAGACAGAATCGGTTACATCGCCAACTACCCCATCTACGGCATGGCGGCGAGCATCAATGCGTTTGCCATGGGCGCGAGGATGGTGAACCCCAACGCGAAGGTGTACCTGGACTGGAGTACGCTGCGGGACAGAGAGGTCGGGATCCTGCATGACCCTGAAATCAACTATGTCATGGATCAGGACATGGCATTTCCCGGAAGCGTATCAAGACATTTCGGACTTTACCGTGTGGACGGCGATGCTCTGGACAATCTTGCAATGCCCGCATGGCACTGGGGAAAGCTTTACGAAAAGATCGTAAGGATCGTATTGAACGGCACCTGGAAGGTTGATGCCGCCGTGGGAAGCCGCGCCATCAATTACTGGTGGGGACTGTCCTCCGGGGCGGTGGATCTAATCTGCTCCCAGAATCTGCCCCAGGGCACAAAGCGGCTTGTGGATCTGTTCCGCAACAATATCTGCTCCGAGGTGCTGATCCCTTTTGCCGATGAGATGCGGGCGCAGGACGGAACGGTTATGAACGCCGCCGGCCAGGTCGTCTCCCCTCAGGATATTATAACTATGGACTGGCTGCTGGACAATGTTGTGGGGGAGATCCCTTCGATCCTGGATCTGACGGAGGAAGCCCAGGCAGTGGCAGGGATACAGGGTTTAAGCAGGACCCAGGCCCCGGAGGCGTGATGCGGATCCGGACAATCTGAAGAAAAGTGGGAACAGCGGATGAAAATCATGGCCATTGCCGATCAGGAATCTAAAGCATTGTGGGATTATTTTGACAAAAGCATGCTGGAGGGGATCGACCTGATCCTCTCCTGTGGGGATCTGAAACCTCAGTATCTGTCGTTTCTTGCTACCTTTACGCACGCTCCGATTCTGTATGTGCACGGAAATCATGACGACCGCTACGAGCAGACGCCTCCCGACGGGTGTATCTGTATCGAAGACAGGATCTACGTATACAAAGGGGTCAGGATATTGGGGCTTGGAGGTTCCATGCGGTATAAGCCGGGGGAACATCAGTATACCCAGACCCAGATGCGCAGGCGGGTACGGAAGCTCTGGGGGCGGCTGAAGTATCACAGAGGATTCGATATCCTCCTGACCCACGCGCCCGCCTACCGTCTCAACGACGGCGACGATATGCCCCACAGAGGGTTTGAAGCGTTCCGTACCCTGCTGGACAGGTATCGGCCTGCCTATTTTGTCCATGGTCATGTTCACATGAATTACGGAAGAAATTTTCCGCGTCTTTCCGTCTACAACGGGACGCAGGTCATCAACGCATACGAGAAATATATCTTTGAGATCCCGGATACGCAGCATTAGAGATGTTCCGCCCGTGGCCGCTGTTCAGGTTCAATTTTTATCGTGGATCTCGCTGTGCAGCTCCTGAAGGGATTTCACATCGCTGTCCCCGTGGGTTTTCACGTATTGGATGCCGCTGGCCGTTGCCAGAGCGGCGGCGATGGTGGTCATGTAAGGAATCTTCGCCTTGATGGCGGCCTTCCGCAGGTAGCTGTCGTCGTGAACGCTGTCCTTCCCGATGGGGGAATTTACGATCAGGTCGATCTTGCCGTTGGTGATCAGGTCAAGGATGTTGGGACGGCCCTCATAAAGCTTGTTTACCTTTTCCGCAGATATGCCGGCTGCGGTGATGAGCTCGAAGGTCTTGCCGGTAGCGACGATATGGAAGCCGCAGTCCGCGAACTGTCTTGCCACCTCCACTACCTCGTCCCGGTCCTTCCGGTTGACGGAGATTAAGACGGTGCCCTCCAGGGGAAGTATGGACTGGGTCGCCTCCTGCGCCTTGAAAAAGGCTTCGCCGTAAGAGCGGGACAGGCCCAGAACTTCGCCGGTGGAGCGCATTTCCGGTCCGAGGACGGGATCCACCTCCTGAAACATGTTGAAGGGGAACACGGCTTCCTTGACGCCATAGTTGGGGATTTCCTGTTCCTTCAGCCCCGGAACCGGAGAAGGTCTGCCGGTCAGCTGGGAAGTGATGATCTGTGTGGCGAGAGGGACCATGCGGATGTTGCATACCTTCGATACCAGAGGAACGGTGCGGGACGCTCTGGGATTTGCCTCCAGAACGTAGACGATGCCGTTTTCAATGGCATACTGCATGTTCATAAGACCCTCCACATGCATTTCCTCCGCGATTCTGCGGGTGTACTCCTTGATTGTTGCCACGTTTTCTTCGGAAATATGGACGGAAGGAATGATGCAGGCCGAGTCTCCGGAATGGATGCCGGCAAGCTCAATGTGTTCCATTACCGCGGGGACAAAAGCGTGGCTGCCGTCGCTGATGGCATCCGCCTCGCACTCCAGCGCGTGATTCAGGAAACGGTCGATCAGAATGGGACGGTCGGGAGTCACGCCGGTGGCCGCATTCATGTATTCGGTCATACTATCGTCGTCATATACGACCTCCATGCCGCGTCCGCCTAAAACATAAGAGGGGCGGACCATGACGGGATAGCCGATCTGCGCCGCAATGTCCAAGGCTTCCTTTACGGTGGACGCCATGCCGGATTCCGGCATGGGGATGTGGAGCTTCTCCATCATGGCACGGAACCGGTCGCGGTCCTCCGCGAGGTCGATGACGGAAGGGGAGGTGCCGAGAATCTTTACGCCGTTTTTCTCCAGGTCCGCGGCGAGGTTCAACGGGGTCTGGCCGCCGAACTGCGCAATGACGCCCAGGGGCTGCTCCTTTTTGTAAATGCTCAGAACATCCTCCAGCGTCAGAGGCTCAAAGTAGAGCTTGTCGGAGGTGTCGTAGTCCGTGGAGACAGTCTCGGGGTTGCAGTTGATGATAATGGTTTCAAATCCCAGCTTTTTCAGGGATTTTGCCGCATGCACGCAGCAGTAGTCGAACTCGATGCCCTGTCCGATGCGGTTGGGGCCGCCGCCCAGAATCATGATCTTCGGTCTGTCGTTCTTCACGGGATTTTTGTCCGGCGCGTTGTAGGTGGAGAAGTAGTACGCGCTGTCCTGGGTGCCGCTTACATGGACGCCCTCCCAGGTCTCTTCCACGTTCAGGGCAATCCGGCGGCTGCGGATGTCGTCCTCGGAGATTCCGAGAATCTGGCTTAAGTATTTGTCGGAGAATCCGTCCTTTTTTGCCTGAATCAGAAGCGCATCCGGGGGCAGGGAGCCCTGAAAGCCCAGCAGAGCCTCTTCCTCCTCCACCAGCTCCTTCATCTGACGGATGAACCAGGTCTTTACATGGGTGATCTCGTTGATCTCTTCCACGGAAGCGCCCTTGCGCAGCGCCTCGTACATGATAAAGTGGCGCTCGCTGGAGGGAGTGATCAGCTTTTTCAGAAGCTCGTCTTTTGTCAGGGAGTCAAAATTCTTGGCGTGTCCCAGACCGTAACGGCCGGTCTCAAGGGAGCGGATGGCCTTCTGGAAGGCTTCCTTGTAGGTCTTTCCGATGCTCATGACTTCGCCCACGGCGCGCATCTGGGTGCCGAGCTTGTCCTCCACGCCCTTGAATTTCTCGAATGCCCAGCGGGCAAACTTGATCACTACATAATCGCCGTCCGGCACATAGCGGTCCAGCGTGCCGTACTTTCCGCAGGGAATTTCCTTCAGGGTCAGTCCGGAAGCCAGCATGGCGGAGACCAGGGCGATGGGGAAACCGGTGGCCTTGGAGGCGAGGGCGGAAGAACGGGAGGTGCGGGGGTTGATCTCAATGACAACGATGCGGTCCGTCTTGGGATCGTGTGCAAACTGCACATTGGTTCCGCCGATGACCTGGACGGATTCCACGATCCTGTAGGCCTGTTCCTGCAGCCGCTTCTGGGTCTCCTGGGAGATGGTCAGCATGGGGGCGGCGCAGAAGGAATCGCCGGTGTGGACGCCCATGGGATCGATATTTTCGATGAAGCAGACCGTGATCATATTGTTGTCTGCGTCTCTTACGACCTCAAGCTCCAGCTCTTCCCAGCCCAGCACGGATTCCTCCACCAGAACCTGACCCACAAGGCTGGCCTGAAGACCTCTCTCACAGACGGTCTTCAATTCTTCGCGGTTATAGACCAGTCCGCCGCCCGCGCCGCCCATGGTGTAGGCGGGACGGAGCACCACGGGATATCCCAGACCCTCGGCGATGCCAAGAGCCTCCTCCACGCTGTAGGCGACCTGGCTTCGCGCCATTTCAATGCCAAGAGCGTTCATGGCTTTTTTAAATTCGATCCGGTCCTCGCCGCGTTCGATGGCGTCTGCCTGTACGCCGATTACTTTTACGTTATATTTATCCAATATGCCCTTTTTGTTGAGCTCCGCGCACAGGTTCAGTCCCGACTGCCCGCCCAGGTTCGGCAGCAGGGCGTCCGGCCGTTCTTTGGCGATGATCTGTTCCAGCCTGTGGACATTCAGAGGCTCAATGTAGGTGACATCCGCGGTTTCGGGATCCGTCATGATCGTGGCCGGGTTGGAGTTTACCAGTACGATCTCATAGCCCAGCTTGCGCAGCGCCTTGCAGGCCTGTGTGCCGGAATAGTCGAACTCGCAGGCCTGACCGATTATGATGGGGCCGGAGCCGATGATAAGCACCTTGTGGATATCTGTTCTTTTAGGCATTCGTATCTCCTCCTGATGTGGTTTTTGAAGCAGACTGGCTTCTTTTCTTTTTCTTCTTTTTACTATTATATAGAAAACTGGAGAAATCACAAGGATTTTCAGAAATTAATTTGAACCGAAAAACCTGGGGGAGGCTTTCCGGAATCGGTCCGCAAAAATGTTCCGGCCGGCTTGACAGAGCATGTCGGTATGGTAGAATGATTGATAAATCAGGACTCCGAAAGATGCGGCAGGAGGCTTTTGCTTTATGGAAAAAGAGCGGTTGAGATACCTTGATTATGGAAAGGGTGTGGGTATTGTGTTGGTGGTCGCGGGGCATTCTACCTTTCTGCCCCCGGCAGCGATGGCGTATATTTCGGCTTTCCACATGCCTTTGTTTTTTGTGATTTCGGGAATGCTGCTTGGCTGCAGGCGGGAGGAGGAACGCCCTTTGCGGGAAACGGCCCGCAGAAAGGCACGGAGCATCCTGATTCCCTATGTCATGTTTACTGCCGCCTACCTGATCATAGATATTGCCGATATGTACCTGAAACTGGAGCCGCTGACCTGGGCCGATATCGCCGGCTCCCTGGTGGAATTTGTCACTCTTTACGGCATGTCGGTACTCTGGTTTCTGCCGGCGCTTTATTTTGGAGAGCTGCTGTATCTGGGAGAACGAAAGCTGTGCCGCCGGTCCGGTCATCCCAATCTGGCGCTTGCTTTGGCTCTTCTGGCGGCAATTGTTGTTTCAAAGGCCGGCAGCAGTGCATTTCACGCCTATTACCCTCTGGACAGGAATCTGTTCTGCCGCTGGATGGGGTATTACATATTGGTTATTCTGCGCAGTATCTGTGCCTTCTGTTATCTTTGTATAGGAGGTTTTGTCTGTGGTTTTTGGTCTGAGAGGGCAGATCCGGAAGACGGCGAAAAAAGAAGGGTTCTTTTCCGAATCGCGGAGACTGTCTGGGGCGTGTTCCTTCTGGCCATAGTGGGCGCAGTCAGCCGTTTCAACGGCACTGTGGATATCCGGAGCATGACTCTTAATAACCCCGTCCTGTTTTATCTGGGAGGAACGGCGGGAACCTTCGGCGTACTGCTCCTGTGCAGGAATATCCGCAGATGCTTTCTGCTGCGCTGTCTGGGTGAAAACTCTCTGATTGTCATGGCTACCCACCTGGACTTTCAGGTTATGTATTACGCACACCGCTTCGGCTACGGGATGAAACAGTTCGTGAAAGGAGGGGAAATGTTTTTCTTTTATTTTCACATTACAGCGGCTGTGCTGATGGCGGAGCTTTTCCTGATTTACGTTATAAATCGCTGGTTTCCGTTTTTTCTGGGTAAAAAACCGCGCAGATAAACGATTGCGCGCCGGCCGGATCTGCGGTATAATGACCTTATTCCGGACGGAGGGCGGTCTGTTTTGCGGTTTGTGCATCGCAGGCAGCGGCACGAAGTTAGTTTGCAAATCGGGCTGACTGCCCGCGGAAATAAAACAGAAATCGGAGGTAATTGGTATGAACGGACAGATGGATCCACAGCTGGAAAAAATAATTGACGCGCTTCCTGTGATCAGACAGTTGTTTAAGCAGGATGTTTATCTTACCGTCATGGATGCGGACGGGATTGTCAGGGGCTATTCCATTCCGGATGGAAAAAGGCCGCAGATGAAGGTGGGGGACGCCTTCCACGATCCCACCGGCGCGCTGGGCGAAGTGCTCAGAACGGGAAAGGCGAAGCATAACCGTCTCCCCAAAGAGGTAATGGGAGAAATTTTTGAGGGGGAGCTTGTACCGGTTATGAACGGATCCGCCGTGGCGGGCTGTATTATCTGTACTTATTCCGTGGACGTAAAGGAGAAGATGACCGTCATTACCTCGCAGTTTAGGGAAAAGGTAAACAATATCCAGGGCTCGCTTGAAAAGCTGCTGGGAGGGATCGAGGATCTGTCTTCGCTGTTAGCCAACATGGATCAGATCGCAGGCAATGTGGAGAGCGACGTCCACAACGCCGTAGAGGTCGTCAATAAGATCAACGGCAATGCGTCCCGCTCCAACATCCTTGCCCTGAACGCTTCCATCGAAGCCGCGAGAAGCGGAGAGTACGGGCGCGGCTTTGCGGTGGTCGCGGGAGAGATGGGAAAGCTGGCGAACGACAGCGGCAAGTCATCCTCAGAGATCAAGGATACCCTGAATAAAATCATGGAACACTTGAGCGTGATCATCTCCTCCATCAAGGATGTAGGAACCTTCGCAAAGGTATACAACGGCAATATCACCACCATCCAGAGCATACTGAACGAGACCATTGAACTGGCGGGTGAGCTGGAGGAGGATATCCAGAAGCGCTGAGCGGCGGGAGAGGATCATCTCTCAAATTTCCAGGTTTCCATCTCATAACCGTCTCCGTAAAAGATCAGGTACAGATCATGTACGCCTGTGACGTCCTGCGTCAGCCCGGCGGTAAATAAGGTAAAATCGGCTGCGGCCTTTTCTATGGGAAGATATCCCAGGATCTGGCCGTCGGGCTTGTCGGCCCGAAGCTGGATTACACCTTTTTTCCCGTCGGGATTTTTTATGCCCGCGCTCCAGCGCGCAGGAGATTCCTCTCCGAAATCCACTCCCTTTACGAGGACAAAATCCCCTGTTTCGATTCCTCCCAGCGCCATATTTCCGGAGCCGTATTTTTCGCTTTCCTCATCGGCCGGAACACATTCGATCCCGCCCATGACGGCCATGTTTACAGCCCTGTTGTCCTCGTAGGGATTGACATAGGACAGCTGGGCTCTTCCGCTCAGCGTCTGACGGATCTTCCCGATGGTTCCGTCCTCCTGCATGTCGAAGGCGTCCACATGGGTACAGCGGTAGCCGTGCTCCACGCCCATGGCCTGCTCCAGCACCCGGGTGTGATAGGTGATGTACCAGCCGCCCCGGAAGGAAAAGACGCAGTGGTGGTTGTTTCCGTACAGGCCGAAATACCGTCCCGGATTTTCCAGAATGGTTTCCTTTATCGTAAAAGGGCCCATGGGGCTGTCGCTTTCCATGCTTACGATCTCGGCGTTGTGAAATCCGTATTTTTCCGTACCGGCTTCATCTACCTGCCAGTTAGTGCAGTAGGTATAATAATATTTTCCTCCCGCCTTATGGATGCCGGAGTCCTCAAACAGGTAAGGGGCGTCGATCGTCACCGGTTCTCCCGCCAGGCTGATCATGTCCTCTCCAAGCTCTACCACGCGGGCCGTTCCCGGATTCTCGGTCTTCCCCTCGGGAACGCCGCCGCCAAAGTACAGGTAGGCCCTTCCGTCGTCATCTACCAGTACGGCAGGATCGAACAGCCAGAGCACATCGCTGCAGTTTGGGGTCTGTCTGGTGATCAGTCCCTTTCCCAGAGGATCCGTAAAAGGGCCGGTGGGGCTGTCCGCGGTGAGAACTCCGATTCCGCCCCCTGCGTCGGCAAAATAAAGGAAAAATTTGACTTTTCCGTCAATCTCTTTCCAGGCGGCGGCAGGCGCCCAGGAATTGTGGGCCCAGACGGCGGCGCCAGTGGAGGATGCGGCGTTGATGGAGCCGTGATCCGTAAAATTTACCATGTCGGAGGTGGAGATCACATTGATGCTGTGGATTTTGCTGTATGTGTTTTCCGCGATATTTCCCTCCGCGTCGTACTCGAAAGCGTCGGCAGTCATATAGAAATAGACTCTGTCGCCGTAGACCATGGCGTAGGGATCCGCGCCGAAGCGCTGGGTCATCAGGGGATTTGCCTGATGCGTCTTTTTGTAGCTTTTGGTGAGAGTAAGATTCTCAAATAAAGCGTCGTAATTGTCGTTTTTTGCGTCCATTTCTTCCGTTCCCTCCGTGTTCTGTATGGATTGATCCGTTTCCCGGGCGGATTCTTCCATCCCGCCTGGCGATAAAGTCTCTCCCGGGGACGGTTCAGTCTGTGAGGGCGGAATGCCGGTTGTGCAGGCGCACAGCCCGATCAGCAAAAAGAGATTCAAAGCTGCCGCGCTCCTCTTTATCAGGTTTTTCGTCCGCTTTCTTTTCTGCATGGATGGTTTCCTCCTTTTCCGGACTGATAGTATCATACCATAAGACGGGGAAAAAGGGAATTCCGATTGTGGTCTTTTTCATTGAAACAAAAAGACGCCTGTGTTACAATAAATTCTGTACCCGTCGGGGTTGTCAAACGGCAGTTTATGCGGCTGCTTCTGCGGCCGGTTTGGGAGAAGAGGAACTATGTCGGATCGGTTTTCAAGAACGGAGCTTCTTCTGGGAAAGAAGGCAATGGAAATTCTGGCGGGAGCGAGAGTGGCGGTGTTCGGCACAGGCGGCGTGGGAAGCTATGCGGCGGAAGCTCTGGCCCGCAGCGGCGTCGGCGCCATGGATCTGACAGACAGCGACATTGTGTGCGAAAGCAACATCAACCGCCAGATCATCGCAACCGAAAAAACGCTCGGCCGATACAAGGTGGATGTGATGAAGGAACGGATTCTGGAGATCAACCCCGAGGCGGATGTAAGGATACACCGGTGCTTTTTCCTGCCGGAGACACAGGAAGAATTCGATTTTTCCCGGTACTCCTACGTCGTGGACGCGGTAGACACTGTAACGGCAAAGATTGAGCTGGTTTTGTCCGCCCGGGCCGCGGGCGTTCCGGTCATAAGCTGCATGGGAGCGGGAAACAAGCTGGATCCCATGGGATTTCGGGTGGCGGATCTCTATGAGACGTCGGTATGTCCTCTCGCGAAGGTCATGCGCCGGGAGCTGCGAAAGCGGGGGGTCGAAAGACTGAAGGTAGTGTATTCCACGGAAACGCCGGTCCGTCCTGCGAAAGTGCCGGGACAGATCCGGGAGCAGGGGGATTTGAAGGAGCAGGCGCCATGGGGCGCAGCGGAAAACGCGGCGGACGATGCCGGACGGGAGCGCAGAGAAAGCAGGGGGGGCGTGCCGGGATCCTGCGCGTTCGTGCCGGCTGTGGCGGGACTGATCCTGGCGGGAGAAGTGATAAAGGATCTGATAAAGGAAGCGGGACACAGCATTTGAAGATCTTTGCCTGGATACCTACGACGGCTGACGGGGCGCCGCGCATCAGATTGGGGAGGACGGTATGATAAAGATTATTTCAGACAGTACATGCGATTTATGTGAAGAATTGCTGGACAGGTACAATATTTCCATTCTGCCCCTGCATATTCTGCTGGGAGAAAAGGAATATGAGGACGGCAGGGATATTTCCATCGATGAGATCTATCGCTGGTGCGAAGCTGCCAAGGAGACGCCAAAGACGTCGGCGCCTTCCCTTGAGCGGGCGGTAGAGCTGTTTGAGCCGTATGTGAAAAGGGGAGACGAGTTGATCTGTTTCTCCATCTCGGATTCCATGTCTTCTTCCGGGAATATCATGCGTATGGCGGCTCAGCAGCTGGATGCGGAGCACAGCATTCATGTCCTGGATTCCCAGAATCTTTCCACGGGGATCGGGCTTTTGGTTGTGCAGGCGGCGGTCATGGCGCAGGAGGGAAAGACGGCCGACGAGATCGTCCGCAGGATAAAGGAGCTGATTCCCAGGGTGAGAGCCAGCTTCGTGGTAGACACGCTGGTCTATCTTCACCGGGGCGGCCGCTGCAGCGGGCTGGCAGCCATGGCGGGAGGGGCTCTGAAGCTGCATCCCAGAATTCAGGTCACGGACGGAGCCATGCAGTCCGGAAAGAAATACAGGGGCAGCATGGATAAGGTGATTCTGTCCTATGTCAGGGACATGGAGGAAGAACTGAAGACTGCCGACAGGGATCGTGTGTTCATCACACATTCGGGGTGCAGCCGGGAAATTGTGGAACAGGTGCGGCAGTATCTGGAGGGCCTTGGCGTTTTCCGGGAGATCTGGGAGACCAGAGCCGGGGGCGTGGTCTCAAGCCACTGCGGTCCGGGAACGCTGGGAGTGCTGTTTATCGCTTAGCAGGGACGCCTGAGGAAAAGAATGCATGGACAAAGGGAAGCTCCATGTATTACAATTGCTGTAATGGAAAAGTGTTCGGAGGAGATGTCAAATGACGGACAGACTGTTTTCGGTGGAAGAATACGCTGCAAAGGCCAGGCAGGCGGTGGCGGAGGGGATTGTAATGCTGCGCAACGAGGACGGAGCGCTGCCTCTTGCAAAGGGAACAAAAATCGCGCTGTTCGGGCGGGGTCAGTTCAACTATTACAAGGGCGGCACCGGGTCCGGCGGCATGGTGAATACCAGATATGTCACGGGAATCGCGGAAGCTCTGGAACAGTCGGAGGAATACGAACTGAACCGCCGGGTGAAGGAGGCATATCTGGAATGGCTGGCGGATCATCCCTTTAACAGGGGAATCGGCTGGGCCCAGGAACCATGGTTTCAGGAGGAAATGCCTCTGTCGGAAGAACTGGCACGGCAGGCCGCGGAAGAGTCTGACGCTGCTGTCATCATCATTGCCAGAACCGCGGGAGAAGACAAGGACAACGTGGAGGGGCCGGGAAGCTATCTTCTGACGGACACGGAGGAAAAGCTGCTGGAGACGGTTTGCAGCGCGTTTCGCCGCACGGTGGTGCTCCTCAACGTGGGAAATCTTATCGATATGAAATGGGTGGAAAAATACGCACCTTCCGCCGTCCTGTATGTATGGCAGGGCGGCCAGGAGGGCGGGAACGGCGTGCTGGACGTGATCAGCGGGAAAGTGTCGCCCTCCGGAAGGCTGACGGATACGGTGGCAAGAGATCTTCACGATTATCCCGCCGCGGAATGGTACGGGGATCCGAAGAGAAATTTTTACGCCGAGGACATTTATGTAGGATACCGTTATTTTTCTACCTTTGCGCCGGAAAAGGTACTGTATCCCTTTGGATACGGCCTGTCGTACACTTCCTTTTCCATAGAGACGGAGCTTGCGGGGCTGCCGCCGGTTTTCTACCGGGGAATCATGCTGGAGAAGCATACCCTGAAGATCCGGGCACGGGTAAAAAATACCGGCGCCTGCAGCGGGAAGGCCGTGGTTCAGGTGTATTGTCAGGCGCCTCAGGGACTTTTAGGGAAGCCTGCCAGGGTTCTCTGCGGTTTCGCAAAGTCTTCCTGCCTTGCGCCGGGGGAGATGCAGGAGCTGACGGTGGGCGCCCCCTGGACGCTTCTGGCTTCCTATGACGACTCCGGGGTCACGGGCAACCGGTCCTGCTATGTGTTGGAAGCGGGAGAATATGTGTTTTATGCGGGAGAGAATGTGAGGGACGCAAAACCCGCAGGAAGACTTACGCTTCCGCAGATGGTGGTGATCCGTCAGCTGGAGGAGGCAATGGCTCCTGTGACGGCGTTTTCCCATCTGCGCCCGGGAGAGAAAAACACAGACGGAACTTATGCGCCGGCATGGGAAGAGACGCACCTGCGCACGGTGGATCCGGCCCAAAGACGCCTGGAACGGCTGCCAAAGGAAGCTCCCTACACGGGGGATCAGGGATTCCGGCTTTCGGATGTGGCGGCAGGGCTTGCCACCATGGAACAGTTTCTGGGACAGTTGTCGGATGAAGAGCTTTGCTGTGCCGTGCGGGGCGAGGGGATGTGTTCGCCCAAGGTGACGCCCGGAACCGCAGGCGCTTTCGGGGGACTGACGGAAAGCCTGGCGGGGTACGGCCTGCCTGCCGCATGCTGTGCGGACGGACCCAGCGGAATCCGCATGGACTGTGGAACGGTGGCGTTTTCCATGCCGATAGGGACTTGTCTGGCGTGCACCTTTAACGAGGAGCTGGTGGAAGAGCTGTACCAGTGGGAAGGGATGGAGCTTCGCAAGAACCAGATAGACACGCTTCTGGGGCCCGGTATGAACATACACCGGTATCCCTTAAACGGCAGGAATTTTGAATATTTTTCCGAGGATCCTCTCGTGACGGGAAAGATGGCGGCGGCACAGCTGCGCGGTATGCAGAAGTACGGCGTCACGGGAACTATCAAGCATTTCGCCTGCAACAACCAGGAGGATCACCGCTACACTGCTGAGGCGGTGGTATCCGAACGGGCGCTGCGGGAAATCTACCTGAAGGGGTTTGAGATCGCCGTAAAGGAAGGGGAAGCCCGGTCCATCATGTCTACCTACGGTCCCATGAACGGGTTCTGGACCTCAAGCAGCTATGATCTTTTGACCACCATCCTACGGGGAGAATGGGGATATCAGGGAATTGTGATGAGTGACTGGTGGGCGATGGGCAACGAGGAAGGCGGCGCACCCGCCATTCAGAATACCGGGGCCATGGTTCGCAGCCAGAATGACCTTTATATGGTAACGGAGGACGCCCTGACCAACGCAAACGGGGACAATTCTTTGGAGAGTCTTGTAAGCGGAACCGTCACAAGGGGAGAATTTCAGCGGAGCGTGGCGAACATCTGCCGTTTCCTGCTGGCGTCGCCGGCGTGGCTGAGAAAGCAGGGAATCGAGACAGAGCTTGACGCACAGCTTCGGCAGTGCGCGGAGGAGGAAGACGACATGGGCGACGGCCCTGTGATCCCGGTGTCCGTGGATGTCA